>NZ_QTPO01000035.1 GCF_003853645.1 Burkholderia sp. Bp9143 | reverse complement strand
CACGGCCTCACGTACTCGGGCCATCCGGTCGCAGCCGCGGTGGCGGTCGCGAACCTGAAGCTGCTGCGCGACGAAGGAATCGTCGAGCGCGTGAAGCGCGACATCGGGCCGTATTTCCAGCGTCGGTTGCGGGAAGCGCTCGGCGATCATCCGATCGTCGGCGAGATCGCGGGGACAGGGCTGGTCGCGGGCGTCCAGCTTGCACGCGATCGCGCGCGGCGCGAGCGTTTCGATGCAAGCGTCGATATCGGCACGATCTGCCGCGACTTCTGTTTCAACGGCAACCTGATCATGCGCGCGACCGGCGACCGGATGCTGCTGTCGCCGCCGCTCGTGATCCGGGAGGCGGAGGTCGACGAGATCGTCGACAAGGCGAAGCGCGCGTTCGATGCGACCGCGGAACGGATCGGGCGGGGGAGGTGAGCGAACGCGGCGCTTCGATCAGGCGTAGTCGAAGCGCTGTTGATCGAACTCGATGATGCGCGCGACGCACGCGGAGACGGACATTGTCCCGGTCTCGATGACGAGATCGGGCGCGACGGGGGCCTCGTAGGGATCGGAGATGCCGGTGAACTGGCGCGTCTGGCCGGTCATGGCCTTCGCGTACAGGCGCTTCGGATCGCGCGCTGAACAGGTCTCGATATCGGTCTTCAGATAGATTTCGACGAAGCGCTCGTCGCCGATGGTCTCCCGGGCCAGTTGCCGGTCGGCTGCATACGGGGAAATCAGCGCGACGATCACCATGATCCCCTGATTGTTCATCAGCTTCGCGATTTCGGCGGTACGTCGGCAGTTTTCGGCCCGATCGTCGCGCGTGAATCCGAGATCGTGCGAGACGCCCGAGCGCAGTTCGTCGCCGTCGAGAATGCAGATAGGCTTGTTGTGCGTGCGCAAGTGCGCGGCAATCTCGCGCGAGAGCGTGGACTTGCCTGCGCCACTCAGGCCGGTCAACCACAGGGTGTGTGAGTTCGACAATGTCATGGGTGTGTCGCGACGGTGAAAGCCAGCCGCGCAACGCGCGTTCCGGATTCCGGTCGTTTTGATTGGATTGGGGAGCCGGTGTCGCGTGGCCGACGTCAATGTCGGTCGATTCTAGTCAGTCGTTATTCGTTCGATGTTACTAATTCGTTACCGATTGTTACGCCTGCGAGGCGCTTCATGTCATCCGGTGGCGATGACGGGGGAATGGCATTCCGGCTTTTGCATGACGTGCGTCGGTGCCGCGCGATTGCTTCATGGCCATGAAAAGATCGCAAGGGCGACGCGCAAAACGAAAAGGGCCTGCGTCGTGAGACGCAGGCCCTTGAATTCTTTGGTGGGCGGTACTGGGATCGAACCAGTGACCCCTGCCGTGTGAAGGCAGTGCTCTACCGCTGAGCTAACCGCCCAAAGAAGCTGAAATTATGTCAGAGCTTTTTGGGTTCGTAAAGCACTTTCTTCAAATATTTTTAAGATCGGTGCAACATGCCCGTCAGCCGGCCGTCGACGGCTCGACGAGATCGAGGATCGAGCCGTCGCGCTTGAGCGTCGCGAGCACGATGCTCGAATTGATCGACATCACGCCCGTCGCGCGGTGCAGCCGGTTGATCACGAAGTCCGAGTAGTGGTCGAGGTCGCGCGCCCGCACCGTCAGCACGTAGTTCGAGCCGCCAGTCACGATCTGCGCGGCGATGACTTCCGGCCACTGCCGGATCGCCTCCACGAACCGGTCGTGCCACTCGGGCTCGTCCGGCCGCATCGATACGTGCACGAGCGCCTCGAATGCGACGCCGACCTTCTTCGGATCGATCGTGCAGCGGTAGCCCGAAATGGCGCCGCGTTCCTCGAGCAGCTTCACGCGCCGCAAGCACGCCGACGGCGACAGCGCGACCGCGTTCGCGAGGTCCTGATTGCTGATGCGTCCGTCCCGCTCGAGGTGCCGGAGGATCCGCATGTCGGTTCGATCCAGAGTCATTTCGCAGAATCCCGTCATTTTTGAGATAACAAGCGCAGACTCTACTGCAATCGGATCGATTCGTCATCGAAAAATGAAGCTCATTCTATTTCGTCCTCGATAACATGCGCCCCATGCCTCGACCGCACGGCCTGACGCGCTGTCACGCCGCCGGCCGACTCGCCGCCTTCAACTTCTACCGTCATTCCGCCATGTACGAACACATTCCCGCCTATCCGGGCGACCCGATCCTGTCGCTGTTCCAGGCGTTCCAGCAGGATGCCCATCCGCACAAGGTCAATCTCAGCATCGGCCTCTACTACGACGACGCGGGCCGCATCCCGGTGCTGGAGAGCACGCGTCTCGCGGCCGAGCGCCTGCGCGAAGCCGGCGCGCCGCATACGTATCTGCCGATGGAGGGGCTCGCCGCGTATCGGCAGGGCGTGCAGCGCCTCGTGTTCGGCGCCGATTGCGCGGCGCTCGCGCAAGGGCGCATCGCGACGCTGCAGACGCTCGGCGGCTCGGGTGCGCTGCGGCTCGGCGCGGAGTTCGTGAAGCGCTATTTCCCCGACAGCGCGATCTGGATCAGCGATCCGACGTGGGACAACCATCGCGTGATCTTCGCGGCGGCCGGCCTCGACGTGCACACGTATCCGTACTACGACGCAGCGCGCAACGACCTTCGCGTCGACGCGATGCTCACGGCGCTCGACGCGCTGCCCGCACGCAGCATCGTGCTGCTGCAGCCGTGCTGCCACAACCCGACGGGCCTCGACCTCGACCGCGACGCGTGGCGCGCGGTGATCGACGTGCTCGTGCGCCGCGGGCTGATTCCGTTCCTCGACATGGCGTACCAGGGCTTCGGCGACGGCCTCGACGATGACGCATGGGCCGTGCGCGCGATCGTCGACGCGGGGCTGCCGGCGATCGTCAGCAACTCGTTCTCGAAGAACTTCTCGCTGTACGGCGAGCGCGTCGGCGGCCTGTCGATCGTCTGCGCGAGCGCGGGCGAAGCGGCGACGGTGCTGAGCCAATTGCAGGCCGGCGTGCGCCGTACTTACTCGAGCCCGCCGCTGTTCGGCGCGCAGCTCGTGTCGGCCGTGCTGAACGACGACGTCCTGCGTGCGTGCTGGGAAGACGAGGTGGCCCAGGTGCGCACCCGCATCAAGCGCATGCGCGGCGCGCTGAAGGCGCGGCTCGACGCACGCCTGCCGGCGCCCGCGTTCGAGGCGCTCGTCACGCAGCGCGGCATGTTCAGCTACACGGGCATCGCCGCGACCGACGTGGACCGGCTGCGCGCGTCGCACGGCGTCTACCTGCTGCGCTCGGGCCGCATGTGCATCGCGGGCCTGAACGATGCGAACGTCGACCACGTCGCGAACGCGATCGCCGACGTGCTCGGCGGCACGGCGCGCCAGGCCGCCTGAGCGGCCGATCCCGAACCGAAGGAGGACACGATGGCAGACACGATCCCGGTCGACTTGCCGCAACTCGCGCAGCCGTTCTCGTGGGCGACCCGCGCGGGCGGGCTGATGTTTACCGGCCATGGCCCGGTCGATGCGTCCGGCGCGATCGTCGGCGACACGATGACCGAGCAGGCGCGCATCACGCTCGGCAATCTCGCGAAGGCCGTCGCGGCGGCCGGCGCGACGATGGACGACGTCGCGCAGGTGCTCGTCTACCTGTCCGACGTAAAGGCGATGCCGGAATTCGACGCCGAATACCGGTGCCATTTCCGCGAACCGTACCCGAACCGCACGTGCGTGGGCGTGCAGGGCTTCGCGCACCCCGCGATGCGGGTCGAACTCGTCGCGTACGTCGCGCTGCCGGCGGTACGCGGCTAGCAGGCACGCAACTTCGCGCGAATTGCAGTACCCACGATTACCGACACACCCCAACCAGCACCAACACACATCGAGAAATCAGACAAGGATGGAGACAAAGATGAGGAACATCAGTCGATTCGCACTGCCGACGATGGCGGGCCTGCTCGCCGCGAGCGGCGCGATGGCGCAGAGCAGCGTGACGCTGTACGGCATCGTCGACCAGAGCATTCGCTACACGACGCATGCGAACGCGTCGAACGACGCGAGCGTGCAGATGACCAACGGCGCGATCACCAACAGCCGCTGGGGCCTGAAGGGCAGCGAAGCGCTCGGCGGCGGGCTGAAGGCGATCTTCCAGCTCGAGAGCGGCTTCGAGCCGCAGAACGGGCAGCTCGACGGCGCGCTGTTCGGCCGCTACGCGTACGTCGGCCTCGCGAGCGACTGGGGCACCGTGAAGCTCGGCCGGCAGGCGACCGAGGCGTTCAACCTGTTCGGCGATCTCGACCCGCTGACGGTCGGCAACTACACGGCCAACATGTGGCCGTACTTCCTCACGCAGGGCCGCGCGAGCAACGTCGTCAGCTACGACGGCACGTTCGGCGGGCTGAACGTCGGCGCGAGCTACGGTTTCGGCGGGGTCGCGGGCAGTCTCGGCGCGAATGCGTACTGGGGCACGCACGTGTCGTACACGCTCGGCGGGCTGATGGTCGGCGCGACCTACCAGCAGGTGCGCGACCTGAACAGCCGCGCGCAACAGGCATGGGGCGCGGGCGCACGCTATGCGTTCGGCGCGGCGACGCTGTACGCGGGCTATCTCGGCGGCATCGACCGCACGGGCATGCTCGACCAGCAGCTGCTGAATGCGCCGGGCCGCGACGTGACCTACGGTTCGTTCGCCGACAACCCGCGCCGCGACGCGATCTTCTATACCGGCGCGAGCGTGAAGGTCACGCCGGCGGTATCGGTGACGGGCGTCGCGTACTACGACGACATCCGCAGCGTCAACGGCATGGCAGGTAACGGCGGGAAGCGCTTTACGGGCGTGCTCGAGGCCGAGTACGCGCTGTCGAAGGCGACGCAGGTCTACGCGACGGTCGACTACAACCGGGTGACCGGCGGCGCGTTCACCGAAATGCCCGGACGCGGCAACCAGACGGGTGTTGCGGCCGGCTTGCGTCACATGTTCTGAGTACGCGGCGCGCGGTGGCCGGTGCGGTCCGGCACCGGCCCGTGCGCCGTCGACGTTTCGACCGGACACACGCTTTCGAACGAGGTCATTCGATGCAACCAGAAGGACAATTCCAGCATATCGCGGCGCGCGAGCAGGGTCTGCGCCGCACGCTTTCCGCACGGCAGATGGCGATGATCGCGATCGGCGGTGCGATCGGCACCGGTCTGTTTCTCGGCAGCGGGTTCGCGATCGGCTTCGCGGGCCCGAGCGTGCTCGTCAGCTACGCGATCGGCGCGTTCATCTCGCTGTTGCTGATGGGCTGTCTCGCGGAGATGACGGTCGCGCATCCGACCTCCGGGTCGTTCGGCGCGTACGCCGAACATTACGTGAGCCCGTGGGCCGGGTTCCTCGTGCGCTATGCGTACTGGGCGTGCATCGTGCTCGCGGTTGGCACCGAAGTCACCGCGATCGCGCTGTACATGAAGTACTGGTTCCCGGGCGTGCCGGGCTGGCTGTGGATCGTCGGCTTCTCGGCGCTGCTCGTGTTCGTCAACGCGCGCAGCGTCGATGTGTTCGGCGCGGTCGAATACGGCTTCTCGGTCGTGAAGATCGCGGCGATCGTCGGCTTCATCGTGCTCGGCGCGTATGTCGTGTTCGGCAATCCGGCGCTGGTCGGCGACGGCGTGGCCGGCGCGGGCTTTCACCACTACACCGATCACGGCGGCTTCTTTCCGAAGGGCATGTGGGGGATGTGGGTCGCGGTGATCGTGTCGATCTTCAGCTACTTGAGCATCGAGATGATCGCGGTCGCGGCGGGCGAGGCGGAAGATCCCGAGCGCGCGGTGACGCGCGCGTTCCGCTCGACGATCGTGCGGCTCGTGCTGTTCTACCTCGTCACGCTCGCGCTGATGCTCGCGATCGTGCCGTGGACGGCGGCGGGGCGCGATGAGAGCCCGTTCGTGAGGGTGATGGAGGCGATCCACCTGCCGGGCGCGGCCGGACTGATCAATTTCGTCGTGCTGATCGCCGCGCTGTCCGCGATGAACAGCCAGCTCTACATCACGACGCGGATGATGTTCAGTCTGTCGCGCGCGGGTTACGCGCCGAAGGCGCTCGGCGAAGTGAACGCGCGCGGCGTGCCGTTCGGCGCGCTTCTGCTGTCGACGCTCGGCATCGCGCTCGCGACGGTCCTGAGCGTGCTGTATCCGGACGCGTCGTTCACGATCATGATGTCGGTGTCGATGTTCGGCGCGCTGTTCACGTGGATGATGATCTTCGTCACGCATTACTGCTTCCGGCGGCGTCGCGCCGCGCTCGGCCTGCCGGCACCCGCGTTCCGGATGCGCGGCTTTCCGCTGCTGACGCTGCTCGGCGCTGCACTGATGCTCGCGGTGATGGTGACGACCTACTTCACGGCCGAATTCCACATGACGCTGATCTTCGGCATTCCGTTCCTGATCGCGCTGTCCGTCGTGTACGCGGTGTGGTACCGGCGCGCGCAGCCGGTGCTGCACCCGGAGGCGAAGTAACGGAGACGTACCGGCGCGAAGTCCCGGCGCGCCGGCTCAACCCGCGAGCGCGGGCAGTGCGTTGATCGACGCACGCACGTAGTCGGCGAAGCGCAGCGCGACCGGTTCGGCGGTGCCGCTGCGCTTCAGCTCGAGCGTGCGCGATTCGAGCGACGCATCCTTCAGCGGCCGGAACGCGAGCCGGTCGCTCTTCACCTGCTGCAGCACGCGCGGCACGAGCGCGATGCCCATCCCGAACTCGACCATCGACAGGATCGTCTGCCACAGCCGCGCCTCGTGACGGATCAGCGGGCTGAATCCCGCGTTCACGCATTGCGCGATGATCAGGTCGTGATAGTGCGGCGCCGCGTCGCGCGGAAACAGGATGAACGGTTCCGCGGCCAGCGTGGCGAGCGCGACCTGCCGGCGCCGCGCGAGCGGATGCGCGGCCGGCAGGCAGCACACGAACGGTTCCGCGTAGACGGGCGCCGATTCGACCTCGGGCGGGCAGTGGCCCCAGTGCGCGTAGCCGAGATCGATCTGGCCGCGCTGGATCGCCTGCACCTGCGCCTGCGTGTTCATCTCGCTCAGCACGATCTCGACGCCCGGATAGTCGGCCTCGAAGCGCCGCACCGCATCGGGCAGCCCGCGATACAGCATCGAATGGACGAAGCCGATCCGCAGCCGGCCCGCGAGACCGGACGCCGAGCGCACCGTGAGCCGCTCGGCCTCGGCCGCCTGCAGCAGCAGACGGCGCGCCTCGCCGAGCAGCACCGCGCCCGCGTTGGTCAGCGCGACCGTCTTGTTGGTGCGTGAAAAGAGCTGCACGCCAAGCGCTTCCTCGAACTTGCGGATATCGAAGCTCAGCGCCGGCTGTGAGATGAACAGGCGCTTCGCCGCGCGCCCGAAATGCAGTTCCTCGGCGACCGCCACGAAGTAGCGCAACTGCCTCAGTTCCATGCTGTCTCCTTGCCGCATCGATATCGATAAGCGCCGTCTATCGTACCGGATAAATCCTGTATTGGACGCTTATCGATCGCGCGCCTACGCTCTGCTGAACGTCTGGCACCGGCCGGCCGCTCCGCCGCAGCGCGGGCGCCGGCCGGCAGCCGGGCCACCATGGAGACGCATGCATGAACGACACCGCTCGCACGCCGGACGCCGGCGCAGCCAACAACATCCCCGATAGCCGGGGCATCAATTTCTTCACGGCCGATCCCGATCTCGGCGCCTTGCTGAAGCTGCATCTCGGCGCGACCCAATACGCACGACTCGAACCGCAGCTGCACGCGCTGGGCGCGCGGGTATCGGGCGAACTCGACGCATGGGCGTCGCGCGCGGACAAGCATCCGCCCGTGCTCGAGCACCGCAATCGGCGCGGCGAGGCCGTGCAGCGGATCGACAAGGATCCCGCGTATGTCGCGCTCGAACGCGTCGCCTATTCGGAACTCGGGCTCGCGTCGCTGAGCCACCAGCCCGACGCGGTGGCGCCGCTCGTCAAGTACGCGCTGACGTTCCTGTTCGTGCAGGCCGAATTCGGTCTGTGCTGCCCGGTCAGCATGACCGATTCGCTGACGCGCACGCTGCGCCGGTTCGGCGAGCCGGCGCTCGTCGAGCACTACCTGCCGATGCTCGCGTCGCGCGATTTCGACACGCTGTTCCAGGGCGCGATGTTCATGACCGAGCAGGCGGCCGGCTCCGACGTCGGCCGCATCGCGACGCGCGCGGTGCGCGAAGCGGACGCGCACGGCGGGACGGTGTGGCGCTTGTACGGCGACAAGTGGTTCTGCTCGAACGCGGACGCCGATCTGGCGATGGTGCTCGCGCGGCCCGACGGCGCGCCGGACGGCATCAAGGGGCTCGCGCTGTTCCTGCTGCCGAAGACGCTTCCGGACGGCACGCGCAATCGCTACCGGATCGTGCGGCTGAAGGACAAGCTCGGCAGCCGTTCGATGGCGAGCGGCGAGATCGCGCTCGAGGGCGCGCAGGCCTGGCTGATCGGCGAGATCGGCCGCGGCTTTCACCAGATGGCCGACATGATCAACATGTCGCGGCTGTCGAACGGCGTGCGCGCGGCGGGGCTGATGCGGCGCGCGCTCAACGAGTCGCTGCACGTGGCCGCGCACCGCGCCGCGTTCGGCCGCAAGCTGATCGAGATGCCGCTGATGCAGCGCCAGCTGATGAAGATGCTGCTGCCCGCCGAGGCCGCGCGCGCGATGTTCATGCAGATCGCGCTGCTGCTGCCGCGGGCGGATGCAGGCGACGAGCAGGCCGCGCGCTGCGTCCGCATCCTGACGCCATTGATCAAGTTCCGCGCGTGCCGCGACGCGCGCCGCGTGACGGGCGACGCGATGGAGGTGCGCGGCGGCACCGGCTACATCGAGGAATGGAGCGATGCGCGTCTCGTGCGCGATGCGCATCTCGGCTCGATCTGGGAAGGCACCAGCAACATCGTCGCGCTCGACGTCGCGCGCGCCGCGCAGCGCGAGCAGGCGCTGGACGCGCTGCGTACTTTCCTTGGCGACCGCCTTGGCGCGGCACCACTGCCCGACGCGAGCCGCGCGGCGCTGCGGCGCATTTTCGCGCGCGCATGCGACGCGCTCGCGCGGGTCGCGGCGGAAGGCGACGACGCGCGCGTGCGGCAGGCCGCGTCGGCGCTGTACTACGCGAGCGCGGCCGTGCTGATGGCATGCGAGGGCGTGCAGCTCGCGCCCGATTACCGGCGCCTCGCGCTCGCGCACCTGATCGTGCGCCACAAGCTGCTGCCGGTCGACCCGCTCGCGCCGGCGTCGCGCGACGACGAAGCGGCGGCATTCGACGCGCTGCTGCGCGGCACGCCGGTGCCGCTCGACATGGCGCTCGACCTGCTGCCGGAGGTCGAACGATGAGCGCGATGGAAGCGACGAAAGCGACCCGTGGCGCACTGGACGGCCTGAAGATCGTCGACCTGAGCCGCGTGCTCGGCGGCCCGTACTGCACGCAGGCGCTCGCCGACCACGGTGCGACGGTGATCAAGATCGAGCCGCCGGGCGGCGACGAGACGCGCGGCTGGGGGCCGCCGTTCCTCGGCGACACCGCGTGGTACTTCATGGGCGTGAATCGCAACAAGGAAGGGCTCGCGCTCGACCTGTCCCGCGACGAAGGGCGCGCGATCCTGTGGCGCCTGCTCGAAGACGCCGACGTGCTCGTCGAGAACTTCAAGCCCGGCACGCTCGCGCGCTGGGGGATGGACTACGCGCGCGACCTGCAGCCGCGTTTCCCGCGCCTGATCCACTGCGCGGTGACGGGCTTCGGCGAGGACGGTCCGCTCGGCGGGCTGCCCGGCTACGACGCGGTGATCCAGGCGATGGCCGGGCTGATGAGCGTCAACGGCGAGCGCGACGGCGACGCGATGCGTATCGGGTTGCCGATCGTCGACATGGTCACCGGGCTCAACGCGCTCGCGGGCATCCTGCTTGCGCTCGCCGAGCGCGAGCGGAGCGGGCAGGGACAGGCGATCGACATCGCGCTGTACGACTGCGGCGTGTCGTTGCTGCATCCGCACCTGCCGAACTTCTTCGGCTCGGGACACGTGCCCGAGCGCAGCGGCAACGCGCATCCGAACATCGCGCCGTACGACAGCTATCGCACGGCAACCGTCCCGATCTTCCTCGCGGTCGGCAACGACCGGCAGTTCGCACGCCTCGTCGCGCATCTCGGCGCGCCGGCGCTCGCCGGCGATCCGCGCTTCGTCGACAACCGCAGCCGCTGCGCGCACCGGCCCGAACTGAAGGCCGAGCTCGAGGCACGGCTCGCCGCGCATTCGTGCGAGCCGCTGGCGCGCGACCTGATGGCGGCGGGCGTGCCGTGCGGGCCGGTGCGCACGGTCGCCGACGTCGCGCGCGACCCGCATGCGCTGCACCGCGAATTGTTCGTCGAGATCGGCGCCTATCGCGGCACCGCATCGCCGGTGAAGCTGTCGCGCACGCCGGCGACCTATCGTTCGCCGCCGCCCGAGCTCGGCCGCGACACGCGCGCGGTGCTCGACCGCCTCGGCGTCGATCCCGCGCTCCAGCAGCAATTGCTCGATGCCGGCGTGCTGAAGGTCGCGCCGGATCAGACGTGAGCCTCCTCGGCCGACGGATCGCAAGGAAACGCGGCGCAACGTAAGGCAACACCGCCAGCCGGCGGCGCAAGGCCGGCCATCCGGCAAGGCGCGCGACAATCGCGCCGCCGATCACAAACATGGAGACATCGATGAGCCGTCCGCAATCCCCGTCCGCCGCGCAGCCGCGGCCCGGCCGTGCCGCCCTCGCGGCGTTCGTCGGCACCACGATCGAGTGGTACGACTTCTACATCTACGGCACCGCCGCCGCGCTCGTGTTCGGCAAGGTGTTCTTTTCGAGCACGATGGATCCCGGCGTCGCGACGCTGCTCGCGTTCGTCACGTTCTGGGCCGGCTTCGCCGCGCGGCCGCTCGGCGGAATCGTGTTCGGGCATCTTGGCGATCGCGTCGGCCGCAAGACCGCGCTCGTGATCACGCTGGTGATGATGGGGCTTGCCACGACCGGCATCGGCCTGTTGCCCGGCTATGCGTCGATCGGCGTGTGGGCCCCCGCCGGCCTCGTCGTGCTGCGCGTGCTGCAGGGCATCGCGGTCGGCGGCGAGTGGGGCGGCGCGGTGCTGATCGCGAGCGAGAACGCGCCGAAGCATCGCAGCATCCTGTATGCGGCGTTCGCGCAGCAGGGTTCGCCCACCGGCAACCTGCTCGCAACCGCTGCCTTCTTCGCGCTGAGCGCGCTGCCGACGCCGTCGTTCCTGATGTGGGGCTGGCGCATTCCGTTCCTGCTGTCGGCGGTGCTCGTGATCATCGGGATGGTGATCCGGTTGCGGCTCGAGGAATCGATCGACATGCAGCGCGTGCTCGCGCGCAAGCGCACCGTGAAGCTGCCGCTGCGCGACGTCGTGCGCGACCACTGGCCGGTCGTGCTGCTCGCGGCCGGCACGCTGCCGGTGATCAACGTCACGTATTTCCGCAGCACGTTCGCGCTGTCGTGGGCGACCAAGGAGCTCGGCTACGCGCAGGGCACGTTCCTCGGCATCCTGTCGATCTCGCTCGTCGTGCAGTTCCTGATGCAGCCGGTCGGCGCGTGGTTCGTGTCGAAGGTCGACATGCGCCGCGCGATGTGCTGGATCCTGATTCCGGAGATCGTGCTGATGCCGGTGATGTTCCATGCGCTCGCGACGCGTTCGTACTGGGTCGCCGTCGCGGGGATGTGCATCTCGACGATCCCGTCGGCGATGTTCTACGGTGCGGTCGGCGGCGTGCTCGCGCGCGTGTTTCCGGCCAACATCCGCTATACGGGCCTGTCGCTCGCGTACCAGCTGAGTGCGCTCGTCGTCGGCGGCGGCACGCCGGTGCTCGCGCAAGCGATCCTGAACGCGACCGGCAGCATCGTTGGCGTCGCGATCGCGTCGGGGCTATACGCGCTCGTGTCGCTCGCGTGCATGCTCGCGCTGCTGAATCGCACCGGCTATCGCGCGGACGAACTGTCGACGGCTGAGCGCAGCGACGCGGCCGAGTGGGGCACCGAAAGCGCGAGCGATGAAGGTCCGGCTGGCGCGACGGCACAGCCGGACGACCGTGGCACGTTGAAACCGGCGGGTTGACTCGGGCAGGCCGGCGCGGACTGCCGACTTGCCGACTCGGCGGAAGCGAACACGCCGGCCGGATCGCATCGGCTCGATTCCGCCTCCCCAAAAACAAACGGCACCGTGCGATACACGGTGCCGTTTGTTTTGCGTCGCTTGGCGACGAGGCCGGCGCAGCCGGCCTGCGCGATTCGCGGCGCTTCAGCCTTCCGTCGGCGGCACGTAGCCGGACGCCTGGTCTGCGCCGTCGCCGAAGAAGTACTTTTCGGTCTGCTTCATCAGGTACTGGCGTGCGCGCGGGTCGGCCATGTTCAGGCGGTTCTCGTTGATCAGCATCGTCTGCTGCTTGAGCCAGCCTTGCCATGCTTCCTTCGACACGCTTTCGTAAATGCGCTTGCCGAGTTCGCCCGGCAGCGGCGGGAAATCGAGACCTTCGGCTTCCTTGCCGAGCTTCGCGCATTGGATCATTCGAGCCATCGTGTACTTCTCCTGTAATCGGTCTGGGGGAGGGCAGTCGTGCCTGCGCTCAGAGCTGCTTCATCAGCACGAGCGACTTGCGCTGCCAGTTATAGAGTTTGCGGCGGTCTTCCGGCAGGTCGTCGACGCTGACCTTGACGAAGCCGCGCTTGAGGAACCAGTGCTCGGTGCGCGTCGTGAGCACGAAGATGTGCGTGAGGCCGCGCGCGCGGGCGCGCTGCTCGATGCGCTTGAGCAGGCGTTCGCCGTCGCCCGAGCCTTGCGCTTCCGGCGCGACCGTCAGGCACGCCATCTCGCCGATCTTTTCCTGCTGGTACGGATACAGCGCGGCGCAGCCGAACAGCACGCCATCGTGCTCGATCACCGAGAAGTGGTCGATGTCGCGTTCGATCTGGTGGCGGCCGCGCCGCACCAGCGTGCCGTCCGACTCGAGCGGTTCGATCAGCGACAGGATGCCGCCGACGTCGTCCGGCGTCGCTTCGCGCAGGCTCTCGAGGTTCTCGTACGAGATCATCGTGCCGACACCGTCGTGCAGGAACAGTTCGAGCAGCATGCTGCCGTCGAGCGACTGCGGAATCAGGTGGGCCCGGGTCACGCCGCCGCGGCAGGCGCGGATCGAGTGCTTCAGGAAGAACGCGTCGTCACCCTGGATGTTGCCGGAATCGAGCAGCTCGGCGGCCGCGTCGAGCGACATTTCGCGGATCAGCTCGCCTTCGTCGTCGACGATGCCGGGCGCTTCGGTCAGGAAGATGATCTTGTCGGCGCGCAGCGCGATCGCGGCGGCCGATGCGACGTCTTCCATCGACAGGTTGAACGCCTCGCCGGTCGGCGAGAAGCCGAGCGGCGACAGCAGCACGAGCTTGCGGCTCGAGAGCGAATGACGGATGGATTCGGCGTCGATCTTGCGCACGATGCCCGTGTGCGCGAAATCGACCCCGTCGAGAATCCCCACCGGCCGTGCGGTCACGAAGTTGCCGGACACGACGCTGATGTGCGCATGCGCCATCGGCGAGTTCGGCAGACCCTGGCTGATCGCGGCCTCGATATCGAGACGCACTTCGCCGGCCGCTTCCTTCGCGGATTCGAGCGCGCGCGCATCGGTGATGCGCAGCCCGTGCGAAAACTCGGATTCGACACCATGCAGGCTCAGTTGCTCCTCGACCTGCGGCCGCGAGCCGTGCACCAGCACGATCTGGATGCCCATCGCCTGCAGCAGCGCGATGTCGGATACGAGCGCGTTCAGGAGCCCCTGCTGCACCACCTCGCCGCCGAACCCCACGACGAACGTGCTGTTGCGGAACTTGTGGATATAGGGCGCGACGGAGCGCATCCAGTCGACGAACTGCGCGTGGCTGGCGGCCGAATCGTCGGCGGCCGGCGGCGTCGCGGCGCCGGTCTGGGCGGGAGGGAGGTCGGTTTGGGAATTCATGGGCGGGATTATAATGCGCCCCCATGTCGAATGTACCTAAAAGTCCCGCGCCGACGCGGGCCAAAGCGCCGTCGGCGAAGCACCCGGATGGTGCGGCCGATGCGCGTCAGCAGCACGGCCAGCCGCCGCGCCAGCAGCAGCAACAGCAGGCGGGCCAGCCGCCGCGCGGGCCGCGCGGCGATGAGCGGCGCCGCGAGGCGGGCCAGCCGGCCGCGAAGGGCGCACCCCAGGCCACCGGCGAGCGCGCGCCGCGCCGCGAACGTCCGCCGCGCGTGCCCGTCGCACCGAATCCCGTTCCGCCGATCACCTATCCCGAAAGCCTGCCCGTGTCGGGCAAGCGCGACGAAATCGCGCGCACGATCGCCGGTCACCAGGTCGTCATCGTCTGCGGCGAAACGGGTTCGGGCAAGACCACCCAGCTGCCGAAGATCTGTCTCGATCTCGGCCGCGGCCTCGGTGCCGGCGGCACGGGCCTGATCGGCCATACGCAGCCGCGGCGCCTGGCCGCGTCGTCGACCGGCCGGCGCATTGCCGAGGAACTCGGCACGCCGTTCGGCGAGGTGGTCGGCTACAAGGTGCGCTTTACCGACAATCTCGCGCCGGGCGCGTCCGTCAAGCTGATGACGGACGGCATCCTGCTCGCGGAGACGCAGACCGATCCGCTGCTGAAGGCGTACGACACGCTGATCATCGACGAGGCGCACGAGCGCAGCCTGAACATCGACTTCCTGCTCGGCTACCTGAAAGAGATCCTGCCGCGGCGGCCCGACCTGAAGCTGATCGTCACGTCCGCGACGATCGATGCCGACCGCTTCGCGCGCCATTTCGGCACCGACGAGCGCCCGGCGCCCGTGATCGAGGTGAGCGGGCGGCTGTATCCGGTCGAGATGCGTTACCGCCCGGTGGCCGAGGATCGCCCGGCCGTGAAGCACGCCGAGGGCACGGGCGGCCGCGACCGCGTGAAGACCGCGCGCGAGGCCGAACGCGACCTGATGGACGCGATCGTCGACGCGGTCGACGAACTGTGCCGCGAAGGCCCCGGCGACGTGCTGGTGTTCCTGCCCGGCGAGCGCGAGATCCGCGAAGCGGCCGAGGCGCTGCGCAAGCACCATCCGCCGCATACCGAGATCCTGCCGCTGTTCGCGCGGCTGTCGGCGGCCGACCAGGACAAGGTGTTCAAGGCGTCGAACGCGCGCCGCATCGTGCTCGCGACCAACGTGGCCGAAACGTCGCTGACGGTGCCAGGCATCCGCTACGTCGTCGATACCGGTCTCGCGCGCGTGAAGCGCTATTCGTACCGGAACAAGGTCGAGCAGCTGCAGGTCGAGTCGATCTCGCAGGCCGCCGCGAACCAGCGCGCGGGCCGCTGCGGCCGGGTGGCCGACGGTGTCTGCATCCGCTTGTACGAGGAAAGCGACTACCAGGCGCGTGCGCGCTTCACCGATCCGGAGATCCTGCGCTCGTCGCTCGCGTCGGTGATCCTGCGGATGAAATCGCTGCACCTGACGGCGATCGAATCGTTTCCGTTCCTCGAGCCGCCGCCCGGCCGCGCGATCGCGGACGGCTACCAGCTGCTCAACGAACTCGGCGCGGTCGACGACGACAACGCGCTGACGCCGCTCGGGCGCGAACTCGCGCGGCTGCCGCTCGATCCGCGCGTCGGCCGGATGATTCTCGCCGCGCGCGATCAGCAGTCACTACGCGAGGTGCTGATCATCGCGAGCGCGCTGTCCGTGCAGGACCCGCGCGACCGTCCGATCGAGGCGCAGGAGCAGGCCGACCAGGCGCACCGCCGGTTCGCCGACGAGCGCTCCGAATTCCTGCAGTGGCTGAAGATCTGGGCGTGGTTCGAAGAGGCCGTCGCGCACAAGAAGTCGAACCGCCAGCTGATCGACGCGTGCCGGCAGAACTTCCTGTCGCATCTGCGGCTGCGCGAATGGCGCGACGTCCATTCGCAGCTGCTGACGGTCGTGCGCGAGCACGGCTGGCGGCTCAACGAGGTCGAGGCGACCTACGAGCAGGTTCATCTGGCCCTGTTGACGGGCCTGCTCGGCAACCTCGGCATGAAGGCCGACGACGATCCGCACTATCTCGGCGCGCGCGGGATCAAGTTCTACCTGTGGCCGGGCTCCGCGCTCGCGAAGAAGGCCGGCCGCTGGGTGATGGCGGCCGAACTCGTCGAGACGAGCCGGCTGTATGCGCGCTGCCTCGCGAAGATCGAGCCGGAGTGGGTCGAGAAGATCGGCGCGCACCTGCTGAAGAAATCGCTGTCGGAGCCGCACTGGGAGAAGCGTCCCGCGCAGGTCAGCGCGTTCGAGCGCGCGACCCTGTACGGGCTGCCGATCTACCACCGCCGGCGCGTCGCGTTCGGCAAGCAGGATCCGGCCCGTGCGCGCGAGCTGTTCATCCGCGGCGCGCTGGTCGAAGGCGAGTTCGACACGAAGCTGCCGTTCTTCGCGCACAACCGCAAGCTGCTCGCCGACATCGAGCAGCTCGAGCACAAGTCGCGCCGGCAGGACGTGCTGGTCGACGACGAACTGATCTACGCGTACTACGATCAGGCGATTCCGGAGGGCATCCATACGGGCGCCGCGTTCGAGCGCTGGTATCGCGACGAGGTGAAGAAGGGCGGCCAGGCGGAGGACAAGCAGCGCCTGCTGTACCTGTCGCGTGACGACCTGATGCGCCACGAGGCGGCTGGCGTGACGACCGAACTGTTCCCGAAGCGCGCGACGATGGCCGGTGTCGAGATGGCGATCACCTACCATTTCGAGCCCGGCACGCCGCGCGACGGCGTGACGCTCGCGGTCCCGCTGTACGCGTTGAACCAGGTCGACGCGCGCCGCTGCGAATGGCTCGTGCCGGGGATGCTGAAGGAAAAGGTGCAGTTGCTGCTGAAGTCGCTGCCGCAGAAGCTGCGCCGGCACTGCGTGCCGCTGCCCGAGTACGCGGCCGGCTTCGTCGAGCGGACGGGCCGCGAGCGCTTCGGCGCGGGCGGGCTCGTCGAGGCGCTGATCGCCGACGTGCGCGGCGAGACGCAGGTCGCGATGAAGACGGCCGACTTCAAGCTCGAGACACTGCCCGCGCACCTGTTCATGAACTTCAAGGTGATCGACGAGCACGGCCGCCAGCTCGCGATGGGGCGCAATCTCGCGCAACTGCGCCAGGAGCTCGGCGCGCAGGCGCAGCAGCAATTCCAGAAGATCGCGGCCGCGTCGACGATCGCGCCCGGCGGCGAGGCGGGCGGGGGCGACGCTGGTGACGCGCCGGCGCCCGCTGCCGCGCCGGGGTCGACCGCGAAGGCCGGCAAGGGTGTGGCGCCGCACACGGCCGCTCCGGCGGAAGCCGGCGCGACCGCGCTGTACGAGAACCTGACGACGTGGAACTTCGGCAAGCTCCCCGAGCTGCTGGAGATCCGCCGCCGCGGCCAGACGCTGTACGGCTATCCGGCGCTCGTCGATCGCGGCACGCATTGCGACGTCGAGGTGTTCGACTCGCCGGAGGAGGCCGCGCGGATTCACCGGGCCGGCTTGCGGCGGCTGTTCGCGCTGCAGCTGAAGGAGCCGATCAAGTTCCTCGAGAAGAACCTGCCGGGGCTGCGCGAGATGGCGATGCAGTACATGTCGCTCGGCACGCAGGACGAACTGCGCGACCAACTGATCGACACGGCGCTCGATCGCGCATGCCTGCAGGACCCGCTGCCCGACGACGACGCGAGCTTCCACGCGCGCCGCGACGAGGGCCGGAGTCGCCTGAACCTGCTCGCGCAGGAGATCGCGCGGCTCGTCGGGCAGATCCTTGCCGAGTACGCGGGCCTTGCGAAGAAGCTCGCGCAGGCAAAGCCGTTCGCGCAGGCCCACGCGGATCTGCAGCAGCAACTCGCCGCGCTGGTCGGCAAGCGCTTCGTGATCGACACCCCTTATGTGCAGCTGGCGCACTTCCCGCGCTACCTGAAGGGCATCGCGTTGCGGATCGACAAGCTGAAGGCCGACCCGGCGCGCGACGCGAAGCAGTCCGGCGAGCTGCTGCCGCTCGTCCAGCAGTATCAGCGCGCGGTGTCGCAGCGCGGCGGCGTCACCGACCCGCGGCTCGCGGAATTCCGCTGGCTGCTGGAGGAACTGCGCATTTCGTTGTTCGCGCAGGAACTGCGCACGCCGATGCCTGTCTCTGTCAAGCGTCTGCACAAGGTTTGGGAGTCGATGCAGCGCTAGCGCAACGGCGGTTGTCCGGGCCCGCACCGGCTGCTGCCGGCCCGGTCGGCCGCGCGGCGCTTGTCGCGGCGGGCCGCACGGCGGCCGCGGCGTGCGTCGAAGTGGCGCAATGCCGACTCCCGTCAACCGGCGGGGCCGGTTGAACGTTTTACAATGACCGCTGTTCCACGACGTGAGTCTTCATGCGCACTTTCCTTTCCTTCGGCCGCACGATTGCGCTGGCCGCCGCCGTGCTGGCGCCCGCCGCACACGCGAATAACGTGATCATCCTCAATTCGGCCGAAGCGACGCTTTCCCTGATCGACCAGCAGACCCGCCAGGTCGTCGGCACGATGCCGACCGGCAAGGAGCCGCACCACCTGATGGCGACGCCGGACAATGCATCGCTGATCGTCGCGAATTCGGTCTCGAACAGTCTGATGTTCGTCGATCCGAAGACGGGCAAGCTGCAGCGCACGGTCGAAGGCATCGAGGATCCGTACCAGCTCGGCTTCTCGCCCGATCACAAGTGGTTCGTGTCGACCGGGCTGCGCCTCGACCGGCTCGACATCTACAGCTACGACGGCCGCGACCTGCATCTCGTGAAGCGCTTGCCGCTCGCGGTGATGCCGAGCCACATCGCGTTCACGAAGGACAGCAAGACCGTGCTCGTGTCGCTGCAGGTGTCCGGCGAGATCGCGGCGGTGGACCTCGCGACGCAGACGGTCAAGTGGAAGATGCCGGTCGGCAAGGTGCCGGCGGGCCTGTGGCTCACGCCGGACGACAAGTTCCTGCTGGTCGGGATGACCGGCGCGGATTACGTCGCGGTGGTCGACTGGCGCAACCAGAAGATCGTCAAGCAGATCTATACAGGCAAGGGCGCGCACAACTTCCGCTCGCTCGCCGACGGCACGCACGTCGCGATCACGAACCGGGTCGCGAACACGATCAGCATCATCGACGAGAACACGCTCACCAACGTCGGCGACATCACCGGCCTGCTGCCGGGCCCCGACGACATGGAGCTGTCCGCCGACAAGAAGACACTGTGGGTGACATTCCGCTTCGCGAAGAAGGTCGGAATCATCGATCTGGCATCGCGCAAGCTGGTGCAGACGATCTCCGTCGGCCGTTCGCCGCACGGGATCTACTTCTACGACCGCGCGCCGTGGAAGGCTGCGAACGGCGCGTGACGGGCGGAGGCGGACGATGCTGCACCTGATCGATGCGTTCGTGTCGGACATCCAGACCTGGCTGTACGTCGACGTCGTGCAGCCGCTCCTCTTCAAGTTCAACCTGATGGACTATGACGAGGACACCTACGACGCGCTGTACTGGGTGATCATCGGCGCGCTCCAGATGGTGCTGATGTTCGCGCTGCTGCGCCCGCTCGAGGCGCTCGCGCCCGTCGAGCGCTGGAAGAACCGCCGCGCGGTGCGGGTCGACGTGATCTATACCGCGATCTCGAAGCTCGGCATCTACACGCTGTTCTTCTTCTTCGCGCTGCAGCCGGTGTTCGACAATTTCCAGGCGTGGCTGCGCCTGCACGGCGTCGCGAACGTCAACCTCGACTATCTGTGGCCGGGTGTGACCTCGAAGCCGATCGTCGCGTTCGCGATCTACCTCGTCGTGCTCGACTTCGCCGGCTACTGGTATCACCGCTGGCAGCACAAGTTCGGCATCTGGTGGGAGCTGCACGCGGTGCATCACAGCCAGCGGCAGATGTCGCTGTGGTGCGACGATCGCAACCACCTGCTCGACAACGTGATCCAGTCGTGCTTCTTCGCGGCGATCGCGCTCGTGATCGGCGTGACGCCGTCGCAGTTCGTCGTGCTGACCGCGGTCACGAACTTCGTGCAGAGCATCCAGCATACGAATGCGCGGCTGTCGTTCGGCTGGCTCGGCGAGCGCCTGCTCGTGAGCCCGACCTTCCACCGTCGCCACCACGCGGTCGGCTACGGCCACGAAGGCACCAAGTACGGCTGCAACTTCGGCGTGCTGTTCCCGTGGTGGGACATGATGTTCGGCACCGCGTCGTGGAACCGCACGGTCGAGCCGACCGGCATCCGCGAGCAGATCGAAGGCGTGTCCTATGGCGACGGCTTCTGGGCGCAGCACGGCCTCGCGTTCATGCGGATCTTCCGGCGCCTCGTTCCCGCGAAGCGCGGTGCGGCGTCGGTCTGACCCGCCACTTTCCTGTTGAACGGCTTTCCGACACGGCCCGCATGCGCTTTGGCGCATGCGGGCCGTGTGGTTTATCCTTTCCCCGTTTTTCTTCGTCGAAACAGGTTCGCATGAACGACTTGCTGCGCTCCTTCGTCCGGGCTTTCGCCAGCGCGCTGCACCCGCGCATGCTGTGGCTCACCCTGATGCCGTTCGTCGTCTCCGCGCTGCTGTGGGGCGTCGTGCTGTGGTTCTCGTGGCAGATACTGATCGATGCCGCGCGCGGCGCACTCGACGGCTTCGTGCTGACGGCCGCGCTGTACCGCGCGTTCGACGCCATCGGGATGTCGCAGCTGCATGCGGTCGTCGCGCCGTTCGTCGTCGTGTCGCTCGCGATTCCGCTGATCGTGCTGACCGTGCTGCTGCTGATCGCGACGATCTCGATGCCGGTCGTGATCAAGCACCTGTCGAACCGGCAGTTCGCCGCGCTGGAGGCGAAGCGGGGCGGCACGTTCTTCGGCAGCGTGTTCAATTCGCTCGGCGCGGCGATCGTGGGCGTCGTGCTGCTCGTCGTCACGATCCCGCTGTGGCTGATTCCGCCGTTCTTCGCGCTGCTGCCGCCCGTGATCTGGGGCTGGCTCACGTACCGCGTGATGACCTACGACGCGCTCGCGCAACACGCGAGCCGCGACGAGCGCCGCGCGCTGGTGCGGCAGCATCGCTGGCCGCTGATCGGCATCGGCGTCGCGACCGGGCTGCTCGGCACCGTGCCGACCTTCGTGTGGGTGTCGTCGGTCTGGATGATGGTGCTGTTTCCGTTCGTGGCGGCGGCCATGATCTGGGTTTACGCTTTCATCCTCGTCTTCTCGGCACTGTGGTTCGGGCACTATTGCCTGCGCGCGCTGGACGACCTGCGCGCGAGTTCGCGCGCCACCGCAATCGACATGGGGCAGGCATGAGCATCGGCATCATCATCATCGGCGACGAAATCCTTTCGGGCCGCCGGCAGGACAAGCATCTGGCGAAGGTCATCGAACTGCTCGGCGCGCGCGGCCTCGCGCTCGACTGGGCCGAATACGTCGGCGACGATCCGGCGCGGATCACCGCGACGCTCGCGCGCGCGATCGCATCGGGCGACATCGTGTTCTCCACGGGCGGGATCGGCGCGACGCCGGACGACCACACGCGCCAGTGCGCGGCCGCCGCGCTCGGCGTGCCGCTCGAACTGCATCCGGAAGCGAAGGCGCTGATCTCGGAGCGCATCCGCGAGACGCACACCGATGCGGCCACGCCGGTCGACTTCGAATCACCGGAAAACCAGCACCGCTTCAACATGGGCGTGTTCCCGGCGGGCGCGACGATCATCCCGAACGGGTATAACCGGATTCCCGGTTTCTCGGTCGGCGATCTCCATTTCGTGCCGGGCTTCCCGGTGATGGCTTGGCCGATGATCGAATGGGTGCTCGACACGAAGTACGAGCATCTCCATCACGCGACGCCGCATGCTGAGCGCTCGCTGTACGTGTTCGAACTGCCGGAGTCGACGCTCACGCCGCTGATGGAGAAGATCGAGCGCGATTTCCCGGGCGTGCGCGTGTTCAGCCTGCCGAGCGTCGGCGATGCCGAGCGCGGCGGGATCTATGCGCGCCGGCATATCGACCTCGGCGTGAAGGGCGAGCCGGAGGCGGTGGCGGCCGCGTTCGTGAAGCTGCGCGAAGGCGTGCACCTGCTCGGCGGCGACGTCGTCGAACCGGATGCACCGCGCGCCTGAGCGGGCCGCGCATCGATTACCCATACGGACCGCGGAACGGCCGTACACAAACCACGGGCCGCGCAACGCGGCCCGTCATCGGGATGTCATCGCCCGGCTCGACGATGTCGCAGTCAGGCGTGCCTGGGCGGATGCGCCGTCAGGCGCCGATCCACGGCAGTTTCCGGAAGCACCAGCCGTCGACCGTCTTGCGGTGGCCTTCGGCGTCCTTGCCGCCCTCGAAGCCTTCGAGCAGGTCGAAGGCCTTCGTGAAGCCGGCCTGCGTCGACGCGATCGCGGCGAGCTTCGAGCGCGCGGCGCTGCGGCACAGGAACAGGATGGGCGTATCGGCCGGGAAGGCCGCTTTCAGTTCGTCGACGAATTCGGCGTTCGGCACGCCGCCCGGATAGCGCGTCCATTCGAGGTGCAGGTACTGGCCGTCGCCGACGAGCGGGCGGCCGATCCAGTCGAGCTCGGCGCGGGTGCGCACGTCGACGAGGCGCGCCGACGGGTCGAGCTGCAGCAGTTCGAATGCCTCGACCGGCAGCAGTGCGCCGGCATAGTTGAGCGCGCCTTGGGCGCGGCGTTCTTCGGCCTTCGCGTAAAGCTGATCGAGCGTACTCATGGCAGGAGGTCTCCGTATCGGTCAAACGATTATTCTAGCGCGGCACCGCCGCGCGAATGTCCGGAGGGGGCCGCGGGGCATGCACCGCCCACGCGCTCACCAAAAGAGTGCAAAATGGGATGCATGCACCAGAATGATTTGGTTGTCACGGCGAGCCCGCTCGATTGCACCATCGCGGTGCGATCGAGCGACCGCCGGTGCGGCGCCCGGCCCCGGAATCGCGCAGCCGGGCCCTGCCGTGGCGCGGGCTGGCGCGATTCATGTCGCTTCTGTGCATGGCTGGCACGGTTGCTGCTATATAGAATTCGGTCGACCCGGAGCGCGCTGCGCCAAAGCCAGACTCCGGGCAGCTCGATAAACGAGGCGGTTCCCAGTCCGCCGGAATTGTTCAATCAGGAGAAGAGGTTATGAGTAAAACCGTCGCCGACGTCATGCAGCTCGTGAAGGACGAGGACGTCAAGTTTGTCGATTTCCGCTTCACGGATACGCGCGGCAAGGAACAGCACGTGTCGGTGCCGGTCTCGGCGTTTGACGAAGACAAGTTCGAAAGCGGCCATGCATTCGACGGTTCGTCGATCGCGGGCTGGAAGGGCATCGAGGCGTCGGACATGCTGCTCATGCCGGACCCGAGCGCCGCGTTCATCGACCCGTTCTATGAAGAGTCGACCCTCGTGCTGACCTGCGACGTGGTCGAGCCGGCCGATGGCAAGGGCTACGAGCGCGATCCGCGTTCGCTCGCGAAGCGCGGCGAAGCGTATCTGAAGAGCACGGGTATCGGCGACACGGCCTTCTTCGGTCCGGAGCCGGAATTCTTCATTTTCGACTCGGTCCAGTGGAACACGGACATGTCGGGCTGCTTCGTGAAGATCAACTCGGAAGAAGCACCGTGGTCGGCTGGCAAGGAGTTCGAAGGCGGCAACACGGGCCACCGTCCGGGCACGAAGGGCGGCTACTTCCCGGTCGCGCCGGTCGACACGTTCCAGGACATGCGCTCGGAAATGTGCCTGCTGCTCGAACAGCTCGGCATCCCGGTCGAAGTGCACCACCACGAAGTGGCGGGCCAGGGCCAGAACGAAATCGGCACGAAGTTCTCGACGCTGGTGCAGCGTGCCGACTGGACGCAATGGTCGAAGTACATCATCCATAACGTCGCGCACTCGTACGGCAAGACGGCGACGTTCATGCCGAAGCCGGTCGTCGGTGACAACGGTTCGGGCATGCACGTTCACCAGTCGATCTGGAAGGACGGCCAGAACCTGTTCGCGGGCAACGGCTACGCCGGCCTGTCGGAACTGGCGCTGTTCTACATCGGCGGCATCATCAAGCACGCCCGTGCGCTGAACGCGATCACGAACCCGACGACGAACTCGTACAAGCGTCTGGTCCCGCACTTCGAAGCACCGGTCAAGCTCGCTTACTCGGCGCGCAACCGTTCGGCATCGATCCGCATTCCGCACGTGTCGAACCCGAAGGGCCGCCGCATCGAAACGCGCTTCCCGGACCCGATGGCGAACCCGTACCTGTGCTTCACGGCGCTGATGATGGCCGGTCTCGACGGGATCCAGAACAAGATCCATCCGGGCGAAGCAGCCGACAAGAACCTGTACGACCTGCCGCCGGAAGAGGATGCAAAGATCCCGACCGTTTGCGCAGGCCTCGACCAGGCACTGGAAGCGCTGGACAAGGATCGCGAGTTCCTGACGCGCGGTGGCGTGTTCACCGACGGCATGATCGATGCGTACCTCGCGCTGAAGGAGCAGGAGCTGGCGAAGTTCCGCATGACGACGCATCCGATCGAGTTCGAGATGTACTACTCGCTGTAATCGGCGATGGCGCTTCGATTCAGCGCCGTCCTGCCGGTTCGTTCCCGTCGCGCGGCTTGCGGCGGGAACCGCGGAGTCTGAAAGGGGACGGCGTCCAGCCGTCCCTTTTTTGTTCCGAAAATTTCCATTTTCCGACCCGGTAAGGCGCGACGACACGCACGATGGCTCTGAAGAATCTCATCAAGGCGAAGACGGGGCAGCCCGAGCGACTGACGGAAGACGAGCGGCTCGCGCGCTCGGGCCTGCTTGCCGGGCTGGAAGCGCTGCCGACGGTCGTGATCGTGCTCGACCGCAAGACGCTGCGGGTCGCGTTCGCGAACCCGTCCGCGGAGGCGATGCTCGACATCTCGCGCCGTCAGCTCGCGCAGCGGCCGTGGGGCGAGATCTTCCCGAATGCGAACGAGCTCGCGTCGACGATCACCGCGATCGGCGAGGAGCGCTTTCACGCGACGCATCTCGATACCGTGCTCGACCGGCCCGGCCGCGAACCGCTGCACGTGCATGCGATCGTCGGCTTCCTCGAGACCGCGCCCGATTTCGTGCTCGTCGAGCTGTTCGAGAACGAACGGCAGTCGCGCACCGATCGCGAGGAGCGCATCCACGACCTGACCGCGGTCAACAAGCAACTGATCCGCAACCTCGCGCACGAGATCAAGAACCCGCTCGGAGGCATTCGCGGCGCAGCCCAGTTGCTCGAATTCGAACTGAGCGAGCGCGAGCGCGGCGAGTTGCGCGAATACACGCAGGTGATCATCAAGGAGTCCGACCGCCTGCAGACGCTCGTCGACCGGTTGCTGGAGCCGCACCGGCATCCGCACATCGTCGGCGACGTGAACATTCATGAAGTGTGCGAACGCGTGCGCGCGGTGATGCTTGCGGAGTTTCCGCGCGGGCTCAGCATCGAGCGCGACTATGACGTGAGCGTGCCGGACCTGCGCGGCGACAAGGAGCAGCTGATCCAGGCGCTGCTGAACATCGTGCGCAATGCCGCGCAGGCGCTGCGCGAGCGAATCGCGCAGGGCGACGCGAAGATCGAGCTGCGCACGCGCGTCGCGCGCAAGGTGACGATCGCGAAGCGCCTGTACAAGCTGGCACTGGACTTGCACGTGGTCGACAACGGGCCCGGCATTCCGGAGGAGATCCGCGACCGGATCTTCTACCCGCTCGTGTCCGGGCGCGACGACGGCAGCGGCCTCGGCCTCACGCTCGCGCAAACCTTCGTGCAGCAGCACGACGGGATGATCGAGGTCGAGAGCCGGCCCGGACGTACCGAATTTCAGATCCTGTTGCCGCTCGATCATTGAGCGGCCGCATGGCGATTCACCGGATTCACCAATCTCTGACCGACCTATGAAGCCGATCTGGATAGTAGACGACGATCAATCGATCCGCTGGGTGCTCGAAAAGGCGCTCGCCCGGGACAGCTTCGCGACGAAGAGCTTCGCGAACGTGCGCGACGCGCTGGCGGCGCTCGACCATGAGACGCCGCAGGTGCTCGTGTCCGACATCCGGATGCCGGGCGGTTCCGGCCTCGAGCTGCTGCAGGCGATGCACGAGCGCCTGCCGGGCCTGCCCGTCATCATCATGACGGCATTTTCCGATCTCGACAGTGCCGTCGCGGCGTTCCAGGGCGGCGCGTTCGAATATCTCGCGAAGCCGTTCGACGTCGACAAGGCGGTCGAGCTGATCCGCCGCGCGGTCGAGGAAAGCCTGCGCGGCGGCGCGCCGCAGGACGAGCGCGTCGCCGAGGCGCCCGAGATGCTCGGCCAGGCGCCCGCGATGCAGGACATGTTCCGCGCGATCGGCCGCCTGTCGCATTCGGCCGCGACCGTGCTGATCACCGGCGAATCGGGCACCGGCAAGGAGCTCGTCGCGCGGGCGCTGCACCGTCACAGCCCGCGTGCGAACGGGCCGTTCATCGCGCTGAACACCGCGGCGATTCCGAAGGACCTGCTCGAATCCGAACTGTTCGGTCACGAGCGCGGCGCGTTCACCGGCGCGCAGACGACGCGCCAGGGCCGCTTCGAGCAGGCCGAGAACGGCACGCTGTTCCTCGACGAAATCGGCGACATGCCGTTCGATCTGCAGACACGCCTGTTGCGTGTGCTGTCGGACGGGCAGTTCTATCGGGTCGGTGGCCACAACCCGCTGCGCGCGAACGTGCGCGTGATCGCCGCGACGCACCAGAATCTCGAATCGCGCGTGCGGCAGGGGCTGTTCCGCGAAGACCTTTACCACCGGCTCAACGTGATCCGGCTGCGGCTGCCGCCGCTGCGCGAACGCAGCGAGGACATCGCGCTGCTCACGCGCCACTTCCTGCAGAAGAGCGCGCGGGATCTCGGCGTCGAGCCGAAGCGCGTGTCCGACGAAGCGCTCGCGTATCTGACGTCCCTCACGTTTCCCGGCAACGTGAGGCAGCTCGAGAACCTCGCGAACTGGCTGACCGTGATGGCGCCCGCGCAGACGGTCGAGATCAAGGATCTGCCGCCCGATCTCGTGCCGGCAGGCACACCGGTGGCTGCGACGGCCGATGGCGTGGATGCGCACGCCGGCACCGGCGTGGGCGGTGGCGACATCGCGCGCGTGCAGCCGGCGGCCGGTGCGGTGCCGTTGGCGGCCGTGCCCGTCGCGGCCGTGCCGAACGGCGCGCCGGCCGGCTATCCGATGTGGGAAAGCGGGCTGCGCACCGAAGTCGCGCGGCTGTTGCGCGAGAATTCGGCCGACGTGATGGACGAGCTCGCGCGCCGCTTCGAGGCGGCCGTGATCCGCGAGGCGCTCGACTTCACGCGCGGCCGCAAGGTCGAGGCGGCGGAGCGGCTCGGCATCGGCCGCAACACGATCACGCGCAAGATCCAGGAACTGCATCTGGAGCCGTAAGCCTCCGTCGCGGCATGCGCGCGCATCGCGCATGCCGCAATCGGACATAATCGCGGTTTGCCGTCACGTGCGCACCCGTCATGTCCGATTCCTTCCGCTGGCCCGCCGGGGCCGATCCCTTCCGATTTCTCGAAGCGCTCGACAGCAAGCGCGCCCGCGCGTGGGTCGACGAGCAGAACGCGCGCACGCGTGTCGCGCTGCGCGACGACGAGGCGTATCGCGCGCTCACCGCGCGGCTCGCGCAGGCGTATCTGCCGCGCGAACGCCCGGTGATTCCGACCCGCTGGCGCGACTGGGCGTACGACCTGTGGCAGGACGATCTCCACCCGAAGGGACTGTGGCGCCGCGTGCGCTGGGACGACTGGCGCGCGGGCCGGCCCGAGTGGGAAACGCTGCTCGACGTCGACGCGCTCGGCGCGCAAGAGGGGGAGTCGTGGGTGTTCGAGCAGGACGCGATCCTGTATCCGGACGGCGACCGTGCCTTGCTGTCGCTGTCGCCGGGTGGCGCCGACGCGGTCGTCGTGCGCGAATTCGACCTGGTGCGGCGCCGTTTCGTCGACGGCGGTTTCACGATCGACGAGCCCGGGAATCACACGGTCGGCTGGATCGACCGCGATACCGTCTACGTGAGCTGGGATCGCGGCGACGCGCATGCGACCGCCGCCGGCTATCCGTACGAAGCGCGCCGCTGGGTGCGCGGCACGCCGCTCGCCGATGCGCCGGTCGTGTTCCGTGGCGAACCCGACGACATCAGCGCGGGCGCGGGGTTCGATCCGATCGACGGCCGCCACGTCGCATGGCGCAGCGTGGACTTCTTCGACGCGCATGCATACCGGCTGACCGACGCGGGCGAGTGGGCGCGCTACGACGTGCCGACGCACGTCGAGGTCGGTTTCTGGGAGGGCTGGCTCGTGCTGGAGCCGCGGCTCGACTGGGACTGCGGCGGCGTGCGTCACGCGGGCGGCTCGCTGCTCGCCATCCGCGAGCAGGCGTTCCTCGCCGGGTCGCGCGAGCTCACGACGCTGTTCGAGCCGCGACCGTCGACGTCCGCGTGCACCTGGACGCATACGCGCACGCTGCTGATCGCGAGCTGGCTCGACGACGTGCACAATCGCACGATGCTGTGGCAGCCGCGCCAGGGCGATGATGGCGCATGGACGTGGGACGCGCGGCCGTTCGAGTGGCCGGGCGATGCGCAGATCGACGTCGAGCCGGTCGAGTCGACGCTGAACGACGACGTGTACGTGGACGTCGATACCTATCTCGATCCGCCCGAATGCTGGCTCGCCGATCTGGCCGATCGCGCGGCCGATGCGCCGTCGCGGCGCGTGCTGCTCGACCGTCCGCCGGTGCGGTTCGATGCGGCCGGGCTCGTCGTGCGTCGCGCGAACGCCCGCTCGCGCGACGGCACGGTGGTGCCGTACACGCTGATCGGGCCGCGTGACGCACTCGATGGACTGGATCACCTCGGCGGCAGCGACCGTGTCGCGCGGCCGTGCCTGCTGTCAGGCTATGGCGGCTTCGCGATTCCGAACCTGCCGGGCTACAGCGATGCACTCGGCATCGCATGGCTCGAACGCGGCGGCGTCGCCGCGTTCGCGCACATCCGCGGCGGCGGCGAATTCGGGCCGGGCTGGCACGTCGACGCGCAGCGCGAGCATCGGCAGCGCTCGTTCGACGACTTCATCGCGGTGGCGGAGGACCTGATCCGCACCGGCGTGACGACGGCCGCGCAGCTCGGTATCGAGGGCGGCAGCAACGGCGGGCTGCTGGTCGGCGCATGCATGGTGCAGCGTCCGGAACTGTTCGGCGCGGTGCTGTGCCGCGTGCCGCTGCTCGACATGCGGCGCTATCCGAAGCTGCACGCGGGCGCCGCGTGGCTCGACGAATATGGCGATCCGGACGATTCGCGCGAGGGCGCGGCACTGGCTGCCTACTCCCCGTATCACCGCGTGCGCGAAGGTGTCGTGTATCCGCCGCTGCTGCTGACGACGTCGACGCGCGACGACCGCGTGCATCCCGCGCATGCGCGCAAGATGGCCGCGCGCATGCATGCGCTCGGGCACGAACGGGTGTGGTACTGGGAGAACACCGACGGCGGCCACGGCAGTGCCGACGATCTGGAGCGCGCCGAATCGGATGCTGCGGAGTTCGGCTTCCTGTGGGCCCATCTCGGGCCCGTGCCCGCGCGCGGTTGAGCGCGGGCGCGAGCGGACAGGGGGCTCAGCCGACGATCGCGACGACTGGCGTGTGGTCGGACGGCTGTTCCCACGTGCGCGGCGTGCGGTCGACTTCGCACGACGTGCAGGTGGCGGCGAGCGCCGGCGACAGCAGGATGTGGTCGATGCGCAGCCCTGCGTTGCGGCGGAACGCGAACATCCGGTAGTCCCACCACGTGAAGGTCTTCTCGGGCTGCTCGAAGCGGCGGAACGCATCGACGAAGCCGAGCTCGATCAGCTTCGCGAAATGGGCGCGCTCCTGCGGCGACACGAGGTTCTGGCCTTCCCATTTCGCCGGGTCGTGCACGTCGCGGTCTTCCGGCGCGATGTTGTAGTCGCCGAGCAGCGCGAGCTTCGGGTGGCGCTGCATTTCGGTGCTCAGCCACGCATGCAGCGCGTCGAGCCACTGCATCTTGTAGACGAACTTGTCGGAGTCGGGTGCCTGGCCGTTCGGGAAATACGCAGATACGATGCGCACGCCTTCGACCGTCACGGCGACCACGCGCTGCTGCGGATCGTCGAAGCCGGGGATGTTGCGCACCACGTCCGATTCGTCAACGGCGAGCGTATCGCGCGCGAGGATCGCGACGCCGTTATAGGTCTTCTGACCTGCGAACCAGCTGCGGTAGCCGATTGCCTCGAGATCGGCGCGCGGATACTTCTCGTCCGGCAGCTTCAGTTCCTGCAGGCACAGCACGTCGGTTCCGCTTTGCACGAGCCAGTCGAGCACGTGCTGCTTGCGGACGTTGAGCGAGTTGACGTTCCAGGTGGCGATTTTCATGAACGGGAATGCGTGCGGGGTGAATGCGAAGGCCGCCATCTTACCGCGAGCACGGGGCGCGAACGCGCGTGACACGCGATGCGAAGCACGCGCCGTGCATCGAGATATCGATGACCTGCGAAGAAATTGTGACAAAAGTATTGACGTGAGTACTTCATCACCCTATAATTTATTTCTCTGACGCGGGGTGGAGCAGTCTGGCAGCTCGTCGGGCTCATAACCCGAAGGTCGTAGGTTCAAATCCTACCCCCGCAACCAAGCACACCAGACGATGTGCAGCGCAAGTGACCGATGCGCGCTTCGTCGACAAGAACCCGGCCTCGTGCCGGGTTTTTTGTTTTCAGCCCGCCGCCCACTCGACCGCCGCCTTCGCATGCAGCGCGGTCGTATCGAACACCGGCAGCGGCGAATCGTCCGCGCCGATCAGCAGCGTGATTTCCGTGCAGCCGAGGATCACGGCCTGCGCGCCGCGTTTCGCCAGTTCGTCGATGATCGCCACGTAGGTTGCGCGCGACCCCGCATCGATCACGCCGTGACACAGCTCGTCGTAGATGATCCGGTGCACGTCGTTGCGCGCGGATTCGTCCGGCACCAGCACGTCGAGGCCGAACTTGTCGCGCAGGCGCGCCGCATAGAACGGCAATTCCATCGTATATCGCGTGCCGAGGAGCGCGACGCGCTCGACGCCCGCGGCGCGCAGCGCGGCGCCGGTCGGATCGGCGATGTGCAGGAACGGCAGCGCCACCGCAGCCTCGATCGCGGCGTGCACGCGGTGCATCGTGTTGGTCGTCAGCACGACGAGATCGGCGCCGGCGGCTTCGAGTTGACGCGCGGCATCGGCCATCCGTTCGCCAAGCGCGGCCCAGTCCTGCGCGCGCTGCAATGCTTCGATTTCCGCGAAATCCACCGTGACCAGCACGCTCTTCGCGTTGTGGTGACCGCCGTGCAGCGCCTTCGAATGGCGATTGATCATCCGGTAGTACTCGGCCGACGATTCCCAACTCATCCCGCCGATCAGTCCGATCGTCTTCATCCGTCACCTGTGCGTTTCATGTCTCGTGGCAGACGAGTATAGGGGCCGGCCCGCGCGCACGGCGGTACGATCCGCGCGAAGCGGACCGGTACGGTGCGACGGGCGAGGGCCGACGGCCGGGGCGTGCCGGAACGGGGCGGAGGCGGCCGAACGCGGCAGTACGCGACAGTTGAAACGGCCACTGTGTTTTTGTACAGTATCGACACCGTGAACCTGACCATCATCCCGCCTGCCGATCCGCGCGTGCCGCCGCCCGGCGACGCGCCGCCGCGCGTGCGCAAGATCATCCACTGCGACTGCGACTGCTTTTACGCATCGGTGGAGATGCGCGACGACCCGTCGCTGCGCAACCGGCCGCTCGCGGTCGGCGGCCGGCCCGACCAGCGCGGCGTGATCGCGACCTGCAACTACGAGGCGCGGCGCTACGGCGTGCATTCGGCGATGTCGTCGGCATTGGCGATGCGCAAGTGTCCGGACCTGCTGATCCTGCCGTCCGCGATGGACAAGTACCGCGCGGCATCACGGCGGATCATGGCGATCTATCGCGACTATACGCATGACGTCGAGCCGCTGTCGCTCGACGAGGCGTATCTCGACGTCAGCGGTTCCGAACTGTGCCAGGGCAGTGCGACGCTGATTGCGCGGGAGATTCGCCAGCGCGTGTACGACACGGTCGGCGTGACGGTGTCGGCGGGCGTCGCGCCGAACAAGTTCATCGCGAAGATCGCGTCCGACTGGAACAAGCCCGACGGCCTGTTCGTCGTGCGCCCGCATGAAGTCGATGCGTTCGTCGCGGTGCTGCCGGTGCGCAAGCTGCACGGCGTCGGCCAGGTGACGGCCGCGCGACTCGACCGGCTCGGCATCCAGACTTGCGCGCAGCTGCGCGACTGGTCGCTGATCGACCTGCATCGCGAGTTCGGCGCGTTCGGCCGGCGGCTGTACCAGTTGGCGCGCGGGATCGACGAGCGGCCGGTGCAGGCCGACCAGGAGCGCAAGTCGGTCAGCGTCGAGACGACCTACGTGACCGACCTGACGACGCTCGAGCAATGCGCGGACGAGATCCGCCGCCTCGTCGTGCAGCTCGACGCGCGGATCGCGCGCGCGGGCGCGGCCCGCACGATCCGCAAGCTGTACGTGAAGATCCGCTTCGCCGATTTCCAGCGCACGACGGTCGAATGCGTGGCCGACGCGACGAATGCGCAGACGGCCGTCACGCTGCTCGCGAAGGGGCTGCAGCGGCGCGCGCAGGCCGTGCGGCTGCTCGGCGTCGGCGTGCGCATCGACGAGGATACCGCCGAGCGTCACGGGCAGTTTTCGCTGTTCGACGACGAAGCCGGCCACAACACTGACAACGCGGACGAAGCCGGCGGCGACACGCCGGCGCCATGAAAAAAAGCACCGCCGAAGCGGTGCCTTTCGATGCTGCCGGACGAACCGGGCAGGGCGCGCTCAGTGCGCGGGGGAGGCCATCCCGTTGTGACGCAGCAGCGCGTCGATTTCCGGCTCGCGGCCGCGGAATGCCTTGAACGAATCCATCGCCGGCCGGCTGCCGCCGACCTCGAGGATCTCGCGGCGATAACGCGTGCCGGTTGCCGCGTCGAGCACGCTGCCGCTTGCGGCGGCCGCTTCCTCGAACGCCGCGTATGCGTCGGCCGACAGCACCTCGGCCCACTTGTAGCTGTAGTAGCCGGCCGCATAGCCGCCCGCGAAGATGTGGCTGAACGTGTTCGGCCAGCGCGAGAACGCGGCCTGCGGAATCACGTGGTAGCGCTCGTTGATCTCGCGTGCGAACGCGTTCACGCCGGTTGCGCTGGCCGGATCGAAGTCGACATGCAGCAGCATGTCGAACATCGAGAACACGATCTGGCGCAGCGTGCCGAGGCCGCTCTGGAAGTTCTTCGCGGCGATCATCTTGTCGAACAGCTCGCGCGGCAGCGCGGCGCCGGTATCGACGTGCGACGACATCGACGACAGCACGTCCCATTCCCAGCAGAAGTTTTCCATGAACTGCGACGGCAGCTCGACCGCATCCCATTCGACGCCGTTGATGCCCGACACGCCGAGCTCGTCGACGCGCGTGAGCATGTGATGCAACCCGTGGCCGAATTCATGGAACAGCGTGATGACCTCGTCGTGCGTGAAGCACGCGGGCTTGCCACCGATCGGCGCCGAGAAGTTGCAGGTCAGGTATGCAACCGGCGTCTGCACGGTGTCGCCGCGCTTGGCGCGCGCACGCGCGTCGTCCATCCACGCGCCGCCGCGCTTGCCTTCGCGGGCATACAGGTCGAGATAGAACTGCGCGACGAGCGAGCCGTCGCGGTTCTCCACGCGGAAGAAGCGCACGTCCTTGTGCCACACCGGTGCGTCGTCCGGCTTGATCCGCACGCCGAACAGCGTTTCGGTGACGGTGAACAGGCCCTTCAGCACGGCCGGTTCCGGGAAGTACTGCTTGACCTCGTTTTCCGAGAACGCGTAGCGCTGCTGGCGCAGCCGCTCGGCCGCGAACGCGACGTCCCACGGCGCGAGCTCGGTCAGGCCGAGTTCCTTCGCGGCGAACGCGCGCAGTTCGTCCCAGTCCTTGTCCGCATGCGGGCGCGCGCGCGTCGCGAGATCCTCGAGGAATGCGATGACCTGTTGCGGCGATTCGGCCATCTTCGGCGCGAGCGACACTTCGGCGAAGTTGCGGTAGCCGAGCATCTGCGCTTCTTCGCGGCGCAGCTTCAGCTCATCCGCGACGATCGCCGTGTTGTCCCACTCGGCCTTGCCGCCGCCGTACTGCGGCCCGAGTTCGGACGCGCGCGTCGCATACGCGCGGTACAGCGTCTCGCGCATCGCGCGATTCTCGGCGTACTGCAGCACCGGGAAGTAGGACGGGAAGTGCAGCGTGAACTTCCAGCCTTCCTTGCCTTCCTTCTGCGCGGCTTCGCGGGCCGCTTCGATCGCGTCGCCCGGCAGGCCGGCCAGCTCGGCCTCGTCCAGCGAGAAATACGCATACGCGTTGGTCGCGTCGAGCACGTGGTCGGAGAATGCCTTCGACAGCGCGGCCTGCTGCTCCTGCAGTTCCGCGAAGCGCGGCTTCTGGTCTTCCGGCAGCTCGGCGCCCGACAGGCGGAAATCGCGCAGTGCGTTGTCGAGGATCTTCTTGCGCTCGGCGGACAGCGTCGGGTATTCGGCGCTCGCGGCGATCGCCTTGTACTTCTCGTACAGCGCGAGGTTCTGGCCGACGCTCGACCAGAATTCGGTCACGCGCGGCAGGTTTTCGCCGTACGCGGCGCGCAGTTCCGGCGTATCGGCAACCGCGTTCAGGTGGCCGACGACGCCCCATGCGCGCCCGAGCGGCTCAGTCGCCTGCTCGACCGTTTCGACGATCGCGGCCCAGGTCGCCGGCGTCGCGGGCGCGCTCGCGGTGTCGACCGCGCGGTTGGCGGCATCGAGCAGCGTGTCGAGCGCGGGCGTCACGTGTTCCGGACGAATCTCGCCGAAGCGGGGCAGGCCGGAGAAATCGAGGAGCGGATTGGAATTGGCGCTGGCGGACATTAAGACTCCCTGTCTGTTGCCGGATGAACCGGGGTGAAAAGGGTGAGGCGCGATGCGTCGGCGCCCGATACCGACATTATTGGGGCGCATCGCGCGCTTTCCAATCGTTAGTTTCTAACGACGCGATTGAATGCGGTCGACGCGGGGTCGGATAGGGGCAAAACGCGGCGAGTTCAGCCGTGCGGCAGTGTGGGGCGCGGCCGCGACGGCGGTCGGCGAGATGCCGGCGCACGAATGCGCGCCGGCTGGGCGGGCAGGGCGATCGCGTGGCGATCAGGCGGCCGCGGCGGCGCGCTCGGCGGCCTCGATCGTGTTGATCAGCAGCATCGTGATGGTCATCGGGCCGACGCCGCCCGGCACCGGCGTGATGTGGCCGGCGACTTCCTTCACGCCGGCGAAGTCGACGTCGCCGCACAGCTTGCCCGCGTCGTCGCGGTTCATGCCGACGTCGATCACCGTCGCGCCGGGCTTGACCATGTCGGCCGTCAGGATGTTGCGCTTGCCGACCGCGGCGACCACGACGTCGGCCTGGCGCGTGTGCGCGGCGAGGTCGCGCGTCTTGCTATGGCAGATCGTTACGGTCGCGCCGGCTTCGAGCAGCATCATCGCCATCGGCTTGCCGACGATGTTCGAACGGCCGATCACGACGGCGTTCGCGCCCTGCAGCCGGATGTCATGCGCTTCGAACATCTTCATCACGCCGTACGGCGTGCACGGGCGGAACAGCGGCTTGCCCGTCATCAGCGCGCCGGCGTTCGCGACGTGGAAACCGTCGACGTCCTTCTCCGGCGCGATCGCCTCGATCACCTTGTGGCTGTCGATGTGCGCGGGCAGCGGCAACTGGACCAGGATGCCGTGGATCTTCGGGGCGCGGTTCAGTTCGTCGATGCGCGCGAGCAGGTCGGCCTCCGACAGCGTGTCCGGATACGCATCCTTCTGCGAGAAGAAACCGTTGTCCTCGCACGCCTTGATCTTGTTGCGCACGTAGACTTCGCTCGCCGGGTTCGCGCCGACGAGGATCACCGCGAGGCCGGGCTGGTGGCCACGCGCGGTCAGCGTGGCGGCGCGTTCGGCGGCCTGCGCGCGCAAGGTCTTCGAGAGGGCGTTGCCGTCGATGAGGAGGGCTGTCATGGTGGTGGGTCCTGCCGGGAAGTTGGAATGCGGGCGTACGACGCCTGAAGCGCCGCAGCAAAGCACGCAATTATACCGTTCGCTTGCTGTCGTCCGACAGCGAATACACGGGAAGCGTCATGGCGGCAGTGCCGGCGCTCCGGGAGGAAGCGCCGGGCCACGCCGCGCGAGTGGGCCGCATCGCGCGGCGCGGTGGCGCGGCCGGCCGGGCAGGTGCCCCGCGGCCGCGCAACGTTCAGGCCTGCTTCTTCGACAGCGCGAGGCGCAGCAGATCGGCGACCGTGTTGACGTTGAGCTTTTCCATGATGTTCGCGCGGTGCGCTTCCACCGTCTTGATGCTGATCCCGAGATCGTCGGCGATCTGCTTGTTCAGGCGGCCGGCGATGATCCGCTCGAGCACCTGCTGTTCGCGCGCGGTCAGCTTCGACAGGCGCTCGCTCGCGGCGCGCTGTTCCTGGACGCTCTTGCTTTCGCTTCGGGCCTTGTCGAGCATCCGCTCGACGAGCTTGCGCAGCTCGGCCTCGTCGAACGGTTTCTCGATAAAGTCCATCGCACCCTTTTTCATCGTCGACACCGCCATCGGCACGTCGCCGTGGCCCGTGACGAAGATGATCGGCAGCGCGGCGTTGTCGGCGATCAGGCGCTCCTGCAGTTCGAGGCCGCTCATGCCAGACATCCGCACGTCGAGGATCAGGCAGGCGATCTGGCCGGCCTGCTGCGCCGGCTGGTAGGCATCGAGGAACTGCTCGGCGCTCGAGAAGCATTGCACGCGATAGCCGTTCGCCTCCAGCAGCCAGCGCAGCGAGTCCCGTACGGCTTCGTCGTCGTCGACGACGAAGACAGTTTCCTGAGTGGTGGTGACAGGGCTATTCATAGTTCTCCCGTAACGGTATGTGATGCCGATGCCTCGCGCCCCCCTTGGCCGAGATCAGCGGGTTCCCCAATGGGCAGGCTGCAGTGGAATGTCGCGCCGGAAATGCGGCCGTCCGGTTCGACATTGTTGACCACCCACAGACGCCCCCGATGCGATTCGATGATCGAACGGCAGATGTTCAGCCCCATGCCCATGCCGTCGGACTTGGTGCTGTAAAACGGTTCGAACAGGCGTTCGGCGGTCGCTTCGTCGACGCCCGGACCCTGGTCGATCACGCGGATGTCGACGAAACCCGCCTCGATGTCGGCGACGACGCGGATCATGCCGTCCGCCGACGCCGGCTTCACGTCGGCCATCGCCTCGGCCGCGTTCTTCATCAGGTTCACGAGCACCTGCTCGATCAGCACGGGGTCGACATAAATAATAGGCATTCTTGCGAGGATTTCAGTGACGATCCGGATCCTGCGCTTCCTGGCCTCGATTTCGGCGAGCCCGACCGCGTCGGCGACGATGTCCGCGACCCGCGCCGGCTGGCGCTTCGGCTCGCTGCGCTTCACGAATTCGCGGATCCGCTTGACGATCATCCCCGCGCGCAGCGCCTGCTGCGCGGTCTTTTCCAGCGCGGGCTGCAGCGTCTCGGGCGTGCCGCGGCCGCTCTTCACGAGCGCGAGCGTGCCCGAGCAGTAGTTGTTGATCGCGGCGAGCGGCTGGTTCAATTCGTGAGCAATCGACGACGCCATTTCGCCCATCGTCATCAATCGGCTCGTGAACTGCAGCTTCTCTTCCTGCTGGTGCGCGAGTTCCTGCGCCTTCTTGCGGGTCGTGATGTCGGTCGCGATCTGCATCTGAGCGAGGTGGCCGTCCACCCACTGGATGTACTGGCGGCGCACCTCGAACCACTTCTGGATGCTCTCGACGTATACCTCCTGCGCGTCGGCCGTGCTGCTCGTCAGCGCAGCCGCCGGCAGGCCCGCGAACGCGTCGACCATGTCGATCGAGTCGGACGACGCTTGCGCGCGGTCGAAGCCGCCGCCCGACAGCTCGAGGTGGCCGTCCGGGCGGATTCCGAACAGGTGGCGGTAGTAGCGGTTCGCGAACAGCAGCTCGGCTTCGTCGGCGGCCAGTACCGACACCGCGGCGTCGAGGCTTTCGAGCACCGTCGTGAAGCGTTCGTGCGCGGCCGCGAGTTCCTCGCGCGCGCGCTTCGGTTCGGTGATGTCGGTCATCGACGACATCCAGCCGGTCTGTCGGCCGGAGCTGTCGATCAGCGGCGACACGTAGAGGCGCGCATGGAACAGCGTGCCGTTCTTGCGCCGCACGCGCAGTTCGAAGCCCGAGCTCGGTGCCTTGCCGCGCAGCGTCATGTCGAGCTGGCGCTGCATTTCCGGATACGAGTCGCGCGGCCAGTACGGGAACGGTGCGACCTTGCCGACGAGGTCGGTCTCGTCCCAGCCCGTCATCCGGCAGAACGCGGGGTTCACGTGCGTGATGCGGCCATGCATGTCGAGCACGCGCATGCCGATCAGCACCGAGTTCTCCATCGCGCGGCGGAAGAACGCCTCGGCATACAGCGCCTGCTGCGCCTCGAAGCGCTGGCGCGTGTGTTTCCACAGGCTCCAGAGGCTCCACAGCACGAAGCAAGACAGCCCGGCGACGAGCCACACGAGCGTGTTGTTGGTCAGGTTCGTGAGCTGCGGGAACGCGTACACGCGCACGGTCAGCCCCTGGCCGGGCGGATCGAGCGGCAGGTCGTAGTGGGAGTCGCGCGGCAGGCGCGGGCGCGTCGACGTCGACGACAGCTCGCGGTTGTTCGAGTCGGTGATCGAGATCTTGTACTTCGACGACAGCTCCTGCGGGATGTCGTGCTTCAGGATCCCTTCGACCGAGAACACCGCGGCGATCGAGCCGAGGTACTCGCGATCGCCGCGCATTACGGGCGTCTGCAGCGTGATGAAGCCGTTGCCGAAGTCGTCGTAGATCAGCGGAGAATAGGCTTGGCGGCGCGTGCTATGCGCTTCGTCGTACGCGCCGCGCACGGCGTCCTGCATCTGCGCGTCGCCGGGCTTCGCGAGCCGCTGGCCGAGCAGCGGCGGGTGCACGGTCGGCCAGCGCTGCACGCCGGGCGCGGTGTACCAGTTCAGATAGAGGATTTCCGGATGCGTTTGCATCACGTCCGCGACGGCCATCTGGAACGCATTCTGGTCGAGGCGGCCGGACGCGAGATCGCGCGACAGCGCCTGCAGCTGCTCCTGCGCGCCGGTCATCGACAGGCGGATCTGCTGCTGCGCCCACGCGACGTTACGGAACAGGGTGTCTTCCTGCTGTTGCTGTTCGCGGCGATTGAGGCTCCATAGAATCAGGCTCATCACCACGAGGAACACGAGGATCGACAGCAGCGGCGTCAGCAAATAGGAATTGGACCACCACGGTCCGTGGTGCCAACGGGACGGCTGCGACTCCGCCGGCGGGCCCGACGGTCGCGCCGAGCGTGCGAAAAGCCGATCGGTCAACATGGCAGGATTGTAGCGCAGCGCAATACATGGAAAACCCATACCGGATATGTTGAACGGAAACGGATTTGTGCTCGCGGCGCGCGTGGCAGAGGCCCGGAACATGGGTGCGGCGCAGCAATATTCCGCATTACGAGAAAAGATCTCATAATTCGAAAATTTTGTTGCGCGTGTCCGTGCACGCTCATTACAATCCGTCGGAGCTTGCCCGCAGCCGGTCGCGTCGCGTCGTCTGCACGAGAGCGATCCTCACATTCCAGGACCCAGGAGACGAGAATGTCCGCTGTACCGAACGAAGTGATGAAATATGTCGCCGCCGAACGAGACGACGACCCGCAAGAAACCGTTGAATGGCTCGAGTCGCTCGACGGCGTGATCTCCTCCGTGGGCGCAGGCCGCGCGCATTACCTGATCGAAAAGCAGATCGAGTTCGCACGCATGCACGGCGAACACCTGCCGTTCTCCGCCAACACCCCGTACATCAACACGATTCCGGTTGCCGCCCAGGCGAAGATCCCGGGCGACCAGGACGTCGAGCACCGCATCCGTTCGTACACGCGCTGGAACGCGCTGGCGATGGTGCTGCGTGCGGGCAAGGACACGAACGTCGGCGGCCACATCGCGTCGTTCGCATCGGCCGCGACGCTCTATGACGTCGGCTACAACCACTTCTGGCACGCGGCGTCCGACCAGCACGGCGGCGATCTCGTGTTCGTGCAGGGCCACTCGTCGCCGGGCGTGTACTCGCGCGCGTTCCTGCTCGGCCGCCTGTCGGAAGAGCAGCTCGACAGCTTCCGCCAGGAAGTCGACGGCAAGGGCATCTCGTCGTACCCGCACCCGTGGCTGATGCCGGACTTCTGGCAGTTCCCGACGGTGTCGATGGGTCTCGGCCCGATCATGGCGATCTACCAGGCGCGCTTCATGAAGTACCTGCAGGCGCGCGGCATCACGAAGACGGAAGGCCGCAAGGTGTGGGCATTCCTCGGCGACGGCGAGACCGATGAACCGGAATCGCTCGGCGCGATCGGGATGGCGAGCCGCGAGAAGCTCGACAACCTCGTGTTCGTGATCAACTGCAACCTGCAGCGTCTCGACGGCCCGGTGCGCGGCAACGGCAAGATCATCCAGGAACTCGAATCGGAATTCCGCGGTGCCGGCTGGAACGTGATCAAGGTCATCTGGGGCAGCCGCTGGGATGCGCTGTTCGCACGCGACAAGTCGGGCGCGCTGATGCGCCGCATGATGGACGTCGTCGACGGCGAGTACCAGACGTACAAGTCGGAATCGGGCGCGTTCGTGCGCGAGCACTTCTTCAACACGCCGGAACTGAAGGCGCTGGTTGCCGACTGGTCCGACGACGACATCTGGGCGCTGAACCGCGGCGGCCACGATCCGCACAAGATCTACGCCGCATTCCACGAGGCGACCAATACGAAGGGCGCGCCGACCGTCATCCTCGCGAAGACCATCAAGGGCTACGGGATGGGCGAGTCGGGCCAGGCGATGAACATCACGCACCAGCAGAAGAAGCTGCCGGTCGAGCAACTGAAGAAGTTCCGTGACCAGTTCCGCCTGCCGATCACCGACGAGCAGATCGCCGACGTGCCGTACCTGAAGTTCGAGGAAGGTTCGAAGGAACTCGAATACATGCGCAAGCAGCGCATGGACCTCGGCGGCTACCTGCCGCATCGCCGCGAGAAGGCGACGTCGCTGCCGGTGCCGGCGCTCGACGCATTCGAGCCGCTGCTGAAGGGCACGGGCGAAGGCCGCGAGATCTCGACGACGATGGCGTTCGTGCGGATCCTGAACATCCTGCTGAAGGACAAGGCGCTCGGCAAGCGCGTCGTGCCGATCGTCCCGGACGAATCGCGCACGTTCGGCATGGAAGGCCTGTTCCGCCAGATCGGTATCTGGAACCAGCAGGGCCAGAAGTACGTGCCGGAAGATTCCGACCAGCTGATGTTCTACAAGGAATCGGAAACCGGCCAGATCCTGCAGGAAGGCATCAACGAAGCGGGCGGCATGTGCGACTGGATCGCGGCGGCGACGTCGTATTCGACGCACGGCGAGATCATGGTGCCGTTCTACATCTTCTATTCGATGTTCGGCTTCCAGCGGATCGGCGACCTGGCATGGGCGGCGGGCGACATGCGCTCGCGCGGCTTCCTGCTCGGCGGCACCGCGGGCCGCACGACGCTGAACGGCGAAGGCCTGCAGCACGAAGACGGTCACTCGCTCCTGTGGGCGGCATCGGTGCCGAACTGCGTGAGCTACGACCCGACGTTCGGCTATGAACTCGCGGTGGTCATCCAGGACGGTCTGCGCCGCATGGTGCAGGACCAGGAAGACGTGTACTACTACATCACGGTGATGAACGAGAACTACGAGCACCCGGCGATTCCGCAGGGCGAGCACGTGGCGGCCGACATCATCAAGGGCATGTACGCGTTCAAGAAGGCCGACGCCGACGCGAAGGCACCGCGCGTGCAACTGCTCGGCGCGGGCACGATCTTCAACGAAGTGATCGCTGCCGCCGACCTGCTGAAGAACGACTGGGGCGTCGCGGCCGACCTGTGGAGCGTGCCGAGCTTCACCGAACTCGCGCGTGAAGGCCACGAAGTCGAGCGCTGGAACCTGCTCCATCCGACCGAGGAGCGTCGCCTGTCGCACGTGCAGAAGTGCCTGAAGGACACGCAGGGCCCGGTCATCGCATCGACCGACTACGTGCGCGCGCTGGTCGACCAGATCCGTGGTCAGATCGATCGCCGCTTCGTCGTGCTGGGCACGGACGGCTTCGGTCGTTCGGACACCCGCGAGAAGCTGCGTCACTTCTTCGAAGTCGACCGTCACTGGGTCACCGTCGCTGCGCTGAACGCGCTGGCCGACGAAGGCACGATCGAGCGCAAGGTGGTCGCGGACGCGATCGCCAAGTACAACCTCGATCCGTCGAAGCCCAACCCGATGACCGTTTAACGCACACGCGCCGTGTGATGCCGCGCGCCGCTTCCGGGAGGGGCGCGCGCGGCCATGGAGACACAAAAAGATGAGTCAAGCGATCGAAGTGAAGGTGCCGGATATCGGCGATTACAAGGACGTGCCCGTCATCGAGGTGCTCGTGAAGGTGGGTGACACGGTCGAGCCCGAGCAGTCGCTCGTCACGCTCGAGTCGGACAAGGCGACGATGGACGTCCCGAGCCCAGCAGCCGGCACGGTCAAGGAAGTGAAGATCAAGGTGGGCGATTCCGTGTCGGAAGGCTCGCTGATCATCCTGCTCGACGGCGCCGCCGCGGCGCAGGTGAACGGCGCGGCCGCGCCGGCGGCAGCCCCGGCTCCGGCGGCAGCGCCGGCACCGGCTGCAGCGGCACCGGCTGCCGCACCGGCAGCATCGGGCGGCACGCTCGAGGTGAAGGTGCCCGACATCGGCGACTACAAAGATGTCCCGGTGATCGAGATCGGCGTGAAGGTCGGCGACGCGGTCGAGAAGGAGCAGTCGCTCGTCACGCTCGAGTCGGACAAGGCGACGATGGACGTGCCGAGCCCGGCCGCCGGCGTCGTGAAGGAAATCAAGGTCAAGGTGGGCGATTCGGTATCGGAAGGCACGCTGATCGTGCTGCTCGACGCCGCCGGCGCACCGGCTGCCGCAGCACCGCAGGCGAGCGCACCGGCTCCGGCCGCTGCCGCGCCGGCACCCGCCGCGGCACCGGCACCCGCGCAGGCTGCTCCGGCTGCAGCCGCACCGGCCGCCGCACCGTCGGGCGAGTACCGCGCGAGCCACGCATCGCCGTCCGTGCGCAAGTTCGCACGCGAACTCGGCGTCGAAGTCGCACGCGTGCAGGGTACCGGTCCGAAGGGCCGCATCACGAAGGAAGACGTCACCGGTTTCGTGAAGGGCGTGATGACGGGCCAGCGCGCAGCGCCGGCCGCGGCAGCCGCGCCGGCAGGCGGCGGCGAGCTGAACCTGCTGCCGTGGCCGAAGGTCGACTTCTCGAAGTTCGGCCCGTTCGAAGCGAAGCCGCTGTCGCGCATCAAGAAGATCTCGGGCGCGAACCTGCATCGCAACTGGGTGATGATCCCGCACGTCACGAACAACGACGAAGCGGACATCACCGAGCTCGAGGCGCTGCGCGTGCAGCTGAACAAGGAGCACGAGAAGGCGGGCGTGAAGTTCACGATGCTCGCGTTCGTGATCAAGGCGGTCGTTGCCGCGCTGAAGAAGTTCCCGACCTTCAACGCAAGCCTCGACGGCGACAACCTGGTGTTCAAGCAGTACTACCACGTCGGTTTCGCCGCGGACACGCCGAACGGCCTCGTCGTGCCGGTGATCCGCGATGCGGACAAGAAGGGCCTCGTCGATATCGCGAAGGAAATGGCCGAGCTGTCGAAGGCCGCGCGCGACGGCAAGCTGAAGCCGGACCAGATGCAGGGCGGTTGCTTCTCGATCTCGTCGCTCGGCGGGATCGGCGGTACGAACTTCACGCCGATCATCAACGCGCCGGAAGTCGCAATCCTCGGGTTGTCGCGCGGCCAGATGAAGCCGGTGTGGGACGGCAAGCAGTTCGTGCCTCGGCTCACGTTGCCGCTGTCGCTGTCGTATGACCATCGCGTCATCGATGGCGCGGAAGCCGCGCGGTTCAATGCGTATCTCGGCGCGTTGCTTGCCGATTTCCGTCGCATCATTCTTTGATGAGCGTGGGAGTGGCTCGCGGGGGCGTGGTTTTTTTTGTTTGTTATCCACGCTCTGTCCGTGAACCTGTTTTGCTAACGGTCTATTAGCGTCGCCCCTGCGCGGGGCGGCGGTTACTTTTCTTTGTCTTCCAAAGAAAAGTAACCAAAAGAAAGGCGCGTCCTTGGGCGGACGGCAAAGGTGGTCCTGCCCAGGTTCGCGTTCTCTTGTCCGGCCGTAGTCGCAACTGGTTCTTTCGCGGGTTTCTCCCCCCTCTGTCTGCAGCTAATCAAGAAGGGGACAGTAATGAGTCTCATCGAAGTCAAGGTTCCGGATATCGGCGATTTCAGCGGCGTCGATGTCATCGAAGTCAACGTGAAGCCGGGCGACGTGATCGAAAAAGAGCAAACGCTCATCACGCTCGAATCGGACAAAGCCTCCATGGAAGTGCCCAGCGATGTCGCCGGCACCGTCAAGGAAGTCAAGGTCAAGGCCGGCGAGAAAGTTTCGCAAGGCACGGTCATCGCCATCGTCGAAGCAGCGGCAGGCGCCGCCGCACCCGCGAAAGCACCTGAGGTAGCGAAGCCCGCGGCCGCCGCGCCGGCACCGGCACCGGCCGCAGTCGCTCCGGCAGCCGCGCCGCAAGCCGGCAGCTACAGCGGCTCCGCCGACATCGAGTGCGACATGCTCGTGCTCGGCGCCGGCCCCGGCGGCTACTCGGCCGCGTTCCGCGCAGCCGACCTCGGCATGAAGACGGTGCTGGTCGAACGCTACTCGACGCTCGGCGGCGTATGCCTGAACGTCGGCTGCATCCCGTCGAAGGCGCTGCTGCACACGGCACTGGTCGTCGAGGAAGCGGAAGCGCTCGCGGCGCACGGCATCTCGTTCGGCAAGCCGGAAGTCGACCTCGAAAAGCTGCGCGACTTCAAGGGCGGCGTCGTCAAGAAACTGACGACGGGCCTCGCCGGCATGGCGAAGGCACGCAAAGTCGAGGTGGTCACCGGCGTCGGCGCGTTCGTCGATCCGTATCACATGGAAGTGCAGGGCGAAAACGGCAAGAAGGTCGTCAAGTTCAAGCAGGCGATCATCGCCGCGGGCTCGCAGGCGGTGAAGCTGCCATTCATGCCGGAAGACCCGCGCGTGGTCGATTCGACGGGCGCACTCGAACTGCGCCAGCTGCCCAAGCGCATGCTCGTGATCGGCGGCGGCATCATCGGCCTCGAAATGGCGACGGTGTATTCGACGCTCGGCACCGAGATCGACGTGGTCGAAATGATGGACGGCCTGATGATGGGCGCGGACCGCGATCTCGTGAAGGTCTGGGAAAAGTACAACGCGAAGCGTTTCGGCAACGTGATGCTGAAGACCAAGACGGTCGGTGCGGAAGCGAAGGAGGACGGCATCTACGTGAAGTTCGAGGGCGAGAAGGCGCCGGCTGAAGCGCAGCGCTACGACCTCGTGCTGGTCGCGGTGGGCCGCAGCCCGAACGGCAAGAAGATCGGCGCCGACAAGGCTGGCGTCGCCGTCACGGATCGCGGCTTCATCGACGTCGACAAGCAGATGCGCACGAACGTCCCGCACATCTTCGCGATCGGCGACGTCGTCGGCCAACCGATGCTCGCGCACAAGGCCGTGCATGAAGGCCATGTCGCAGCGGAAGCCGCGCACGGCGAGAAGGCGTACTTCGACGCACTGCAGATCCCGTCGGTGGCATACACCGATCCGGAAGTGGCATGGGCCGGCAAGACGGAAGACCAGTGCAAGGCCGAAGGCATCAAGTACGGCAAGGCCGTGTTCCCGTGGGCCGCATCGGGCCGCGCGATCGCGAACGGCCGCGACGAAGGCTTCACGAAGCTGATCTTCGACGAGGAAACCCATCGCGTGATCGGCGGCGGCATCGTCGGCCTGAACGCGGGCGACCTGATCAGCGAAGTGTGTCTCGCCGTCGAGATGGGCGCGGACGCGGAAGACATCGGCAAGACGATCCATCCGCACCCGACGCTCGGCGAATCGGTCGGCATGGCCGCCGAACTGTACGAAGGCGTCTGTACGGACCTGCCGCCGCAACGCAAGAAGTAACGCAATCGGCACGGCCGGCCTCGCGCCGGCCATGAAAAACGCCGCCGTCCGGGACACCCGAACGGCGGCGTTTTCTTTTGTCCGGGTCGCGCCAACGCACCGACGACGACCGGATGCACGGATGTTCCCGCGCCGAAAACGAAAAAGCCGCGCACTGCGCGGCTTTTTCAGGAGCAGGGGACGCTTACGCGGCCGGCTTGCTCGAACGGCGCGATGCAGCAGCGGTCGCAGCCTTCGTCGCGACAGCGGCAGCCGCGTTGAAGTTCGTTTCGGCGATCTCGACGGCTTGCTTCGCAGCCTTCTGGACCGTTTCGTACGTGGTGTTCGCAGCGTTCAGTGCCGACTTCAGCGCGGCGACTGCCGTTTCCGAACCGGCCGGGGCGTTCTTCGCGACGTTGTCGACGAGAGCCTGGACCTTCTTGTTCTGCTCTTCGAACTGCGCTTCGGCAACCTTCGCGAACTCGGCTTGCGTTGCCGACGCGATTTCATACAGGTGACGGCTGTACGACAGCACCTTTTCCGCGACCGGCTGCGACAGGCTCGCTTGCAGTGCGATCAGTTCCTGTGCGTCCTTCACCGACAGGAGGCGCTGCGCGTTTTCCTGGCTCTCCGTCAGCGTCGACTTCACGACCTGCAGGTTGAGTTCGATCAGCTTTTCGACGCCTTCGAACGCCTTGGTCGTCAGACCGAACAGGCTTTCGAGGTTGGCTTTCTGTGCGGCGGCGATTTGCTCGGGGGTCAGCAAGGACATGTCAAGCTCCTGAAAAGCGATCACGTCGATCGCAGGGGAAAGGGCACTACGCTGGGGAATCTCGGATGTGCGTGCTTTGTGCAACGCAACAATGAATCGTATTTTAGGGCAGAAAAAAGGCTTGTCAAGCATTTTTTGTGCGTTGCACAATCGCGACAAATTATCGATAAAACAACAAGTTATCGTGCGGGTTCGGAAACGGTTTCAGACGCGATCCCACATGGTGCGCACTCGGCCGGGGAAGGCGCGGCGCACCGCGATCATGCACAGGTAAACCTGACAGGCATCTGGAACGTTATGCTTCTGTTCCTGTCGAAAAGCGCGCCGTTTCAATGCGCGTGCCGTGGCGACGTGCCGCCGCCGCGGTCGAGACCGGTGCTGCTGGCACACCGATCGCCGGATACGTACTTTCCCCGCTTTAATTTGTCGCCGAAGTGACGTTATCTCAATTAACCGCGTGGTAATCGGGAGACGGGTACTGTCGGGCAGCGCGTCCCATGAATTTTTTCGATGGGAGCGGAGAGGTCGATCGAGTCATGGTTGGTCGACCCTTACATTCCGGTTTAACGACGATCGGTAAGTGCCTAATATTGCTCTTTTTTTAAGCTTTAACTACACTTGCGGAAACTCCCGCCCGCTTTGTCCAGACCCCAATGAAAGCCGAATCGTTTTCACCGCGCAGATTGTTGCAGAGCATGACGCTCGGCACGGCTGTGTCGGTCGCCGTCGCCTTGCTGGCGACCGCTGCGTCCGTCACGCCCGCTGACGCCTTTGCCGCCACTGCGAAGACCCACCAGGCCGCCAAGAAAGCCGCTTCCACTTCTTCCGCGACGAAGAAGACGGTGAAGGCCGCCTCCGCGAATTCCGCCAACGTCGCGTCGGCCGATGCGCCGCGCGCGAAGGCATCGCGCAAGCGCGCGACGCTCGCGTCGAACGTGCACGGCCACCGCGGCGCGGTGCGCAAGGTCGCGTTCCAGCCGCGTCGCCCGACGGTCGGCCAGGCATTCGGCCTGCACGACACGCCGGACGCGCTCGCGCTGCGCTCGAGCGTCGCGTACGTCGTCGACCAGAACACCGGCGAGCCCCTCTTCGACAAGAATTCGCTCGCCGTCGTGCCGATCGCATCGATCTCGAAGCTGATGACGGCGATGGTTGTGCTCGACTCGAAGTCGCCGATGACCGACCAGCTCGAAGTCACCGACGAAGACCGCGACTACGAGAAGGGCACGGGTTCGCGGCTGTCGGTCGGCTCGGTGCTGTCGCGTGAGGACATGCTGCACATCGCGCTGATGGCGTCGGAAAACCGCGCGGCCGCCGCGCTGTCGCGTTACTACCCGGGCGGCCGTCCGGCGTTCATCGCCGCGATGAACGCGAAGGCGAAGTCGCTCGGCATGAACGATACCCACTTCGAGAATTCGACGGGCCTGTCGAGCTCGAACGTGTCGAGCGCGCGCGACCTCGTGAAGATGGTCAACGCAGCGTACCAGTACCCGATGATTCGCCAGTTCTCGACCGACCGTACGTACGACGTCAATACGGGCAAGCGCAACCTGGTCTATAACAGCACGAACGCGCTGATCCGCGGCAACGGCTCGTGGGACATCGGCCTGCAGAAGACGGGCTTCATCAACGAGGCGGGCGAATGTCTCGTGATGCAGGCGACGATCCACGGCCGGCCGATGGTGATGGTGCTGCTGGATTCGTTCGGCAAGTATTCGCGCTTCGCCGACGCGGCACGCCTGCGCAACTGGCTCGACGCCGGCGGCGGCGAGCGCCTGACGGCCGCCAACACGGCGAACGGCGGCACCTGATCGCGCCAGGGCGGTTCGCCGCCGTGCCGATCGCCGCAAAGAAAAAGCCCCGCAATCGCGGGGCTTTTTTTCGTCCGGCCGCCATGTGGCGGGCGGCGCGGCTCATGCGTGCCGTTGCAACCCTTCGGCGTCCTTCGCGGGCGCGGGCCGGTAGCCGAGCGATTCCGAGATGGTCAGGGCGGTGCGGCTCAACTGTCCGAGCCACGCGTCCTGCAGGCGGTCGGCCGGCGCCGACAGCGACAGGCCCGCGACGAGCTTGCCCGAGTCGTCGTAGATGCCGGCCGCGATGCAGCGCACGCCCAGCTCCAGTTCCTCATTGTCGCGCGCGCACGATTGCTGGCGCACGAGCGTCAGCTCGCGCTCGAGCTTCGCGATGTCGGTAATGCTGTTCTGCGTATGGCCGGACAGCCCGGTGCGCGTCGCATAGGCGCGCACGCGCGACGTTTCGTCGACCGCGAGAAACAGCTTGCCGACTGACGTCAGGTGCAGCGGCGCGCGGCCGCCGATCGCGCGGACGACCTGCATCCCCGAGCGCTCGGAATATGCGCGTTCGATATAGACGATTTCGTCGCCCTGGCGTACCGACAGGTTCACGGTCTGGCCGGTCAGGCGGTGCAACTCGCGCATCGGCATCAGGGCTGCGTCACGTACCGACAGGCGTGCCTTCACGAGGTTGCCGAGCTCGAGCAGCCGCATGCCGAGCCGGTAGGTGCCGGGATCGGAGCGATCGACGAGGCGGCAGGTCACCATGTCGTTGAGGATACGGTGCGCGGTCGACGGATGGAGGTCGGTGCGCTGCGCAAGCTCCTTCAGGCTGACAGGGTCGCTGTGCGCGGCGAGCGCGTCCAGCAGCCGCATCATGCGTTCGATCACCTGGATCGACGTTTTGGAATCCGGGGTGGGTTGGCTCATGTCGGGGGAGAATCGGTTGACGCGTCAAGCGGTGTTGCGTCGATTGTATCTCGTATCGTGAAAAAAGCGAACGCCGTTCGAGGAAGTCCTCGTTTCCGGTCGTGCACACTTGCGCGCGCGCCGGCGTTGGTCTTGCCGGCCAAACGGCGGATAATGAGAGCCGTTTTCTCGAAGGAGCGCGTATGCGAGTCGGTTTGTTCGTGACCTGCCTGGTCGACCTGATGCGTCCGGAAATCGGTTTTTCCGCGCTGAAACTGATTCGCGACGCCGGCTACGAGGTGTTCGTGCCGCCCGCGCAAACCTGCTGCGGCCAGCCGGCCTACAACTCGGGCGACCGCGCGCTTGCGCGCGATCTCGCTGAAAAGACGCTGCGCGAGTTCGAGCAGTTCGACTACGTCGTCGCGCCGTCGGGCTCGTGCGGCGGCATGATCCGCGCGCACTACGGCGACCTGTTCCGCGACGATCCCGAGCTGATGGGGCGCTATGCGCGGTTCCAGCAGAAAGTCTACGAACTGACCGATTTCCTCGCGAACGTCGCGAAGGTGACGCTCGCGCCCGGCGAATTCGCGGGGCCCGTCACCTATCACGATTCATGCTCGGGCCTGCGCGAGCTCGGCGTCAAGGGGCAGCCGCGCGCGCTGCTCGCGCAGCGCGGCGTCGCCGTCACCGAGATGAAGGACTGCGAGCACTGCTGCGGCTTCGGCGGCACGTTCGCGGTCAAGTACGGCGACATTTCGGCGGCCATCGCGGACGAGAAATGCGCGAATGTGCGCGCGTCCGGCGCGGGCGCCGTCGTGCTCGGCGATCTCGGCTGCATGCTGAACATCGAAGGGCGGTTGCGCCGCACGGGCGACCGCGACACGCGCGTGCTGCACGTCGCGCAGGTGCTGGCGGGCGACGTCTGACGCCCGGTTCCGCTTACTTTTCCCCGATACCGCGATGCAAGTCCAATCGATGCATTTCAAGGCGCGTGCCGGCCAGAAGCTGGCCGACCAGCGCCTGCAGCAGAACCTGAAGAAGCTGTCGACGAAGTTCGTGTCCGCGCGCGCCGAGGCGATGACCGCGATCGACTTCCCGGCGACGCGCGCCGCGCTGAAGGCGCGTCGCAACCGTGCGCTGGAGAACCTCGACGTGTGGCTCGAGGCGTTCGAGCGCGAGGCGACGCGGCGCGGCACGACGGTGCTGTTCGCGGAAACGACCGCGGACGCCGCGCGGCTCGTCGCCGATATCGCGCGGCGCCACGACGTGAAGAAGGTCATCAAGACGAAGTCGATGGTGTCCGAGGAAATGCGCCTGAACGAGGTGCTTGCCGAGATGGGCGTGCAATCGATCGAGACGGATCTCGGCGAATACATCCTGCAGATCAACGACAACGAGCCGCCGAGCCACATCATTGCGCCCGTCGTGCACAAGGACAAGGACGAGATCGCCGACCTGTTCGCACGCACGCACCACCGCGAGCGGCTGACCGAGATTCCCGACATGACGCGCGAAGCGCGCGAGGTGCTGCGCCCGCATTTCCTGTCGGCCGACATGGGCGTGACGGGCGGCAACTTCGTGATCGCGGAGACGGGGTCGGTCGCGGTCGTCACGAACGAGGGCAACGAAGGGATGTGCACGGTGATGCCGCGCGTGCACGTCGCGGTGACGGGCATCGAGAAGGTGCTGCCGACGCTCGAGGATCTCGCGACCGCGATGCGCTTGCTGCCGCGTTCGGCGACCGGGCAGAAGACCTCGAACTACTTCTCGCTGCTCACCGGGCCGCGCGGCCCCGGCGACGAGGACGGCCCGGAACACAACTACGTGGTGCTCGTCGACGGCGGCCGCACGGGCCTGATCGGCGGCGAATTCCAGGCGATGCTGCGCTGCATCCGCTGCGGCGCGTGCATGAACCATTGCCCGGTGTACCAGAAGGTCGGCGGGCATGCGTACGGATGGGTCTATCCCGGCCCGATGGGGTCGGTGCTGACGCCGAGCTACGTCGGGATCGACCGCGCGCTGGATTTGCCGCAGGCCGCGACGCTGTGCGGCGAATGCGACAGCGTGTGCCCGGCCGGGATCCCGCTGTCGCACCTGCTGCGCACGCTGCGCGAGAAACAGGTCGAGCGGCACCTGCGGCCGTGGCGCGAGCGCGCCGCGCTCGCCGCGTGGGGCTTTTTCGCGCGCCGGCCGGTGCTTTACGCGCTGACGACCAAGCTCGCGGTGCGGGTCCTCGAGCGGCTGGGCGGCAACGGCGGCACGCTGCGGCGCCTGCCGATGATGGGCGGCTGGATGGAGACCCGCGACATGCCGACGCCGACCGGCCGCACGTTCCGCGAACTGTACGCGGCATCGCAAAGCCATCTCGGCTGACGACTGTTCATCGAGCGGCAACAGTGCGTTCGCTATTCATGTATTTATCTCGATAGGTGTGGGCTATAGAATCTTGTCTGTAGTCCCCGAAAGTGGATTTCGGGGCATGAGGTCAAGGAGCCGCATCATGAAAAAGACAATATCGATGTACTGGCCGCTGGCAATTGTCGTCCCGCTCGCCGCGGTCGCTTATTTGCGCGCGATGGCCGACGCGCCGTCGCGTGGCCCGATCGCCGTTCATCAGGCATCGGCCGAACTCGCGCGCGCGGTTTCGTTCGGGCTGGTCGGCGACGCGACGAAACCGTTGCCGGCCGCAACCGGCGACGTCGTGCTCGCCGCACCCAAGGCGCTGTAAGGCATGGCGCCGTCGCTTTGCGCGGCGGCGCGATTCCGGGCGCCTTTGTATAATGGCGCGTTCTTCTCCCACGCGGTTCGCCGCGGCTTTCCGATAGTGTGATGACCCGCGTTGCGATCTGTTTCGTCTGTCTCGGCAATATCTGCCGTTCGCCCACGGCAGAAGGCGTGATGCGCTATCAGGTGGACGCGGCCGGGCTGGCCGACCGGATCGCGATCGATTCGGCGGGTACCGGCGACTGGCACGTCGGCGAGGCGCCCGACACGCGCGCGCAGGCGGCGGCCCGTATCCGCGGCTACGACCTGTCGGCGCTGCGGGCGCGGCAAGTGAGCGCGGCGGATTTCGAGCGGTTCGACCTGCTGCTGGCGATGGACGAAGCCAATCTTGCGGAATTGCGCCGGCGCTGTCCGCCCGAGCATCGCGACAAGGTGCGCCTCCTGATGGAATTCGCGCCGGGCGCGGCCGAGACGGAAGTGGCCGATCCTTATTTCGGCGGCGCGCAGGGCTTCGAACAGGTGCTCGACCAGGTCGAGCGCGCGTGTGCGGGCCTGCTGGACACGCTCCGGAGCGGCTCCGCTCGCTGATCGGGGCGGGGTATTCAGCGGTCTGCGAATACCCTGTCGCAGACATGGATACTTGACTAAAATCGTCAAATATTTATACTTGACCAAAATCGTCAAGATTGCAGTCCCCTAGACACCATGAGACTCACCACCAAAGGCCGTTTCGCCGTCACGGCGATGATTGACTTGGCACTGCGCCAGGAGCAGGGCCCGGTGACGCTTGCAGGCATCAGCCAGCGCCAGCGGATTTCGCTCTCGTATCTCGAACAGCTGTTCGGCAAGCTGCGCAGGCATGAAATCGTCGAATCCGTGCGCGGCCCGGGCGGCGGCTACAACCTCGCGCGCCGCGCGCAGGACGTCACCGTCGCCGACATCATCATCGCGGTCGATGAACCGCTCGACGCCACGCAGTGCGGCGGCAAAGGCACGTGCGACGGCTCGAAGCAGCCCGACGGCCATTGCATGACGCACGAGCTGTGGTCGACCCTGAACCAGAAGATGGTCGAATACCTCGATTCGGTGTCGTTGCAGGATCTCGTCGATCAGCAGCGCGCACGCGAGGGCGCGCCTGCGGTGCTGCGCGACCGGCGTGCGCCGGAGCCCGCCGCGGCGCCGGCCGAACCGGTGCGCACGATGCCGCTCGGTCCCAATTCGGTGTTCAACATCGCGAGTTCGTGAGCGCGAACGCGCCGCACACCCCATAACGCACATAGTCCCTGCACAGAATACCCGGAGCGACAGATGACCCAAGAGACTCTCCACCTGCCCATCTACATGGATTACAGCGCGACGACGCCGGTCGACCCGCGCGTGGTCGACAAGATGGTGCCGTACCTGCGCGAGCAGTTCGGCAACCCCGCATCGCGCAGCCACGCGTACGGCTGGGATGCGGAGCGCGCGGTCGAGGAAGCGCGCGAACAGGTGGCCGCACTCGTGAACGCGGATCCGCGCGAGATCATCTGGACGTCCGGCGCAACGGAATCGGACAACCTCGCGATCAAGGGTGCCGCGAACTTCTACAAGGGCAAGGGCAAGCACATCATCACGGTGAAGACCGAGCACAAGGCCGTGCTCGACACCTGCCGCGAGCTCGAGCGCGACGGCTTCGAAGTCACCTATCTCGACGTGAAGGAAGACGGCCTGATCGACCTCGATGTGTTCAAGGCCGCGCTGCGCCCGGACACGATCCTCGTGTCGGTGATGCACGTGAACAACGAGATCGGCGTGATCCAGGACATCGAGACGATCGGCGAGATCTGCCGCGAGAAGGGCATCGTGTTCCACGTCGACGCCGCACAGTCGACCGGCAAGGTCGAGATCGACCTCGCGAAGCTGAAGGTCGACCTGATGTCGTTCTCGGCGCACAAGACCTACGGCCCGAAGGGTATCGGCGCGCTCTACGTGCGCCGCAAGCCGCGCGTGCGCATCGAAGCGCAGATGCACGGCGGCGGCCACGAGCGCGGAATGCGTTCGGGCACGCTGGCGACGCACCAGATCGTCGGCATGGGCGAAGCGTTCCGCATCGCGCGTGAAGAAATGGCGACCGAGAACGAGCGCATCCGCATGCTGCGCGACAAGCTGCTGCGCGGCCTGTCGCAAATCGAGGAAACGTACGTGAACGGCGACATGGAGCACCGTGTCCCGCACAACCTGAACATCAGCTTCAACTTCGTCGAAGGCGAGTCGCTGATCATGGCGATCAAGGACGTCGCGGTGTCATCGGGCTCGGCGTGCACGTCGGCGTCGCTGGAACCGTCGTACGTGCTGCGTGCACTTGGCCGCAACGACGAACTCGCGCACAGCTCGATACGCTTCACGGTCGGCCGCTTCACGACGGAGCAGGACGTCGACTTCGTGATCAACCTGCTGAACAGCAAGATCGCGAAGCTGCGCGAATTGTCGCCGCTCTGGGAAATGCACCAGGAAGGCATCGATCTGTCGACGATCGAATGGGCCGCACACTGAACACCGCATTGAATACATTCGCGGGCGGATTTGCGCACGCAGACGTAACGAGTCAAGGAGTCTGAGTCATGTCATACAGCAACAAGGTTCTGGATCACTACGAAAACCCGCGTAACGTCGGTTCGTTCGCGAAAGACGACGACGCGGTCGGTACGGGCATGGTCGGCGCGCCGGCCTGCGGCGACGTGATGAAGCTGCAAATCCGCGTCGGCGCGGACGGCGTGATCGAAGACGCGAAGTTCAAGACGTACGGCTGCGGTTCGGCGATCGCGTCGAGCTCGCTCGTGACCGAATGGGTGAAGGGCAAGACCCTCGACGAGGCGCTGTCGATCAAGAACACGCAGATCGCCGAAGAGCTGGCCCTGCCGCCGGTGAAGATTCACTGCTCGATTCTCGCGGAAGACGCGATCAAGGCAGCCGTGGCCGACTACAAGAAGCGCCACGACACCAAGGAAGGCGATCAGGCAGCGGCCTGAGCGGCATCGAGCGGCATGTGAAGGAACGCGGCGGGCTCTACGGGCGCGCCGCGCCAAGGACATCATGGCAATTACACTGACCGAAAAAGCAGCACAGCACGTCCAGAAATACCTCGTCCGTCGCGGCAAGGGTGTGGGCCTGCGGCTTGGCGTTCGCACGACCGGGTGCTCCGGGCTCGCGTACAAGCTCGAGTATGTCGACGAGCTGGCTCCCGAGGATCAGGTGTTCGAGAGCCATGGCGTGAAGGTCATCGTCGACCCGAAGAGCCTCGCGTACATCGACGGCACCGAGCTCGACTTCGCGCGCGAAGGTCTGAACGAAGGGTTCAAGTTCAACAACCCGAACGTGAAGGACGAGTGCGGCTGCGGCGAATCGTTCCGCGTGTGACGCGGGTTTCCGCGCGATGCGGGCAAGAGGCGGCACGGGCCGCCTTTTTAATGTGCGGCGTTTGCCGCGCGACGAACCGGAATTGAACGCGACGATGGTTTCGCTGAAAGACAGCCACTTCGATCTGTTTCACCTGCCGGCGCAATTCGCGCTCGACGAGGCGGCGCTCGACAGCGCATATCGCACGGTTCAGACGCAGGTGCACCCCGACCGCTTCGCGGCGGCCGGCGACGCGCAAAAGCGCATCGCGATGCAATGGGCGACCCGTGCGAACGAAGCCTACCGCACGCTGCGCGATCCGCTGAAGCGTGCGACTTATCTGCTGTCGCTGCGCGGCGTCGACATCGGTGCCGAAAACAATACCGCGATGGAACCCGCGTTCCTGATGCAGCAGATGGAGTGGCGCGAAGGCATCGAGGATGCCGCGGCCGCCCGCAACGTCGATGCGCTCGATGAGCTGCTCGGCGAACTGCGCGACGAAAAGCGCGTGCGCCTCGAGCGCCTCGGCACGTTGCTCGACAGCGCGGCCGACCAGGCCGCCGCCGAGGCCGTGCGCCAGCTGATGTTCATCGAACGGGTCGCGTCGGAAGTGAGTGCGCAGATCGAGCGCCTCGAAACTTAACCGCGTGCCTCGCGGCACGCGCAGCAAACGGGCCGAGCGCCCGAACGAACCAAGATGGCTTTACTGCAAATTTCCGAACCGGGCATGGCGCCGGCGCCGCACCAGCGGCGACTCGCTGTCGGGATCGATCTCGGCACGACGAACTCGCTCGTCGCGGCCGTGCGCAACAGCGTGCCCGAAGTGCTGCCGGACGAGACTGGCCGCGCGCTGCTGCCGTCGGTGGTCCGTTATCTGGAGAAGGGCGGCCGCCGCATCGGTCACGAAGCGAAGGAGCAGGCCGCGACCGATCCGCGCAACACGATCGTGTCGGTCAAGCGCTTCATGGGCCGCGGCAAGGCCGAGGTCGAAGGCGCGGCGAACGCGCCGTACGAATTCGTCGACGCGCCGGGCATGGTGCAGATTCGCACGATCGACGGTGTGAAGAGCCCGGTCGAAGTGTCGGCCGAGATTCTCGCGACGCTGCGTTACCGGGCGGAAGACACACTCGGCGATGACCTGGTCGGCGCGGTGATTACGGTGCCCGCGTACTTCGACGACGCGCAGCGCCAGGCGACGAAGGATGCCGCGCGTCTCGCGGGCCTCAACGTGTTGCGCCTGCTGAACGAACCGACCGCGGCCGCGATCGCCTACGGTCTCGACAACGCGGCCGAAGGCCTCTACGCGGTGTACGACCTCGGCGGCGGCACGTTCGACCTGTCGATCCTGAAGCTGACGAAGGGCGTGTTCGAAGTGCTGGCCGCGGGCGGCGATTCCGCACTCGGCGGTGACGATTTCGACCACGCGCTGTTCGGCCACGTGCTCGCGCAGGCCGCCATCGATGCGAAGGCGCTCGCGCCCGAGGACGTGCGCTTGCTGCTCGATCGCGTGCGCGTGCTGAAGGAAGCGCTGTCGTCCGCGCCGCAGGCGTCGCTCGACGTGACGCTGTCGAGCGGTGCGCACCTCGCGCAGACGATCTCGCACGACACGTTCGCCGCGCTCGTCGAGCCGCTCGTGCAGCGTACGCTGACGCCGACCCGCAAGGCCCTGCGCGATGCGCAGGTGAGCCCGGCCGACATCAAGGGCGTCGTGCTCGTCGGCGGCGCGACGCGCATGCCGGTGATCCGCGAGGCGGTCGCGAAGTATTTCGGCCAGCCGCCGCTCGTTAACCTCGATCCGGACCAGGTCGTCGCGCTCGGCGCGGCGATCCAGGCCGATCTGCTCGCCGGCAATCGCGGTAGTGGCGACGACTGGCTGCTGCTCGACGTGATTCCGCTGTCGCTCGGCGTCGAAACGATGGGTGGTCTCGTCGAGAAGATCATTCCGCGCAATTCGACGATTCCGATCGCACGCGCGCAGGAATTCACGACCTTCAAGGACGGCCAGACCGCGATGGCGATCCACGTCGTGCAGGGCGAGCGCGAGCTCGTCGCCGACTGCCGGTCGCTCGCGCGCTTCGAGCTGCGCGGCATCCCGCCGATGACGGCCGGTGCGGCGCGCATCCGCGTGACCTACCAGGTCGATGCGGACGGGCTGCTGTCGGTGTTCGCGCGCGAGCAGCATTCGGGCGTCGAGGCGTCGGTCGTCGTGAAACCGTCGTACGGCCTCGCCGATGACGACATCGCGAAGATGCTCGAGGACAGCTTCAAGACCGCCGAGATCGACATGCGGGCACGCGCGCTGCGCGAAGCGCAGGTCGAGGCCGAGCGGATGATCGAGGCGACGCAGGCGGCGCTGGCGGCCGACGGCGAATTGCTCGACGATGCCGAACGCACGCAGGTCGACGCGCTCGTCGCGGCGCTGCGCACGATCGCCCAGGGCGACGACACGGACGCGATCGAAGCCGCGACCAAGACGCTGGCCGACGGCACTGACGAATTCGCGGCGCGCCGGATGGACAAGAGCATCAAGCGCGCACTGTCGGGCCGACGGCTCGACGAGATCTGAACGAACGACCTGCGCGCGGGCCGGCGACGGCTCGCGCGATATTGAACCGTGCGGCGCCAGCCGCCGCACCCTGACTGACGGAACGGACATGCCTCAACTGGTGGTGCTGCCTCACGTCGAACTGTGCCCGGACGGCGCAGTGATCGACGCGACGCCCGGCAAGAGTATTTGCGACAACCTGCTCGACCACGGGATCGAGATCGAGCACGCATGCGAGAAGTCGTGCGCATGCACGACCTGCCACGTGGTGATCCGCGAGGGCTTCAACGATCTCGAGCCGTCCGACGAGGATGAAGACGACCTGCTGGACAAGGCGTGGGGCCTCGAGCCGACGTCGCGCCTGTCGTGCCAGGCGATCGTGAAGGAAGATTCGGACCTGGTGGTCGAGATTCCGAAGTACTCGATCAACCACGCGAAGGAAAATCACTGACGGATCGGCGGGGCGGACTCGCCACGTACACGGGAGAGCAGGCCATGAAGTGGACCGATTCGCGCGACATCGCCATCGCGCTGGCAGACAAGCATCCGGACGTCGATCCGCAGCGGATCAATTTCGTCGACCTGCGCCAATGGGTCATCGAACTGGACGGCTTCACCGACGACCCGGCTCACTCGGGCGAGAAGATTCTCGAAGCGATCCAGGCTCACTGGATCGACGAATCGGACTTCGACGACGAAGACTGAGGTTCGCGCCGGCGCCCGCGCCGTGTTGCTCCCGCAAAAGGAAAAGGCTCGTGATGCTTCACGAGCCTTTTTCGTTTCGGGCGCGCTGCGAGGGCCGTCCGTCGACGAACGGCCCCGGCGATGCGTCATGCGTGACGCATTACGAGCCGACCAGCGTGCCGTTCTCCACACGCACGCGCTGACCCTGGCCGAACGGCGGCGGGTTGTGATACGTGAACGTGCGCGTCGCGCCGCTTTCCATCTGGACCTGCACCTCGTAGTCGGTTTCCGCGCGCACCTGCTTCTCGACCTGGTTGCCGGCGAGACCGCCGCCGAGCGCGCCGATGATCGTCATCGCGGTGCGGCCGTTGCCGTGGCCGAACTGGTTGCCGAGCAGGCCGCCGGCCGCTGCGCCGCCAACCGCGCCGATCCCCGAACTCTGGCCCGGCGTACGCGTCTGCGTGATCGCGACGACCGTGCCGCAGGTCTGGCAATAGGCCGGTTGCGCGGGCGCGGACGGCTGTTGCGCATATTGCGGCGGTTGCGGTGCCGGCGTATGGCGGTGGTGCGTGGCTGCCGGGCGCGGCGCGGGCTTCGGTTCGGCTTGCGCTGCAGCCGCCTTCTCGGCCGCCAGCTTCTGCTGCGCGGCCTGTTCGGCTGCCTGCTGCTGCGCTTGTGCGGCGAGCGCGGCGCTGGCTGCCGCGGACGTATCGACGGCCGGCTGCGACGCGATCAGCGCGGCCTGGGTCTGGCCGTTCTGCGCGTTGTTGCTGCTGGCCTTCGGGAAGATACCCGTGATCGCGGCGGTGGCGGCGAGGCTGGCGACGATGACGGCGCCTGCCGCGGTCGCGATGAGCGGGTGGAGGCGTTGCTTTTGCGGCGTGGTTTGATTCTGGTTGTCCATTTTTTTCTCCGGTGTCGACCCGGTTTCGCACGTTGGCGCTGGCCGGATCCCACGCTCGGGAGCGAGCAGACTTGGCGTTCCGGCGCCGCGTTCTGGTCCCGTGGTCATGCGTGGTGACGCAACAGGAGTGTCGTCCACGGGCGAGCGGCGCACCGTATCAAGGTGTAACGAATTGCAGCGGGGAACCGGCGGTCGCTGCCGGGAAAACCCGGAGAAGGCCGTCGCGACAAGGAGATAAAACGGGGGGGGATCGAGAACCGGCAGACACCGGCAGGCGGGATTTACGCGTGGTTACAAAGCACGCGCGTGCGCGCCGCGGGGCGCGGCGCACACGCGGGCACGGCCGTCAGTCTTCGCGGCGCAGGTGCGGGAACAGCAGCACGTCGCGGATCGTCGGGCTATCGGTCAGCAGCATCACGAGACGGTCGATGCCGATCCCGCAGCCGCCCGTCGGCGGCATCCCGTGTTCGAGAGCGCGGATGTAGTCGGCGTCGAAGAACATGGCTTCCTCGTCGCCGGCATCCTTCTGCTCGACCTGCTTCTTGAAGCGCGCGGCCTGGTCTTCCGGATCGTTCAGCTCCGAGAAGCCGTTCGCGATCTCGCGGCCGGTCATGAACAGCTCGAAACGCTCGGTGATGCCCGGCACCGTATCCGAGGCGCGTGCGAGCGGCGACACTTCGACCGGGTAGTCGATGATGTAGGTCGGCTCCCACAGCTGCGATTCGGCGGTTTCCTCGAACAGCGCGAGCTGCAGTGCGCCGAAGCCGGCGTTCAGGAAGGCCGGCTGCGACACGTCGACGCCGAGGCGCTTCAGTTCGGAGCGCAGGAACGCGTCGTCCGACAGCTGGCCGTCGGTGTACTGCGGCGCGTACTTCTGGATCGCCTGCGTGATCGTCAGGCGGTGGAACGGCTTCGCGAGGTCGAGCTCGCGACCCTGGTACTGGATCGTCGCGGTGCCGAGCGCATCGATCGCCGCCTGGCGGATCAGCTGCTCGGTGAAGTCCATCAGCCAGCGGTAGTCGGTGTAGGCGGCGTAGAACTCCATCATCGTGAATTCCGGGTTGTGGCGCGGCGACACGCCTTCATTCCGGAAGTTGCGGTTGATCTCGAACACGCGTTCGAAACCGCCGACGATCAGGCGCTTCAGGTACAGCTCCGGCGCGATGCGCAGGAACATCTGCATGTCGAGCGCGTTGTGATGCGTGACGAACGGCTTGGCCGCGGCGCCGCCCGGGATCGGGTGCAGCATCGGCGTCTCGACTTCCATGAAGTCGGCGTTGTCCATGAAATTGCGGATCGACGCGATGGTCTTGGTGCGCGCGCGGAACGTGTCGCGCGTTTCCGGCGTGACGATCAGGTCGACGTAGCGCTGGCGATAGCGCATTTCCTGGTCGGCGAGGCCGTGGAACTTGTCCGGCAGCGGGCGCAGCGCCTTCGACAGCAGGCGCAGTTCCTTGCACTGGACCGACAGCTCGCCCTTGTTGGTGCGGAACAGCACGCCGCGGGCGGCGACGATGTCGCCCAGATCCCACTTCTTGAATGCGTCGTAGGTTTCCGTGCCGACGTCGTTCGGCGTCACGAAGAACTGGATCTGGCCCGAACCGTCCTGCACCGTCGCGAAGCTCGCCTTGCCCATCACGCGCTTGAGCATCATGCGGCCGGCGACCGACACCTCGACCGGGTTCGCTTCGAGCGCGGCCTTGTCCGAGTCGGCGAATGTCGCCTGGAGATCGGCGGCGTGATGCGTCGGCCGGAAATCGTTCGGATAGGCGATGCCTTGCTCGCGCAAGGCGCGCAGCTTCTCGCGGCGTTCGGAGATGATCTGGTTTTCGTCCGCCGCGACGGCGGGCTGCGTTTGAGTCGGTTCGGTCATGATGGTCGGAATTCGGAGTGGGTGCGGCAACGCAAACGGGAAGGGCGAGGGGGCGCGGCCGGGACGGGCCGCGCCGCGGCGCTTATACGCCCTGTTTGAGGCTCGCGCTGATGAAGTCGTCGAGATCGCCGTCGAGGACGGCTCGCGTGTTGCTCATTTCGACGTTCGTGCGCAGGTCCTTCACGCGGCTCTGGTCGAGCACGTACGAACGGATCTGGTGGCCCCAGCCCACATCGGTCTTGCTCGATTCGAGCTTGTCCTGCTCGGCCTGGCGCTTGCGCATCTCGGCTTCGTACAGGCGCGACTTCAGCATCGCCATTGCTTCGGCTCGGTTGCGGTGCTGCGAGCGGTCGTTCTGGCACTGCACGACGATGCCGGTCGGCATGTGCGTGATCCGCACGGCCGAGTCGGTCTTGTTGATGTGCTGGCCGCCCGCGCCCGAGGCGCGGTACGTGTCGATGCGCAGGTCGGCCGGATTGACCTCGACTTCGATCGAGTCGTCGATTTCCGGATACACGAACACTGACGAGAACGATGTGTGGCGGCCGCCCGACGAGTCGAACGGCGACTTGCGCACGAGGCGGTGGATGCCCGTTTCCGTGCGCAGGAAGCCATATGCGTATTCGCCCGTGACCTTGACCGTCGCGTTCTTGATGCCGGCGACATCGCCGTCGGACTCTTCGAGCACTTCGGCCTTGAAGCCCTTGCGTTCGCAGTAGCGCAGGTACTGGCGCAGCAACATCGACGCCCAGTCGCACGCTTCGGTGCCGCCGGCGCCGGCCTGGATGTCGATGAAGCAGTTGTTCGGGTCGGCCGGGTTCGAGAACATCCGGCGGAATTCGATGTCGCCGACGCGCGCTTCGAGCTGCTTCGCGTCGTCTTCCGATGCGACGAGGGTGTCTTCGTCGCCTTCCTCGCGTGCCAGCTCGAACAGGTCGAGCGCATCGCGCAGGTCGCTATCGAGCACCGTCAGCGTCGTGACGACGCCTTCGAGCAGCTTCTTCTCGCGGCCGAGTGCCTGGGCGTTCTTCGAATCGTTCCAGACGTTCGGGTCTTCGAGTTCCTTGTTGACTTCGATCAGACGCGCAGATTTGGCGTCGTAGTCAAAGATACCCCCGAAGCTCGCCCGCGCGGTTGCGCAGGTCGAGCAGGGAGCTTTCGATCGCGTTGAGACGTTCCGCTTCCATGATCGTTCGCTATTCTTGCTTCGTAAAAAAGCGGAATTATAGCCGATCGGCGGGGTTTCCCGGTGACGCGGAGTGTGCTTGCATGCGCGCCGCGGCCCCGTTCGGCGCAGCGCGCATGCGGCTCGCGCGCGGCCAAGGGCCGGGCGGTCGCGCGGTCGGCGCTCAGCCGGCCGCGTGTTCGACGATCAGCTGGACGCGCGTCACGCCGTTCCACGTGTCGGCCACGAGGCGGTACGCGATCAGCGCGCTCGCCGGCAGCGGTTCGGTGTGGTTGAACCAGATCGCGTTGAAGCGCTGGCGGCCGCGCGCCAGTTGCAGCTTCAGGTGCTTTTCTTTCACGAGCGACTGCGACACGACGTCGAATTCGCCGGAGAAAAGCGGGGCCGGAAAGCCCTGACCCCAGACGGCTTCGTCGAGCAGTCCGACGAACTGCGGCGTGAAATACGCTTCCTCGAGTTCGCCGTCGGTCTCGATCACGCGCGCGAGCGCGTCGTCGGACAGCCACTCGCGCGCGACGGCCTCGAACGCGGCCGCGAAGCGCGGCACGTTGTCGGTATCGAGCGTGAGGCCGGCCGCCATCGCGTGACCGCCGAACGCGACGATCAGGTCGGGTTCGCGCTTCGACACGAGGTCGAGCGCATCGCGCAGGTGGAAGCCGGGAATCGAGCGGCCCGAACCCTTGACTCGCGTGCCGGCTTCGTCCGCGTGCGCGAACGTGAACGACGGGCGGTGGAATTTCTCCTTGAGCCGCCCGGCGACGATGCCGATCACGCCCTGGTGCCATTCGGGGTTGAACAGCGTGATCGTGCACGCGTCGGCCGGATCGACGTCGGCGAGATCGGCGAGCGCCTGCTGCTGCATGCCGGCCTCGATCTCGCGGCGCTCGCGATTCATCACGTCGAGCTGCTGCGCGAGGTCCCATGCGCGGCCGATGTCGTCGGTGATCAGGCACTCGATGCCGAGCGACATGTCGGAGAGCCGCCCGGCGGCGTTCAGGCGCGGGCCGAGGCCGAAACCGAGGTCGAAGCCCGATGCGGTGCGCGCCTCGCGCCCGGCGGCGCGAAACAGCGCGGCGATGCCCGGCTGCATGCGACCGTTGCGGATGCGCTGTAGCCCCTGCGCGACGAGCACGCGGTTGTTGCCGTCGAGCCGCACCACGTCGGCGACAGTGCCGAGCGCGACGAGGTCGAGCAGCCCGTCGAGGCGCGGTTCGGCCTCCTTGCTCGCGAATGCGCCGCGGCGGCGCAGCTCGGCGCGCAGCGCGAGCAGCACGTAGAACATGACGCCGACGCCGGCGATGTGCTTGCTCGGGAACGCGCAGCCGGGCTGGTTCGGATTGACGATCGCGCGTGCGGCGGGCAGCGCGTCGCCGGGCAGGTGGTGGTCGGTCACGAGCACGTCGATGCCGCGTGCGTTCGCGGCCTCGACGCCCGCGACGCTCGCGATGCCGTTGTCGACGGTGATCAGCAGGTCGGGCTTGCGTGCGGCCGCGAGTTCGACGATCTCGGGCGTGAGCCCGTAGCCGTATTCGAAGCGGTTCGGCACCAGGTAGTCGATCCGCGCGCCGAACATCCGCAGGCCGCGCACCGCGACCGCGCACGCGGTCGCGCCGTCGCAGTCGTAGTCGGCGACGACGAGCAGGCGTCGGTTGTCGGCGATGGCGTCGGCGAGCAGCGACGCGGCGTCGGCGCAGCCTTTCAGCTCGGTGGGCGGGACGAGGCGCGCGAGCGCCGTCTCGATGTCGGTCGGGGACTGCACACCGCGCGACGCGTACAGGCGCGCGAGGACGGGATGCAGGCCGTGGCGCGCAAGTGCTTCGGCGTCGGCGGGCGCGACGGGGCGGGTAACGATCCGGGTCATACGGGGTCTGCTTGTTATTCGAACAGGGATGCCAGCGCGCGGCGGCGCCAGAACTTGCGCAGGTCGCCGCGCGTCGCGTGCAGCGTCACGGAGCTGGTGTCGCCGCACAGCGTGAACTCGACGCCGGCCAGCTCGCCGTTCCGCAGCGCGGCGAGGGAGGGCGCGAACCAATCGCGCTCGAGTGCGGCAAGTCCGTCATGCCAGCGTGCCCAGTCCTGCTCGATGAACGGGGTGGTCAGCGCCGGCAGTTCGACGAGCGTCGCACCGGCGGCGGCGGGCAGAGTGCCGAACGCGGTCGGCGGCGCACCGGCATCGGCTTGCGCGGCGCGCGCGAGACCGAGGGCCGCGGGCGACGCGGAGAGCACACGCGCGAACGGCTTGCCGACCGGCTTCAGCGTGCCCTGCGCATGGAACCAGATCGAATTGACGGCCGGCAGGCCGCGCGCCTCGCGGGCCTCGTTGACCGGGTGCTGGAACCATGCCATCTGCACTTCGTTCTGCAGTTTCATCCACATCCGCGAGCGCTCGCCCGTATGCGCCTCGTGCGGCAGCCAGATCTCGATGTTGCGGCCGCTCGCGCGCAGCGGGGCGGCGCCGGCGAGCCGGGCGAGCTGTTCGCTCGACAGGTACCAGCGTGACGGGTTCGGCGCCTCGATCCGTACGCCGAGTTCCTCGATCAGCGGCCGCGCGACCGCGAGCAGTGCGGCCGCGTCGCCGTCGTCGAGCGCGAGGGCCGCCGGATCGACGAGCACCAGGTGATCGTGTGCGATTTCGACGTGGACGGGCTCGACGCATGCCCACGCGTGCGCGCCGGGGTCGCCGCCGTCCGCCAGCAGCATGTAGGGCGCGAGCGGCGCCTCGTCCGCGGCGTTGCCCTGGGTCGCGCCGAACTGGCGGGCCAGCCAGCGCTCGTGCGGCAGCGTGCGCTGGAAGTCCTCGCCGGCCACGCGCTCGACGAGGCTTGCGCGGGCGAGCAACTTTTCGAGCGCGGGGCTGTCCAGCGTGTGCAGGGACGAGGCCGCATCGGCCGCCGACGGCAGCGCGAACGGAACGAGAAAATGGAGGCGTCGGTCGTGCATGATGGTGCGCATTGTATGGCAAACTGCGCGCGTGATCGGGCCGGTGGACGGCCCGATTGCGTCCGGCGACCGTTTTTCGACCGTGCCCGGGCGGCCGGCCGCCGCCGGCCGCCGCCGGACGGCTCCGGGCGCGGGCCGCCATCCCCGCCGTAACCAGTAGAAAGGATTCGCTTGAAACTTCCGTACGAATGGCAGATCGGCTGGCGCTACACGCGCGCCGGCAAACGCACGACCGGCAACGGCTTCATTTCCTTCATCGCGCTCGTGTCGATGCTCGGGATCGCGCTCGGCGTCGCGGCGCTGATCGTCGTGCTGTCCGTGATGAACGGCTTCCAGAAGGAAGTGCGCGACCGCATGCTGTCGGTGCTCGCGCACGTCGAGGTGTTCTCGCCGACCGGCTCGATGCCCGACTGGCAACTGACCGCGCAGGAAGCGCGCCGCAATCCGTCGGTGACCGGCGCGGCGCCGTACGTCGACGCGCAGGCGCTGCTCACGCGCCAGGACGCGGTGAGCGGCGTGATGCTGCGCGGCGTCGAGCCGTCGCTAGAACCGCAGGTGTCGGACATCGGCAAGGACATGAAGGCGGGCCAGCTCGCCGCGCTCGTGCCCAGCCAGTTCGGCATCGTGCTCGGCGATGCGCTTGCCGGCAACCTCGGCGTGACGGTCGGCGACAAGGTCACGCTCGTCGCACCCGAAGGCACGATCACGCCGGCCGGGATGATGCCGCGGCTCAAGCAGTTCACGGTGGTCGGCGTGTTCGAATCGGGTCACTACGAATACGACAGCACGCTCGCGATGATCAATATCCGCGACGCGGAGGCGCTGTTCCGGATGTCCGCGCCGACCGGCGTGAGGCTGCGGCTCACCGACATGCAGAAGGCGCCGCAGGTCGCGGTCGAGCTGTCGCATACGCTGTCGGGCAGCCTGTACATTCGCGACTGGACCCAGCAGAACAAGACCTGGTTCTCGGCCGTGCAGATCGAGAAGCGGATGATGTTCATCATTCTCACGCTGATCATCGCGGTCGCCGCGTTCAACCTCGTGTCGTCGCTCGTGATGACGGTGACCAACAAGCAGGCCGACATCGCGATCCTGCGCACGCTCGGCGCACAGCCGGGCTCGATCATGAAGATCTTCGTCGTGCAGGGCGTGACGATCGGCTTCGTCGGCACCGCGTCGGGCGTCGCGCTCGGCTGCCTGATCGCATGGAGCATTCCGTGGCTGATCCCGATGATCGAGCATCTGTTCGGCGTGCAGTTCCTGCCGCCGTCGGTGTACTTCATCAGCGAGCTGCCGTCCGAGCTCGTCGCCGGCGACGTCATCAAGATCGGCCTGATCGCGTTCGTGCTGTCGGCTGTCGCGACGCTCTATCCGAGCTGGCGAGGCGCGAAGGTGAAGCCGGCGGAGGCGCTGCGCTATGAATGACCGCGCGACCGCATTCGCGGATTCACGACAACCCATCAGACAGGATTCGGCAGGTATGCAGGAATACGTGCTTCAGGCGCGCGGGATCACGAAGGCATTCGTGCAGGGCGGCTTCAACGTGCAGGTGCTCAACAACACCGAGCTGACGGTGCGGCGCGGCGAGAAGCTGGCGGTCGTCGGCGCGTCGGGCTCCGGCAAGAGCACGCTGCTGCACGTGCTGGGCGGCCTCGACGAACCGAGCGCGGGCGAAGTGTCGCTGCTCGGCAAGCCGTTTACGCAGCTCGCCGAGCGCGAGCGCAACGAGCTGCGCAACCGCGCGCTCGGGTTTGTCTATCAGTTCCATCACCTGCTGCCGGAATTCACCGCGCTCGACAATGTCGCGATGCCGCTGCGCATCCGCCGGATGACGACCGAGGACGCGCGCGAGCAGGCACAGGCGATGCTCGAGCGCGTCGGTCTCGGTCCGCGTGCGAAGCACCGGCCGGGCGAGCTGTCGGGCGGCGAGCGGCAGCGCGTCGCGATCGCGCGCGCGCTGGTGACGAAGCCCGCCTGCGTGCTCGCCGACGAGCCGACCGGCAACCTCGACGGCACGACGGCCGACACGGTGTTCAACCTGATGCTCGAATTGTCCGAGACGCTCGAAACGAGCTTCGTGATCGTCACGCACGATCCCGAGCTCGCCGCGCGCTGCGACCGCATCATGCGTCTGCGCGACGGCGTGCTGCACGAGGAGCCGGCGCTGCCGGTGTGAACGAACGCCTCCACCGTGCCGCCGGGCGAGTCCCGGCGTTGCGGCGAGGGCGCAGGATAGCCGACATGTGGATCGATACGCATTGCCATCTCGATGCCGCCGAATTCGACGCCGACCGCGACGCGGTCGCGCAGGCGGCGCGCGCGGCCGGCGTGTCGCGCATCGTGATCCCGAGCGTCGGGCGCGACAATTTCACGACCGTGCGCGAACTGGCGCAGCGCACGCCGGGCGCGGTCTATGCGCTCGGCATCCACCCGATGTATACGCCGCACGCGCGCGACGAGGATCTCGACCGGCTGCGCATGGAGATCGAGGCGAGCCTCGACGATCCGCGCTTCGTCGCGATCGGCGAGATCGGTCTCGACTACTTCGTGCCGGGGCTCGACGAAGCGCGGCAGCAATTCTTCTATCAGGGGCAGCTCAAGCTCGCGCGCGAATTCGACCTGCCGGTGCTGTGCCACGTGCGCAAGTCGCAGGATCGCGTGCTGGCCGGGCTGCGCCGCTTCGGCGTGCGGCGCGGCATCGCGCATGCGTTCAACGGCAGTTTCCAGCAGGCCGACGCGTATCTCGCACAGGGGCTGCATCTCGGTTTCGGCGGCAACGTGACGTTCGGACGCGCGTTGCAGATCCGCCGGCTCGCCGCGCAGTTGCCGCTCGACGCGATCGTCGTCGAGACGGACGCGCCCGACATCGCGCCCGAGTGGGCGTACAGATCCCGCAACGCACCCGACCAGGTGCCGCGCATCGGCGGCGTGCTCGCCGAACTGCGCGGGATCGACGCGCACGCGCTGTCCCTATCCACAACGGCTAACGCGCTCGCCGCGCTGCCGCGCCTCGCACTTTCGTCCGCATAATCGTTGCCGGAAGGCGCCGTATCGACAGCGGCGGCGCCAGGTCGACGAGGAGGCGCGATGCGCGTTTGGTGGATCGCGTTCGCGCTTGGCGTCGTCGTGCTGCAGCGGCAGGCGGCGTTGCCGGGCGCGGGCGGCTGGGTGGGCGGGGCGGTCGTGCTGGCCGGTTGCGGCGCGTTGCTCGCATGGTGCGCGCGGCGCCGTCGAACCCGCGCGATCGTCGCGTTCCGGTGGGTGCTCTGCGCAAGCGCCGCCTGCGCGATCGGATTCGGCTATGCGGCCGCGCGCGCCGAATGGCGGCTGCGTGACAGTCTGCCCGTCGAGCGGGAAGGGCGCGACATCGTCGTCACGGGCGTGATCAGCGGATTGCCGGTGATCGACGATACCGGCGCGCGGCTGCTGTTTGCCGTCGAATCGAACGATGCGGGGCTGGCCCGTTTTCCTCCCGTGATCCGGTTGTCGTGGCGCACGTACGGCGCGCCCGCCGCACGCGACACGATGCCCGATTTGCGCGCCACGCAGCGCTGGCGTCTCGTCGTGCGCCTGAAGCGCCCGCACGCCGAGGCGAATTCCGGCGTGCGCGACAGCGAGGCGGCTTGGCTCGCCGCGGGCATTCGTGCGATCGGCTATGTGGTCGCGCCCGAGCGGGCGGAACTGCTCGAAGCGCGGGCGTCGGGATGGCGCGCGTCGATCGATCGGCTGCGCGACGCGCTGCGTACCGGTATCGGCGACGCGCTCGGCAGCGGCGCGCGCCATCGCGGCATCGTGACCGCGCTCGCGGTCGGCGATCAATCCGGCATCGGCGACGACGACTGGCGCGTGCTGCGCAATACGGGCACGAGTCATCTGGTCGCGATCTCGGGCCTGCATGTCGGGCTCGTCGGCGCGATCGCGGGCGGGATCGTGTCGATGGTCTGGCGGCGTCTGCGCTGGCGCGGACATGCCGCGGCGCTCGCGATGCCGGTGCCCTACGTGGCTTCGCTGGCGGCGCTGACGGCCGCCGCCGGCTATGCGGCGCTTGCCGGCTTCAACGTGCCGGCGCAGCGCGCGTGGTGGATGATCGCGGCCGGGGCGGCAGCCTATCTGGCCGGACGCAGCGTGCCGACGTCCGCCGTGCTGTGTGCGGCGCTCGGCGGCGTGCTGCTTGCCGATCCCTGGGCGGTGCTGTCGGCCGGGTTCTGGCTGTCGTTCGGTGCGGTCGCCGTGATCCTGATGGCGGTCGCGGGCTGGCGCGCGGCGCGCGAATTCGACGATGGTGACGACAGTGCGGTGGATGGCACCGCCACGGTCGACCGCTGGCGCTTGCTGTGCGCCTGGGGCAACCGTGCCGGGCGCCGTATCGCGGAGGCGACGCGCGTGCAGTACGCGGTGACGATCGGTCTCGCGCCGCTGACGGCCGCGTGGTTCGCTCAGATCTCGGTATCGGGCCCGTTCGGCAACGCGTTCGCGATTCCGTGGGTCAGCGCCGTCGTGACGCCGATCGTGCTCGCCGGTATCGGGTTGCCCGCGCCGCTGGACGCGTATGCATTCCGGCTCGCGCATGCGGCGCTCGAACCGATGATGGCGCTGCTTCGGTACCTCGCCGACTGGCCGGCCGGCGTGTTCTGGCTGCGCATGCCGGACTGGCCTGTGCTGGCGCTTGCGTGCGTGGGTGTCGCGTGGGTCTTGATGCCGCGCGGCTGGCCGCTGCGCTGGGCCGCGCCGATGACATGGCTGCCCCTGGTCGTACCGGCGCCCGATGCGCCGCCGCCCGGCGGCTTCCGGCTGACCGTGCTCGACGTCGGGCAGGGCGCGTCGGTGCTGGTGGAGACCGCACGCCGGACGCTGCTGTTCGATGCGGGGCCGGGGGCGGAGTCGACCCATGCCGGTACGCGGATCGTTGGGCCGTCGTTGCGTGCACGCGGAATCCGGACGGTCGATTCACTCGTGCTCAGTCATGCGGATGCCGATCACGCGGGCGGTGCGGCGGCCGTCTATGCGGCCATCGAGGTCCGCCAGCTGCTTGCCGGCATTGCGCCGCGGCACCGGCTGTGGCGCGACGCGCAGGCGGCTGGCGTCGCCGACCGGCTGCGTTGTGCGGCCGGGCAGCGGTGGACCTGGGACGGCGTCGTCTTCACGATGCTCTGGCCGCCGCGTGTGGCGGGCGCGGGCCCGTCGAACGAACAATCGTGCGTGCTGCGCATCGACGCGGGCGGCACGTCGGCACTGCTGACGGGCGACATCGAGGCACGCGCCGAGCGCCGGCTAATGGCCGACGCACGCGACGCACTGGCCGCGCAGATCCTCGTCGTCCCGCATCACGGCAGCCGCACGTCGTCGGTCGAGCCTTTCCTCGATTCGGTCGGGCCGCGCGTCGCGGTATTTCCTGTAGGCTATCGCAATCGCTTCGGTCATCCGCACCGGACGGTCCTCGCGCGCTACGACGCGCGCGGGATTCCGCTGCCGCGCACCGATCGCGACGGGGCCGTGCGGTTCGACGTCGCGCCGGCGGGCGGCGGTTTCACGTTCGAGCGTTATCGCGATGCGCAGCGACGGTACTGGATGGACCGGTGATCGGTGCGATGGCGCGCGTCAGGATAGAAGCGACCGGGCCACGTGCTGAAGCACCAGCTCCGGTCGACCGCGAAGCATGGGGCCGGAGTAAGTGCTAAAGCACTAACTCCCGTCGACAAAGGAGACATTGGCGTTTGAAGGACATCCTCCACTTCTCGCATGCGAACGGTTTTCCGGCCTCGACGTACCGGACGATCTTCGCCGAGCTGTCAGACGACTACGAGCTGCGCTACATCGAGCGCATCGGTCACGACCGTCGCTACCCGGTGACGCGCGACTGGCCGCATCTCGTCGAGCAGCTGCTCGACGACATCGGCAGCCGCTACGAGCGCCCGGTCTGGCTCGTCGGCCATTCGCTCGGCGGCTATCTGTCGCTGATGGCCGCGCTGAAAAAACCGCACTGGGTGCGCGGCGTGGTGATGATCGATTCGCCGATCATCGCGGGATGGCGCGCCGGCGCGCTGCGCGCGAGCCAGTGGGCCGGGCTCGACGAACGGCTGTCGCCGGCGGCCGCGACGCGCAACCGGCGCACGCGCTGGGTGAGCCGCGACGAAGTCTGGCGACACTTTCACGAGAAACCCGCGTTCGCGCGCTGGGACGAGCGGATGCTGTCCGACTACATCGACTACGGCATTCCGCAGGCGGGCGCCGACGGCGAACGCGCGCTCGCATTCGACCGGCAGGTCGAATACCTGATCTACCGGACATTGCCGCATACGCTCGGCCCGCGGCTCGCGCACGGCGCGCCGGTGCCGCTCGGCTTTCTCGCCGGCACGCGCTCGCGCGAAGTGCGGCAGGTCGGGCTTGATGCGACGCGCCGCGCGGCGCGCGGGCGCATCGAATGGCTCGAGGGCAGCCACCTGTTCCCGATGGAGCGGCCGATCGAGACGGCCCGTGCATTGCAGCGGATGCTCAATTCGCTGAAAGCGGCGGAAGGCGGCGTGCCGCGCGACAGCGCGGCGCTCGCGAAAAGCGCCTGACGCACCGGTCCGGTGCGCCGCATCCGGCGTGCGCGGCTGCACCGCCCGCCGGGCCGGTTCGCCCCGGCGCGCACGGCTGGCGCGGCACAGCGCGAAAGGGCGGGATCATCGCGCCAATTGCTGAGAGAAGGGCGGGCTTTACGGTATAATCCGTTTTTCCCGCGAGCATCCAGCGATGACCAAATATGTTTTCGTCACCGGCGGCGTAGTTTCTTCCCTCGGCAAGGGTATTGCCGCCGCCTCCCTCGCCGCGATCCTCGAATCGCGCGGTCTGAAAGTCACCCTCCTCAAACTCGATCCCTACATCAACGTCGACCCCGGCACGATGAGCCCGTTCCAGCACGGCGAAGTGTTCGTGACGGAAGACGGAGCGGAGACCGACCTCGACCTCGGCCACTATGAGCGCTTCATCAGCACGAAGATGCGCAAGGCCAACAACTTCACGACCGGCCAGATCTACGAATCGGTGATCCGCAAGGAACGCCGCGGCGACTATCTCGGCAAGACCGTGCAGGTGATTCCGCACATCACGAACGAAATCCAGGCGTTCATCGAGCGCGGGGCGGCATCGGCCACCTGCGGCGAGCCGGACGTCGCGATCGTCGAGATCGGCGGCACGGTCGGCGACATCGAGTCGCTGCCGTTCCTCGAGGCCGCACGCCAGATGAGCCTGCGCCTCGGCCGCAACAGCGCGTGCTTCGTGCACCTGACGCTCGTGCCGTACGTCGCGACGGCCGGCGAGCTGAAGACGAAGCCGACCCAGCACAGCGTGCAGAAGCTGCGCGAGATCGGCATCCTGCCGCATGTGCTGCTGTGCCGTGCGGATCGCCGCATCCCGGACGACGAATCGAAGAAGATCTCGATGTTCTCGAACGTGCCGGAAGACGCCGTGATCTCGGTGTGGGACGCCGACAGCATCTACAAGATTCCGCAGATGCTGCACGACCAGGGCCTCGACCGGATCATCTGCGAGGAACTGAAGCTGTCGCCGAAGGACGCCGACCTGAGCATGTGGTCGGAGCTCGTCGAGAAGCTGGAAAATCCGAAGCACGAAGTGACGATCGGCATGGTCGGCAAGTATGTCGATCTGACCGAGTCGTACAAGTCGCTGATCGAGGCGCTGCGCCACGCATCGCTGCACACGTCGACCAAGGTCAACATCGAGTACATCGACTCGGAAGAGATCGAGACGAACGGTGTCGACAGCCTGAAGCATCTCGACGCCGTGCTGGTGCCGGGCGGTTTCGGCCGTCGCGGCACGGAAGGCAAGATCGCGGCGATCCGCTATGCACGCGAGTCGAAGGTGCCGTACCTCGGCATCTGTCTCGGCATGCAGCTCGCGGTGATCGAATTCGCACGCGACGTCGTCGGCCTGAAGCAGGCGAACAGCACGGAATTCGATCCGGAAACGCCGGAACGCGTGGTCGCGCTGATCACCGAGTGGTACGACCGTGAAGGCAAGGTCGAGACGCGTACCGAGGAATCCGATCTCGGCGGCACGATGCGCCTCGGCTCGCAACGCTGCCCGATCAAGCCCGGCACGATGGCTGAAGAGATCTATGGCAAGGACGTGAACGAGCGCCATCGCCACCGTTATGAAGTCAATAACCGCTTCGTGCCCCAGCTCGAAGCCGGTGGCCTTATCATCAGCGCCCGTACCCCGAGCGAGGATCTTCCGGAAATGATGGAGCTGCCGCGCTCGATGCACCCGTGGTTCGTCGGCGTCCAGTTCCACCCGGAATTCACGTCCACGCCGCGTGACGGTCATCCTCTCTTCAAGTCGTTCGTCGAAGCCGCGCTCGCCAACAAGCAAGCGCGCGGAGTGTAAGCATGAAGCTGTGCGATTTCGAGGTCGGTCTCGACCAGCCTTTCTTCCTGATCGCGGGTACCTGCGTCGTCGAATCGGAGCAAATGACGATCGACACGGCGGGCCGCCTGAAGGAGATCTGCGAGAAGCTGAACGTTCCGTTCATCTACAAGTCGTCCTACGACAAGGCGAATCGCAGCTCGGGCAAGTCGTTTCGCGGCCTTGGAATGGACGAGGGGCTGCGGATCCTTGCCGAGGTGAAGCGCCAGCTCGGCCTGCCGGTGCTGACCGACGTGCATTCGATCGAAGAGATCGAGCAGGTCGCGTCGGTCGTCGACGTGCTGCAGACGCCCGCGTTCCTGTGCCGCCAGACCGACTTCATCCAGGCGTGCGCACGCTCGGGCAAGCCCGTCAACATCAAGAAGGGCCAGTTCCTCGCGCCGCACGACATGAAGAACGTGATCGACAAGGCGCGCGACGCGGCGCGTGAAGCCGGTCTGTCGGAAGACCGCTTCATGGCGTGCGAGCGCGGTGTCTCGTTCGGCTACAACAACCTCGTGTCCGACATGCGTTCGCTCGCGATCATGCGCGAGACGAGCGCGCCGGTCGTGTTCGATGCGACCCACTCGGTGCAGCTGCCGGGCGGGCAGGGCACGAGCTCGGGCGGCCAGCGCGAATTCGTGCCGGTGCTCGCGCGTGCCGCGGTCGCGACGGGTGTTGCAGGCCTGTTCATGGAAACGCACCCGAATCCGGCCGAGGCGAAGTCAGACGGCCCGAACGCGGTGCCGCTGAACCGGATGGGCGCGCTGCTGGAGACCCTCGTCACGCTCGACCAGGCGGTGAAGCGCAATCCGTTCCTGGAAAACGATTTCAACTAAAGATCGAATGAACCTTGCGACGGCTTCGCGCGTCAGTAGCGTAAGCAGTGTCGGCACGCATGCCGTCGCAGTTTGAAGAATCCATCGTCATTCTCAGAGGAAACCCATGAGTGCAATCGTAGATATCATCGGCCGCGAGATTCTGGATTCGCGCGGCAACCCCACCGTCGAATGCGACGTGCTGCTCGAATCGGGCACGATGGGCCGCGCGGCGGTGCCGTCGGGCGCGTCCACCGGCTCGCGTGAAGCGATCGAACTGCGCGACGGCGAAGCCGGCCGCTACAACGGCAAGGGGGTGCTGAAGGCTGTCGAGCACATCAACACCGAAATCTCCGAAGCCATCATGGGCCTCGACGCGTCGGAACAGGCGTTCCTCGACAAGACGCTGCTCGAGCTGGACGGCACCGACAACAAGTCGCGCCTCGGCGCGAACGCGATGCTGGCCGTGTCGATGGCCGTCGCGAAGGCAGCGGCTGAAGAAGCCGGCCTGCCGCTGTACCGCTACTTCGGCGGCTCGGGCGCGATGCAACTGCCGGTCCCGATGATGAACATCGTCAACGGCGGCGCGCACGCGAACAACAGCCTCGACATCCAGGAATTCATGATCGTCCCGGTGAGCCAGCCGACGTTCCGTGAAGCCCTGCGTTGCGGCGCGGAAGTGTTCCACGCACTGAAGAAGATCCTGAGCGACCGCGGCATGAGCACGGCAGTCGGCGACGAAGGCGGCTTCGCGCCGAACTTCGGCAGCAACGACGAGTGCCTGTCGACGATCCTGCAGGCGATCGAGAAGGCCGGCTACCGTGCGGGCGAAGACGTGCTGCTCGCGCTCGACTGCGCGGCATCCGAGTTCTACCACGACGGCAAGTACCAGCTCGCGGGCGAAGGCCTGCAACTGTCGTCGGCCGAATTCACCGACTACCTCGCGACGCTCGCCGACAAGTTCCCGATCGTGTCGATCGAAGACGGCATGCACGAAGGCGACTGGGAAGGCTGGAAGCTGCTGACCGAGCGCCTCGGCAAGAAGGTGCAGCTGGTCGGCGACGACCTGTTCGTCACGAACACGCGCATCCTGAAGGAAGGCATCGAGAAGGGCATCGCGAACTCGATCCTCATCAAGATCAACCAGATCGGTACGCTGACCGAAACGTTCGCGGCAATCGAAATGGCGAAGCGCGCGGGCTACACGGCCGTGATCTCGCACCGCTCGGGCGAAACGGAAGATTCGACGATCGCGGACATCGCGGTCGGCCTGAACGCCGGTCAGATCAAGACGGGTTCGCTGTCGCGCAGCGACCGCATCTCGAAGTACAACCAGCTGCTGCGCATCGAGGAAGATCTCGGCGATATCGCGAGCTACCCGGGCAAATCGGCTTTCTACAACCTGCGCTAACGCGCTACTATCGGGTTCGTCATCTCGACGCCGCTCTGTGCATGTCGCGCGGAGCGGCGCTTCTTATATCTGCGTCTCTTACATGCGGCTTGTCACTGTCGTCCTGATTGCCTTGCTGGCGCTCATTCAGTACCCCCTATGGTGGGGACACGGCGGCTGGTTGCGGGTGCACGAATTGCGTCAGCAACTCGGCGATCAGCTGCAGAAGAATGCGGACGAGAAGCTGCGCAATGAACGGATCGCGGGCGAAGTGCAGGATCTGCAAGGCGGTACCGCGGCCATCGAGGAGCGCGCGCGCTACGAGATGGGCATGGTGAAGGACGGTGAAGTATTCGTGCAGTTCGTGTCGCCGAATGCGCAGGCCGGGCCGCTGAACAACACGCCTTCGAGCACGTCGACGCGCGGCACCGTGTCCGCGGCGCCCGTGCGTGTCGTACCGAACCCGCAATCGATCGCGAAGCCGTCGCGGCATCACGGCGGCGAGAGGGGCAAGACCGCGCATCACTGAGCGCGGGAGTCCGAACCATTGAAAAAGCGCGGGAAATGCCGCGCTTTTTTATTTCCTGCCAGTCGTCAATCGGCTCGGTCGACGCGATGACGCGTCACCACCACCAGCCCGGGTAACCGTAGCCATAGCCGATGCCGGTGCCCCACCGGTTGCCCCAACCACCGCCGTAATAGCTGCCGTAGACCGTCATGGGCGGCGGCGCGTAATACGCCCAGGCGCGCGCGGCGGCCTCGGCCGCCATCGCATCGTTCTGCTCGCGCAGCACCTGCCGGTCGATTTCGTCGTAGCGTTTGCGCTCCGCACTCGACAGTGCGGGCGGCTGGCCGCCCGATGCGCCCGGTTCTGGCAGGCGGCTCAGGATCGTCGACGAAGGCGGCTGCACCGCGCAGCCGGCGAGGGTCAGCGTGCCGGCTGCGACACTGGTCAGGACGAGGGTGCGGAACGGGCGATTCATGTGTTTCTCCAGCAGCGCGCCGACAGTGGAAAGCGGTTTGCGCCGAAGGCGGGACCTGCGGCGCGTGAGCCGTGCGTGCGACGCTCGTCGTCATTATGCGCCCGCACTCGCATGGCGAGCACGGACGCGCGGCGCAGCGCGGCTCAGTGACGCTGGTCGGTCGCGGGCGTGATGCCGGTCGCGAGTTCCGGGGTGGCGAACAGCTGCGCGACGTCGACGGGATCGAACTCGTAGCGCTGGTTGCAGAACTCGCAGTGAATCTCGACGTGACCGCGCTCGACGATCACGCTGTCGACTTCTTCGCGGCCGAGCATCCGCAGCATCGCGCCGACCTTCTCGCGCGAGCACGAACACTGGAAACGCGTACCGGCCGGGTCGAAGTGCTGCACGTTTTCCTGCCAGAACAGCCGGCGGAACACGACTTCCGGTTCGACCTCGAGCAGTTCCTTCGCGGACAGCGTGCCGCCGAGCGTGCAGACGCGCTCCCAGGTGTCGGTGTCGGTCTCGGCGTTGCGCGGCACGATGCCGCCGTCGCCCGGCAGCTTCTGCAGCAGCATGCCGACCGCGCGGTCGTGATCGGCCGCGAGCCACAGCCGCGTGTCGAGCTGCTCCGAGTGGTGCATGTAGTGTTCGAGCACTTGCGACACCGATTCGAGCGGACCGTCGACGCCGTTCAGCGGCACGATGCCCTGGTACGGCTGTTGGCCCGGCAGCTTCTCGGCCGGGTCGAGCGTGATCACGCAACGGCCGTGGCCGCTCGCGTTGACGAGCGACGCGAAGTGCGTGTCGTCGCCGATCGTCTGCGCCGCGTCGCCGGCGAACTTGGCCGTGGCGCGCATCGACAGGTCCGAGCCGCACTGGACGACCAGCATCTGGACCGGCCCGTCGCCGAAGATCTGCATGATCAGGGTGCCGTGAAATTTCAGGTTCGCGGACAGCAGCGCACACGCGGCCATCATCTCGCCGAGCACCGTGCGCACCGGGGCAGGGTAGTCCCGGCGGGAAAGCACCTCTTGCCACGTGTTGCGCAGCGACACGATCTCGCCGCGCACGGGTGCCGAATTGAACATGAATTTCTGTAACTGGTCGCTCACTCTTCTTCCTTGAAATCCGCGCGAATCACCCGATCCGCACGAGTTGCTCCTTGAAATGCGCACGCCGCTCGACGTACGACTTCGCATTTGCGCGCAGCTGCGCGATGTCGTCTGCCGACAGCTCGCGCACGACTTTCGCCGGGGCGCCGAGAATCAGCGAGTTATCCGGGAACGTCTTGCCTTCCGTCACGACCGCGCCGGCTCCGACCAGACAGTTGCGGCCGATGACCACTCCATTCAAGACCACCGCCTGAATCCCGATCAGCGAACCTTCGCCGATCGTGCATCCGTGCAGCATCGCCTGGTGCCCGATCGTCACGTTTTCGGCAATCGTCAGAGGAAAACCGGGGTCCGTATGCAGGACCGCGCCTTCCTGGACATTGCTGCCGGTGCCGACCGTGATCGTCTCGTTGTCGCCGCGAACCGTCGCGCCGAACCATACGCTCGCGTTTTCCTCGAGCACGACCTTGCCGATGATCGCCGCCGTATCGGCGACGAATACGCTTTCGTGGATCGTCGGGGCCGTCTCGCCCAGTTTGTAGATCGTCACGGAGTCTCCTGGTCTCTTCGATGAAGGGCGCCGGTAGAATGGCGCGTCTGGCGTGCCGGGCGCATCGCGTTACGGCACAAACGCATATTGTAAACCGTCGCGTGCATGCGCTCCCGCGATGCGCGCGGGCGGTGCCCCCGTTTGATGAGCATGGAGCCTTCTTCTTTCACCGTGGCGCCGCGCTGCGTGCGCCGCGCCGCGCTCGACGCGCTGCGGGTGTCCGAGCCGGCCGCGAAGGCCGCGCAGGTCCGCGCGCTGTACGATGCACTGCTGGCCGGGCAGGCCGCGATCGCGCCGGCGCTCGACCTGGACGAACCGGTCGACCTGCCCGGCCGTCCGGTGCGCCCGCCGCTCGTCGAGCCGCGCCAGCTCGAGCGCCGCAGCATGCGCTCGCCCGCGGGGCGCGCGGTGCTGCTGCACGCGCTCGCGCATATCGAATTCAACGCGATCAACCTCGCGCTCGACGCTGTGTGGCGCTTTGCCGGGATGCCGGACGCGTTCTATGCGGACTGGCTGAAGGTCGCGGCCGAGGAGGCCTATCACTTCACGCTGTTGTCCGACCGGCTGGCCGGGTTCGGGCATGCGTACGGCGATTTCCCCGCGCACAACGGGCTGTGGGAGATGTGCGAGCGGACCAAGGCCGATGTGCTCGCGCGGATGGCCCTCGTGCCGCGCACGCTCGAGGCGCGCGGGCTCGACGCGTCGCCGCCGATCCGCGCGCGGCTCGTGCAGGCGGGCGACGACGCGTCCGCGGCGATCCTCGACGTGATCCTGCGTGACGAGATCGGCCATGTCGCGATCGGGAACCGCTGGTTCCGGCACCTGTGCGACGCGACCGGCCGCGATCCGGTTCCCACCTACCGCGAGCTTGCCGAGCAGTACCATGCGCCGCGGCTGCGCGGTCCGTTCAATTTCGACGCGCGCCGCACCGCGGGATTCGAGCAGGCGGAGCTGGACGAACTCGCCGCGCAGGACGCGGCGGACGGCAAGACGGCGGGTTAGGGCGACCGTGCGCCGCCGGCTTCCGACGGACGGGCGAAAGCTGTCGCCCGCCGGCCACACGACCATTCGGCGCCATTTCTGCGGCGCCCGATGCGCCAGTTCCGCGTGCCATCGGCTCCCCGTCGCTAGAGAACTGACTCGACTGCCGGCCACCGGAACGGAAGCGTCATCGCTATAATCGAACGATCATTCTTTTTTTGGCGGCTGCAATGAATGCTTCGAGTTCTGTTTCCGATTTCGTCACGGTGCGCGGCGTCGAGCTGCATGTGCGGCGCTGGGGCCGGCCCTATGCGCCGACGCTGTTCATGCTGCACGGCTGGATGGACGTCGCGGCATCGTTCCAGTTCGTCGTCGACGCGCTCGCGGGCGACTGGCAGGTGATCGCGCCGGATGCGCGCGGTTTCGGCCTGTCCGACTGGCCGGTCGCACGGCAGGGCGGCGGTCATTACTGGTTTCACGAGTACCTGGGCGATCTCGATGCGCTCGTCGACCACTATGCGCCGACCGGCGAAGTCAACCTGGTCGGACACAGCATGGGGGCGAACGTCGTGTGCCTGTATGCGGGCGCGCGGCCGGAGCGGGTGCGGCGCGTGGTCGACCTCGAAGGGTTCGGGCTCGCCCCCGCGCGGGCCGAGCAGGCGCCGCGCCGGCTGCGTGGTTGGCTCGACGAGCTGCGCGAGCCGCCGGTGCTGCGTCCGTATGCGTCGCTCGACGACGTGGCGGCCCGGCTGATCAAGACCAATCCGCGGCTCGATCCGCGCCGCGCCGCGTTCCTCGCCGCGCACTGGTCGAAGCGCGGCGACGACGGCCTCTACCACCTGCTGGCGGACCCCGCGCACAAGATGGCGGGCCCGCAACTGTACCGGCTCGACGAGGTGATGGCGGTCTGGAAGCAGGTACGCGCGAAGGTGCTGCACGTCGAGGCCGTCAATTCGCCGACGCTCGCCTACATCGCGGGCGACATCCCGCTGCCGGAGTTCAAGGCGCGCTTCGGCGCGTTCCCCGACTGGCGCGAAAAGCGCGTCGAGGATGCCGGCCACATGGTCCATCACGACCAGCCGGAGCAGATCGCGGCGCTGATCGAGGCGTTCTGCGCATAGGCGGGTGGCGGCAGCGGCGGGGCAGGCGGGCGGCGCAATTGCCGCATTGCAGTAGAATGAAGCTTCACCTGCCATACCGACAATGAACGCTGATCTCCACTGCCATTCGAATGTTTCCGACGGGTTGCTGTCGCCTGCCGACGTCGCGCGCCGCGCCCATGTCGGCGGCGTGACCCTGTGGGCGCTGACCGACCACGACGAGATCGGCGGCCAGGCGGCGGCGCGCAGCGAGGCGGAGGCGCTCGGGATGCGTTACCTGAGCGGCGTCGAGATCTCGGTCACGTGGGCGTCGCGCACCGTGCACATCGTCGGGCTCAACATCGATCCGTCGAACCCGACGCTCGTCGACGGCCTCTACCGCACGCGCCATGGCCGTGCCGCCCGTGCGCAGGCGATCGCCGCGCAGCTCGAGACGCTCGGCATCCCCGGCGCGTACGAAGGCGCGCTGAAGTACGTATCGAATCCCGACCTGATCTCGCGCACCCACTTCGCGCGCTTCCTGGTCGAGAACGGCCACGCCGCATCCACTTCCGACGTGTTCGACCGCCTGCTCGGCGACGGCAAGCCCGGGTTCGTCCCGCACCTCTGGGCGACGCTGTCCGACGCCGTTGCATGGATTCGCGCGGCGGGCGGCGAGGCCGTGGTCGCGCATCCGGGCCGCTATCGCTATACGCCGGTCGAATTCGACGCATTCTTCGGCGAATTCATCGATCTCGGCGGCCGCGCGATCGAGGTCATCACGGGCAGCCACACGCCCGACCAATACCGCGAATACGCGGACGTCGCGCGCCGCTTCGGCTTCGAAGTGTCGCGCGGTTCGGATTTCCATGCGCCGGGAGAGGGCCGCGTCGAGCTCGGCAGCCTGCCGCCGTTGCCGCCCGACCTGAAACCGGTCTGGGAGCGCTGGCTCTGACGCGCCGCCGCCGCTTGCCGTTCGCCGTTCGCGCTGCCGCCGAGGCGCGCATCCGACTTCTCCCTCTTTACGTGTCCCCATGTCCCAGTTCTTCAGGATTCATCCGGATAATCCGCAGCCGCGCCTGATCAAGCAGGCCGCGGACATCGTCAGCAAGGGCGGCGTGATCGCGATGCCGACCGATTCGAGCTACGCGCTCGCGTGCCACCTCGACGACAAGGACGCGGTCGAGCGCGTGCGCCGCATCCGTGGCCTCGACGAGAAGCAGCACCTGTCGCTGCTCGTGCGCGACCTGTCGGAACTGGCCAACTTCGCGATGGTGGACAACCGCCAGTACCGGCAGATCAAGTCGGTGACGCCGGGCCCGTATGTGTTCATCCTGCAGGCGACCAAGGAAGTGCCGCGCCGGCTGTCGCACCCGTCGCGCAAGACGATCGGGCTGCGCGTGCCCGATCACGCGATCACGCTCGCGCTTCTCGAATCGCTGGGCCAGCCGCTGCTCGGCACGACGCTGATCCTGCCGCCGGACGACGAGCCGCTCAACGATCCCGACGACATCCGCGCGCGCCTCGAGAAGCAGGTCGATCTCGTGATCGACGGCGGCGCGTGTCCGCGCGAGCCGTCGACGGTGATCGACCTGACGGGCGGCGAGCCGCAGCTCGTGCGGGCGGGGCGCGGCGCGCTCGAACCGTTCGGACTCTCGGCCGCGTAAGCGCCGTTCATTTTTGCGCGAGTGCGCTTGTTACAATAACGCGATATGGATGCTTCCCTGATACAGACCATCGCCGTCTATGCGCTGCCCGTGATCTTCGCGATCACGCTGCACGAGGCCGCGCACGGCTATGCCGCGCGCCTGCTCGGCGACAACACCGCCTACATGATGGGGCGCGTGTCGTTCAACCCGATGCGCCACATCGATCCGCTCGGCACGATCGCGATCCCGCTCGCCATGTATTTCCTGACCGGCGGCGCGTTCCTGTTCGGCTATGCGAAACCGGTGCCGGTATCGTTCGGCAACCTGCGCAATCCGCGCTGGGGCAGCCTGTGGGTGTCGCTCGCGGGCCCGGCCTGCAACTTCGTGCAGGCACTGATCTGGGGCGTGCTGACCATCGTGCTGCCCGCCGCCGGCATCGACGAGCCGTTCTTCACGCGGATGGCCTATGCGGGCGTCAGCGCGAACCTCGTGCTCGGCGTGCTGAACCTGTTTCCGCTGCCGCCGCTCGATGGCGGCCGCATCCTGGCGGCGCTGCTGCCGCCGAAGCAATCGATCGCGTTGTCGCGCATCGAGCCGTACGGTTTCATCATCGTCCTCATGCTGGTCATGACGGGCGTGCTGACGAATTTCTGGCTGCGTCCGCTCGTGAACGCCGCGGCCGGCGTGCTGAGCGCCATCCTGTCTCCCTTCGCCTCGCTTTTCTAACGACAATCATGTTCCCAGATCGTATTTTCTCCGGCATGCGACCCACAGGGTCGTTGCACCTCGGCCACTACCACGGCGTGCTGAAAAACTGGGTGAAGCTGCAGTCCGAGTACCCGTGCTTCTTCTGCGTGGTCGACTGGCATGCGCTGACGACGCACTACGAAACGCCCGAGGTCATCGAGAAGAACGTGTGGGACGTGCTGATCGACTGGCTCGCGTCCGGCATCGATCCGGCGCAGGCGACGCTGTTCATCCAGAGCAAGGTGCCCGAGCACGCGGAGCTCGCGCTGTTGCTCGGCATGAGCACGCCGCTCGGCTGGCTCGAGCGCGTGCCGACCTACAAGGAGCAGATGGAGAAGCTGAAGGACAAGGACCTGTCGACCTACGGCTTCCTCGGCTACCCGGTGCTGATGGCGGCCGACATCCTGCTGTATCGCGGCTCGCTCGTGCCGGTCGGTGAAGACCAGGTGCCGCACGTCGAGATGACGCGCGAGATCGCGCGCCGCTTCAACTACCTGTACGGCCGCGAGCCGGGCTTCGAGGAGAAGGCGCTCGAAGCCGCGAAGAAGCTCGGCGGCAAGCGTGCGAAGCTCTATCACGAGCTGCGCAATGCGTACCAGCAGGAGGGCGACGACGAGGCGCTCGAACAGGCGCGCGCGATGCTGCAGGAATCGCAGAGCCTGTCGATGAGCGACCGCGAGCGCCTGTTCGGCTATCTCGAAGGCGCACGCAAGATCATCCTGGTCGAGCCGCAGGCGCTCCTGACCGAAGCGTCCCGGATGCCGGGCCTCGACGGCCAGAAGATGTCGAAGTCATACGGCAACACGATCGGCCTGCGCGAGGACGCCGAGACGATCACGAAGAAGGTCCGCACGATGCCGACCGATCCGGCGCGCGTGCGCCGCACCGATCCGGGCGATCCCGACAAGTGCCCGGTGTGGCAGCTGCACCAGGTCTATACGGACGAAACGACGCACCAGTGGGTGCAGAGCGGCTGCCGCTCGGCGGGCATCGGCTGCCTCGACTGCAAGCAGCCGGTCGTCGAGGGGATCTTGCGCGAACAGCAGCCGATGCTCGAGCGCGCGCAGAAGTACATGGACGATCCGTCGCTGCTGCGCGCGATCGTCGCGGACGGCTGCGACAAGGCGCGCAAGCACGCGGTCGAGACGATGCGCGACGTGCGCGAGGCGATGGGCCTGTCATACACCTGACCTGACGGCATGCGCGAACCTGTCATTGCCGCCGCGGGCGGCCACGTCGCCCAGATCGAGCCTTCGCGCTGGGTCGCCCGGTGGTCGCGGCTCGTCCCGGCGGGCGGCGCGGTGCTCGACGTCGCCGCGGGCGGCGGCCGCCATGCGCGCTGGTTTGCGTCGCACGGGCATCCGGTCGTCGCGCTCGACCGCGATCCGGCCGCGCTGGCCGCATTGCGCGCGATCCCGGGCGTCGACGCGCGCGACGCCGATCTCGAGGGCGCGACCTGGCCGCTGCCGGCCGGTGCGTCGTTCGCGGCGGTGATCGTCACCCATTATTTGCATCGTCCGCTCTGGCCCCATCTGCTCGATGCGGTGGCGCCGGGCGGCGTGCTGATCTACGAAACCTTCGCGCAAGGAAACGAAACGGTCGGCAAACCGTCCAACCCCGCGTTCCTGCTCGCTCCGGGCGAGCTGCTGGACGCGGTGCGCGGCCGCCTGCGGGTGGTCGCGTACGAGGACGGATTCGTCGCCGCGCCGCGCGAGGCGTTCGTGCAGCGCATCTGCGCGGTACGCGAGGGCGCGACCCCGATGGCGGGGGCGGGAATTCCACGTTACGAACTGCCCGGCTAATCCGCTACAATCTCAACGTTTACCGGTACATCAATCAATCGCGTTTCATGGCTAACGGCACCCAAGACGGCATTCAAATCCGCGGCAGCATCCCCGCGATCGTCACCCCGATGCTCGAAGACGGCAGTCTCGACCTGCCGGCGTTTCGCAAACTGATCGACTGGCACATCGCGGAAGGCACCGACGCACTCGTCGTGGTCGGCACGAGCGGCGAGTCGGCAACGCTCAACGTCGAAGAGCACATCCTGATGATCCGCACGGCGGTCGAGCATGCGGCGAAGCGCATCCCGATCATCGCGGGCGCAGGCGGCAATTCGACCGCAGAGGCGATCGAACTGACGAAGCACGCGAAGGCCGTCGGCGCCGACGCGACGCTGCAGGTCGTGCCTTACTACAACAAGCCCACGCAGGAAGGGATGTACCGGCACTTCAAGGCGATCGCCGAAGCGGTCGACCTGCCGGTGATCCTGTACAACGTGCCGGGCCGCACGGTCGCGGACATGGCGCACGAAACCACGCTGCGCCTCGCGCAGGTGCCGGGCATCATCGGCGTGAAGGAAGCGACCGGCAACATCGATCGCGCCGCGCACCTGATCAAGGCCGCACCGAAGCATTTCGCGATCTACAGCGGTGACGATCCGACCGCGATCGCGTTGATGCTGCTCGGCGGCCACGGCAACATCTCGGTGACGGCGAACGTCGCGCCGCGCGCGATGAGCGACCTGTGCCGCGCGGCGCTGGCCGGCGACGTCGCAACGGCGCGCGAGCTGCACATGAAGCTGCTGTCGCTGCACAAGAACCTGTTCATCGAGGCGAACCCGATTCCGGTGAAGTGGGCGCTGCAGGCGATGGGCAAGATGCAGGGCGGCATCCGCCTGCCGCTTACGCCGCTCGACGAGCGCTGCCACGATGTCGTACGTTCGGCCCTCGTCGAGGCCGGCATCCTCGCCTGATGCACAGGCGGCCGCGTCCTGCGGCCGCCGGCTCGACCCCTCATCAACCCGCACCGGCCGGCTCCGTCCGGCGCCGCTCCTGACGAGCGTTCTAGCAAGACGAAGGATTTCATGAAACGTTTCGCCTTTTCCTCTCGCGCCATCCAGGTTTCGGTGGTGGCGCTGGCGCTGGGCGCGCTCGCCGGCTGCGATACGCTGAACGATTATCTGGCTCCCGACCGGGTCAACTACAAGAACACCGGTTCGGCGCCGCCGCTCGCGGTGCCGAGCGACCTGAAGCCGGTGCCGACGACCCAGCAGTTCGTCGCGCCGCCGAGCAACGCCGGTCTCGGCACGCTGCCGCCGCGGGCGACGACGGCCGCCGGCAACGCGACCGACGGCGTCCCGAGCGCGCAGGATCCGCTCGGCATGCACATCGAGCGCGACGGCGACCGCCGCTGGCTCGTAGTGGACGGGCGCACGCCCGAGCAGCTGTGGCCGATCCTGAAGGAGTTCTGGCAGGAAAACGGCTTCTCGCTGAAGACGGACGCACCGTCGACCGGCATCATGGCCACCGACTGGGCCGAGAACCGCGCGAACATTCCCGACGACTGGTTCCGCCGCACGATCGGCAAGGTCATCGACTTCGCATACTCGTCGGGCACGCGTGACCGTTTCCGCACGCTCGTGAACCGCACGTCGAACGGCAACACCGACATCTCGATCACGCACAGCGCGATGGAGGAAATGATGGTCGGTCCGCAGGGCGGCACGTCGTCGCGCTGGGAAGAGCGTCCGCGCAACCCGGTGCTCGAGGCCGTGTTCCTGTCGAAGCTGATGCAGAAGTTCGGCCTGAGCGACGCGCAGGCGAAGCAACTGCTGACCGATGCACGTCCCGCGACGGCACCGGCGCAGGTCAGCGACACCAGCAGCGGCGCCGCGACGCTGCAGCTGGCAGAATCGTTCGACCGCGCCTGGCTGCGCGTCGGTCTCGCGCTTGACCGCACCAACTTCGCGGTCGACAATCGCGACCGCGAGAAGGGCCTGTACACGGTCCGCTACGCGAACACGATGGAAGAGCTCAAGCGTGACGGGCTGTTCGGCAAGCTGTTCTACGGCGGCCCGTCGGCGGCCAAGCCGGGCAAGGAGTACCTGGTCAACGTGCGGGCGCAGGGCAATGGCGGCACGCAGGTCGCGGTGGTCGACGCGAACGGCCAGGTCGACAACTCGTCGGACGCGCAGCGGATCATTTCGCTGTTGCACGCCCAGCTGAACTGAGCGCGTGCGCTTCGCCAGCCTCGGTAGCGGCAGCGAAGGCAACGCGCTGGTCGTCGAGGTCTCGAGCGGGACGACGACCACCCGCGTGCTGCTTGACTGCGGTTTTTCAGCGAAGGAGGTCGAGCGCCGTCTCGGCCGCCTGAATCTCGGCATCGACGATCTCGATGCGATCCTCATCACCCACGAACACAGCGACCACGTTGGCAGCGCGCTGACGCTCGCGCGGCGCGGGTCGCTGCCGCTCTACATGAGCTGGGGCACGGCGCGCGCGGTGGGCGCGGACGAGGCCGATGTCGATCTCCACGTGTTGTGGGGCGACGAGACGGCCGCGATACGCGATCTGGCCGTGATGCCCTATACGGTGCCCCACGACGCGCGGGAACCGCTCCAGTTCGTCTTCATGGACGGTTGCCGCCGGCTTGGCGTGCTGACCGACGTCGGGATGACCACGCCGCACATCACGACCGTCTTGAGCGGCTGTGACGCGCTGGTGCTCGAATCCAACCACGATACCGCGATGCTCGCCGGGAGCCGCTATCCGCAGTCGCTGAAGGCGCGGATCGGCGGCAATCACGGCCACCTGAGCAACGATGCCGCCGCCGGCATCCTCGCATCGCTCGAACGCAGCCGCCTCCAGCACCTGGTCGCCGCGCACCTGAGCCAGCAGAACAACCGGCCCGAGCTGGCCCGCCAGGCGTTGGCCGGCGTGCTGGGAACGGACGGGGAGGAAGTGGTCGTGGCCACGCAGGACGGGGGCTTCGACTGGCTGACGCTCGGTTGAGCGGGTGTAGAGGGGGCGCAGGAAGGGGCGGGACGGCATCTTGGCCTGCTTGCCTGCCGGGCGCGATGCACGAAACCAACAGACGTAAAAAAACCGGCCCGAAGGGCCGGTTTTTTTTCAGCTGATGCTGAGGCTTACTGGCTTGCGCCCGAAGCCGGAGCAGCCGTCGCTGCCGAAGCAGCCGACGCCACAGCAGCAGCTGCGTCGCTCGCAGCAGCCGTCGCCGACGAAGCAGCAGCCGAAGCGTCGCTCGCAGCACCAGCAACTGCCGAAGCAGCCGACGAAGCAGCAGCCGATGCGTCGCTAGCAGCCGACGAAGCAGCTTGATCAGCGCTCTTGTTGCAAGCAGCCAGTGCAACAGCAGCCAACAGGGAAGCTACGAGGAGGGATTTCTTCATGATCACGTCCTTTTATGGTTAAAGGTAAGCAACAGCGCGAAACAATACCGGTAATGTGCTCCAACACCGACCTGGGCCGCTGGTGGAGACGCACTTCTAGAGCGTGAATCTTCCCTACGGCTTGGGCGGAAATTATATGCACTTTCCTATCGACCGTCGACAAATGCGGGGTCAATACGTTGTCTTTCCCATACAGAATTTGATCTGTACGGGCATACGGGGCGGTCCACTAAATCCGGTTTCCGACCCGTAGCCAGCCCGCACAATACCACTCGTGCAGCAAGGCTGTCATTGAGGGAACCCGAGATAGTGTTACAAACCGTTTCGCCTCCATGTGACGCAGATTGGCCAGTTCGGGCAGCCATTCGCCGGCTTGCTCGAGCGGTTCTTCCTCGCCATTAATGAAGTACGAGCGCGCGTTATACATCAATGCGGCGCGTCTGTCGAGATGCACGCCCCGGCGCGACGCCTGCGTGACGAACGCGGCCTCGGACAGCGGGCGTGCCGGCGGCTCGAATACCACGTTCGATTTGGGCTCGCTCAGGTAGCAGCCGAGGAATTCGGCGACGTCGCGCTTGCGCCAGCGGATCGCATCGACGATCTCGGCGACGCGCTCGACCATCGCCGGCGGCAGCTGCGCAGGGGTGTCGACCGCCGGCTGCTTCGGGTCGCGGTACAGCGCGTCCCCGCGCTCGTCGCGCAGGCCGCCGCGTTCCGCGAGGTAGTACAGGAATTGCGCGCCCAGCTCCCCGGCGGACGGTGCCCGGAAGCCGATCGAGCAGGTCATGCATTCGCCTTCGGCCACGCCGTCGTGCGCGATGTGCGGCGGCAGGTACAGCATGTCGCCCGGCTCCAGCACCCACTCGTCGCTCGGCTCGAAATGCTCGAGGATCTTCAGCGGCACGTCCGGTTGCAGCGACAGGTCCTTCTGCGCGCCGATGCGCCAGCGGCGCCGGCCTTCGACCTGCAGCAGGAATACGTCGTACGAGTCGAAGTGCGGGCCGACGCCGCCGCCGTCCGTCGCGTACGAAATCATCAGGTCGTCGAGGCGCGCGTCCGGGATGAAGCGGAAACGGTCGAGCAACGCGCGCGCCGCGTCGACGTGCAGGTCGAGCCCCTGCACGAGCAAGGACCAGGACTTGCGCGAAACGGCAGGCAGCGCACCCGGCTCGAACGGACCGTGCGCCAGTTGCCACTTGTTACGAAAATGAGTGATCAGTCGCGCTTCGGCGTCATAGTCGGCTGCCAGCTCGAACAGTGCGTCGCGCGTGACCGGCGGCTTCACGCCGGGAATCGCCTGGCGGATCAGCAGCGGCTTCTTCTGCCAGTAGCGGCGCATGAATTGCGCCGGCGAGAGGCCGCCGAGCAGCGGCGTGGGAAGATCGGAAGGCGGCGCGCCGAGCGGGGCGGCAGCGGCATCCCGCGGTTCGGCTTGAGACCGGTTGCGCATCGTATAATGAGAGTTGTATTTGGGAGAATTGGATGAAAATCGCAAAAAACACCGTCGTGTCGGTCACTTACAAACTGTCGGATGCGCAAGGCAATCTGATCGAGGAAAGCGACGAGCCGATGGTTTATCTGCACGGCGGCTATGATGGCACGTTCCCCAAGATCGAGGAACAGCTCGACGGTCAGGAGCCCGGTTACCAGGCGCAGATTCAGCTCGAGCCGCAGGACGCGTTCGGCGACTACGATCCCGAACTCGTGAAGATCGAGCCGCGCGATCGTTTTCCGGAGCCGATCGAAGTGGGCATGCAGTTCGAAGGCACGCCGGAGGACGGCGACGAGGAAGTGGATTCGCTGATCTATACGGTCACGGACATCGCCGAAGACAAGGTCGTGCTCGACGGCAACCACCCGCTCGCGGGCATGGCGCTGCGTTTCGCGCTCACGGTCAAGGACGTTCGCGAAGCGACCGAGGACGAGATCGAGCATGAGCACGCGCACGGCGCGGAAGGCCTCGAAATCGTCGACGAGGACGAAGACGAGGACGGCGACGCACCGTCAGGGCGTACCCTGCACTGAACTGGCAGGCAGGCCGGGCGCCGGCCCTGAGGCAGGGGGCGGCGCGGGCCACGAGGCGCCGCCCGGCGTCGTGCCGTCGCCCTGTAGCGGCGGCGCGACCGACGACGAGTCGGGCAGTGCCGGCAAGGCCGGAATCTCCGGCATCTGCGGCAGCGGGACAGCGTCGCGCGGCACGACCGGCAGGGCGGGCGGGATCGGAAGGTTCTTCGGGACGTCCTGCACGCTCACGTTGAAGATCGTCCGCCGTGCCGGCGACACGTTGACCTTCACCCACTGATTCGCCGGATGACGCGGTCCGATCGCGACGCGGGTCACGTTTCCGACCAGCGCACCGTCGTCCGCATGCAGCGGGCGATCGATCAGGAAGCCGTTCGCAAGCGGCTCGCTGCTCGTGTGCATCACCAGGATCGGGCCACGGAATGTCGCCGCCGCCTTCACCAGCGTTCGTTTCAGTTCACGGAAGCCGTCGCGGACGCGCGGCCGGTTGAAACGCAACCACGCAAAGCGTTCGGCACGCTCATAGCGATCGAACTGCGGATCGCCTTCGAAAATCACCACCATGGCGCGCGCTTCGCGCCGCTTCGCATATTCGGCCGCGTGGTCGATCCAGAAGCCGTTCGCGATGATGCGATCCTCGAATTCGCCGTTCCGGCCACCGGCCGTCAGATAGTGGTTGTTCGGCGCCGGTGCGTTCAGCGCGACGTAGACGACGTCGTCATGCATCCAGCGCGCGTTTTCACGATAGGGCCGGAACCGGGCGACTTCACTTTCGCGCGTGATCTGCAGCGCGCCGGGGTCGGGCAGTGCCGCGTCGGCCAATAGCGTCTGCCGCAGGAAGTCCAGACGTTCGACCGGGTCGTAGCTGCCGCCGGCCGCCGTGTTGCACGTCACCCAATCGTCGTGGCCGGGAATGAACACGAGCGGCACGCGCGATGCGTCCAGGATCGCGCCGCGCTGCGTGTACAGCGAGTCGCGGCACGCTTCCTTCGCACCCTTGATGTCGCCTGCATAGACGACAAAGGCCAGATTGCGCTCGAGTGCGATCGATTCGAACAGCCGCTGCGCGGCCGGCTCGTCGGCCGGCGCGTCGATGACGCCCGACACGATCGCGAACGAGTAGGGGGCCGCGGCACGCTTGGGCGGCGCCGCGAGCGCGCCGGCCTGGGCCAGCGCGAGCACCGCCGCGATCAGCGCAGCGGCGGCGGCACGGGCCGGCCGGCCCGACGGGAGGCGTTTATGCGTGCCCGTCGGCATCGTGCGAGCGGACGAGCGTGCGCAGTTCGTACAGCAGGTCGAGCGCGTCGCGAGGCTTGAGATCGTCGGGATCGATCTCGCGCAGCTTCTCGAGTGCCGGATGCGGGACGTCGGCCGGCGCCGGCGCATCCGCGCATTCGAGTTCGTCGGCCGCGGCGGGCGGCGCGCTGAACAGGTCAAGCTGCGGCGTGTGCTGCGTGGCCGACTGCTGTTCGAGATACGCGAGATGCTTGCGCGCGGCGCGGATCACCGGCGCCGGCACGCCCGCGAGCTGCGCAACCTGCAGCCCGTAGCTCTGGTTCGCCGGGCCTTCGTTGACCGCGTGCAGGAACACGATGCCGTGGCCGTGCTCGACGGCCGACAGGTGGACGTTCGCCGCTTGCGGGAATTCGGCCGGCAGCTGCGTCAGTTCGAAGTAGTGCGTCGCGAACAGCGTGTAGCAGCCGTTTTGCGCGAGCAGATGACGCGCGATGGCCCACGCGAGCGCGAGGCCGTCGAACGTCGACGTGCCGCGGCCGATTTCGTCCATCAGCACGAGGCTTTGCGGCGTCGCGTCGTTGAGGATCGCTGCCGCTTCGGTCATCTCGACCATGAAGGTCGAGCGGCCGCCGGCGAGGTCGTCGGCCGCGCCGATCCGCGTGAAGATCCGGTCGATCGGGCCGAAGCAGGCCGACTTCGCGGGCACGTAGCTGCCGACGTAGGCCATCAGCGCGATCAGCGCCGTCTGCCGCATGAACGTCGACTTACCGCCCATGTTCGGACCGGTGATCAGCAGCAGCTTGCGCTCGGCGCCGAACCGGCAGTCGTTCGCGATGAACTGCTCGACCTGCGCTTCGACGACCGGGTGGCGACCTTGTTCGATCTCGATGCCGATCTCGTCGGTGAAGGCGGGGGCGACCCAGTCGAGCGTGCGGGCGCGCTCGGCGAACGCGGCGAGCACGTCGAGCTCCGCGAGCGCGGACGCGACACGCTGACACTCGGGAATGAACGGCAGCAGCGCCTGCAGCACGCCGTCGTACAGCGCGCGCTCGCGGGCCAGCGCGCGTTCCTGCGCGGACAGCGCCTTGTCCTCGAAGGTCTTCAGTTCGGGCGTGATGTAGCGCTCGGCGTTCTTCAGCGTCTGGCGGCGGCGGTAGTCGTCGGGCACCTTGTCGGTCTGGCCGCGCGTGACCTCGATGTAGAAGCCGTGCACCTTGTTGTATTCGACGCGCAGGTTCGCGATGCCCGTGCGGGTGCGCTCGCGCGCCTCGAGATCGATCAGGAACTGCCCGCAGTTCTCGGAGATGTCACGCAGTTCGTCGAGCTCCGCATCGTAGCCGCGCGCGATCACGCCGCCGTCGCGCACCATCGCGGCAGGCTCGGGGGCGATCGCGCTCGTCAGCAGGTCGAGGCATTCGGCGGGCGGCGCGAGCGCCGCGTCGACGCGCGTGAGCGCATCCGCGTTCGCGACGATCGCGCTGATCCGCTCGCGCAGCGCCGGCAGCGCGGCGAACGTGTCGCGCAGGCTCGACAGGTCGCGCGGTCGCGCGGACAGCAGCGCGAGACGCCCGGTGATCCGTTCGACGTCGGCGATCTGGCGCAGCGCGCTGCGCAGTGCGTCGAGGCTCGCGTTCGCGGGCGCCTCGAGCAGTGCGCCGATCGCCTGCTGGCGCGACTGCGCGGCGACCGACGCGCGCGGCGGGTGATGCAGCCAGTGACGCAGCAGGCGGCTGCCCATCGTCGTGCAGCAGGTGTCGAGCAGCGAATACAGCGTCGGCGATTCGGTGCCGCGCAGCGTTTCGGTCAGCTCGAGATTGCGGCGCGTTGCCGGATCGAGCCCGATGTACTCGGTTTCGTTCTCGACCTTCAGGCTGCGCACGTGACGCAGTTGCTGGCCCTGCGTGGCCGCCGCGTACAGCAGCAGCGCGCCTGCCGCGCCGCATGCGCTCGTCAGCGAATGCGCGCCGAAGCCGTCGAGCCCCGCGACGTCGAGCTGGTCGCACAGGCGCTGCGTGCCCGATGCGATGTCGAAGTGCCAAGCCGGCACGCGCTTGATCGCGCCGGCGCCCGCGGGCACGGCGTCGGTCGCGCCATCCGCCGTCAGGATTTCGGCCGGGCGGATGCGTTCGAGTGCGGCGCCGAGCTGGTCGGGTTCGATTTCGGCGAGCCGCAGCGCGCCGCTCGCGAGGTTCAGCCACGCGAGGCCGATATTGACCGCGACGCCACGCTTGTTGTGGCCCGTGCACATCGCGAGCAGGTAGACGTCGTTCTTGTCGGACAGCAGTGCCGCATCGGTCAGCGTGCCGGGCGTGACGACACGCACGACCTTGCGCTCGACCGGCCCCTTCGACGTCGCGGGGTCGCCGATCTGCTCGCAGATCGCGACCGATTCGCCCATCTTCACGAGCTTCGCCAGATACTGTTCGACCGCGTGATGCGGGACGCCGGCCATCTTGATCGGCGTGCCGGCCGATGCGCCGCGCTGCGTGAGGGTCAGGTCGAGCAGGCGTGCCGCTTTCTCCGCATCCTCGAAGAACAACTCGTAGAAGTCGCCCATCCGGTAGAAGACGAGCGTGTCGGGGTGATCGGCCTTGATGCGAAGGTACTGCTGCATCATCGGGGTGTGGCCAGCAAAGGCCTCGGGCGACAGCGTGGTCATAGATCCGGCATGAAGTTGTTGCTTGAGTTGCCCGAGTTTACCAGTGGCTTCGATGTGCAAGCGCGAAGTTGGCCGTTTGGCCGGTTGCAGATACCGGGATCGGCTGCGATCAATGTCCCCGCCTCGGCTTCAGTGCCCCGACCCGGCGCATGGCGATACGGGAACAATCCATAACGTAGTGCTAACCCCGAAGCGACCGTTGCGGCCAGACAATCTGGCGTGTGATTGTCTGAGGGCACTGTCTCAGGCGTAGTTTCCGTGCTCGGTCGGAAGACGCTTCACGACTGTGAAATTCAAGGAAATGTCGAAGCGCGCCTGGTTGATACTGTATGTCACAGGTGTGCTCGCAATTTTCAATTTCTTCGTCTTCTGGAGCGCCGCTGCCTACCTAGGCGGTGATGCCGTGAACGGTTGTGTGCAGGATTTGCATTACATTGTTTGCGCGCATGGTTCATGTCACGGGGTCACCAAATCGATCTGGGAGTACAGCTATTGGCATGCAATATCTACTTTTGCGGGTAAGGCCTTGGACTTTGTCGACGGTGCAATCCTAATGAACACCGGGGATATCGTCATTGATTTCGACGCCGACGTTTAACGGCCGAACCCCAGAAGGGCGGGCGTGGATCTTGGCGTAGTTTTATGGGCTGCGGCGGGTTTCGTGCTCATGTGACCTGGGGAAAGTTGCTTTGCCAGTTGGAGTTTGCCAGTGGTTTGGAAGCCGAAGTTCGCCGTTAGGACGAGGGCGCTGGCAGTAACAGTGAGTTGTCTGGAGAGCAGAGCCGATCGTCACGGCATTCTGGCAATATGCTTCGACTGACCTGAGATAGGGTGTCCCATGCACATCGCGATCGTGACCTTCCAAGGCTTCAACGAACTCGACTCCCTCATTGCACTTGGCGTGCTCAATCGAATCAAGAAGCCCAACTGGCGGGTCACACTTTCATGCCCGGAGCATTCCGTTACCTCGATGAATGGTGTGACAGTACAGGCGCAGTCAACCTTGGCGGACGCTTGCAAGGCAGATGCCGTCATCATTGGGAGCGGTATTCAAACCCGGGAGGTCGTCAACAACGCGGCACTGATGGAGCAGCTCAAGCTCGATCCTGCACGGCAGCTTATCGGTGCGCAATGTTCGGGCACGTTGGTTCTGGCGAAGCTCGGCTTCCTCGGCAAAATCCCGGCCTGCACGGATCTCACAACCAAACCTTGGGTGATCGAGGCAGGCGTCGACGTTGTAGATCAGCCATTCTTCGCTCAAGGTAACGTCGCGACTGCGGGCGGCTGCTTTGCTTCGCAGTATTTGGCCGCATGGATCATTGCGCGCATCGAAGGCGAGGACGCCGCGCGGAGCGCGCTGCACTACGTTGCGCCAGTCGGGGAGAAGGAAGCGTATGTTTCTCGAGCGCTGGCGAACATCAAGCGTTACTTGCTGTAGCGCGATAAAAAATGGCATTGCCTCCACCGCAGTGAGCGGGAGTCAACGGCAATGCAGTGTTCCCGACGACAGCGTCTCCGGATGGCCCGGATGCAACCGCACCTATACCTGGCTGCGATGTCGAGGCGGGGGTGAGAATGTTCGACGCCTTATTGAGACAGAGCCAGTCAGTGGCGCCGGGTCGCTGGGGATCACGCTCTGACAGCCAGTTCGTACCGCACAGACGGCAGCGATACTGTCGCACCACTATTGCTGGCCGTCCTAGTGGTCGCAATTTTCTTGGCTTGTGCAACTCCACCAGTTCGTCATGTGCGACCTGATCTGGGATCGTGCACATTCTCGTGCAAGCTTGGCAAGGCATTTGCGCTAGCCTCTCAAGAACACATCGGCTCGGTGAAGCATTTCTTCGCCCATGGCTCAAATCGAAGGGACGTTCTACTTCGTCACGGGGCGAGTGCGGTCGGACTCACGTCGCACCCGGTGCGCTCAGTTTGCAATTGCCTTACCGGAGGCATCCTTGATTTTTGCTTTCCATTGCTTGTGGATCTCGGACACCACTGAATCTGGAAGCGAGATGTAGTCCAGATCTGTCGCGGCCTGGTTGCCGTTGTGGAATGCCCAGTCGAAGAACTTCAGCGTTTCCGCACCTTGTTCCGGCTTGTCCTGCTTCGCGTGCAGCAGCACGAACGTCGCGCCGACGACCGGCCATGCTTCCTTGCCCGGCTGGTT
>NZ_QTPO01000034.1 GCF_003853645.1 Burkholderia sp. Bp9143 | reverse complement strand
TCTTGCTCCACTTGGCACCTCTTCGTTTCAGCGAAAAAGTGTCAACCTATTTCAGGACGGGTCACGCGCATGAAAAAAGGCAGGCCGATGGCCTGCCTTTTTTGCATCAGTGCTGCGCGAATGCTCAGGACTGCGGCGGAATCACGAGCTTCTGGCCCGGATAGATCCGGTCCGGGCTCGAAAGCATCGGCTTGTTCGCCTCGAAGATCGCCGGGTACTTGTTCGCGTCGCCGTACACTTCCTTGGCGATCGCCGACAGCGTGTCGCCCGGCTGGACGTCGTGGTACTGAATTTCCGGATCGTCCGGCTGCAGATCGTCGTCGTTGACGCCCGCGACGCCTTGCACGTTGCCGGCCGCGACCTTGACCTTCGCCTTCGTGTCGAGGTCGGCGACGCTGCCCGACAGCGTGACGGTGCGCGATGCGCCGTCGAACGCGACGGTCAGGTTCGACGTGTCGAGACCTTGCGTGCTGATGTAGTTCTTGATCGCATCGGCCGCGGTCTGGTTCGCGGCATTCGGATCTTCCGCTGCCTGCGCATCGGCGTGACCCAGCAGTTTTTCACCCGCCTCTTTAATAAACGAAAGAAGACCCATCGCTGCACTCCCTAGGTGGTTGAAAAGAAAACGCGCCGTGAAGTGGCGAAAAAAACACCGCGCTGGGCGCGGTCACCGGAGTGAGCGCAAGCGCGGCGGATTTCTCGAAAGGCGTGGCGAAAGTGTAGGCGTTCATCGCGACGATTGCATGAAAAATCGCATGCGTGAACGTAAAGAAATGTTATGCGCGAAATCCGACAGGCGGACACCCGACGACGACGTCTGACCGACCAAGGCTTCCCCGGCGCCGCCGGGTGCCGCTGCGGACCCCACCACGCCGCTCTCAGCCCAGAGCGGCGTTTTTCGCCCCGTCGCGCACGCGTTTCAGCGATACGCGGCGGGGCGCCCCACCGTGATGCGCGCATCGTCGCGCATCGATGCGACCGGCGATGACCGGATCGCGTGTGTTCGTCGCGCGCGTTCGCCGTTGCAGCGAAACGCGCGCCGTTGCGTCCGCGTTACGCGGACGGCGTCTGGCCGATCTCGAAGTTCGACATGATCTCGAGCGCACGCACGAGTGCCGAGTGATCCCATGCCTTGCCGCCGTGCGATGCGCACACGCTGAACAACTGCTGCGCGCTCGCCGTGTGCGGCAGCGCGAGGCCGAGCTTGCGTGCGCCGTCGAGCGCGAGATTCAGGTCCTTCTGGTGCAATTCGATGCGGAAGCCCGGATCGAACGTGCGCTTCGTCATGCGCACGCCGTGCACTTCGAGGATTCGCGAGGCGGCGAAGCCGCCCATCAGCGCCTGGCGCACGCGCTCCGGATCGGCGCCCGAGCGTGCGGCGAACAGCAGCGCTTCGCCGACCGCTTCGATGTTCAGCGCGACGATGATCTGGTTTGCGACCTTGCAGGTCTGGCCCGCACCGTTGTCGCCGACGAGCGTGATGTTCTTGCCCATCTTCTCGAACAGCGGCTTCGCGCGCTCGAAGGCCTTCTCCGGGCCGCCGACCATGATCGTCAGCGTCGCTTCACGGGCACCGACTTCGCCGCCGGACACCGGCGCGTCGAGGTAGTCGCAGCCGAGCGCGTTGATCTGCTTCGCGAATTCCTGCGTGTCGAGCGGCGAGATCGAGCTCATGTCGATCACGAGCTTGCCGGCCGTCAGGCCCTTCGCGACACCGTCGTCGGCGAACAGCACGTTACGCACGTCGGGCGTGTCCGGCACCATCGAGATGATGATGTCGGCGTTCTGCGCGACTTCGGTCGAGTTCACGACGACCTTCGCGCTCGCGCGCAGGTCGTCCGGGATCGGAAACGCACCGTTCACGACGAGCTGATGATCGCCCTTGAGCAGGTTGCGCGCCATGTGCGCGCCCATGATGCCGAGGCCGATGAAACCGATGGTTGCCATGTGAAAGTCTCCTTGTAGGGGCGTATGCGGGAAGGGCGGATCTCAGGCGGCGCGACGCGCCGAGCCCGGTGCGCAGCCGGCGACGTCTTGCAGCCAGCCGAGCCCTTCCGTCGTGGTGGTGCGGGGCTTGTATTCGCAGCCGACGTAGCCGGCATAGCCGAGCCGGTCGAGCAGCGCGAACAGGAACGCGTAGTTGATCTCGCCCGTGCCCGGCTCGTTGCGGCCCGGGTTGTCCGCGAGCTGGACGTGGCCGATCGATGCGAGATTGCGTTCGATCGTCGCGGCCAGTTCGCCTTCCATGCGCTGCATGTGATAGATGTCGTACTGCAGGAACAGGTTGTCCGAGCCGACCGCGCGGATCACGTCGAGCCCTTCGGACGAGCGGTTCAGCGCAAAGCCCGGGATGTCGAAGCTGTTGCACGGCTCGACCAGCAGGCGGATGCCTTCGCGCTTCAATGCGTCGGCGGCGAAGCGCAGGTTGTCGACGATCGTGACGAAGGTCTTGTCGCGCGCCGTGCTCGCCGACGGGATGCCGACGAGGCAGTTCAGCTGCGGCACCTTCAGCGCCTTCGCGTACTCGATCGCACGACCGACACCTTCCTGGAACTCGCCGACGCGATCGGGCAGGCACGCGATGCCGCGCTCGCCCTGGTCCCAGTTGCCGGCGGGCAGGTTGTGCAGCACGAGGCGCAGGCGGTGCGTCTCGAGCCGCTCGGCGAGTTCCTCTTTCGCGTACGGGTACGGGAACAGGAACTCGACGGCGTCGAAGCCCGCGTCCGCGGCCGCCTTGAAGCGATCGAGGAACGGCACTTCGTTGAACAGCATGGTCAGGTTTGCAGCAAACTTCGGCATGAGCTAAGCCTCTTCGGTCGGTCAGTCAAAAAATGTCGTGCGGATCAGTCGAGCAGCGAGATCGCGGTCGGCGCGTGCTCGGCCTTTTCGGCGAGTTCCTCGAACTCGTTGATTGCGTCGATTTCGGTGCCCATCGAGATGTTCGTCACGCGCTCGAGGATCACTTCGACGACCACCGGCACGCTGAACTCTTCCGCGAGCGCTTGCGCCTGCTTCAGCGCCGGCGCGATCTCTTCCGGCTTGAACACGCGCAGCGCCTTGCAGCCGAGGCCTTCGGCCACCGCCACGTGATCGACGCCATAGCCGTTCAGCTCCGGTGCGTTGACGTTGTCGAACGCGAGCTGCACGCAGTAGTCCATGTCGAACGCGCGCTGGGCCTGGCGGATCAGCCCGAGGTACGAGTTGTTCACGACGACGTGCACGTACGGCAGCTTGAATTGCGCGCCGGCGGCCAGTTCCTCGATCATGAACTGGAAGTCGTAGTCGCCGGACAGCGCGACGATCGGACGGCGCGGGTCGGCCGCACGCACGCCGAGCGCGGCGGGGATCGTCCAGCCGAGCGGGCCGGCCTGGCCGCAGTTGATCCAGTTGCGTGCCTTGAACACGTGCAGGAACTGTGCGGCGGCGATCTGCGACAGGCCGATCGTGCTGACGTAGCACGTATCGCGGCCGAACACCTTGTTCATCTCTTCGTACACGCGCTGCGGCTTGACCGGCACGTTGTCGAAGTGGGTCTTGCGCTGCAGCGTCCGCTTGCGCGCCTGGCACTCGGACACCCATGCGCCGCGGTCCTTCAGCTTGCCGGCGGCCTTCCATTCCTGCGCGACCGCGACGAACAGCTCGAGTGCGGCCTTCGCGTCGGACACGATGCCGAGATCCGGGCCGAATACGCGGCCGATCTGGGTCGGCTCGATGTCGACGTGCACGAACTTGCGACCCTTCGTGTAGACCTCGACGCTGCCCGTGTGGCGGTTCGCCCAGCGGTTGCCGATGCCGAGCACGAAGTCGGACGCGAGCATCGTCGCGTTGCCGTAGCGGTGCGACGTCTGCAGGCCGACCATGCCGGCCATCAGCGGATGGTCGTCCGGAATCGCGCCCCACGACATCAGCGTCGGGATCACCGGCACGCCGATCGTTTCGGCGAACTGGACGAGCAGGTCTTCGGCCGCCGCGTTGAGCACGCCGCCGCCCGACACGATCAGCGGCTTGTCCGCGTCGTTGAGCATCGCGAGCGCCTTCTCGATCTGCGCGCGGGTCGCCGCGGGCTTGTAGACCGGCAGCGGTTCGTACGTGTCGATGTCGAATTCGATTTCGGCGAGCTGCACGTCGATCGGCAGGTCGACCAGCACCGGGCCCGGACGGCCCGAGCGCATCAGGTGGAACGCCTGCTGGAACACGCGCGGCACCAGCGCCGGCTCGCGCACGGTGACGGCCCACTTGGTGACGGGCTTCGCGATCGACTCGATGTCGACCGCCTGGAAGTCTTCCTTGTACAGTCGCGCACGCGGTGCCTGGCCCGTGATCGCGAGAATCGGAATCGAGTCGGCCGATGCGGAGTACAGGCCGGTGATCATGTCGGTGCCGGCGGGGCCCGACGTGCCGATGCACACGCCGATGTTGCCTGGTGCGGCACGCGTGAAGCCTTCGGCCATGTGCGACGCGCCCTCGACGTGGCGGGCCAGCACGTGGCTGATGCCGCCCGACTTGCGCATCGCGGAATAGAACGGGTTGATTGCTGCGCCCGGCACGCCGAACGCGGTCTGGATGCCTTCCTTCTCGAGTACGAGTACGGCTGCGTCGACGGCTCTCATCTTGGCCATGAATGTCTCCTTGAATGTGCGGATCTTGCGAATCGGTCTGTTGGGAAACACTTTAGGGACGCAGGAAAGGTTTGATAAGATCAGCCGAAGTCGCTTATTTCGAAACTAAAAGTATGGAATGACGGCCGGACGGGGCTTCCCTCCGGTGTCGGAGACGGGACGGAGACGGGAGATGGATCGTTTCAAGCAGATCGAGACGTTCGTGCGGGTCGCGGATGCGGGCAGCCTTGCGGCGGCCGCGCTCGAGGAGGGCGTGTCGCCGGTGGTGCTCGGGCGGCGCATCGACGCGCTGGAGAAGCGCCTCGGCGTGAAGCTGATGTACCGCTCGACGCGGCGGCTGGTGGTCAGCGAGGAGGGCGCCGCGTTCCTCGAGCGCTGTCGCGGGCTGCTGTCCGAATGGGACCAGGCCGAGAACGAACTGGCCGCCGGCCGGCGCGCGGTCAGCGGGCACCTGATCGTGTCCGCGCCGGCCGCGTTCGGCCGCAAGCACGTCGCGCCGCACGCGCCCGGTTTCCTCGTCGACAAGCCGGAAATGCAGCTGTCGTTCAACCTGACCGATCGTGTCGTCGATCTGGTGCGCGAAGGCTACGACCTGTCGATCCGGATCGGCGGCTCGGTCGACCCGAACTTCGTCGCGGTGAAGCTCGCGTCGAACCGGCGCGTCGTGTGCGGCACGCCCGACTATTTCCGCCGCCACGGCCGGCCGAAGTCGCTCGACGACCTGCTCAGGCACAACTGTCTCGCGTTCAACCTGCAGGGCGGCCAGAACCGCGGCTGGTATTTCCAGCGCCACGGCAAGATCGTGACGATGCGGGTGGCCGGTAATCTCGACTGCAACGACGGCGAGCTGCTGCATCGCTGGGTGGCGGAAAGCCTCGGGCTCGGCTGGCGTTCGACCTGGGAAATCGCCGCGCAGCTCGAAACGGGCGAACTCGAGACGGTACTCGACGAATATGCGCTGCCGGACTACGACATCCTCGCGGTCTACCCGCAGCAGCGCTACGTGCCCGCGCGCGTGCGCTACTTCATCGACTACCTGCGCGAAGCGTATGCGCGCCCCGGCTACTGGAGCAGCACGCCGTAACCGGTGCGGAACGTCCCGGCATTTTTTTGCGCAACATCGGCTTCGCGCGGGAATAAACTCGACGCAGCGGCGGTAAAGTCATCGAGTGCGCACGCTGCCGGTCTGTCCGGGCGCCGGGCGCGGAACGGGCGCGGTTTCGGCCGCCGGGACCAGGGAGGCGATGTGGGGCAAGCCGGACAGGCGGTCGACGAACGGGCAGAGGACGACGCGGTCGCGCGCGGCGAGCGGTTTCGCGCGCTCGTGCTGCCGCATCTCGACGCCGCGTACAACCTCGCGCGCTGGCTGAGCGGCAACGCGGGCGATGCGGACGACGTCGTGCAGGACGCGTGCATGCGCGCGCTGCGCTTCGTCGACTCGTGCCGCGGCGACAACGCGCGGCCGTGGCTGCTGACGATCGTGCGCCACACCTGGTACACGGAGTGGCGCCGCCGCACCCACGCGCACGAGGTCGCATTGCCCGACACGCTCGACGACACGGAGGTGCCCGACGACTGGCAGCCGGCGACGGAGGATCCGCTCGCGCACCTGCTGCGCGGCGAGAGCGTGCGACTGGTGAACGCGGCGCTCGCGAAGCTGCCGCCCGAATATCGCGAGGTGCTGGTGCTGCGCGAGATGGAGGATTTGAGTTACCGCGAGATCGCGGCGATCGCCGACGTGCCGGTCGGCACCGTGATGTCGCGGCTTGCGCGCGGCCGGCGTCGGCTCGCCGTGCTGCTGGGCGGCACGCAGGCGCCGGCGTCCGAACCCGCGCCGGGACGTGCGTCGGCAAGCGGAACCGCATCGGAGGCGATCGATGGACTGTAACGAAGCGCGAGCGTTGCTGGACGCGGACGTCGACCGCGAGCTGTCGGCGCCCGATGCGTTGCGCGTCCAGCGGCATGTCGAAGGGTGCGACGCGTGCCGCCGCGAACGCGAGCGGATCGTCGCGCTGGGGCGGGCCGTGCGGCAGGCCGACTATCACCGCGCGCCCGATGCGCTGCGGGCGAGCATCCTCGCGGCGCTGCCGGCGGCAGGCGGCAAGAGGGAGGGCAGACAAGCCCGCCCGGAACCGGAGCCCGATGCGACGGCGCGGCCGCGGCCGCGGCCTCGACCGAACGGCCGCCGCTGGTTCTTATGGCCGGCCGGCCGCGGCGTATCGGCTCGCCCGGTGCCTGCCGGGCCGGGGCCGCGTGTCCCGGCGCTGCCCGGGCTTGGCTGGGGCGTGGCGCTGATGGTCGCGCTCGCGGCGGGGGCCGGGATGGCGCTGTCCGCCCGCCACGCGGAAACCGGCCAGACGGTCGACGAACTGGTCGCGAGCCACGTGCGCGCCGGCCTGTCGGCGCGCGACATCGACGTGATCTCGACCGACCGGCATACGGTCAAGCCGTGGTTCAACGGCCGGCTCGACTATGCGCCGCCGGTCGAGGACCTGTCGGCGAGCGGCTTCCCGCTCGCGGGCGGCCGGCTCGATTACGTCGGGCGTCGCCGCGTCGCGGTGCTCGTCTACCGATACCGGCAGCACGTGATCGACGTGTATGTTCGGCCGGCCGGTGGGCGGGAAACCGCGCCGTACGCGACCGTGTCGCAGGGCTACGCGCTCGACCGCTGGGACGCGGCCGGGATGACGTGGTGGGCCGTGACCGACGCCGAGCCGTCGGCGCTGGCCGCGTTCCGGACGGCGCTCGACGCGCGGCTGGGCGGGGCGCGCAGCGAGTGACGGCAGGCCGCGTTGCCGGCCCGTAGCTCCCTGCGCGATGCTCCGCCCCCGATTCCTGAGCGGGCGCGCCGACGGCCGTTTCAGCCGTCGGCGCCATTCAAGTCGTTGAAAACATGGCCGAATCCGGTCGGAAATCGTCGATCGGTGTTGCATGCACCCTGTATCCGGGTTAAAATCTTCGGCTTCTCACTTGCCACACCGGTTCAGACGCCCGGGTGGCTTTAATCCACAAGGAGTGTGTAATGCGTCATTACGAAATCGTATTCATCGTGCACCCCGATCAAAGCGAGCAAGTGCCCGCGATGATCGAGCGTTACAAGACCACGATCACGACGCACGGCGGCCAGATCCACCGTGTCGAAGACTGGGGCCGTCGCCAGCTGGCCTACATGATCGAGAAACTCGCGAAGGCTCACTACGTCTGCATGAACATCGAGTGCGACCAGACGACGCTCGACGAACTCGAACACGCGTTCAAGTTCAACGACGCCGTGCTGCGGCACCTCATCGTCAAGATGAAGAAGGCCGAGACCGGCCCGTCGCCGATGATGAAGGAAGTTCAGCGCGAAGAAGCCAAGAAGGCGGCTGCAGCTCAGCCGACCGAAGCGCAGGCTTAAGTTCGTCACTCATTAAGCCATCAAGGAGCGCGTCACTCACGTGAACAGGTTGCAATTGACGGCGAGCGTCGTCGAACGCGCACCGGTGCGATATACGCCGGCGGGAGTTCCGATCGCAAGCGCCACGTTGCATCACCGCACGGAAGTCGTCGAAGCAGGCATTCCCCGTCAGGTCGAAATGACGATCGAGGCGGTGGCGGCCGGTGAGGCGAGCGGCAAGCTGGAGCGTCGTGAAATGGGCGTTGAAACGCTGTTCACGGGCTTCCTGGCAAAGAAGAGCCGCAACGCGAGAACCTTGGTGTTTCACATCACTGCATTGCAGGACATAGGAAAGGACTGAAATCATGGCCCGCCCGACTGGTAAGAAATTCGACAAGCGTCGTCAGCAACAAAACCCGCTCTTCAAGCGCAAGAAGTTCTGCCGTTTCACGGCTGCCGGCGTCGAGCAGATCGACTACAAGGACACGGAAACGCTGAAGGACTTCATCGGCGAAAACGGCAAGATCACGCCGGCTCGTCTGACGGGTACGAAGGCGCACTATCAGCGTCAGCTGGATACGGCAATCAAGCGTGCGCGTTTCCTCGCGCTGCTGCCGTACACCGATCAGCACAAGGCGTAATCAGGCGACGCAATAAGGAGAATTCGAATGCAAATCATTCTGTTGGAAAAAGTCGCCAATCTGGGCAACCTCGGCGATATCGTCAAGGTCAAGGACGGTTACGCTCGCAACTTCCTGATCCCGAACCGCAAGGCTCGCCGTGCAACGAAGGAAGCGATCGCCGAATTCGAAGTTCGCCGCGCTGAACTCGAAAAGATCGCCGCTGAAAAGCTGGCGGCATCGCAGGCAGTCGGCGAGAAGCTGAACGGCCAGTCGTTCGAAATCACGCAGAAGTCGGGCGTCGACGGCCGTCTGTTCGGCTCGGTCACGAACGGCGACGTCGCGGAACTGCTGAAGAAGGCAGGTTTCGAAGTCGAGAAGCTGCAAGTTCGCATGCCGGAAGGCCCGCTGAAGATGATCGGCGAGCACGTCGTTCAGGTCGCGCTGCACACGGACGTCGTCGTCGACGTCACGGTCAACGTGATCGGCGACCACGCGTAAGCGTACGCAAGCTTTCCGGGCGGCTTCCGCCGTCCGGACAAGGGCAGGCGCCCGGGCAACCGGGGCCTGCCTTTTTTATTGCCCGATCGTCGGAGCGGTAGCGCTGCTGCGATCTATTCGCGATAATCCCAACCCATGAACGCGCCGCAAGATCCCCAAATCGAATCGCTGAAAGTCCCGCCGCATTCGGTCGAAGCCGAGCAGTCGGTGCTCGGAGGCCTGTTGCTCGACAACGCGGCATGGGACCGGATTGCCGACTTCCTGTCGCAGGGCGACTTCTATCGCTACGACCACCGGATCATCTACGAGCACATCGGCCGGCTGATCGCGTCGACGCGCCCGGCTGACGTCGTGACCGTGTACGAAGCGCTGACCACGTCCGGCAAGGCCGACGACGTCGGCGGGCTCGCCTACCTGAACGCACTCGCGCAGAACACGCCGAGCGCCGCGAACATCCGCCGCTATGCGGAAATCGTGCGCGACCGTGCGGTGCTGCGCCGGCTCGTGTCGGTCGCCGACGAAATCTCGGCCGACGCATTCAATCCGCAGGGCAAGGAAGTTCGCCAACTGCTCGACGAGGCCGAGTCGAAGGTGTTCTCGATTGCCGAAGAGGGCGCGCGCGGCAACCAGGGCTTCCTCGAGATCGGTCCGCTGCTCACGCAAGTCGTCGAGCGGATCGACACGCTGTATCACACCGCGAACCCGAGTGACGTCACGGGCACGCCGACGGGCTTCGTCGACCTCGACCGGATGACGTCCGGGATGCACGGCGGCGAACTGATCATCGTCGCAGGGCGTCCGTCGATGGGTAAGACGGCGTTCTCGATGAACATCGGCGAATACGTCGCGGTCGAGTACGGGCTGCCGGTGGCGGTGTTCTCGATGGAAATGCCGGGCACCCAGCTCGTGATGCGTATGCTCGGCTCGATCGGTCGGCTCGACCAGCATCGGATGCGTACCGGCCGGCTGACGGACGAGGACTGGCCGAAGCTGACGCACGCGGTGCAGAAAATGAGCGAGGCGCAGCTCTTCATCGACGAGACGGGTGGCCTGAACCCGATGGAATTGCGCTCGCGCGCGCGGCGTCTGGCACGCCAGTGCGGCAAGCTGGGCCTGATCATCGTCGACTACCTGCAGCTGATGTCGGGTTCGTCGCAGGGCGAGAACCGTGCGACCGAAATCTCGGAAATCTCGCGATCGCTGAAGAGTCTGGCAAAGGAACTGGACGTGCCGGTGATCGCGTTGTCGCAGCTGAACCGCGGGCTGGAGCAGCGTCCGAACAAGCGTCCGGTGATGTCCGACCTGCGTGAATCGGGCGCAATCGAACAGGACGCGGACGTGATCCTGTTCATCTATCGTGACGAGGTCTACAACCCGGACAGCCCGGACAAGGGCACCGCCGAAATCATCATCGGCAAGCAGCGTAACGGCCCGATCGGACCTGTTCGGCTCACGTTCCTGGGTCAATACACGAAGTTCGACAACTTTGCAGGGGCGCAGACCTTCTACGGCGAATAACACTTCTTCGCCAGATGTAAACTCTTATTTCGCCAAGCGTTGTATCCAATCCCGGCGTGCGCATATGCGCGCGTCGCGTCGCAACCGAAAACGGTACAATATCGCCCGTTTTCGTGACAGTCGTTTGACAATCTCTCAGGAATCCCATGTTCGGTCGATTCATGCCCACCGAGGGCAAGTTCTTTGAACTCTTCAACGCGCACGCGAAGCACATCGTTTCCGGTGGCCGCGAGCTCGAACTGCTGATCGACAATCTCGCCGACGCCGAGATTCACAAGCAAAACGTGCAGACCGCCGAGAAGGCCGCTGACAAGCTGACGCATGAAGCGATCGATCTGCTGCACAAGACCTTCATCACGCCGCTCGATCGCGACGAGATCCACAAGCTGATCACGACGATGGACGACATCCTCGACCTGATGGAAGACGTCGCGACGGCCGTGTCGCTGTACGACGTGCAGTCCGTCACGTCCGAGGCGAGCCAGCTCGCGCACATCGTCACGCAGTCGGCACAACACGTGCAGCAGGCCGTCGGATTGCTGTCCGACATGAAGCAGTCGGCGCAGATCCTCAAGCAGTGCGAGGAGATCGACCGCTGGGAGTCGGAGGCCGATCGCGTGCTGCGCGCGGCGATGTCGAAGCTGTTCCGCGAGGAAGACGACGTGAAGACGCTCATCAAGCTGAAGGCGATCTACGAACTGCTCGAAGAGATCACCGACAAGTGCGAGGACGTCGCGAACATCATCGAAGGCATCGTGCTGGAAAACGCCTGAGCGGACCACGATGCATTCGATACAACTCGCCCTATGGATGGTCGCGACGCTGGTGCTCGTCGCGCTCGTATTCGACTTCATGAACGGCTTCCACGACGCGGCGAACTCGATCGCCACCGTCGTGTCGACCGGGGTACTGAAGCCCCAGCAGGCCGTGGTGTTCGCGGCCGCGTTCAACGTCATCGCGTATTTCATCTTCCACCTGAAAGTCGCGCAAACCGTCGGTAAAGGAACGATCGATCCCGAGATCGTCGATCACTATGTCGTGTTCGGCGCGCTGGTCGGTGCGATCGGCTGGAACGTGATCACGTGGTACTACGGGATTCCGTCGAGCTCGTCGCATGCGCTGATCGGCGGCCTCGTCGGCTCGGCGATCGCGAAGTCGGGCTGGAGCTCGCTGAACATCGACGGCCTGATGAAGACCGTCGCGTTCATCTTCATCTCGCCGCTGCTCGGCTTCATCCTCGGCTCGCTGTTCATGCTCGGCGTGTCGTGGCTGTATTTCCGTACCGCACCCAGCAAGGTCGACCGGCGTTTCCGGCGGCTCCAGCTGCTGTCGGCCGGCCTGTACAGCCTGGGCCACGGCGGCAACGATGCGCAGAAGACGATCGGCATGATCTGGATGCTGCTGATCGCGTCGGGCTATGCGTCGGCGACGTCCGATGCGCCGCCCGCGTGGGTGATCGGCGCGTGCTACCTGTCGATGGGCCTCGGCACGCTGTTCGGCGGCTGGCGCATCGTGCGCACGATGGGCCAGAAGATCACGAAGCTCAAGCCGGTCGGCGGTTTCTGTGCGGAAACCGGCGGCGCGATGACGCTGTTCCTCGCATCGTTCCTCGGCATTCCGGTCTCGACCACGCACACGATCACGGGTGCGATTGTCGGCGTCGGCGCGACGCAGAAGCTGTCGGCCGTGCGTTGGGGCGTCGCTGGCAACATCGTGTGGGCGTGGGTGCTGACGCTGCCGGCGTCCGCGCTGTTCGCGGCCGGCGGCTGGTGGCTCGGGCATCAGATCTTCTGATTCCGCCGCTGCCGGATCGACACGACATGCGCCGCAAACCGAAAGGTTGCGGCGCATTTTCTTTGGCGGTCGGGAAAGGGGCGGCGAATGGCGGGGCCGCCGCCGGGGACGAGCCGCGTCAGTAACTGCCGTTCGCGAAGCGGGCGATCGGATCGTCCGCGGTGGCGGTGCGCGGGCTGACGGGTGCGGATTGCGTCGACGCACGCAGTACCTGCACGGGCTCGATGGTGCGCGGCGACGTGGCGGCCGCGGGCGGCGGTTCCGCGTCGAACGCGGCAGCCTGGGCGGCTGTCAGTGCCGTTGTCGGAATCTGCGTGCCGGTTTCTGTCGGGGCTGCGTTCGCCGTCATGGCGGTCATGTCGTCATGCGCGGAAGTCGCCTGCTGCTGGGCTGCCAGCACGCGCGGCGGCGGCGGTTCGTACGGATCGGCGGGTGCGGCGGCTGCCGGGGCGACCGCCGCGGTCGATACGACCGGTGCCGCTTGCACGACTGGAGCCGGTGACGCGGTCGCGCCGGCTTGCGACGACACATAGGCAGGCTGCCTCGGCGCTGCGGCAGCGACGACTGCGGCCGCCGGCGCGTCGCGCCGTGCCTCGTAGGTAGGCGCATCGAACGGCGTCGGCGTGCCGCGCGGCGGCGCGACGCGGCGAATGCCGTCGAAGCGCTTGGCCCAATACGGGTTCGTCAGGTAGTCGAGCCGCACGGTGCCGCCGGTCGACGGCGCGTTGACGAAGCGCAGCTTGCCGACATAGATGCCGACGTGCGAATGTGGGCGTCCGGTCGTATTGAAGAAGATCAGGTCGCCCGGCGCGATCTGGTCGGGGTCGATCGACACGCCGCGGCTGCTCATGTCGGCGGTCGTGCGCGGCAGGTTCACGTCGGCCGCGCGGCCGATCACGTAGCGCACCAGGCCGCTGCAGTCGAAGCCGCTCGTCGGCGTGTTGCCGCCCCAGCGGTACGGCACGCCGACGAGGCTCATGGCCTGGATCGAGATTTCTTCCTGGCCCACGCTGTGGTCGACGAATTTCGGGAAATTGGCGGGCGCCGGGAATGCGCGCGGCGTCGTGATCTTCATGCCGGAGGTGCGCGAGGTCGACTGCGGCGGCACGCTGGAGCAGGCCGAGAGCAGTGAAACGACGGCGACGGGAACCCAGATTCGAAGCATGACAAGGCGGACGAGCGCGGCGCGCGCAAATCGTATGACAACAGACAGACCCGATGGTAGACGTTCCGGCGGGGCTTAGGCAACCATTCCTGAGAATTTACTTGAAGTTTCGCGCGTAAGTGAGTCTGTTGCGTAACGAGGTATGACCAACAATTCCGACCCCAAAAATAAAAACGGCGCTCCGGAAACGGAGCGCCGCATGGCGTCGAAGGCCGGCGGGCAGCCGGTCGCGCGTTACAGGATGTCCGACGCGTAGTCGGCGAGCCGCGAGCGTTCGCCGCGCGCGAGCGTGACGTGGCCGCTGTGACCCCAGCCCTTGAACCGGTCGACGACATAGGTCAGGCCCGAGCTGCCTTCGGTCAGGTAAGGCGTGTCGATCTGCGCGATGTTGCCGAGGCACACGATCTTCGTGCCGGGGCCCGCACGCGTCACGAGCGTCTTCATCTGTTTCGGCGTCAGGTTCTGCGCTTCATCGATGATCAGGTACTTGTCGACAAACGTGCGGCCGCGCATGAAGTTCATGCTCTTCACCTTCAGGCGTGAGCGGATCAACTCCTGTGTCGCCGCACGGCCCCATTCGCCGGCTGCGTCGTCGGTCTTCTGCAGCACTTCGAGGTTGTCGTCGAATGCACCCATCCACGGCTGCATCTTCTCTTCCTCGGTACCGGGCAGGAAACCGATGTCCTCGCCGACGGGCACGGTCGCGCGCGTCACGATGATCTCGTTGTAGCGTTTGTCGTCGAGCACCTGCGCGAGGCCGGCCGCGAGCGCGACGAGCGTCTTGCCGGTGCCGGCCTGGCCAAGCAGCGTGACGAAGTCGATCTCGGGGTTCATCAGCAGGTTCAGCGCGAAGTTCTGCTCGCGGTTGCGCGCGGTGATGCCCCACACGTTGTTCTTGTGGTGGCTGTAGTCGCGCAGCGTCTGCAGCAGCGCCGTCTTGCCGTTCAGCTCGCGGACGATCGCATGGAACGTCGGTTCACCGTTCTGCGGCTCGAGATAGACGAACTCGTTGACGAGCATCGACGCGACGAGCGGGCCGGTCACGCGGTAGTACGTGGTGCCCGTCTTCGTGTCCTGCCAGCTCTCCATGCCCTTCGCGTGCTTGGTCCAGAAGTCCTGCGGCAGTTCGCGCACGCCGGAATACAGGAGGTCCTTGTCCTCGAGTACCTGGTCGTTGAAGTAGTCTTCGGCGGGCAGGCCGAGCGCATGCGCCTTGATCCGCATGTTGATGTCTTTCGACACCAGCACGACCTGGCGGTCCGGCCGGTCGCGCTGCAGCGCGCGCACGACGCCGAGGATCTGGTTGTCGGCCTTGCCTTCCGGCAGGCCCTCGACCGGCGCGATGTCCGTGAGCTTCGTCTGGAAGTACAGGCGGCCGAGCGCCTCGCGGCTGCCGAGGCGCGACAGCGGAATGCCTGCCGAGATCGGGCCGCCGTCGGCGACCAGTGCGTCGAGCGTGCGGCTCACCTGGCGCGCGTTGCGTGCGACTTCGGACATCCCCTTCTTGTGGTTGTCGAGTTCCTCGAGCGTCATCATCGGCAGATAGACGTCGTGTTCCTCGAAGCGGAAGAGGCTGCTCGGGTCGTGCATCAGCACGTTGGTGTCGAGTACGAACAGCTTCTGCAGTTCGGCTTCGGCAGGCTTGCGGCTGCGCGACTTCGGTGCGGCACCGGCATCGCGTGCGGGTGCCGCGGCTGGCTTCCCGGCGGCGGGCTTGTCGTGACGCGCCACGACCGGTGCGGCGGGTGCCGCTTCGGCCGGCGCCTGCATCGGCTGCAGCAGCGCTGCGGTCTGCTTGGTCTTGCGGCCGCGTGCGGGTGTGCTCGCGGCTTCTTGCGCCGACGCGACGGCGCGCAGCGGCGCGGCCGTATTCGCGGCTTCGGTCATCGGTTGGGCCACGCTGGCCGGGCCAAAGTCACCGGCTGTGGATGCGTCCCCTTCGGCGGATTTCTTCGCGGCTTTCGCGGGCCGCGCTTTCGCCTTGTATTCATCGGGCGGCAGCAGGCTGCCGAGCTTGCTGGGGGCAGTAGGCAAAGGCATGGTGTCCCTCGGGAGGAATCGTGTCGCATGGCGTGCGCCGCTGATCGCATCCTGCGTGACGTGAAAAACGCATGCAGTTTGCGCGCGGTGGCGCACAGGAATTTCGTCTAGCCGGTTCGCCTAAGTGTCGATCAGCTCCTTGACGGGGTGAGGGGCCGGACCGAGAGCCGGCGCGCAGTCCATAAAAAAAGCCGCTGCCCCGTCGACAGGGACATGCGGCTCGGCTGATACCGTCGTGATGCGCGTCAGGTGCCGGGAAGCATCGCAACGGGCACCGGCGCAGCTACGAGAAATATGGGGCGAACTGGCATTCATTGCGGCCCAATATAACGCGCCTCAAAGCGCTTGTACAGCACTTAGCACGTCGTCCACATGACCGGGCACCTTGATGCCGCGCCATGCCTGGCGAAGCATGCCGTCGGCGTCGATCAGGAACGTCGAACGCTCGATTCCGCGCACTTCCTTGCCATACATCTTCTTCATCTTGATGACATCGAACAGCGCGCACAGCGCTTCGTCGGCGTCGGAAATCAGCGGGAACGGCAGTTCGAGCTTTGCCTTGAAATTGTCATGCGAGCGCAGGCTGTCGCGCGACACGCCGATGACTTCGGCGCCGGCCTTCTTGAACTTCGGATAGAGATCGCGGAACTGCAGGCCTTCGGTCGTGCAGCCCGGCGTGTTGTCCTTCGGATAGAAGTACAGGACGAGCTTCTTGCCCTTCAGGTCGGACAGCGAAATGTCGCCGCCCGTTGCCGGTGCGGTGAAATCGGGAACTTGACGGTCAACTTCGACGGACACGTGTTTCTCCTGTTGTTATGGAAAGGCGCCGCTCGGGCGGCGCGGTTCGGCGGGGCGTCGCGGCGGCCCGCCGCAAGGGCGGGGCAGGCGGCGCCGACGCGCGCGAACTCAGTCGGGCTGGACGATCAGTTCGCCGGAGCGGCCGGGAATCTCGCCCCACGTGACAGGGTACGATGGCAGCGAGTCGCGGTCCAGCGTCGCGTGGTAATCGCCCATCGTCGCGAACGTATGGCCCTGTGCACGCCAGCCCGCGAGCAACTGCTCGAACACCGGCGCGAGCTTCTGGCCTTCCAGTTCCGCATGCAGCGTGAACACCTGGTCGTGCGGATTGGTGTCCGTGAACTTCAGGATATGCGCGGCGACGTTGTGCGTGTCGATGCCGTCGATGCCGAGCACTTCGTCGAGCGTCGGCAGCGTGGTCGGCATCTGCACGTGCGACAGCGTGCGGCCGCCGACCACGGGCAAGTACGGCGAATGGCCGCGACCGTCGGATGCGTAGCGCATCCCCCATGCGTCGATCTGTTCGAACGCCGCGTCGTTCATCTGCCAGCCGGCGGCGCCGTGCGTGACGGGCGGTGCGCCGAAGACGTCGACGAAGCGCGCGTGGCTCTTCTGCATTTCACGCGCGGTCCAGTCGCGATCGCGCACGCGCACGTTGTCCTGCCAATACACGTGATCCCACGTATGGATCCCGCATTCGAAGCCGGCCTCGTGGATCGCGCGCATGTCGGCGATCGCGCGGCGGCCGATGTCGGGGCCCGGAAGCAGCACGCCGTACATCAGCTGCTTCACGCCGTAATGCTCGACCACCGACGTGCGCGACACCTTCTTCAGGAAGCCGGGGCGGAACACGCGCCGCAGCGCCCAGCCCGTATGATCGGGCCCGAGGCTGAAGAGGAAGGTCGCGCGCGCGCTGAAGCGGTCGAAGATGCGCGCAAGGTTCGGCACACCTTCGCGCGTGCCGCGCAGCGTGTCGACGTCGATCTTGAGGACGATACGAGCCAAGCGAGCGTCCCGTCAGTTCTGCTGCTCGACCAGCGCACGCGCGTCGGCGACATGGCCGCGATACGCTTCGAAGATCTTGCGCAGCGCGTCGTCGAACGTCGATTGCGGCGCCCAGGCGAGCTCCTGCATCGTGTTGTCGATCTTCGGCACGCGGTTCTGCACGTCCTGGTAGCCGTTGCCGTAGTAGGCGCCCGACGTCGTTTCGACGAGCTGCACCTGCTTCGCGGAGCCGGCGTATTCCGGGTATTCGGCGGCCAGTTCGAGCATCTTGTGCGCGAGTTCGCGAACCGAGAAGTTATTCTTCGGATTCCCGATGTTGTAGATCTTGCCCGACGCGATGCCGTTCTTGTTCTCGATGATCTTCATCAGCGCGCTGATGCCGTCGTCGATGTCGGTGAACGCGCGCTTCTGCGAGCCGCCGTCGACGAGGCTGATGTTCTCGCCGCGCACGATGTGGCCGAGGAACTGCGTGACGACGCGCGAGCTGCCTTCCTTCGGCGTGTAGATCGAGTCGAGGCCCGGGCCGATCCAGTTGAACGGACGGAACAGCGTGAAGTTCAGGCCTTCCATCCCGTAGCCCCAGATCACGCGGTCCATCAGCTGCTTCGAGCACGCGTAGATCCAGCGCGGCTTGTTGATCGGGCCGTAGGTGAGCGCCGATGCGTCCGGGTCGAACTGCTCGTCCGAGCACATGCCGTAGACCTCGGAGGTCGACGGGAACACGAGGTGCTTGCCGTACTTGACGGCCGAACGCACGATCGGCAGGTTCGCCTCGAAGTCGAGCTCGAACACGCGCAGCGGCTGCTGAACGTACGTGGCCGGCGTCGCGATCGCCACGAGCGGCAGGATCACGTCGCACTTCTTCACGTGATACTCGACCCACTCCTTGTTGATCGTGATGTCGCCTTCGAAGAAATGCATCCGCTCGTGGTTGACGAGGTCGCCCAGACGATCGGTCTGCATGTCCATGCCGAACACTTCCCAATCGGTGGTTTCAAGAATGCGCTTCGACAGGTGATGGCCGATGAAGCCGTTCACACCCAGGATCAGGACTTTTTTTGCTTTCATGAATGACGGGGAGAATGAATGAACTGCGCGAATTCCGCGGGCGTCACGACGGTTTCGCTGCCGTCGCGCTGCTGCCACAGCTCGAGAATGGATAGGGCGCGGCTGTCGCCGCAAACGCCGAATAGCGCATTATCGCTTACGTGCAGGCCGGGCGGCAAATCCGCTGCTGCGGCGGCGATCGCGCTGCCGGGTGCCGCGAGGCGCGCGCGGGCGATCACGAAACGCGTGCCGCCGACGTCGGTGAACGCACCCGGATACGGGGGCGCGACCGCGCGTACCAGGTTGTAGACCTGCGCGGCCGGCTTCGACCAGTCGACGCGGCCGTCTTCCGGCTTGCGTCCGCCGTAGTAGCTGCCGCTCGCGAGTTCGTTCGGCAGATGCGGCGCATCGCCCGCGAGCAGCGCGGGCAGCACGCGCCAGAGCGTCTGCTCGGCGGCGACCGTCACCTTGTCGAACACCTGCGTGGCTGTGTCGTCCGGCAGGATCGGCACCGCGGTCTGGCCGATGATCGCACCGGCGTCGGGCTTCGCGGCCATCTCGTGCAGCGTCGCGCCGGTTTCCGTTTCGCCATTCAGCACGGCCCAGTTGGTCGGTACCCGACCCCGGTATTTCGGCAGCAGCGAACCGTGCATGTTGTACGCGCCGCGCGGCGCGATCGCGAGCAGGTCCACCGGCAGCATGTGGCGGTAGTAGAACGAGAAGATGAACTCGGGCTGCGCGTCGGATACCGCGCGGCGCAGTGCCGGATCGGCGGGGTCGGCCGGCGTGACGACCGGGATCCCGTGCTCGGCGGCGACGGATGCGACGCTGCCGAACCAGATGTTCTCGTTCGGGTTGTCCTCGTGCGTGACGACGAGCGCGACGTCGACGCCGCGTGCCAGCAGCACCTGCAGGCAGCGCACGCCGACGTTGTGATACGCGAAGACGACGGCGCGCGGCTTCATTGCACGGCCCCCGTGCGGTTCGTGCCGGCCGGCACCGCCGGCATGCCGTCGTGCTGTTCGAGCACGGCCTGGATCAGGTAGCGCGGCCGTGCACGCACCTGCTGGTAGATGCGGCCGACGTATTCGCCGAGCAGGCCGAGCGCGAAGATGATCACGCCGAGCAGGAAGAACGTGATCGCGAACAGCGTGAACACGCCTTGCACTTCCGCGCCGACGATGAAGCGGCGCACGAGCAGCAGCACGAACAGCGCGGCGGAGCCGAGCGACAGGATCACGCCGATGAACGACAGCCACTGCAGCGGCACGACCGAGAAGCCCGTCACGAGGTCGAAGTTCAGCCGGATCAGGCTGTACAGCGAGTACTTCGACTCGCCCGCGAAGCGTTCCTCGTGCGCGACCTCGATTTCGGTCGGGTTCTGCGCGAACGTGTACGCGAGCGCGGGGATGAACGTGTTGACTTCGCCGCACACGTTGATCGTGTCGATGATGCGGCGGCTGTATGCGCGCAGCATGCAGCCCTGGTCGGTCATCTTGATCCGCGTGATGCGCTCGCGCAGCCGGTTCATCATCTGCGACGCCTTGCGCCGCCACAGGCTGTCCTGACGCTGCTTGCGGATCGAGCCGACGTAGTCGTAGCCCTCGCGCATCTTCTCGATCAGCTTGCCGATTTCCTCGGGCGGGTTCTGCAGGTCGGCGTCGAGCGTGATGACGATCTCGCCGCGCGACTGCGCGAAGCCGGCGAGGATCGCCATGTGCTGGCCGTAGTTGCCGTTGAGCAGCACGACGCGCGTCGTGTCGGGGCGCACGTGGAACTGGTCCGCGAGCATCGCGGCCGAGCGGTCGCGGCTGCCGTCGTTGATCAGGATCACTTCGTACGACGTGCCGAGTGCGTCGAGTGCCGGGTACAGCCGCGCGTACAGCGCAGCCAGGCCATCTTCCTCGTTGTACACGGGGATGATGATCGATACTTCCGGGTTCGCGGCGCCCGGATGCCCGGCGCGTGCTTCAAGGTGACTCATGTACGCTTATTTTCCGTATTGTTCGCAAATCTGGTTGATGGCGTCGGCCACGCGACGCACGTCGTCTTCCGTCATCTGCGTGAAGAGCGGCAGCGTGACGGTCGACGCGCCGTATCGTTCGGCGTGGGGGAACATGCCCTCCTTGAAGCCGCGCGCACGATACAGCGTGAAAAGATGGATGGCCGGGTAGTGGACGCCCGTGCCGATGCCACGTTCCTTCATCTGCGCCATGAAATCGGCGCGCGACAGCGACAGCCGCTCGAGCGGCAGCGTGACCTGGAACATGTGCCAGTTGCTGTTCTCGAAATCGGCGACGGGCAGGCCGAGCCCGAGCTTCACGGCCGGGCCGCCGTCGAGCGCGGCGAAATACGCGCGCACGAGTGCGCGGCGCTGCGCGGTGAAGCGCTCGATGTGCGGTAGCTGGCCGAGGCCGACGCGCGCGGCGACGTCGGTCAGGTTGTACTTGCCGCCGAGCACGTCGCAGTCCATCCCGTCGAAACCGGTGCGCGTGATGCCCTGCAGCCGGTACTTCTGCGCGAGCGTCGCCTCGTCCTCGCTGTTCAGCACGAGCGCGCCGCCTTCGATCGTCGTCAGGTTCTTGTTCGCATGGAAGCTGAACGACACGATGTCGCCGAGCGCGCCGATGCGCTTGCCTTTCCACGTCGAGCCGAGCGCCTGCGCGGCGTCCTCGATCACGCGCAGGTTGTGCGCGCGTGCGATCGCGTACAGGCGGTCCATGTCGACCGGCAGGCCGGCCAGGTAGACCGGGATGATCGCCTTCGTGCGCGGCGTGATCGCCTGCTCGAGCTTGTCGAGATCGATGTTGCGCGTGACGGGATCGATATCGGCGAACACAGGCGTCGCGCCGGTCTCGAGAATCACGTTGCTGGTCGACACCCACGTCGCCGGCGTCGTGATCACCTCGTCGCCGGGGCCGACGCCCGCGATGCGCAGGCCGATCTCGAGCGTGCAGGTGCCCGAATTGAACGCGCGAACCGGACGGCCGCCGCAATACTCGGACAGCGCGGCTTCGAATTTCTGGCACTGCGGGCCGGTGGTGATCCAGCCCGAGCGCAGCACGTCGACGACGCCCTGGATGGTTTCCTCATCGATCTCGGGGCGGGTGAACGGCAGAAACGGAGCAGTAGTCTGGTTCATGAACGCGTTGGCCTGTAATGGCGTGTAATAAAGGGGTCGGGCGATCCGGCCCAAAACCGGCATTAAACACCGGTTGGGGGATTCGTACCGTGATTTTTTGTAGGCGGACGCTTAATGCTCGTCGGGTCTGCCGGGCGTGCTCAACTGCGCGCGAGCACGAGCACGCCGATCAGGATGATGCCGATGCCGATGAGTCGCTGGACCGACAGCACCTCGCCGAACAGGTACCAGGCGGCGAACGCGTTGACCACGTAGCCGAGCGACAGCATCGGGTACGCGATCGACACGTCGACCCGCGACAGCCCGAGAATCCAGACGACGACGCTCAGCACATAGCAGCCGAGGCCGCCGATGATCGGCAGCTGGGTCGCGATCTTCAGGCCGACCGGGAGGATGTTCGCACGGCTGAATTCGAAGTGTCCAACGGCGTTGACGCCGGCTTTCAGCAGAAGTTGCGCACAGGCGTTGAGCATCACGCCGGTGATGATGCAGACGAACGAAACGGGATTCATGCGGCGGGCGTCCTTACGATTGCGGTTTCTCGACGATCACGCGGCGGTTGTCGCGCGCGATCACGCGCATCGGCACGCCTTGCTTGACCAGCGTGTCGTACTGGCCGGGCGGCATGATCGCGAGCGCATGGGTTTCCTGCTTCCAGCGTTCGATCCATTGATCGACGGTCGGGATCCATTTGTTCGGCTCGACCGAGATCCCGAATGCGAGCTCGTCCTGGCGCTGGACCATGATCGTCGTGTGGCCCATATAGAACGGGAACGTGTGATCGAGCATCTCGATCGAGTAGAACGGCGTGTCGGGCGGCAGTTTCGCCAGTTCGGCGCGCACGGCGGGCGCGAGCAGCGCGCCCGAGCTGTAGCGGCCGAATTCGTCGTGACCGGTGCCGCCGATCGTGCCGAACGCGAGCCACGCGGCGCCGAACGCGGTGATCGCGGCCGCGACGCCCACGCGGCGGTTCAGCCAGGCGGCCGCGAGCGTCAGCGCACCCGCGACCGCGAGGCCCGCGTACAGCCACATCTGGAACGCGCGGTACAGCGCGTTCGGCGTGCGGGCGTCGCCCAGGTACGCGAGGAAGATGATCCCGAACGCCGCGACGACGATGAACACGAGGTAGCCGAGCAGGTGGCGGCGGAACCGGTCGGCGCTCATCAGCGGCAGGTACGCGCCGATCATCAGCGCGAGCGCCGGCGCGACCGGCAGCACGTACGAGATCAGCTTCGAATGCGATGCGCTGAAGAACAGGAAGATGAACGCGCTCCAGATCAGCAGCACGAGCATCGGGGAGAAGCCGTTCGGCTGGCGCGGCATGCGCAGCGCATGGCGGAGGCTCTGCCATGCGACCGACAGCCACGGTAGGAAGCCGACCAGCAGCACCGGCACGAAATAGTAGAGCGGGCCCGGGCGGTTCTGTTCCGGGGTCAGGTACCGGCGGAACTGCTGGACGATGAAGAAGAAGTTGAAGAACTCGGGGTTGCGCTGCTGGACGAGCACGAACCACGGCGTGACGATCGCGAAGAAGATCACGAGGCCGCTCACCAGATACAGCCGCTTCCACAGCGCCCAGTCGCGGGCGATCAGCGTATAGAGCACCAGCACGGCGCCGGGCAGGATCAGGCCGACGAGGCCCTTGGACAGCACGGCGAACGCCATCGCGGCCCAGCACGCCCACATCCAGCCGCGCACCGCGCCCGCCTGCAGTCCGGGCCGCTGCGCGAGCAGCAGCGAGCAGAGCGACAGCGTCATCCAGAACGCGAGCCCCATGTCGAGCGCGTTGAAGTGACCCATCAGGTTCCAGTACGGCGAGCATGCGAGCACGACGGCGGCAAGCAAGCCGGACAGCGGGTTGAACAGGCGCGCGCCCGTGAAGCCGACCAGCAGCACGCCGGCGAAGCTGGCGAGGGCCGTGTAGAGGCGCGCCTGCCATTCGCCGATGCCGAACCACGCGAACGTCAGCGCGTTCAGCCAGGTCTGCAGCGGCGGCTTCTCGAAGTACTTGTAGCCGTTGTAGCGCGGCGTGATCCAGTCGCCGGTGACGAACATTTCCCGTGCCATCTCCGCGTAGCGGCCTTCGTCGCTCGGGATCAGGTGGCGCAGCCCGAGCGGCGCGAACCAGACGATCGCGAGCGCGACGAGCAGGAGGACGAGCGTGATGCGATTGAGCGGTAGCCTCGACGGCGTATCGTTCATGGATTTTCAGCCTGTTGGTTGTTGTAGGAGCCGCCGGCGGGTTGCGCCGGGGGCGGCCGGCTTGCCGGTTACCGATCCGCGTGATGATCCGGGGATCGACCCGGTGTGCCGGCCCGAGTTTTACCGCATCGGGGATTAACGTTCAATTAAGAGCGCGGCGGCGACTTTGCGGCCCTCGGCCATCAGGATGTTGTAGGTGCGGCAGGCAGCCTGGAAATCCATCGTCTCGACGCCGATCCGCTTGGCCGTCAGCGCGGCCACGAGGCGCGGGTGCGGGAAGCGCAGTCGCGCGCCGCTGCCGAAGATCACGAGTTCGGGCGCCGGGTCGAGCAGCATCGCGAAATGCTCGGGCGCGAGCGCGTCGAACGACGACACGGGCCAGTCCCGCACCGGTGCGCCGGGCAGCACGATGACGCTCCCCTCGTGGCGTTGGAGGTTGACGTCGACATAATCGGGGCCGTAGCCGGTGACGGTGTTGAGCGCGCCGCTCGTGTCCTGGTGCAGTTTCAAATCGGTATTCCGCGGTTCCGTGGAGGGGGTGTCTGGCAAGGGCCGCACGGGCCCGGACGTCCGGTTTCGCGGCCGGCGCAAGCGGGACGCCTGACGGCGCGGGCCCGCAGCGGCCATGGTGCATTGCGAAAGTCGGCCAAAATCCGCTAAATTATAACTTTTTGGTCGCCCCCGGGCGCCACTTGCATCGTGCGCCGCCACAAGCCGCGTCCGACCGCCCGCTTTTTTCCCCAGTCTAGACAGCGCGCACAGACCGGCCGCTCTCCAGTTTTGATCCCGTCCCCCGGCCGCAAGGCCAACCCAGGAACCGTGTCGTCGTGAAACCGATTCAGAAGTCGAACAAGCTGCTCAACGTCTGCTACGACATCCGTGGCCCGGTGCTCGAGCACGCGAAGCGCCTCGAGGAAGAAGGCCACCGCATCATCAAGCTGAACATCGGCAACCTCGCGCCGTTCGGTTTCGACGCGCCGGACGAGATCATCCAGGACATGATCCGCAACCTGCCGGCGTCGTCCGGCTATTCGGATTCGAAGGGTGTGTTCTCGGCCCGCAAGGCCGTGATGCACTACACGCAGCAAAAGGGCGTCGTCGGCGTCGGCCTCGACGACATCTACATTGGCAACGGTGCGTCCGAGCTGATCGTGATGGCGACCCAGGCGCTGCTGAACGACGGCGACGAAGTGCTGCTGCCGGCGCCCGACTACCCGCTGTGGACGGCCGCCGTGAGCCTGTCGGGCGGCACGCCCGTCCACTACGTGTGCGACGAGCAGAACGCATGGATGCCTGACCCCGACGACATCCGCCGCAAGATCACGCCGAACACCAAGGCGATCGTCGTGATCAACCCGAACAACCCGACCGGCGCGCTTTATTCCGACGAATTGCTGCTCGAGCTGCTCGAGATCGCGCGCCAGCACGGGCTGATCGTGTTCGCCGACGAGGTCTACGACAAGATCGTCTACGACGGGCTCGAGCACACGGCGCTGGGCTCGCTGTCGGAAGACGTGATCACCGTCACGTTCAACAGCCTGTCGAAGAGCTATCGCTCGTGCGGCTACCGCGCGGGCTGGATGGCCGTGTCGGGCCTCGGCGGCGACAACCGCCGGCGCGCGAAGGATTACCTGGAAGGCCTCGGGATCCTGTCGTCGATGCGCCTGTGCGCGAACGTGCCCGGGCAGTTCGCGATCCAGACCGCGCTCGGCGGCTACCAGAGCATCAAGGAACTGATCGTGCCGAGCGGGCGCCTGTACAAGCAGCGCGAACTCGCGTATGACATGCTCACGTCGATTCCCGGCGTGACCTGCGTGAAGCCGCAGGCCGCGCTGTACATGTTCCCGCGCCTCGATCCGAAGCTCTATCCTATCCAGAACGACCAGCAGTTCATCCTCGACCTGTTGCTCGAGGAACGCGTGCTGCTCGTGCAGGGGACGGGTTTCAACTGGGCGGCGCCGGATCACTTCCGCGTGGTCTTCCTGCCGAACCTCGACGACCTGACCGATTCGATCAACCGGATCGCACGCTTCCTCGACGGCTACCGCAAGCGCCATTCGGTCTGAGCGGACCGAGTCCTCCGGCATTCATTCATTCTCTTACTCATCGATCACACGCAGCATGGAACCGATCAAAGTTGGCCTGTTGGGCTTCGGCACCGTCGGCAGCGGCACCTTCACGGTACTGCACCGCAACCAGGAAGAAATCAAGCGACGCGCGGGGCGCGGCATCGAGGTCGCGCGCATCGCGGTGCGCAACCCGGCCAAGGCGCAGGCCGCGCTCGGCGGTAACGCCGGCGCCGCGCAGATCACCGACGATTTCAACGCGGTCGTCGACGATCCGTCGATCTCGATCATCGCCGAGATGATCGGCGGCACGGGCATTGCACGCGAGCTCGTGCTGCGCGCGATCGCGAACGGCAAGCACGTCGTCACGGCGAACAAGGCGCTGCTCGCGGTGCATGGCACCGAGATCTTCGAGGCCGCGCGCGAGAAGGGCGTGATGGTCGCGTTCGAGGCGGCCGTCGCCGGCGGCATCCCGATCATCAAGGCGCTGCGCGAAGGGCTGACCGCGAACCGCATCCAGTACATCGCGGGCATCATCAACGGCACGACGAACTACATCCTGTCGGAAATGCGCGACCGCGGCCTCGACTTCGCGACGGCGCTGAAGGCCGCGCAGGAGCTCGGCTACGCGGAAGCCGATCCGACCTTCGACATCGAGGGCGTCGACGCCGCGCACAAGGCGACCATCATGAGCGCGATCGCGTTCGGCGTGCCGGTCCAGTTCGACCGTGCGTACGTCGAAGGCATCAGCAAGCTCGACGCGACCGACATCCGCTACGCGGAAGAGCTCGGCTACCGGATCAAGCTGCTCGGCATCACGCGCCGCGCCGAAAACGGCATCGAACTGCGCGTGCACCCGACGCTGATTCCAGAGAAGCGCCTGCTCGCGAACGTCGAGGGCGCGATGAACGCGGTCGTCGTGCACGGCGACGCGGTCGGCACGACGCTGTACTACGGCAAGGGTGCCGGCGCGGAGCCAACCGCATCGGCGGTCGTCGCGGATCTCGTCGACGTCACGCGCCTGCACACGGCCGACCCCGAGCATCGCGTGCCGCATCTCGCGTTCCAGCCGGACAGCCTGTCGAACACGCCGATCCTGCCGATCGAGGAAGTGACGAGCGGCTACTACCTGCGCCTGCGCGTGGCCGACCAGACCGGCGTGCTCGCGGACATCACGCGCATCCTCGCCGATACGGGCATCTCGATCGACGCGTTGCTGCAGAAGGAGTCGGAGCAGGTCGACAACGCGAACGGCGAAACCGACATCATCCTGATCACGCATGTGACGCTCGAGAAGCACATCAACGCGGCGATCGCGCAGATCGAGAGCCTCGCGACGGTGGTCTCGAAGGTGACGAAGCTGCGCATGGAAGCACTGAACTGAGGACCGGGAACGACATGAACTACATCTCCACGCGCGGCGCCGGCATCGGCGAGCGCCACACGTTCTCCGACATCCTGCTCGGCGGCCTCGCGAAGGACGGCGGGCTGTACCTGCCGGCCGAGTACCCGAAGGTGTCCGCCGACGAACTCGCACGCTGGCGCACGCTGCCGTACGCGGATCTCGCATTCGAGATCCTGTCGAAGTTCTGCGACGACGTGCCGGCCGACGACCTGCGCGCGATCACGCGCCGCACCTACACGGCCGCCGTATACAGCAACACACGCCACGGCGAGAACGCGTCAGACATCACGCCGCTGAAGACGCTCGGCACCGAGAACGGCGCGGCGCTGTCGCTGCTCGAACTGTCGAACGGCCCGACGCTCGCGTTCAAGGACATGGCGATGCAGCTGCTCGGCAACCTGTTCGAGTACACGCTCGCGAAGCACGGCGAAGCGCTGAACATCCTCGGCGCGACGTCGGGCGACACGGGCAGCGCGGCCGAATACGCGATGCGCGGCAAGGCCGGCGTGCGCGTGTTCATGCTGTCGCCGCACCAGAAGATGAGCGCGTTCCAGACCGCCCAGATGTTCAGCCTGCAGGATCCGAACATCTTCAACCTCGCGGTCGAAGGGGTGTTCGACGACTGCCAGGACATCGTGAAGGCCGTGTCGAACGATCACGCGTTCAAGGCGCAGCAGAAGATCGGCACGGTCAACTCGATCAACTGGGCACGCGTCGTCGCGCAGGTCGTGTACTACTTCAAGGGCTATTTCGCGGCGACGACGTCCAATGACGAGCGCGTGTCGTTCACGGTGCCGTCGGGCAACTTCGGCAACGTCTGCGCGGGCCACATCGCGCGGATGATGGGTCTGCCGATCGCGAAGCTCGTGGTCGCGACCAACGAGAACGACGTGCTCGACGAGTTCTTCCGCACGGGCGCATACCGCGTGCGCAGTGCCGAGAACACGTATCACACGAGCAGCCCGAGCATGGACATCTCGAAGGCGTCGAACTTCGAACGCTTCGTGTTCGACCTGCTCGGCCGCGATCCGGCACGCGTGATGCAGCTGTTCCGCGACGTCGAGGAGAAGGGTGGGTTCGACCTCGCGGCGAGCGGCGATTTCGCACGTGTGGCCGAATTCGGCTTCGTGTCGGGCCGCAGCAGCCACACGGACCGCATCGCGACGATCCGCGACGTGTTCTCGCGCTACGACACGATGATCGATACGCACACGGCCGACGGCGTGAAGGTCGCGCGCGAGCATCTCGACGCGGGCGTGCCGATGGTCGTGCTCGAGACGGCCCAGCCGATCAAGTTCGGCGAGACGATCCGCGAAGCGCTCGATCGTGAGGCCGAGCGGCCGGCTGCATTCGACGGGCTCGAGGCGCTGCCGCAGCGTTTCGAGGTCGTGAAGGCCGACGCGCAGCAGGTGAAGGACTTCATCGCCGCGCATACGGGCGCGTAACGTAGCACCGGGCTAGCGCCGGGCCACGGGGTCGCAAGCCCGGCGGCACGGGACGGCCGGAATGCCGATTCGTCGCACGGATCGGGGTTCCGGCCGTTTCGTTTGGCGACGGCCGTGCGCAGGCGTGCCATCCGGTGCACGACGAAACAAGTGCCAGTGCCGCGTGTTCGCGCCGATCACAGTTGTCGCATGTTCGGCATATCGCGCGTCCGCGGGACGGCGTCGCTACAATGACGTATTGACTCCAACGATTCCCGATTCCATCGATGTCGAACTCGATTCCCGCGGCGCCGCGCGCGCCGATGCTGTCGACTGCCGAAGCGCTCGCCGCGCTGCTCGAAGCCGCGAAGCCGCTGCCCGGCGCCGAAACCGTCGCCACGCTCGATGGGCTCGGCCGCGTGCTGGCGACCGACGTGAGCTCGCCGCTCGACGTGCCGCCGATGCATACGAGCGCGATGGACGGCTATGCGGTGCGCGTCGCCGACCTGCTGCACGGCGAGCGGCGCCTGCCGGTGTCGCAGCGGATTCCGGCCGGTCATCCGGCCGCGCCGCTCGCGGCGGGCACGGCTGCGCGGATCTTCACCGGTGCCACGGTGCCGCCCGGTGCCGACGCCGTCGTGATGCAGGAGCAGACATCGGCCGACGGCGACGCGGTCGAGATCCTGCACACGCCGAAGGCCGGTGAATGGATCACCGCGCAGGGCGCGGACATCCGCCAGGGTTCGGTGATCCTGCCGGCCGGCACGCGGCTCACGCCGCAGGCGCTCGGCCTTGCCGCGTCGGTCGGCTGCGCGCAGCTGTCGGTCGCGCGGCGGATTCGCGTCGCGGTGTTCTTCACCGGCGACGAACTGACGATGCCGGGCGAGCCGCTGAAGCCCGGCGCGATCTACAACTCGAACCGCTTCACGCTGCGCGGGCTGCTCGAGCGGCTCGGCTGCCACGTGACCGACTACGGGATCGTGCCCGACTCGCTCGCCGCGACCCGCGACACGCTGCGCGAGGCCGCGCGCGATCACGACGTGATCCTGACGAGCGGCGGCGTTTCGGTCGGCGACGAGGACCACGTGAAGCCGGCCGTCGAGGCCGAAGGGCGGCTCGCGTTGTGGCAGATCGCGATGAAGCCGGGCAAGCCGCTCGCGTTCGGTGCGGTGCGTCGCGGCGACGAACGTCCCGACGCGCATTTCATCGGGCTGCCGGGCAACCCCGTGTCGAGCTTCGTCACGTTCCTGCTGTTCGTGCGGCCGTTCCTGCTGCGCCTGTCCGGCGTGCGCGATGTCGCGCCGCGCGCGGTGTCGCTGCGCGCGGACTTCTCGCAAAGCAAGGGCGACCGGCGCAACGAATTCCTGCGCGCGCGCGTCAACGCGGCCGGCGGCCTCGATCTGTTCCCGAACCAGAGCTCGGCGGTGCTGACGTCGACGGTCTGGGGCGACGGCCTGATCGACAATCCGCCGCAGCACGCGATCAGCGCGGGCGAGACCGTGCGTTTCATTCCGTTTTCCGAACTGCTGTCGTAACGCGACGGCTTCCCGACCTATGAAGATTCAGCTGAAATTCTTTGCAAGCGTGCGCGAGGCGCTGGGCGTGTCCGACGAGCAGGCCGACGTGCCGGACGGCGTGACGACCGTCGGCGACGTGCGCGCGTGGCTGCGCCTGCGCGGCGGCGCGTGGGCCGAGACGCTCGCCGAGGGGCGTGCGTTGCGCATGGCGTGCAATCACGAGATGACCGACCCCGCTACGCGGCTCACCGACGGTTGCGAGGTCGCGTTTTTTCCGCCGGTGACGGGCGGTTGAGAGGCTTGCGATGGCGACGGTAAGAGTCCAGACCGACGATTTCGACCTGAACGCCGAAGTGGCGGCGCTGCGCGCGCGCAACCCGAAGATCGGCGCGATCGCGTGCTTCGTCGGCACCGTGCGCGACCTGAACGAAGGCGATTCGGTCGCCGCGATGGAGCTCGAGCACTATCCGGGGATGACCGAGAAGGCGCTCGAGGAGATCGCCGCCGAGGCCGGCCGGCGCTGGCCCGGAATCGACGTCGCGATCGTGCATCGCGTCGGCCGGCTGCTGCCGCTCGACCAGATCGTGATGGTCGCGACGGTCGCGTCGCATCGCGGCGATGCGTTCGCGTCGTGCGAATTCGTGATGGACTACCTGAAGACCGAGGCGCCGTTCTGGAAGAAGGAAACGACGCCGGACGGCGAGCGCTGGGTCGATGCCCGCAGTACCGACGATGCGGCGCTCGCGCGCTGGGGCGTCGAATCGGGCAACACGCCGCGTTGAGTGCGGCGTGCGCGTCATGCGGCCATGTGCCGCAGGCGTTCAAGCGTTCAATCGTCGCGCATCGCCTGTCAGGCGTCCGAATCGACGCTGCGCCCGATGATTCTCGTCGGAAACGGCTCGCCGCGGGCGCGTGACGGCAGCGCGTCCGGATCGTCGCTCGTGTCGCGGCGGCGCGGCGCGATCGCGTCGAGCAGCGCCTGCTGCTCGGGCGGAATCTGGTAATCCCAGCCGAAGCGGCTCAATTGCAGGCTCTGCGCGATCCGCAGCGCGGGCTCCATGAAGCGGATGGCCGCGGGCGGCGTGTAGCGCCCCTCGACGGTCTTCAGGAACAGCGACAGCCAGCGGCTGAAATGCGCGGGCTCGATCCCGTCGAGCGGCTGGTGCGCCTGCTGCACGTTGCCGCGATAGCCTTTGGTGCCGAGCACGAGGCTCGACCAGAAACTCACCATCTTCGGCAGATGGTCGTCCCAGCGGCCGTACAGCTTCGCGTCGAACACGGGGCCGAGCAGGGGATCGGCGCGCACGCGGTCGTAGAACGCATACACGAGGTCGCGGATGTTGTCTTCGGTCGGTTCGGCGTCGCGGAGGCGGGCCGGAGCGGTATCGGGCGAGGCAGGCAGGGCGGTCATGGCAAAAAAGGGCCGGGAAATTCGGGGCATCGGCACCGTGTCGGCGGAACGGCAGCGCAGGCAACGCGCAGGACGCCGACGGAATTTTGACGCAAAATAGCGTCCACCAATGCCTGAAGAATGCGTAGATGTCATGCATCTTATTGCGCGCGGGCCGTCCCGGCAACCCGGCGCCGTCAAGCGGCCTCGACAGCCGCCCCGGCGCGCGTTTCGATTGACTCGGCTCGCCTAATTGGGGCGCGATTGATAATTTTCCGTATTCGCTCATGAGACTCACCGACTACACCGACTACTCGCTGCGCGTCATGCTGTACCTTGCCGTGCGCGGCGAGGGGCTCGCGACGATCCAGGAGATCTCGGACGCCTACGGCATCTCGAAGAACCATCTGATGAAGGTCGTGCAGCAGCTCGGCGAGCTCGGCTGGGTCGATACCGTGCGCGGCCGCAACGGCGGGCTGCGGCTGTTTCCGGAATCGCTGAAGCTGACGGTCGGCCAGGTGGTGCGTGCGACCGAGAGCGATTTCGCGCTGGTCGGTTGCTTCGCGGCCGACGGCGACGAGTCGCGCGGCTGCGTGATCGAGCCGCAGTGCCGCCTGAAGGGCGTGCTGGCGGCCGCGCGCGACGCATTCTTCACCGAACTCGACCGGCACACGCTCGGCGAGCTGGCCGTGCCCGCATCGCCGCTCGTTGCGCTGCTGGGCATTCGTCCGATCGCGCTGGTGCGTGCCGAGCTGTCCGGGGATGGCGTACCGGCGTCCGCCGAATCGCAGTCGAAGGCCGGCTGACACGCCGGCGCCATACCCTGTCATCCGGCTGCAGCCCGTCCGCGGGCCGCCGCGTCGCCGCCCGGCGATTTTTGCGCTGAATCAACCCGAATTTCGCTTGAAACCCGTATAACCATCCTCATCTTGGTGTTAATCGAAAATTGGAGGTCTCACCAAATGAGAATCGACAAGCTCACCACCAAGTTCCAGGAAGCACTCTCGGACGCGCAGAGCCTCGCGGCAGGCCGCGACAATCAATACATCGAACCCGTTCACGTGCTGGCGGCGCTGGTCGCACAGCAGGACGGCTCCGCCCGCTCGCTGATGTCGCGCGCGGGTGTTCACGTGCAGGCGCTGCAAGGCGCGCTGAACGAAGCCATTTCGCGCCTGCCGCAAGTGACGGGCACGGGCGGCGACATCCAGATCGGCCGTGAGTTGGCCGGGCTGCTGAACCAGGCCGACAAGGAAGCGCAGAAGCTCAACGACACGTTCATCGCGAGCGAGATGTTCCTGCTCTCCGTGTCCGACGACAAGGGCGAAGCCGGCAAGCTCGCCCGTCAGCACGGCCTCACGCGCAAGGCGCTCGAAGCCGCGATCGCCGCGGTGCGCGGCGGCTCGCAGGTGCACAGCCAGGACGCGGAAAGCCAGCGCGAGGCGCTGAAGAAGTACACGGTCGACCTGACCGAGCGCGCCCGTGCGGGCAAGCTCGACCCGGTGATCGGCCGCGACGACGAAATCCGCCGCTCGATCCAGATCCTGCAGCGCCGCACCAAGAACAACCCGGTGCTGATCGGCGAGCCGGGCGTCGGCAAGACCGCGATCGTCGAAGGGCTCGCGCAGCGGATCGTCAACGGCGAGGTGCCGGAGACGCTGAAGGGCAAGCGCGTGCTGTCGCTCGACATGGCGGCGCTGCTCGCCGGCGCGAAGTACCGCGGCGAGTTCGAGGAGCGCCTGAAGGCCGTGCTCAACGACATCGCGAAGGACGAAGGCCAGACGATCGTGTTCATCGACGAGATTCACACGATGGTCGGCGCCGGCAAGGCCGAAGGCGCAATGGACGCGGGCAACATGCTGAAGCCGGCGCTGTCGCGTGGCGAGCTGCACTGCATCGGCGCGACCACGCTCGACGAATACCGCAAGTACATCGAGAAGGACGCCGCGCTCGAGCGCCGCTTCCAGAAGGTGCTCGTCGACGAACCGAGCGTCGAGGCGACGATCGCGATCCTGCGCGGGCTGCAGGAGAAGTACGAACTGCACCACGGTGTCGACATCACCGACCCGGCGATCGTCGCCGCGGCCGAGCTGTCGCACCGCTATATCACCGACCGCTTCCTGCCGGACAAGGCGATCGACCTGATCGACGAGGCTGCGTCGAAGATCAAGATGGAAATCGATTCGAAGCCCGAAGAGATGGACAAGCTCGATCGCCGGCTGATCCAGCTGAAGATCGAGCGCGAGGCCGTCAAGAAGGAGCAGGACGAAGCGTCGCAGAAGCGCCTGCAGCTGATCGAGGAAGAGATCGAGCGTCTCGGCCGCGAATATGCGGACCTGGAAGAGATCTGGACCGCCGAGAAGGCCGCGGTGCAGGGCAGCGCGCAGCTCAAGGAAGAGATCGAGAAGGTGCGCGCCGACATCGCGCGTCTGCAGCGCGAAGGCAAGCTGGAGAAGGTCGCCGAACTGCAGTACGGCAAGCTGCCGCAACTCGAGTCGCAACTGAAGCAGGTCACGCAGGCCGAAGAGCAGGAGCAGCACAACCCGACGCGTCCGCGTCTGCTGCGCACGCAGGTCGGCGCGGAGGAAATCGCGGAAGTCGTGTCGCGCGCAACCGGGATTCCGGTGTCGCGGATGATGCAGGGCGAACGCGAGAAGCTGCTGCACATCGAGGAGAAGCTGCACGAGCGCGTGGTCGGCCAGCACGAGGCAATCAGCGCGGTCGCGGATGCGATCCGTCGTTCGCGCGCGGGTCTCGCCGATCCGAACCGCCCGTACGGCTCGTTCCTGTTCCTCGGCCCGACGGGTGTCGGCAAGACCGAGCTGTGCAAGGCGCTGGCGGCGTTCCTGTTCGATTCGGAAGAGCACCTGATCCGCATCGACATGAGCGAGTTCATGGAGAAGCACAGCGTCGCGCGACTGATCGGCGCGCCGCCGGGCTATGTCGGCTACGAGGAAGGCGGCTACCTGACGGAAGCCGTGCGCCGCAAGCCGTACAGCGTGATCCTGCTCGACGAGATCGAGAAGGCGCATCCGGACGTGTTCAACGTGCTGCTGCAGGTGCTCGACGATGGCCGCATGACCGACGGGCAGGGGCGCACGGTCGACTTCAAGAACACGGTGATCGTGATGACGTCGAACCTCGGCTCGCAGGTGATCCAGGCAATGACGGGTTCGCCGCAGGAAGAGATCAAGGACGCCGTGTGGCTCGAGGTGAAGCAGCACTTCCGCCCGGAGTTCCTGAACCGGATCGACGACGTCGTCGTGTTCCACGCGCTCGATCGCAGCAACATCGAATCGATCGCGAGAATCCAGCTCGCCCGCCTGCACGACCGGCTCGCGAAGCTCGACATGGCGCTCGATGTGTCGCCGGCGGCGCTCGAACAGATCGGGAAGGTCGGCTACGATCCGCTGTTCGGCGCGCGGCCGCTGAAGCGCGCGATCCAGCAAGAGATCGAGAACCCGGTCGCGAAGCTGATCCTCGCGGGCCGCTTTGGTCCGAAGGACGTGATCCCGGTCGACGTCAGCGACGGCAAGTTCGTGTTCGACCGCGTCGTGCACTGATCGCCGGTGATCGGCCGCACGCCCGGTTCGCGCCGGGCGCGCAAAAACAAACACCCCGCTCAGGCGGGGTGTTTGCATATGGCGCGGCCGAAACCGCTGCCGCAGCTGTCAGCCGGTGCCGTGCGGGCTCAGGCCTGCTTGTTGCCGCCGAACATGCCGGCGAGCTGCGTGAGCGTGCCGAGCACGTTCGACGTGTCGACCTGGCCGCCGGCCGGCACTTCGCCGTTCGGCGTCGCGCCGTTGACGACGTGCGGCAGCACCTGCGCGAGGATCGACGATGCCTGGGACGGATCGATGCCGACCTTGCTCGCGAGCGCGCCGACGACGTCGGAGCCGAGCACGTTCTGCAGCGTGTCGGCCGAGATCGGCTGGTTTTCGCCGTTGCCGACCCACGAGCCGATGATGTCGCCGGCGCCGCCGGCCTTGAACTTCTCGATCAGCCCGTTCAGACCACCCGGCTGGTTGTTGATGAATTCGAGCGCGGTCGTGATGAGTGCGCTTTGCGAGTTGCCGCCGGCCTGGCCGCCGATCAGACCGCCAACGATATCGAGGAGACCCATGGTTCTTCACCTTCACTGAAAAGGGCGCCGTGACGACGGCGCCCGTTGAACGAATGCCGCACGCACGCCATCGCGCGCGCGGCGCACATCAGGCGCCCGACGCCGCGGCGGCGGAGGCTGCCTTGTCCTTCTTGCTCTTCTTCTTCGAACCCTTCGTCGCCTTCGCGGACGACGCTGCGGCGGGCGCGCTCGCACTCGCGCCCGCGTCGGCGGATGCCGCCGAGGCTGCGGCCGCCTTGTCCTTCTTCGATGCGCGCTTGCTCTTGGCCGGCTTGGTCGCCGCGTCCGGTGCGCTCGCGGCCGGTGCCGTCGCCGTCGTGCCGGCCGTCGCCGTCGCCGTCGTCGACGTCGATGCGGTGCCTGCCGACGTCGTGGCCGACGGGGTCGCAGAGGTCGTCGCGGCCGGTTTCGACAGCTTCACGCCTTTCGGCGGTGTCGACGAGCCGCCGATCGTCAGGCCATTTTCCTCGAGATGCCCGACCGACTTCGTGCCGAGACCCTTCACGCGGTTCGCGAGATCGTCCGCGTCCTTGAACGGGCCGTTCTTGGTGCGTTCGTCGATGATCGCCTTCGACTTCACGGGCCCGAGGCCCTTCACCGATTCGAGCGCGGCCTGGTCGGCCGTGTTGACTTCGACGGCCGCGGCGAGGCCGGCGGCGAGCGACAGCGATAGCGCGACGAACAGCATCAGCAGCTTTTTCAGCATGGCAAAGGCTCCCTGGTTCTGACGGATGAATGGCTGTTGCAACGGACGGCGGGGCGAGGCCTGGCCGGGCGCCGCCGTTAAGCATAGGACAAATGCGTGCCCTTTTTGAGACAGGCTGGCCGAATCTTGCTGAAAGCTTGCGTCGCTGTAAAGACAGAAAGCCGCGCCGGACGGCGGTTTTGACCATTGTTTACGGTGTCCGCGGCGGTGATTTCAGATTGTCGTGCCTGGCCATTCGACAATGCTTGACTTAGAGTGAACTCTAACTCCTAACCTTGTTCCCGCCATGTCGAAAACCGTATCCAGATCCTCCGCCGCCGGTCCGCTGACGATCGGGCAAGTCGCCGAACTGACCGGCGTGTCGACGCATACGCTGCGGTACTACGAGCAGGCCGGCCTGCTGCGCGCGATTTCGCGCACGGCGGCCGGGCACCGGCTCTATGCGCCGGCCGACCTTGACTGGCTGGCCTTCGTGATGCGCCTGAAGGCGACCGGCATGCCGATCGCGCAGATGCAGCAGTTCGCGGCGCTGCGTGCGCAAGGCGAGTCGACGTTCGGTGCGCGGCGGCGCTTGCTGGCCGCGCACCGCGATGCGGTGCGCGCGCATATTGCGGAGCTGCGGGCGAGCCTCGACGCGATCGGCGACAAGATCGCGTACTACGAGACGCGGGAACGCGAGACGGAACGACGGGCGAACCCTTCTCAATCATCCTCGGAACAGGACGGACACCATGGAACGACTCGTTGAAGATCGCTATGCACGCGGCTGGAACAAGCTGAAGGAAATCGATGGCGAAGTGGGCGAACGCGTGATCGCGGCGCTTGCGCCGATTGCACCGGACTTCGGGCGGCTGCTCGTCGAGTTCGGCTTCGGCGACATCTACAGCCGGCCGCAGCTCGACCTGAAGGCGCGCGAGATCGCGACGATCGCCGCGCTGGCCGCGCTCGGCAACGCGCAGCCGCAATTGAAGGTGCATGTCGAGGCGGCGTTGAACGTCGGCTGCACGCGCGACGAGATCGTCGAGGTGTTCATGCAGATGGCCGTCTACGCGGGGTTTCCGGCCGCCCTCAACGCGTTGTTCGCCGCGCACGAGGTATTCATGCGGCGCGATGAAGCGGCCGGCCGGGACGGCGGCACGACCGACGCGGTCGCGCACGCCGCGTGATGCGAAGCGTGCCGATGCGCTGGATGCGTCAGATGCGGTGCGGCGCAACGATCCGGTGTTTCGCGATGCGCCGGTACAGCGTCGCGCGCGAGATGCCGAGTGCCTGCGCGGCCGCGTCGGGCCGCCAGCGATGCGCGGTGAGCGCCGCGACGATGCGGCCGCGTTCGTCGTCCGGCAGTGCGCCGGCCGTGCCGGCGCCGAGCTGTGCGGCGAGATCGGCCGGCAGGTCGCGCCGTGTCACGCGGGCGGCGTCGCACACCGCGCACGCGTAGCGCAGCACGTTGCGCAGCTGTCGCACGTTGCCGGGCCACGGATAGGCGGCAAGCTGTTCGGCGAGCGTGGTGTCGAGCGTGAGCACGTGGCCGGTTGCCTGCGCCTCTTCGGCGAACACCACGGCGATGACGTCGCGCACGTCCGCGCGCTCGCGCAGCGGCGGCAGCTCGAACGTCGCACCACTCAGCCGGTAGTACAGATCCTCGCGGAACGTGCCGTCGGCCACCATCTGCGCGAGATCGCGGTGCGTCGCGCAAATCACGTCGAGATCGACGCGCACGGGCGTATCGCTGCCGAGCGGCACGACCTCGCCGTCGGCGAGCACGCGCAGCAGGCGCGTCTGCAGCGTGAGCGGCATATGCCGATTTCATCGAGGAACAGCGTGCCGCCGTCGGCGAGCGCGATCTTGCCGCGCGCGCCGTGCTTGCGTGCACCGGTGAACGCACCGGCCGCGTAGCCGAACAGTTCGCTTTCGATCAGCGCCTCGGGCAGCGCGCCGCAGTTGACCGCGACGAACGGCCGTGCGCGCCGCGCACCGGCGTCGTGGATCGCGCGCGCGAACACTTCCTTGCCCGCGCCGGTTTCGCCGAGCACGAGGATCGGCAGCCGCTTGCTCGCGACACGCAGCGCGAGTTCGGCCTGCTGCGCGACGCGTGCGTCGCTGCTGTGCAGGAACGGCGTCAGCGCGCCGACGTGGCGCTGCGCGGTGCCGGGGCGGCGCGATGCCGGGGCGGCCCGTGCCGCACCGGTTTCGCGGCCGGCGCGTCGTAGCGGCGCGCGCAGCCGCGCATAGAGCGGGGCGCCGGTCGCGCGTAGCCGCAGCGCGACGATCGCATCGAGCCGCGCGGCGTCGCGCAGCGGCATCTCGGTCGCATCGAAGATCTCGTCGATATGGCGCGGTTCGCGCAGCGCCGGCAGCGCGTCGCGCGCCTGCCGGTTCGCCGCGACGATATTGCCGCATTCGTCGAACGCGATCAGCCATTCGGGCTGCGCCTCGACGTAGTGACGATTCGGATGCCCGAACAATATCCAGTGCTGCGCGGTGCTGTGCACGAAATAGCCGTCCTCGATCAGCGCCGCGCTCTGCCGCACGAGCTGGTACACGAGACGCTGGCTGTCGCGACCGTCCGGCGACTGGACGGCCGATGCATCGAGCACGCCGATCAGTTCGCCGCCCGGCGCGAAGATCGGGGCCGCGCTGCAGGTGAGCGTGGTGAATGCCGCGCGGAAATGATCGGTCTTGTGCACGGTGATCGGCGCGAGATCGGTCAGCACGCTCGCGACGCCGCAGGTGCCTTCCTCGCTTTCCGACCAGCACGAGCCGATGTGCAGCCCCGCATGGCGGAAGTCGTTGCGGCGCTCGCGGTCGATCCGGTAGTCGATCGTCACGCCGTGCGCGTCGGTCAGCATCACGCAATAGTCGGCGACGCGAATCATGTCGTGCAGACGCGTCAGGCACTGGCCCGATGCGCGCAGGAACGCCTCTTCCTTGTCGCGCACCTCGCGCAGCTCGGCCGCGGTCAGCACGCGCGGGCCGATCGACGACGCCGGGTCGAGCGCGTAGCGCTCGAGCGAGCGCTGCCACGACGACACGAGACGCGCGGAATCGGCCGGCGCGGGCAGGCGCCCGGCGAGCGCGCCGAGCACACGGTCGGCGTGCTGGGCCTGGGGGACGGCGTAGGGCATGGTCGGCTCCGGTTCCGTACGGCAGGGAATTCGATGTTCTTGTAGCACATCCGCTTGCGCGGATCACATTGCATCGCAGCACGCGCGCGCGTGAGACGTTCGTCTCAGCGGGATCTCAGTCGGTCTCGCGCGGTTGAGACATGGGGACATGTCACGCGCGACGGTGCTCCGGAGCACGGCGGTGCGCGCCGCGCCGCGATCCGCGTGGCTTCGCGGCGAAATCGCAACCCGGATGACGGCGCCGAAACCGGTGCACCGGCAGATCGGCGGCGTGAGACGCACGGGCGGTTTCGCGGAGCGTCGGGCTGTCACGGCAGCAGATGTCGATGGCAGGCGTACCCACCGAGCCAGTCCGGACGCGGGTTTCGCGGTCGTTGCCCACACGATGGCACGCCGCTTGCAGATGTCACGGGCAAGTCCGGCGCGATCGCGTCGGCGACGACGATCCGCCGCCCTCGATGACGGCGGACGACACATGCAGGGCCGGTGCGCGAGCGCCGGTCCACTGGATGGAGACAAACCCGTGACGACGCCCGTGACCGTCGGCGTGATCGCGAACCCCGCATCGGGGCGCGACATTCGCCGCCTGACGACGCATGCATCCGTGTTCCCGACGGCGGAAAAGGCCAACATGGTCGTGCGCCTGCTCGCCGGTCTCGGCGCGATGGGCGTCGAGCGCGTGCTGACCTTGCGCGACAAGACGGGCATCGCGACGCTGCTGATGCGTGCGCTCGATACACATCACGCGGTCGCGCCGCACGAGTGCTGGCCCGACGTCGAATTCGTCGACCTGCCGATCTCGGACACCGTCGCCGATACGCAGGCCGGTGCCGCATACATGCGCCGGATGGAAGTCGCGCTGATCGTCGTGCTCGGCGGCGACGGCACCCACCGCGCGGTCGCCGCGCATTGCGGCGCGACCCCGCTCGTCGCGCTGTCCACCGGCACCAACAACGCGTTTCCCGAACATCGCGAGGCGACCGTCGCGGGCGTCGCGGCTGGACTCGCCGCGACCGGCGCCGTGCCGGCGGAGGTCGCGTTCACGCGCAACAAGCGGCTCGTCGTGCGCTGCGCGGCCGGCGCGAACGCGGGGCGCGAGGAGATCGCGCTCGTCGACGTATGCGCGGCCCGCCAGCGCTTCGTCGGCGCGCGCGCGATCTCGGGTCCCGACGATATCGACACGCTCTACCTGACCTTCGCGGAGCCGGACGGCATCGGCCTGTCCGCGCTCGGCGGCGCGTGGGCGCCGCTCGAGCGCAGCGCGTCGCACGGGCTCGCGATGCGCTTCGCCGCCGACGGCAAGACGGCCGGCACGCCGCTCGTCGCGCCGATCGCACCCGGGCGCGTCGATCGCGTCGTGATGCGCAGCTGCGAGCGGCTCGAACCGGGTGCATGGCAGACGATCCCGTTCGAGCACGGCACGCTCGCGTTCGACGGCGAGCGCGAGATCGAGGTCGCGCGCGGCGACCGCTACGAGATCGCGCTCGACTGGCGCGGGCCGCTGACGGTCGACGTCGGTCGCACGTTGCGTTACGCGTCGTCGCGGCAGTTGTTGCGCGACGCCGGCGCGCGGCGCGGCTGACGGCAGCTTCACGTTTTATCGACGGCCGCAAGCCGTGCAATCCGTCGCCGGGGCGTTGCCGCGGCGGCACTCGCAGTCAGACCTACCCAGGAGACACACATGACCGTTTCGACACAGCTCAGCAGGGACACGCTGCTGGACGCCTACCGGCTGATGCGCACGATCCGCGAATTCGAGGAGCGGCTGCACGTCGAGTTCGCGACCGGCGAAATCCCCGGCTTCGTGCACCTGTACGCGGGCGAGGAGGCCTCCGCGGTCGGCACGATGCTGCACCTAGGACTTGAAGACTACGTTGCCACCACGCACCGCGGGCACGGCCACTGCATCGCGAAAGGCGTCGACGTGCACGGGATGATGGCCGAGATCTACGGCAAGAAGACGGGCGTCTGCCACGGCAAGGGCGGCTCGATGCACATCGCCGACCTGTCGATGGGGATGCTCGGCGCGAACGGGATCGTCGGCGCGGGCGGCCCGCTCGTATGCGGCGCGGCGCTCGCGGCCAAGCACAAGAAGACGGGCGGCGTCGGCGTGTGCTTCTTCGGCGACGGCGCGTCGAACCAGGGCGTGATCTTCGAATCGATGAACCTCGCGTCGGTGTGGCGGCTGCCGGCGATCTTCGTGGCCGAGAACAACGGCTATGCGGAAGCGACGTCGTCGAGCTGGTCGGTCGCCACCGACAACATCGCCGATCGCGCGAACGGCTTCGGGATGCCGGGCGTGATCGTCGACGGCTTCGACTTCTTCGCGGTGCACGAGGCGCTCGGCGAAGCCGTCGCACGCGCGCGCAACGGCGGCGGCCCGACGCTCGTCGAGGTGAAGTTCACGCGCTACTTCGGCCACTTCGAAGGCGATGCGCAGACCTACCGCGCGCCGGGTGAAGTGCAGAAGCTGCGCGACGAGAAGGACTGCCTGAAGCATTTCGAAACGCGCGTCGTGCGTGCCGAGGTGCTGACGACCGACGACCTGCGCGCGGTCGATGCGCAGGTGAAGGCGCTGATCGACGATGCGGTCGCGCAGGCGAAAGCCGCGCCGCTGCCCGACGCGGCCGACCTGCTGACCGACGTGTACGTGTCGTACCCGTGAGCGCGCCCTGATTCACCCGCTGGCGGCCGGCACGGCGAACCGAATATTCCAGGAGACAGACATGGCAAGGAAAATCACTTATTCGCAGGCGATCAACGAGGCGCTCGCGCAGGAAATGGCGCGCGACGACAGCGTGATCGTGATGGGCGAGGACAACGCAGGTGGCGCGGGCGCGCCGGGCGAGGACGACGCATGGGGCGGCGTGCTCGGCGTGACGAAGGGGCTGTTCCACAAGTTTCCCGGCCGCGTGCTCGATACGCCGCTGTCGGAAGGCGGCTATATCGGCGCGGCGGTCGGCGCGGCCGCGTGCGGGATGCGGCCCGTCGCGGAGCTGATGTTCATCGATTTCATGGGCGTGTGCTTCGACCAGATCTTCAACCAGGCCGCGAAATTCCGCTACATGTTCGGCGGCAAGGCGGTGACGCCGGTCGTGATCCGCGCGATGTATGGCGCCGGGCTGCGCGCGGCCGCGCAGCATTCGCAGATGCTCACGTCGCTGTTTACGCACATTCCGGGGCTGAAGGTCGTGTGCCCGTCGACGCCTTACGACGCGAAGGGGCTGCTGATCCAGGCGATCCGCGACAACGACCCCGTGATCTTCCTCGAACACAAGCTGCTCTACACGCGCGAGGGCGACGTGCCCGAGGAGTCCTATGCGATTCCGTTCGGCGAGGCGAACGTCGTGCGCGAAGGCGACGACGCGACGATCGTCACGTATGGCCGGATGGTGCATCTCGCGACCGACGCGGCCGCGAAGCTCGCGAAGGACGGCATCCAGGTCGACGTGATCGACCTGCGCACGACGTCGCCGCTCGACGAGGAAACCATCCTCGAGAGCGCGCAGCGCACCGGGCGCGTGGTGGTGGTTGATGAAGCGAACCCGCGCTGCTCGATCGCGACCGATATCGCCGCACTGGTCGCCCGGCGAGCGTTCCATTCGCTGAAGGCGCCGATCGAGCTCGTGACCGCGCCGCACACGCCCGCGCCGTTCGCCGGCGTGCTGGAAGACCTGTACATCCCGTCCGCCGACGCGATCGCGCGGGCGGTACTGAAGACGAGGAGCTGACACGATGTCGATTCACATGATCACGATGCCCAAGTGGGGGCTGTCGATGGAGCAGGGGCAGGTCAACGGCTGGCTGAAGGCGATCGGCGAGCGCGTGACGAAGGGCGACGAAGTGCTCGACGTCGAGACCGACAAGATCTCGTCGGGCGTCGAGTGCGCGTTCGACGGCACGCTGCGCCGGCAGGTCGCGCAGGAGGGCGAGACGCTGCCGGTCGGTGCGCTGCTCGGCGTGGTGGCCGCGGCCGACGCGAGCGATGCCGACATCGACGCGGCGATCGCCGAATTCCAGCGCGATTTCGTGCCGAGCACGACCGCCGACGACACGGCGGGCCCGCAGCCCGAGAAGGCGCAGATCGGCGGACGCACGGTCCGGTTCCTGAAGCTCGGCGACGGGTCGGGCACGCCTGCGGTGCTGATCCACGGCTTCGGCGGCGACCTCAACAACTGGCTGTTCAACCATGCGGTACTCGCCGCGCACCGGCCCGTGTGGGCGCTCGATTTGCCCGGGCACGGCGAGTCGGGCAAGGCGGTCGACACCGGCAGCCTCGACGAACTGGCCGACGCGGTGCTCGCGTTGCTCGATGCGCAGCACATCGACCGCGCGCATCTGATCGGCCATTCGATGGGCGGCGCGGTCGCGATGGCGGCGGCCGAGCGCGCACCGGAACGCGTGGCGTCGCTGACGCTGATCGCGAGCGCCGGGCTCGGCGCCGACATCAACCGCGGCTACATCGACGGCTTCGTCGCCGGCAACAGCCGCAATACGCTGAAGCCGCACCTCGGCGCGCTGTTCGCGGACCACGCGCTCGTCACGCGGCAACTGGTCGAGGACCTCGTCAAGTACAAGCGGCTCGAAGGCGTGCAGGCCGCACTGGAGAGGATCGCGAACGCCGCGTTCGACGGCGCGACCCAGCGGCGCGTGTTCCGCGACCGCGTCGGGTCGCTCGCGCCGCGCACGCTCGTGATCTGGGGCGAGCGCGACCAGGTGATTCCGGCGCAGCATGCGCAGGGCTTGCCGGACGGCGTGCGGGCCGAGGTGATCGCCGGCAGCGGCCACATGGTGCAGATGGAGGCGGCTGCCGACGTGAACCGCCTGATCGTCGCGTTTCTCGGAGACTGACGATGGCCGCCGCGCTCGAACGACCCAGCCTCACCGCGCTCGGCCAGCCGGGCGCGAGGAGCCGCGACAAGCTCGCGCGCATTCCGGTGCGCGTCGAGCCCGCGGCCGGCGCGGCGCTGCCGAAGCCGCCGTGGCTGCGGGCGCGGCCGATGATGAGCGGGGCGGTCGCCGACATGGCGGCCGTGCTTCGCGATCACCGGCTGCATTCCGTCTGCGAGGAGGCCATGTGCCCGAACATCGGCGAATGCTTCGCGCAGCGCACCGCGACCTTCATGATCATGGGCGGGCTGTGCACGCGGCGCTGCCCGTTCTGCGATGTCGCGCACGGCCGCCCCGAGCCGCTCGATTCCGACGAGCCCGCGCGGCTCGCCGACGCGGTCGCGGCGCTCGGACTGCGCTACGTCGTGATCACGTCGGTCGATCGCGACGACCTGCGCGACGGCGGCGCCGCACATTTTGCCGCCTGCATCGCGGCGGTGCGCGCGAGCGTGCCGGGCATCGGCGTCGAGGTGCTGACGCCCGATTTCCGCGGCCGCGTCGCGCGTGCGCTCGATGCGTTGTCGTCGGCGTGGCCGGACGTGTTCAATCACAACATCGAGACGGTGCCGTCGCTGTATCGGGCGGCACGGCCGGGCGCCGACTATCGCGGCTCGCTCGAACTGCTCGCGCAGGCGAAGGCCGCGCGGCCGACGCTCGTGACGAAATCGGGCTTGATGCTGGGGCTCGGCGAGCGCGACGACGAGGTGCGGGACACGCTGCGCGACTTGCGCGCGCACGAGGTCGACGTGCTGACGCTCGGCCAGTACCTCGCGCCGTCCGCGCACCATCTGCCGGTGCGGCGCTACGTGAGCCCCGATGCGTTTGCCGCGTGGCGCGACGAGGGGCTGGCGCTCGGTTTCAGGGAAGTCGTTGCCGGCCCGCTCGTGCGGTCGTCGTATCACGCGGCCGACGTGCTGGAGGATGCTTAAACCGCGGGCCGCGTGTCCGTGCGGACGGACAGCTGCGCGCGGCTGACGTGTCGCAGGTATAGCGCGAGGCCCGCGCCCGCGAGCATCAGGCTGATCGTGTTCGCGAACCAGAAGCCGCGCGCGCCGGTCAGCCAGGCGGGTGCGATGCCGCCGACGTCGAAGCCGAGCACGTAGCCGCCGCCAAGCCCGACGCCCCACAGCGCGACCGCATAGATCACGGTCGGCACGACCGCGACCTTGTACGCGCGCAACACGAATGCGGACGTGATCTGCAGCGCGTCGAAGAAGTGGTAGCAGGTGACGATCGCGACCAGCGGCAGCGCGGCGGCGGCCACGGCCGGGTTCGGCGTGTAGCCGCTGACGATCAGCGGACGCAGCGCAAACACGAGCACGCCGTAAGCGGCCGCGATCCCGCACGCGAGCATCACGCTGTGCCGGCCGAGCAGGCGCGCCTCGTCCGGCCGGCCGGCACCGAGTGCGCGCGCGACGAGCGTCGATGCCGCGACACCGATCGATAGCGGCGTCATGTACAGCACCGCGCCGATGTTGCCGGCGATCTGGTGGCCGGCGAGCGTCGTCGTGCCGAACTGCGCGATGAAGAGCGCCATGCACGTGTACGACGTGACCTCGATCAGGTACGACAGGCCCATCGGTACGCCGAGCTTCAGGATCGCCTTCTGGCGCGCCCATCCGGGCCAGCAAAAGCGCGAGAAGATCGAAAGCGGCGAGAACACGTCGAGCTTCGCGAGCAGCGTGAAGCCGATCAGCGCGAGCGCCCAGTTGATCAGTGTGCTGGCGAGTCCGCAACCGGGGCCGCCGAGGGCCGGTACGCCGAACCCGCCGAAGATGAACCACACGTTGAGCGGAAACTTGAGCAGCAGCGCGCCGATCTGCAGGATCATCGCGAGGCGCGGCTTGCCGGCCGCGTTGGTCAGCGCGTTGTAGATCCGGAACACGAGGCTCGCCGGCAGGCCGTAGGACAGGATCCGCAGGTAATCGACCGTGCGGTCGTGCAGCGCGGGCGGTGCGTGGGCGATGTGCAGCAGCGGTTCGGGAAAATGCAGCAGCAGGAAGCCGGGTACCGCAAGCATCAGCGCGAGCCACAGGGCCTGGCGGACTTCCTCGCCGATCTCGGCGTAGCGCCGTGCGCCGTACAGCTGCCCGGTGATCGGCTGCAGCGCGGACAGGATGCCCGTCATCCCGATGTAGACCGATACGTAGATCGACGAGCCGAGCCCGAGTGCGGCCAGGTCGATGGCCGAGTAGCGGCCGACCATCGCCGTGTCGATCACGCCGAACGCGATGATCGCGAGCTGGCCGACGAGCACCGGCCACGCGAGACCGACGATCCGGCGGATGTCGGCGAACATCGTCAATCGACGGTCCGGTGGCGCGGGCCGCGGCGCTTGACGGGCGTCGTCGGCCGCTCGATGCGCTCGTACAGGCGGAAGCGCTCGTCGCGGTCGGCCACGCGACGGCCTTCCCACACGAGACGCCATACGTATTGCGACATCGCGCTCGGCTCGCCGAAGTCCGCGCGGTCCTGGCGCAGGATCACGTCGCAGTCGCCCGAGAATTCGAAGTGCATGTCGCCGAAGTACGCGAAGGTCGCGATCTGCGCATCGCCGAGCCGCACGGGCGAGATGCACTCATAGTCTTTCGGCAGATGCGACGCGATCTGTTGCGCGACGTCGCTGTAGGTCCGGCCGTAGTTGACGATCGGCAGCCACAGCGTCATCAGCAGCACCCACATCAGCGTGGTGCCCGCGCCCGACAGCACGACGCTGCGCCACAGCACCTTCGGCTGGCGCGAGATGCGCCAGCGCGCGAGCAGGCACCAGCATACGGTGACGATCACCGCGCAGATGAACGACAGGATCTTGAAGTGCGGTTCGTAGCCCGGCACGAGGCGCGCGAGGTTGCGTGCGAGCGGATGCGGGAAGCCCGTGAGCGACGCGAGCCACACGAGCCACACGAAGGTGCCGAGGATCGTGAAGCTCAGCACCGCGAACCAGTCGAATGCGTTGATCGCGCCGCGCTTGAGGGTCGGCAGCGCGAAGGTGGCGAGCACCGCGAGCGGCGGCAGCAGCAGCATGTACATGCGGTTCGACTGCTGGCTCTGCAGGATCACGAGCGCGACGAGCGGCACCACGACCGACAGTGGAATCGCGATGTGCGCGCGCCGGCGCATGCCGGCCCAGCTCCACCAGGCCCAGATCGCGAGCGGCCACGCGGGCCACGTGAACAACGGCAGGTTCTTCGCCGCGTAGGCGAGCACCGCGGTCGGCGGCCCCGAAAAGCGCATCAGGCTGCCGTGGATCCACTGGTTGAAGAACCACGCGGCGTCGTCGGGCGCCGCATTGGAGGCGGCGAGCGGCCACAGCGCGAAGATCGCGGCCGCGAGCGGCAGGCCGACCAGCGGCAGGCGCAGGTTGCGCATCTCCGGCGTGACGAGCCACAGCGCGGCCGTGCCGGCGAGCAGCGCGACGACGAGCACCGGATTGCCGGACAGGGCGACGAGGCCGACCGCGACGCCCCACCACAGCGCACCTTGCATCGGCTTGTCGATGCCGCGCACGATGCCGTACACGAGCATCGCGATCCACGCGAACTGCGCGAGCTGCGGCGTCGTTTCGTGGCCGCGCTCCGCGAGCCCGAAGCACGCGACGAGGATCAGCAGCGCGCCGTCGGCGAGCGTGCGGCCGTAGTCGCGCGGCTCCGGCTCGCCGCCGAATGCGTACTTGAACGGCTGGACCTCGGCGCGCCGGCCGAGCAGGTAGGCGGCGTACCAGACGAACGCGCACGCGACGCAGAACAGCACGCCCGTGTCGACGCGCGACGCATTGCTCGCGTCGACCCACGGCGCCAGCGCACGGATCGACAGCGCGCCGAGCCAGTAGCCGAGCGGCCCGTCGGTCGTGATGAACTTGCCGACGAGATTCGGCAGCAGCCAGTCGTGCCAGCCGCCGGTGGCCATCGTCCACATCACGCCGAAGCCCGCCGCGTCCTCGTTCTTCCACGGGTCGCGGCCGAACAGGCCGAACGCCGCGTAGACGAGGCAGAGCGTGAGCAGCAGCCAGCGCGGCAGCGCGCGCGTGGCGGAGGCGGTGAGACGAACGACAGGCTTCATGCAGATGTGCGATTTGTTATGGGCGGGCGGCCGGTGCGGTCATGTGCCGACGGTGCCGGATTCGAGCATCCGGCATTGTAGACGTGCCGGCCGTTGTGCGTCGGACGATTGCCCGGGCGCTGGCCGGCGTGTGGTGTTTTCCCGGCGAGCGGAGACAAAAAAGGGCAGCCTGGGCTGCCCTTTCGTGCGGTACCGGTGCATTGCAACCACCGGATCGGTGCGAAGCTTACTTCGCCTTGCCGTTGGCGCGTACGCCGAACTTGTTCTTGAACTTCTCGACACGGCCTGCCGTGTCCATGATCTTTTGCTGACCCGTGTAGAACGAGTGCGATTCCGACGACACTTCGATCTTGGCGAGCGGGTAGGTCTTGCCTTCGTGGTCGATGGTTTCACGCGTCTGGATCGTCGAGCGCGTGATGAACTTGAAGCCGTTCGACATGTCTTGGAAGACGACTTCGCGGTAATTCGGGTGGATGCCTTCTTTCATGGTCTTTCCTTGGTGAGAGCGGTAGCCAACCCGCCGCTTGCCGTGCCGGATCGCGCAATTTGCGCGGATCAGCGGACGTCAAGCCCGGCGCGAGCCACTTGCCTAAGGTCGAAAAATGTGGATTATGCCAGAAAATCAGACGGTTGACGAATAATTTTCATCACGCGTCGAGGGCGCCCGTCCGGGCCGGATCCTGTCGGTAGTAGCGGGCGAGCAGGCGGTAGAGCTCCGGAAATTCGGACTCGAACGCACGCGGCCGCACGAACAGCGCCTCGCTGCACACCGCAAAGAATTCCGACGGATGATCGGCCGCATAGGGATCGATCAGCGAGTCGCGCTCGAAGCGCGCCCACGCGCGATCCGGCACCGCATCGACCCGCGCGCAGAACTGGTCGTACGCGTGCTCGAACACGTCGGCCCACGCCTGCGCGTCCAGGTGCGGCGCGTGCCAGCGGCGAAAGAGGGGCGGATACCCGTCGGCTTCGCCGTTGACCATGTCGATCTTGTGCGCGAACTCGTGGATCACGACGTTGTACGCGTCGCGGCCGTCCGTCATCTGCGCGTCCTCCCACGACAGGATCACCGGTCCGCCTTCCCACGCTTCGCCGCTCGCATCCTGCTCGACTTCATGGACGACGCCGTCCTCGTCCTGCACGGTCTTGCGGATCACGAATTCGCCCGGATACACGACGACGCCGACCCAGCCGTCGTACAGCGATAAATCGAGGTTCAGCACGGGCAGGCACGCCTGGGCGGCGATCGCGACGATCATCTCGTCGGTCAGTTCGAGCCCGTGCGCGGTCGAAAACGATTTCTTCGCGATGAACAGGCTCGTCAGCTCGCGCAGCCGGCCCAGGTCGCCCGGCGTCAGCGCATCGAGGAACGGCAGGCGCGCGACGGTGTCTTGCCACAGCGCATCGGGAATCGGGTGGCTGCGCAGTGCGCGGTCGCGGCGGCGGTCGTCGAACCAGCGGGTCAGTTTCGAGAGCATGGAAGCAGCGCAGGAAGATCCAAAGCCTGTCTTTTAACTCAATCGATCTCTTTTTGCCATGCCGCGAAGAGGCCGCCGACGAGCGCGACGCCTGCGAGGAAATAGAAACCGTCGAGCGACGCGAGGAACGACGCCTGTTGCGCGACCATTCGCGCGATCGATGCGATCGCGAGGGCGTGCGCCTCGTTCAGTGCATGGCCGGCGGCCGCGTAGCTGCGCGCGAGGGTGTCGACGGTCTGCTGGAACAGCGGATCGAACACGTTCGCGCGCTCGACGAGCCGCGTCTGGTGCACGGCCAGCCGGTGCTGCTCGACGATGATCACCGATGACGTCGCGAACGAGATCGTCAGTTGCCGCACGATGTTCTTCAGCCGGTAGCCGTGCGTGTATTCGTCGATCGCGAAGATGCGGAACGTCAGGTTCGCGACCGGCAGCACGATGAACAGCAGCAACAGCCCGCGCAGCAGCAGCGGGACGATCAGCGCGGCCTCGCCGACCTGCGGCGTCATCCGCGTCATCCACAGCGCGGCGACGATCGCGATCGCGAACCCCGGCACGACGAACCATTTCTTGTGCGTGACGCGCTTCGCATAGCGCAGGTAGGCGAATAGCGCGGTGGCCGAGATCAGCGACATCGTGCCGACCAGGCGCCCGGCGTTCTCGACCGGATAGCCGAGCCCGCCTTCGAGCAAACGGGAGGTCAGGTAGCTGAAGCCGGTCGACTCGTAGTAATAGAACATGTACAGCAGCAGTCCGACCTGGAACGTGCGCTCGCGAAAAGCATGCAGCCGCACGAGCGGCGTCGGATGGTTCCACTGGTGATGGGCGAACCACGCGAGCGCGCCCAAGCCGGTGAACGTCAGCATGATCAGCATCGGCGAGCCGCTGTAGAGCTGGTAGTGCACCTGCTGCAGCACGATCTGCAGCGCGCCTTGCGCTAGCGCGAACACGACGTACGGCCAGAAATGGCCGGAGCCGCGTTCGTCGTCGGGCGTCCTGCCCGAATCGGGCAGTGTGAGGAGTGCGAGGATCGCGAACGCGATGCCCGCGGGCGCGGTGCACGCGAACAGTGCACGCCACGTCGAATGCGCGACGAGCAGCCCGCCGACGATCGGTGCGAGCGCGCTGCCGAGCAGGATCATGATCAGGAATGCGCGCGTGGCGGGCGGCCGCTCCTGCGGCTTGAAGCTGACCTGGATCAGGATCCGGCAGGCTCCCATCATCGGGCCGATGAAGTAGCCCTGGAAGCCGCGCGCGAACGCGAGTTCGAGCGACGTGTCGGCGAGCGCGGCCGCGATCGCGCCGAACGAGAACATCAGCATGCAGCCGGCGACGTAGCGACGATGCCCGAGCCGGTCGACCCACCATTGCTGCTGCAGGATGCCGAGCACGGCGGTGACCGCATACGCGCTGGACGACCACACGAGTTCGTCGGGCGACGCGTTGATGCCGCCCGCGATGTAGCTCGCGAAGAACGAGAAGGCCGCGTTGTCGAAGTAGTCGATGCCGGTGACGAGCGCGAGCGCCCACGGGAACAGGTCCGCACGCAGGTTCGCGCGGCTCCACAGCGGCGAGCGACCCGGCGCGACGTTCATTCACGGTCCTTGCGCGTGCGCCGCGTGCCGGCTTCGGCCTGCCGCTGTGCGATCAGCGCGTCGGGGTTTTCGCCGGCGAGGCGCCGTTCGATGTAGTCGATGTCGTGCTGCAGTTCCTTGCGCAGCGCGACGGCTTCCTTCAGCTCACGCTGGACGGCCGCGATTCGCTGGTCGAGCGTGTCGATCTGCTCGGCGAGCCCCGAGCGGATGTCGCGTAATGACGCGTCCGAATAGCGGCGCCGACCGTCGCCCGTTTCCTCCAGCGGGCGCTTGAGCATCTCGGTGATGCCGTGCAGCGAAAAGCCGAGGGCGCGCAGCCGCAGGATGCGGGCGAAGCGTTCGAGATCGGCTTCGTCGTAAAGACGATAGCGGCCGCCGCTGCGCGACGGCGTGACGAGCCCCCGCTCTTCGTAATACTTCAGCGTGCGCGGCGTGACGCCGAGCCGCGATGCGGCGTCGCTCACGGTCAGCAGCGAGGGGGAGGCGTCGGTCGGCATCGGGATGGCAGGGCTTGGGTCGGGTCGAAGACGCGATTATAGATCAACCTGTACGTTCACGTACAGGTTGGGGTGAAAAAACGGCCGCCGGGCGAAACGCGCGGGCGGCCGTTCGGTGCGGGGCGAGGGCGATCAGCCGCCGCGGCGCATCAGGTCGAAGAACTCGGAATTGCTCTTCGTCTGGCGGATCTTGTCGAGCAGGAATTCCATGGCCTCGACTTCGTCCATGTCGTGGATGAACTTGCGCAGCACCCAGATCTTTTGAAGGATCTCGGGCTTGATCAGCATTTCTTCGCGGCGCGTGCCCGACTTGTTCAGGTTGATCGACGGATAGACGCGCTTTTCCGCGAGGCGGCGCTCGAGGTGCACTTCCATGTTGCCGGTGCCCTTGAACTCTTCGTAGATCACGTCGTCCATGCGGCTGCCGGTTTCGATCAGCGCGGTGCCGATGATGGTCAGCGAGCCGCCTTCCTCGATGTTGCGCGCCGCGCCGAAGAAGCGCTTCGGACGCTGCAGCGCGTTCGCGTCGACGCCGCCCGTCAGCACCTTGCCCGATGCCGGGATCACGGTGTTGTACGCACGTGCGAGACGCGTGATCGAGTCGAGCAGGATCACGACGTCGTGCTTCATTTCGACGAGGCGCTTGGCCTTTTCGATCACCATTTCGGCGACCTGGACGTGACGCGTGGCCGGTTCGTCGAACGTCGACGCGATCACTTCACCGGCGACCGAGCGCTGCATTTCGGTCACTTCTTCAGGGCGTTCGTCGATCAGCAGCACGAACAGGATGACGTCCGGATGGTTCTGCTTGATCGCGTGTGCGATGTGCTGGAGCATCACGGTCTTGCCCGACTTCGGCGACGCGACGAGCAGGCCGCGCTGGCCCTTGCCGATCGGCGCGATCATGTCGATGATGCGGCCGGTGACGTTCTCTTCGCCGCGCATCTCGCGCTCGAGCGACAGCGGCTTGTTCGGGTGCAGCGGCGTGAGGTTCTCGAACATGATCTTGTGTTTCGAGGCCTCGGGCGGCTGCCCGTTGACTTTGTCGACCTTCACCAGCGCGAAGTAGCGCTCGCCGTCCTTCGGCGTGCGGACTTCACCTTCGATGGTGTCGCCGGTGTGCAGGTTGAAGCGGCGGATCTGCGACGGGCTGATATAGATGTCGTCGGTGCTGGCGAGGTACGACATTTCCGGCGAGCGCAGGAAGCCGAAGCCGTCCGGCAGCACTTCGAGCGTGCCGTCGCCGAAGATCGTCTCTCCCGTCTTGGCGCGCTTTTTGAGAATGGCGAACATCAGCTCCTGCTTGCGCAGGCGGTTCGCGTTTTCGATCTCCAGGCCATTGGCCATTTCGATCAGTTCGGACACGTGCAGAGACTTGAGCTCGGATAAATGCATACGGAGAACCCGCCAGGGAGGAGAAGCGACGAAAAGAAATAAGGGAGGAGGGCGAGCGGAAGCGCTCTGAGACTTAATGCGTCTTGTAGACGTTTTTGATTCTAGCATACGCCGATTCGCGCCTGAGCGGCCGATCGGCGGCTTGACGGCGGACGTGTTGTCGGTTGACAACACGTCCGCGGAACGGCCGGTGATTACAGGTGGCTGTCCAGGAATGCGGTGAGCTGCGACTTCGACAGTGCGCCGACCTTCTGTGCGGCGGCCGCGCCGTTCTTGAACAGGATCAGCGTCGGGATGCCACGCACGCCGAACTTCGCCGGCGTTGCCTGGTTGTCGTCGACGTTGATCTTCGCGATCTGCAGCTTGTCGCCGTAGTCCTTCGCGACTTCGTCGAGGATCGGGGCGATCATCTTGCACGGGCCGCACCATTCGGCCCAGAAGTCGACGAGCACGGGCTTGTCGGATTTGACGACGTCCTGTTCGAACGATGCGTCGCTGATGTGTTTGATCTGTTCGCTCATTGGGTCAATACCTCTTACGGTTCGGGGACTGCCTGCTTGGCGCGTTGCGGCGCTCCGGCGGCCTGTCGGCTGCCGGCCGCTGCGGCAGGTCACTCCGCTCTCCGGAAGGAAGGGCGTAAGCGCTGCATGGCGCGGCTCGCGGGTCGTTCGGGCGTCATATTAGCCTAAATTGCTATCTGCTGCGGGCGGCGATAGTAGCCGCTATGCAAGTAGGGGTACGGCGCGCCGTTCGACCGTTGTGTTCGGAAGGTGGAGGCCGGCTCGCAAAATACAAGAGTCACGGTATAAATCCGCATGTTCGCGTCGGATTGACATGCCCGCACGCGCGCCGGTTTGCTCGAACATTCGCATTGTTGCGAACAAACGGTCGCATTCGGCCGGAAGCGATGATAGAATATGCCGTGACGGGCCTCCTCGCATGGTGGGGCGGTGAACCTGGTCAGGTCGGGAACGAAGCAGCCACAATCGTTTTCCGCCAGTGCCGAGGGTCGGGCTCGTCACCTTTCCTCTCGCCCCGTTCGCCGGGCGTTTTTTATTTCTGCGTCATTCTCCGTTTTACCTGCGCTTTGCCCGTTTTCCGCACCGGTTCGCGTGTCGGCGCGACGCAGCGTTACTGATACAATTTCCCGATGACCTATCAAGTTCTCGCACGCAAGTGGCGTCCGAAGGATTTCGCTTCGCTCGTCGGCCAGGAGCACGTCGTCAGGGCGCTCACGCACGCGCTCGATGGCGGGCGTCTCCATCACGCCTATCTGTTTACCGGAACCCGCGGTGTCGGCAAGACGACGCTGTCGCGGATCTTCGCGAAGGCGCTCAACTGTGAAACCGGCGTCACGTCGCAGCCGTGCGGCGTGTGCCGCGCGTGCCGCGAGATCGACGAAGGCCGCTTCGTCGACTACGTCGAAATGGACGCGGCGAGCAACCGCGGCGTCGACGAGATGGCCGCGCTGCTCGAGCGCGCGGTGTACGCGCCCGTCGATGCGCGCTTCAAGGTCTACATGATCGACGAAGTGCACATGCTGACGAACCACGCGTTCAACGCGATGCTGAAGACGCTCGAGGAGCCGCCGCCGCACGTCAAGTTCATCCTCGCGACGACCGATCCGCAGAAAATTCCCGTCACCGTGCTGTCGCGCTGCCTGCAGTTCAACCTGAAGCAGATGCCGGCCGGGCACATCGTGTCGCATCTCGAGCGGATCCTCGGCGAAGAGCAGATCTCGTTCGAGCAGCAGGCACTGCGCCTGCTCGCGCGCGCCGCGCAGGGCAGCATGCGCGATGCGCTGTCGCTGACCGACCAGGCGATCGCCTATTCGGCGAACGAAGTGACCGAATCGGCCGTGTCGGGCATGCTCGGCGCGCTCGACCAGACCTACATGGTGCGCCTGCTCGATGCGCTCGCGGCCGGCAACGGCCCGGAGATCCTCTCGATCGCCGACGAGATGTCGCTGCGCAGCCTGTCCTTTTCCACCGCGCTGCAGGATCTTGCCAGCCTGCTGCACCGGATCGCCTGGGCGCAGTTCGCGCCGGGCTCGGTACTCGACGAATGGCCGGAAGCGGCCGACCTGCGCCGCTTTGCGGAGATGCTGAGCCCTGAGCAGGTTCAGCTGTTCTATCAGATCGCGACGGTCGGACGTGCGGAGCTCGGCCTTGCGCCGGACGAATACGCCGGCTTCACGATGACGTTGCTGCGGATGCTCGCGTTCGAGCCGGCCGTCGGCGCCGGTAGTGCGCCGGGCGGTCAGCCGGCCGTGCCGCGTGCCGTGCCCGCGCCTGCACCGCGTGCGGCCGCTGCTGCTGCGTCGGCTGCGGCATCCAGGCCATCGGCGCCGGCACCGGCAGCCGCGGAGGCAGCACGCCCGCAAGCGGCCGCACCGGTTGCGCCCGCCGTGCCCGCTTCGCGTCCGTCGCCGGCCCGGTTCGGCGATGCGGTGACTTCGCCTGTCGTGATGCCTGTTTCGACGCCGGCAGCGGCTGCGGCCGAAGCGCCGGCGGCAGAGCAGCCGGAAGCGAACCCGGCACCTCAAGCGGCACCGGCGAGCGATGCGCCACCGGCTGTCCGCAACGAGCCTGAACCGCCTGCTGCCGCCAAGCACAACGACGAACCTGCGCCGCCTGCCGAACCGGCGCCGCGTGCCGCGCCGGCCGAGCCTGCCGCGCGCCCGTCGGCTCGCGGTGGTGCCGCTGCCGCACTCGACGTGCTGCGCAATGCCGGCATGCGCGTGTCGTCCGACCGCTCGCGGGCGGGCGCCGCGCCGAAGCCGGCGGCGGCCCAGCCGGCCGTCGAGAAGCCGGCGGCATCGCGTCCCGCCGTGCAGGTGCCGACGCCGCGCGCGGCAGCCCGCGCGCCGCAGGCTGCCGACACGCGCCAGGCACCGCCGCCGTGGGAAGACATCCCGCCGGACGAATACGTGCCGCTCAGCGCCGACGAGATGTTCGGCGGCGCGGCCGACGACGGCTTCGTCCCCGTGTTCGACAGCGGCCCCGACGACGTGCGCATTGCGCCGAAGCCGGCGGAGGCCCGTCCGTCCGCGCCGGTCGACACGCGGCCGCTGCCGCCTGCGATCGCGCTCGACCCGGTCGGCTTCGACGGCGAGTGGCCGGCACTGGCCGCACGGCTGCCGCTGAAGGGCGTCGCGTATCAGCTCGCGTTCAACAGCGAACTGACGGCCGTCGACGCGACGACGTTGAAACTGTCCGTACCGGTGCCGCAGTATGCGGACGCCGCACAGGTCGCGAAGCTGAAGGCCGCGCTGGCCGACGCGCTCGGCAAGCCTGTCGAGGTCGCGGTCGAGGTCGGGCCCGCGCGGCGCACCGCGGCGGCGCTCGATGCGGCCGCGCGCGCGGCACGCCAGCGCGAGGCCGAGCAGGACATCCATGGCGATCCGTTCGTCCAGCAGCTCGTACGTGACTTCGGCGCGCGTATCGTCGAAGGCTCGGTGCGGCCGCTCGCCGATTCGGCGCCGGACGGCACGCCACCGACGCTGCATTGAACGAATCGCACCGCGACAGGCACAATCACGCCCGCGCATATTGACCGGCACGCGCCGCGTGCCGGTTTTCACACGATCAAGAAGGAGTATTCCCATGTTGAAAGGCAACCTCGCCGGACTGATGAAGCAAGCGCAGCAAATGCAGGAAAACATGAAGAAGATGCAGGAGCAGCTTGCGCAGATCGAAGTCGAAGGGCAGTCGGGTGCCGGCCTCGTCAAGGTGACGATGACCTGCCGCAACGAAGTGCGTCGCGTGGCGATCGACCCGAGCCTGCTCGCGGACGACAAGGACATGCTCGAGGATCTGGTCGCTGCCGCGTTCAACGATGCCGTGCGCAAGGCCGAAGCGACGTCGCAGGAAAAGATGAGCGGCATGACGTCGGGTCTGCCGCTGCCCCCGGGCTTCAAGCTGCCGTTCTGAGCGCAGCGTCCGTTCAGCCCGTTCAGCCTTCAGCCGCCGTATGAAACAGCCGTCCGCCCTGTCCGCGCTCGTCGAAGCGTTGCGCGTATTGCCCGGCGTCGGGCCGAAATCCGCGCAACGCATGGCGTACCACCTGATGCAGCATGATCGGGAGGGCGCGGAGCGGCTCGGCCGGTCGCTGCTGTTCGCGACCGAGCATCTGCAGCACTGCGAGAAGTGCAACACGTTCACGGAAGCGCAGATCTGCGAGGTGTGCAGCGACGAGGAGCGTGATCCGACGCTGCTGTGCGTCGTCGAGACGCCGGCCGACCAGATCATGCTCGAGCAGACGATGACGTACCGCGGGCTGTATTTCGTGCTGATGGGGCGGCTGAGCCCGCTCGACGGGATCGGCCCGAAGGAAATCCATTTCGACCGCCTCGTGCGGCGCGCGTCCGACGGGATCGTCAAGGAGGTCGTGCTCGCGACCAACTTCACGAACGAGGGCGAAGCCACCGCGCACTACCTCGGCCAGACGCTGAAGGCACGCGGGCTCGCGGTCACGCGCCTCGCGCGCGGCGTGCCGGTGGGCGGCGAGCTCGAATACGTCGACGCGGGCACCATCGCCCGCGCGATGCTCGACCGCCGCACGATGTAAGCCGGGCGCCGCCGGCCGGCGGCGCCGTTCCTCATGCCAGGGAGACACATGAGCACCAGCCAGGGCCCGCTCGCGGGCGTCAAAGTGCTCGAATTCGGGACGCTGATCGCGGGGCCGTTCGCGTCGCGCCTCTTTGCCGAATTCGGCGCGGAAGTGATCAAGATCGAGGATCCTAACGGTGGCGACCCGCTGCGCAAGTGGCGCAAGCTGCATCCGGAGCAGGGCGGCACGTCGCTGTGGTGGTCGGTCCAGGCGCGCAACAAGAAATCGGTCACCCTCAACCTGAAATCCGATGCCGGCAAGACGATCGCGCGTCAGCTCGCGCGCGAGGCCGACATCGTGATCGAAAACTTCCGGCCGGGCCTGCTCGAGAAGCTCGGGCTTGGCTACGACGTGCTGTCGGCCGACAACCCCGGTCTCGTGATGGTGCGCCTGTCCGGCTACGGGCAGACGGGCCCGTACCGCGACCGGCCGGGCTTCGGCGCGATCGCCGAATCGATGGGCGGATTGCGCCACATCACCGGCTATCCGGATCTGCCGCCGCCGCGCATCGGCATCTCGATCGGCGACTCGATCGCCGCGCTGCACGGCGTGATCGGCGCGCTGATGGCGCTCCACCATCGCAAGGTGAATGGCGGCGCGGGGCAGGTGGTCGACGTTGCGCTGTATGAAGCGGTATTCAACATGATGGAAAGCGTGGTGCCCGAGTACGGCGTGTACGGGATGGTGCGCGAGCGCACCGGCGCGTCGCTGCCGGGCATCGTGCCGTCGAACACCTACGCGTGCCGCGACGGCAGCATCGTGATCGGCGGCAACAGCGACCCGATCTTCAAGCGGCTGATGAAGGCGATCGAGCGCGACGACCTCGCAGACGATCCCGCGCTTGCACGGAACGACGGACGCGTGCCGCGCACGCAGGAGATCGACGATGCGATCGCCGCGTGGCTCGCGCCGCGCACGATCGACGAGGCGCTCGTCGTGCTCAACGCGGCCGACGTGCCGGCCGGGCGCATCTATAGCGCCGCCGACATGTTCACCGATCCGCAGTTCGTCGCGCGGCAGATGATCCAGCGATTCAAACTGGCCGACGGCACCGACATTCCGCTGCCGAACATCACGCCGAAGCTGTCCGGCACGCCGGGCGAAACACGCTGGCTCGGGCCCGAACTCGGCGAGCATACGGACGAGGTGCTGCGCGGGCTCGGCTACGACGCGCAGGCGATCGCCGCGCTGCGCGAGGCCGGCGCGATCTGAGCGTCCCGAAGCCGGGAGCTTCGCGCCAGGTTTTCCCGAGGGGGTATCCCGCAAGGGGCACGCCTTCGGGGTGGAAAACGTCGGGCGGCCCGGCGTTTTCCCGTACGCGCAGAACGCCGCCGCGCAATGCGACGGCGCACCGCGTACGTGTCGTGTGCGCGGGCCCGTCCGCAGCTGCCGGACTGTCGCTCTCGCGCCATCTTTCCTCGGTTACAATCGCCGGATGCGAATCCTACTCAGCAACGACGACGGCTATCTCGCCCCCGGTCTCGCCGCGCTCAGCGACGCGCTGCAGCCGCTGGCCGACCTCACGGTGATCGCGCCCGAGCAGAACTGCAGCGGCGCATCGAATTCCCTCACGCTGTCGCGGCCGCTGTCGGTGCAGCGCGCGGCGAATACGGGTTTCTTCTACGTGAACGGCACGCCGACCGATTCGGTGCACGTCGCGTTGACGGGGATGGCCGACGCGAGGCCCGACCTCGTCGTGTCGGGGATCAACAACGGCCAGAACATGGGCGAAGACACGCTCTATTCAGGGACAGTTGCGGCCGCCACCGAAGGCATCATGTTCGGCGTGCCGGCCATTGCATTCTCGCTGGCCGACAAGGGCTGGGCGCATCTGGCGGACGCGGCGCGCGTCGCCGCGGAAATCGTCGCGCACTATCTCGCACAGCCGTTGCCCGGTCAGCCGCTGCTGAACGTCAATATTCCGAATCTGCCGTACGACGAACTGAAAGGCTGGCAGGTCACGCGCCTCGGCAAGCGTCACCCGTCCCAGCCGGTGATTCGCCAAACCGACCCGCGCGGCGAGCCGGTCTACTGGATCGGTGCCGCGGGTGCGGCGCTGGACGCGAGCGAAGGCACCGATTTCCACGCCGTCGCAAACGGTTTCGTATCGATCACGCCGCTGCAGCTCGATCTCACGCATACGCAAATGCTGCCTGCAACGCGCGAATGGGCGCGCGCTGGAGGGCGGGCTTCATGAGCGGCGAGCGCGCGAAGCGGTTCCCGCTCGCGCTCGAAGATCTCAAGCGAGCGCCACGCAAATCGGAGGGACGGGCCGGCGAACGCCATGCGGCGAGCGCGGTGCCGAAGGCCGTCGACAAGCCTGCCGCCGTGCTGAAGCCGGTGGCGGTGAAGACGGGCGTTGCCCGTACGGTGCCCGGCACGACCGCCGCGAAGCCGGCGACCGCACCGAAACCGACCGTGCTGAAGCCCGCGATGCCGAAGCCCGCTGCGCCAAGCGTCGCGCCGGCCGGTGCGTTCGCGCTGACGTCGGAACGCGTGCGCGAGCGCATGGTCGAACGCCTGCGCGCGAACGGCGTGACCGATGCGCGCGTGCTGGATGCGATGGCCGCGGTGCCGCGCCACATGTTCGTGGATCCTGGGCTCGCGACGCAGGCCTATGAGGATTCCGCGTTGCCGATCGGCCACCAGCAAACGATTTCAAAGCCGTCGGTCGTCGCGCGCATGATCGAGCTCGCGATGGCCGGCCGCACGCTCGAGCGTGTCCTCGAGATCGGCACCGGTTGCGGTTACCAGGCCGCCGTGCTGAGTCACGTGGCACGCGACGTGTATTCGATTGAACGCATCAAGCCGCTCTACGAGCGCGCGAAGCTGAACCTGCGGCCGCTGCGCGTGCCGAACATCCGTCTGCATTACGGCGACGGACGTGTCGGCCTGCCGTCCGCGGGCCCCTTCGACGCGATCGTGATCGCGGCGGCGGGGCTCGACGTGCCGCAGGCGCTGCTCGAGCAGCTCGCGATCGGCGGGCGGCTCGTCGCGCCGGTCGGCGCGCAGAGCGGGCAGCCCCAGGTGCTCACGCTCGTCGAGCGCGTCGCGCACGCGCAATGGCGGGAGTCGCGGCTTGATCGCGTTTTCTTTGTCCCTTTAAAATCCGGAGTGATTTGAAACCGATGAGTATGTTGCGCGCGATGCAAAACAACCGAACCAGGGAACCGCTCACGTTCGCCCAGCGCGCGATCTGTGTGGCTGCGTTCTCCACGCTACTGGCCGCCTGTGCGACGCGGCTCGACAACGCGCCCGTCGTCGACCGCTCCGGATCGCTCGGCACGACCGCCGCCGCGCAGCCGGCGGTGCCGCTCGGCCCGCCGCCGCCCGGTTTCTACCGTGTGAAACCGGGCGATACGCTGTACCGGATCGCGCTCGAGAACGGGCAGAACTATCGCGACATCGCCACGTGGAACAACCTGGCGAACCCGAACCAGATCGAAGTCGACCAGCTGCTGCGTGTCGCGCCGCCGGGCGGTGCCGCGGTTGCCGGCTCACCGGCTGCCGCGCCGATCACCGGTGCCGCCGTCGCGACCGCGCCGCTCAGCAGCGGTCCCGCGACGCCGGCCGCGGGCTCGTCGTCCGCGATCACGTCGCCGGCTGCCGCCGCATCGAGCGATACGGCAGCAGCGCCGAGCGGCCCCGTGACGTTTGCATGGCCCGTGCGCGGCCCGGTGCTGAACGGTTTCGACGACGCGAAGAACAAGGGCGTCAATATCGGCGGCACGTCCGGCGAAGCCGTGAAGGCGGCGGCCGACGGCCGCGTCGTCTACTCGGGCAACGGCCTGCGCGGCTACGGCAACCTCATTATCATCAAACACGATGCAACTTACCTCACGGCGTATGCACATAATCGCGCTTTGATGGTAAAAGAGGGGGACGCGGTAACGAAGGGGCAGAAGATCGCCGAGATGGGTAACAGCGATGCTGACCGCGTGATGCTGCATTTCGAGGTTCGCCGGCAGGGTAAACCTGTCGATCCGCTGAAGTATTTGCCGCCTCAATAACCGAGACGACCATGCCGAAATCGAAGCGCCACGAGCCGCAAGCCGAGTCTGAGAAGATCAGTCGTGCCACGCAAGCATCGGTGGAGCGAGCTGGCGCTTCGAAGGACGACGAAGACGACGTCGCGGAAAACGAACGTGATCTCGAGGCAAGCGACGCCGAAGCGGACGGTGACGAAGAGCGCGAGGGCCGGGCGGAAGCCGCGCCCGACGTCGACGATTTCCGCGCAATGCTGCAGGCCGAACTCACGGCCGACACGATCCAGCATTATCTGAACCGCATCAGCGTGAAGCCGCTCCTGACCGTCGAGGAGGAGCAGCGCTATTCCCGTCTCGCAAAGGCCGGCGAATTCGAGGCACGGCAGGTGATGATCGAGCGGAACCTGCGTCTCGTCGTCAGCATCGCGAAGGGTTACCTGAACCGCGGCGTGCCGCTGCTCGACCTGATCGAGGAAGGCAATCTCGGCTTGATGCACGCGATCGAGAAATTCGACCCGACGCGCGGCTTTCGCTTCTCGACCTACGCGACGTGGTGGATCCGGCAGAGCATCGAACGGGCGATCATGAACCAGGCTCGCACCGTGCGCCTGCCCGTGCACGTGATCCGCGAACTGAACCAGGTGCTGCGCGCGAAGCGCCACCTCGAAAAGAATTCGATGTCGACGGGCGAGGCGGCCGAGCGCCGCGAAGCCAGCATCGACGACATCGCCTATCTCACCGGCAAGACCGCCGAGGAAGTCACCGACATTCTCGCGCTCAACGAGCATACGGCGTCGCTCGACGCGCCGCTTGACCTCGATCCCGCGAGCAGCCTGCTCGACCTGCTGCCCGACGACCAGAGCCAGTCGCCCGACGCCGAGGTGCAGCATCGCGAGCTCGAGACGCTCACGCGCGCGTGGCTGTCGCGGCTGTCCGACAAGCATCGGCACGTGATCGAGCGCCGCTTCGGCCTGAATCACATCGAACCGGCCACGCTCGAGGAGCTGGCCGACGAGATGGGGCTCACGCGCGAGCGCGTGCGGCAGATCCAGCAGGAAGCGCTGGTGCGCCTCAAGCGGTTCTTTGCCTCCAATGGCGTGCGCAAGGACGCCGTTCTGTAACTGATGACTCCGATTCTCGTTTTTGACATCGAGACCATTCCCGATGTCGACGGCATTCGCCGTCTGGAAGACCTGCCCGCGACGCTCGACGATGCCGCGGTGGCCGAACATGCGTTCGCCGCGCGCCGCGAGAAGACCGGCAGCGATTTCCTGCCGCATCACCTGCAGCGCATCGCGGCGATCTCCTGCGTGTTCCGCGACAACAACGGGTTCCGCGTGCGCTCGCTGGGCACGCCCCAGGACAACGAGGCGACGCTGGTCCAGTCGTTCTATCGCGTGATCGAGAAATACACGCCGCAGCTCGTGTCGTGGAACGGTGGTGGCTTCGATCTGCCGGTGCTCCATTACCGTGCGCTCGTGCACGGAATCCCCGCGACCCGCTACTGGGATCTGGGCGAGGACGATCGCGACTTCAAGTGGAACAACTACATCTCGCGCTATCACTCGCGGCACACCGATCTGATGGACGTGCTCGCGATGTATCAGGCGCGCGCGAATGCGCCGCTCGACGCGCTCGCGAAGCTGTGCGGCTTTCCGGGCAAGCTCGGGATGGACGGCAGTCAGGTGTGGCCGGCGTTCCAGGACGGCCGGATCGAGGAAATCCGCAACTATTGCGAAACCGATGTCGTCAATACCTACCTGCTGTATTGCCGGTTCCAACTGATGCGCGGCGGCCTGACGCCCAGCGAATATGCGGACGAGATCCTGCTCGTGAAGAATGCGCTCGCGCAGGAGCCCGCGTCGCATTGGGCCGAATACCTGGCCGGATTCGACGTGTGACGCGGGCGGCCCGCATCGCGGCCGCGATCAATTGCAATCGAGTTCGAGCACGACCGGCTGGTGATCCGACGCGCGCACGTCGCCGTCGATCTCGCAGCGTGTGACGCGCGGCAGCAGCGTATCGGTCACGAACACGAAATCGCATGCGAGCGGCCCTTCCGACCATTGCACCGTGTCGTAGACGCCGGCAGTCGGCGGCGGCGTGCGGCCCGGGTGCCGGGCGACCCACGCATCGACGAACGGCGGTGCGTCGGCAATCGGCTCCAGCATGCGCCGGTACGCATCGCTGCCGAACGCGCTGTTGAAATCGCCGCAGACGATCGCGTCGCGCGGCTGGCCGGTCGCGCTGAACGGCCCCGCGGCATTCTCCGCCGGCGCGGGCCGGTCCGCGTGCGCGCAGGCCTCGCGGTGCCGGGCGTGCAATGCATCGACCTGCGCGAGTCGCTGGCGCGCCGAATAGTATTCGAGGTGCGTCGTGCCGACCCGCAACGAGCCTGACGGCGTCACCAGCTCGACGTCGAGCGCGACGCGCGGCATCGACGGTGCGCCGGCGTCGGCCGGCCATGGCAGCAACTGGCGCAGTACGCGCCCGACCGGCAGCCGGGTCGCGATCGCATTACCGAACTGGCGGCGCGGCGCGCCGGGTTCGAGCGCTGGCAGATCGACGCCGATCGCGTCGACGATCGTATAGCCGGGCAGCAACGCCGCCAGTTCGGCGAACTGGTCGGGGCCCGGCTGGCCGGGCAGTGCGCTGAATCCGCGCGTGACTTCCTGCAGGCACAGCACGTCGAAGTCGCCGAGCCGGCGGGCGGCGGCGATGGTGCGCGGGAGGTCGACGACGCCGTCCGCGTCCCGACCCCATTGGATGTTCCAGTCGATCAGTCGCATGTCGAGTCTCCTGCGAGCAGAGCTTGTGCCGCCGGCGGGCCTGGCGAGATGCCGCGCATGCGGGTCGGCGGCGGGCGGCCGGAGCGCGTGCGTGCCGGCCGTTCCTGCATGACGCGGCGCGGTGGATGCGTCAGTATCGACGCTTGTGCCACGAAAGCGGGCGAGGCGCGCTTTCGTCGTCTACAATCTCGCCTTCTTCAACGTTTTGTCAGGAAAAGCTGGTGTCCGAAGCCGTCCCCACTTCTGCGCGCAAATCGAAAAATGCGCCCGTCGCGCCCGGGCCTGCCCCGGTTCTCGAGATCGAATCGCTCGACATGGAAGCGCGCGGTGTCGGCCGCACGGCGACCGAGGACGGCACGCCGGGCAAGGTCATCTTCGTCGAGGGCGCGCTGCCCGGCGAGCGCGTGACCTATTCGAGCTATCGTCGCAAGCCGAGCTACGAGCAGGCGACCGTTGTCGACATTCTGCGCCCGAGCGTGCTGCGCACGCAGCCGAAGTGCAAATTCTTCGGCACGTGCGGCGGCTGCTCGATGCAGCACCTCGACATGCGTGCGCAGGTGGCGATCAAGCAGCGCGTGCTCGAGGACAACCTGTGGCACCTGTCGAAGCTGCGCGCCGAGACGATGTTCGCGCCGATCCACGGCCCGTCGTGGGGCTACCGCTACCGTGCGCGCCTGACCGTGCGCAACGTCGCGAAGAAGGGCGGCGTGCTGGTCGGGTTCCACGAAAAGAAGAGCAGCTATGTCGCCGACATGACGAGCTGCGAAGTGCTGCCGCCGCACGTGTCGGCGATGCTCGTGCCGCTGCGCCGGCTGGTCGAGGGGCTGTCGATCCGTGACCGGATGCCGCAGATCGAACTCGCGGTCGGTTCGCAAGTCACGGCGCTGGTGCTGCGCGTGCTGGAGCCGATCAATGCGGACGACGAAGCGCTGCTGCGCGCGTTCGCGGACGAGCACAAGGTGCAGTTCTGGCTGCAGCCGAAGGGCCCGGATACGGTGACGCCGTTCTATCCGCTCGACGTGCCGCTCGACTACACGCTGCCGGAGTTCGGCATCCGCATGCCGTTCAAGCCGACCGACTTCACGCAGGTCAACCATCAGATCAACCGCGTGCTGGTGGGCCGTGCGCTGCGCCTGCTCGCGCCGTCGCGCGACGATCGCGTGCTCGACCTGTTCTGCGGGATCGGCAACTTCACGCTGCCGCTCGCGCGGCTGTCGCGCGAGGTGATGGGCATCGAAGGGAGTGAGACGCTGACGACCCGCGCGCTGGCGAATGCTCGCGAGAACGGCGTCGACGGCCACACGACGTTCGCGTGCCGGAACCTGTTCGAGGTGACGGGCGACGACCTCCGTGCGCTCGGCGCGTTCGACAAGTTCCTGATCGACCCGCCGCGCGAAGGCGCGCTCGCGGTGTCGAAGGCGCTGGCCGAAATCGCGCAGAGCGGCGAAGGCCCGCTGCCGAAGCGCATCGTCTACGTGTCCTGCAACCCGTCGACACTCGCGCGCGACGCAGGGCTGCTCGTGCACGAGGCCGGCTACCGGCTGAAGGGCGCCGGGGTCGTGAACATGTTCCCGAATACGTCGCACGTCGAATCGATCGCGCTGTTCGAGCGCGACTGAGCCGGACGGCGGACGTAAAAAAACCGGCCCGAGGGCCGGTTTTTTCATGGTGTGCAGCGAGCGTCAGTTGCGGTTGCCGCCGAAGATGCCGAGCAGCGCGAGCAGGTTTGTGAACACGTTGTACAGGTCGAGGTAGATCGCGAGCGTGGCCGAGATGTAGTTCGTCTCGCCGCCGTTCACGACGCGCTGGACGTCGAACAGCATGTAGGCCGAGAAGATCGCGATCGCGAGCACCGACACCGTGAGCATCAGCGCCGGCAGTTGCAGGAAGATGTTCGCGACCGAGGCCAGCAGGATCACGATCACGCCCATGAACAGCCACTTGCCGAGCCCCGAGAAGTCGCGCTTGCTGACGGTGGCGATCGTCGCCATCGCGGCGAAGATGATGCCGGTGCCGCCGAACGCGAGCATGATCAGCGACGGGCCGTTCGAGAAGCCGAGAATGAAGCTCAGCAGGCGCGACAGCATCAGGCCCATGAAGAACGTGAAGCCGAGCAGCACGAACACGCCGGCCGCGCTGTTTTTCGTGCGCTCGATCGCGAACATGAAGCCGAACGCGATCGCGAAGAACGCAAGCAGGCTCATCATCGGGCTCGTGGCCGCGAACAGCGAGAAGCCCGTCGCGACGCCGACCCATGCCCCGAGCACCGTCGGCACCATCGACAGCGCGAGCAGCCAGTACGTGTTCCGCAGCACGCGATTGCGAACTTCCGCGGTGCTGACGGAGCCGCCGCGGCCGAAATTGTACGGATAGTCGTTCATGGTTTCTCCTAACATTGAACGCGTGGGCGTCCGGGGCCGGTTCGGCGCGCGCGATGTGCGGCGCAGCAAACCGGAGCAGCTATGGCTAAGATACGTTCCGTGCCGCGAGGTTTCAATGGCCGGGCGGCGCAAAAACATATGGATTCGGAACCTTTCACTCGTGTAAGGGTTCAATCGCAATGATACACGGGATCGTGCTACAATAGCGGATTCATTTGAACCTGTAACTTCTTAATTTCTTGGAGTTTTTATGGCAATCGAGCGCACCCTGTCGATCATCAAGCCGGATGCGGTGGCAAAGAACGTGATCGGCCAGATCTACAGCCGTTTCGAAGGCGCCGGCCTGAAGATCGTCGCATCGCGCATGGCACACCTGTCGCGTGCGGACGCAGAGAAGTTCTACGCAGTTCACGCAGCACGTCCGTTCTTCAAGGACCTCGTCGACTTCATGATCTCGGGCCCGGTGATGATCCAGGTTCTGGAAGGTGAAGGCGCGATCCTGAAGAACCGCGACCTGATGGGCGCGACGGATCCGAAGAAGGCAGAAAAGGGCACGATCCGCGCCGACTTCGCCGACAGCATCGACGCGAACGCCGTGCACGGCTCGGACGCCGCCGAAACGGCTGCGGTCGAAGTCGCGTTCTTCTTCCCGGAAATGAACGTCTACTCGCGCTAAGCCCTGGCTGGCAACAAGTAGGCAGGATTCAGCGCACGCGGCAAGGCAGCACATCATGACGAGCGAAACTTCCGTCAATCTTCTCGACTTCGATGCCGAGGGTCTTGTCGCGTACTGCGGCAGCCTCGGCGAGAAGCCGTTCCGCGCCAAGCAGTTGCAGCGCTGGATCCACCAATACAACGCCGGCGATTTCGACGGCATGACTGATCTCGCGAAGTCCCTGAGAGAAAAGCTCAAGGGCCGTGCGTCGATCGTGATGCCCGATATCGTCAGCGATCACGTTTCCACCGACGGCACGCGCAAGTGGCTGATAGACGTCGGAAACGGCAATGCGGTCGAAACCGTCTTCATCCCGGAGGAGACGCGCGGCACGCTGTGCGTGTCGTCGCAGGCCGGGTGTGCGGTCAACTGCCGCTTCTGCTCGACGGGCAAGCAGGGCTTCTCCCGCAACCTGTCGACAGCCGAAATCATCGGCCAGCTCCGGATGGCCGAATTTGCACTGCGTGCGTCGCTTGGTCGCGCGCCCGGTCCGAACGGCAAGGCCGAACGGGTCGTCACCAACGTGGTGATGATGGGCATGGGCGAGCCGCTGCTGAACTACAGCGCGGTCGTGCCTGCGATGCGGCTGATGCTGGACGACAACGCGTACGGCCTGTCGCGCCGCCGCGTCACGTTGTCGACGTCGGGCGTGGTGCCGATGATGGACCGCCTCGGCGCCGAATTGCCGGTCGCGCTCGCCGTTTCGCTGCACGCGCCGAACGATGCGCTGCGCGACGAGCTGGTGCCGCTCAACAAGAAGCATCCGCTTCGCGAGCTGATGGCCGCGTGCCAGCGCTATCTGAAAGTCGCGCCGCGCGACTTCATTACTTTCGAGTATTGCATGCTCGACGGCGTCAACGACACCGAAGCGCATGCGCGCGAACTGCTGGCCGTCACGCGTGACGTGCCCTGCAAGTTCAATCTGATCCCGTTCAATCCGTTTCCGGAATCGGGCCTCATCCGCTCGAAGCCGGAGCAGATCAAGCGTTTTGCACAGGTCCTCATCGACGCGGGTGTCGTCACGACCGTGCGCAAGACGCGCGGCGACGACATCGACGCCGCATGCGGCCAGCTGGCCGGCGCCGTGAAGGACCGCACGCGCCTGGCGGAGCGAACGGGCGCAGCAGCAAAAATCATCGAAGTTCGGGCGGTTTGACGGGGACGCCTAGTCGGGGGCGCCCAGTCGGGGACGCCCGGTCGGGGCGGCCTGGCCGCGGATGCCCGAACTTTTTGGCGGTACAACACGCGAATAGCGATCGGTCGCGGCGCCTCGGCGCCGCGCATGGTATGGACAGTTGCGGGTGCCGGCCGGCAAGAGCCGGCGGCGCCCCAGTGAAGAAGAATCGACGCGAGGACAAGGATGAGTGAGCCGCAGCCGACAAACGGCGCAGAGACGAATGCCGCGAAGCCGGCACCGGCGGGGCTTGAAACGCTGTCAGCTGTCGGCAGCCGGCTGGCGCAGCTCCGGGAAGCGAAGGGCTGGACGGTCGACGACGTGTCGGCGCGGCTCAAGGTCGCTCCGCAGAAGCTGCGCGCGCTCGAGGCAGGCGACATCAGTCATTTGCCCGGCGTGACGTTCGCGCTCGGCGTCGTGCGCAGCTACGCGAAGATGCTCGGCGTCGATCCGGAACCGTTCGCGCAGGCATTGCGCCGCGAGCGCGGTGTGCCGGAAGTCGATCTGTCGATGCCCGCGTCGTCGGGGACGGATCTGCCGCGCGGCCGCGTGTCGATTCCGCTCGGTGGGTCGTCGGGCCATCATCCGTGGCTGTGGGGGACGGCGATCGTTGTCGTCGCGGTGATCGCGGTACTCATGTGGCACACTGGCGGCGATTCGTCGAGCTGGCTCGCGCGCTTCAAGGGCGGTAATACCGAACATGCGTCGGCGGCCAGCGCGCCGGCGGCGTCTTCCGTCGAAGAGGCCGCCGCGGGTGCCGCATCGACGGCAGCTGGCAACGACGCCCCGGCGCAGGTTGCGGCATCCGCCGTGGCGCCGCAGACCGTTGCGTCGGCTGCGCCGGCTCCGGCCCCGACAGCCGCCGCGCCTGTGTCGCAACCGCTCGCCGTGACGGCGGCGGCGAGCAGCGCGGCCGTGCCGGCCCAGCCCGCGAGCGTCGTGGTGGCGGCAGGCCAGTCGATGGTTGAAATGAAGGTCAAGCAGGATTGCTGGTTCAGCGTGCGCGACAAGAACGGCAAGGAGCTGTTCTCGGCGCTGGTGCGGGCCGGTGAGACGAAGCAGGTCGCCGGCGACGGGCCGTTCAAGGTCACGATCGGCAACAAGGCAGGTCTTGATACGGTCGCGTTCGACGGAAAACCTGTCGATCCGGCAAAATATTCGGCAGCGCGGGGTAACGTGGCGCGGTTCACGCTGCCCTGACGTCAAGCGCCGTGACGCGGGCCTGTCCTAGACAGGCTGCGAGGGCACGGCGCTTTTTCAATTCATGCGCCGCCTCGCGGCGCATTCCGCGTAAATGGATCTATCGATGCAATCCGAAGCTCAATCCCCACGCAGCAGTCAGATTTGTTCAACCGAGCCGGTGTTCGGCGGGCATCAGCCGCGTCGCGTGTCGCATGCGGTGGATGTTCGTTGGGGCGGGCAGCTCGTGACGATCGGCGGCGCTGCGCCGGTGCGCGTGCAGTCGATGACGAATACCGACACGGCCGACGCGATCGGCACGGCGATCCAGATCAAGGAACTCGCGAACGCGGGCTCGGAACTGGTGCGCATCACGGTCAACACGCCGGAGGCCGCGGCCGCCGTGCCGGCGATCCGCGAGCAGCTCGACCGGATGGGCGTGACCGTCCCGCTCGTCGGCGATTTCCACTACAACGGCCACCTGCTGCTGCGCGACTACCCGGGCTGCGCGGAGTCGCTGTCGAAGTACCGGATCAACCCGGGCAACGTCGGCCAGGGCGCGAAGCGCGACACGCAGTTCGCGCTGATGATCGAAGCGGCGGCCAAGTACGACAAGGCGGTGCGGATCGGCGTGAACTGGGGCAGCCTCGACCAGGACCTGCTCGCCCGCATGATGGATGAGAACGGCGCGCGTGCGCAACCGTGGGATGCGCAGAGCGTGATGTACGAAGCGCTGATCCAGTCGGCGATCGGCTCGGCCGAGCGCGCGGTCGAACTGGGTCTCGGCCGCGACCGCATCGTGCTGTCGTGCAAGGTGAGCGGCGTGCAGGACCTGATCGCCGTCTACCGCGAACTCGGCCGCCGCTGCGGCTTCGCGCTGCACCTCGGGCTGACCGAGGCCGGCATGGGCTCGAAGGGTATCGTCGCGTCGACGGCCGCGCTCGGCGTGCTGCTGCAGGAAGGGATCGGCGACACGATCCGCATTTCGCTGACGCCGGAACCGGGCGCGCCGCGCACGGGCGAAGTGATCGTCGGCCAGGAAATCCTGCAGACGATGGGCCTGCGCTCGTTCGCGCCGATGGTGATCGCGTGCCCGGGCTGCGGCCGCACGACGAGCACGCTGTTCCAGGAACTCGCGATGCAGATCCAGACCTACCTGCGCGAGCAGATGCCGGTCTGGCGCAAGGAATACCCGGGCGTCGAGAAGATGAACGTCGCGGTGATGGGCTGCATCGTCAACGGCCCGGGCGAGTCGAAGCACGCGAACATCGGCATCAGCCTACCGGGTTCGGGCGAGAACCCGGCCGCGCCCGTCTTCATCGACGGCGAGAAGGTCAAGACGCTGCGCGGCGAGCGGATCGCCGAGGAATTCCAGCAGATCGTCAGCGACTACGTCGCACGCAATTACGGCCGCACCGAGGCCCTGAATTAAATTCGTCCACACACACGAACGATGACTGAACAGAAACGCAAGATCGAGAAGCTCGCCGGCGTCAAGGGCATGAACGACATCCTCCCGCAGGATGCAGGCCTCTGGGAGTTCTTCGAAGCTACCGTGAAATCGCTGCTGCGCGCGTACGGCTACCAGAACATCCGCACGCCGATCGTCGAACACACGCAGCTCTTCACGCGCGGCATCGGCGAAGTCACGGACATCGTCGAGAAGGAGATGTACAGCTTCACCGACGCGCTGAACGGCGAAAACCTGACGATGCGCCCGGAGAACACCGCGGCGGTCGTGCGCGCGTCGATCGAGCACAACATGCTGTACGACGGCCCGAAGCGCCTGTGGTACATCGGCCCGATGTTCCGTCACGAGCGCCCGCAGCGCGGCCGTTACCGCCAGTTCCACCAGGTCGGCGTCGAGGCGCTCGGCTTCGCGGGCCCGGATGCGGATGCCGAGATCATCATGATGTGCCAGCGCCTGTGGGACGACCTCGGCCTGACCGGCATCAAGCTCGAGATCAACTCGCTCGGCCTCGCCGAAGAGCGTGCCGCGCACCGCGTCGAGCTGATCAAGTACCTCGAGCAGTTCGCGGACGTGCTGGACGAGGATGCGAAGCGTCGCCTGTATACGAACCCGCTGCGCGTGCTCGACACGAAGAACCCCGCGCTGCAGGAAATCGCGCAGAACGCGCCGAAGCTGATCGACTTCCTCGGCGACGAGTCGCGTACCCACTTCGAAGGGCTGCAGCGCCTGCTGCTCGCGAACAACATCCCGTTCAAGATCAACCCGCGTCTCGTGCGCGGCCTCGACTACTACAACCTGACCGTGTTCGAGTGGGTGACCGACAAGCTCGGCGCGCAGGGCACGGTCGCGGCCGGCGGCCGCTACGATCCGCTGATCGAGCAGCTCGGCGGCAAGCCGACGGCCGCATGCGGCTGGGCGATGGGTATCGAGCGCATTCTCGAGCTGCTGAAGGAAGAGGATCTCGCGCCCGAGCAGGAAGGTGTCGACGTGTACGTGGTGCACCAGGGCGAGACGGCGCGCGAACAGGCGTTCATCGCGGCCGAGCGTCTGCGCGATACGGGCCTCGACGTGATTTTCCACTGCAGCGCCGACGGCGCGCCGGCAAGCTTCAAGTCGCAGATGAAGCGGGCCGATGCGAGCGGTGCCGCATTCGCGGTGATCTTCGGCGAGGAAGAGGTCGCGAACGGCACGGTGGGCGTGAAGGCGCTGCGTGGTGCGGGCCAGGACGGGGAAAAGAACGTTCAGCAGACCGTACCGGTCGAAAGCTTGACCGAATTCCTAATCAATGCGATGGTTGCATCCGCCGAAGACGGCGACGACTGATCGCGCTGGCATTCGCTCGACAAGAAACGCCTGACAAGGAAGGAATCGCTCGCTGATGAGTTATCACGACGAACAAGAATCGATTGAAAGTCTCAAGGCGTGGTGGGCCCGCTGGGGCAACCTCACCACGTGGATCGTGCTCGCGGCGCTGGTCGTCGCGGCCGGTTTCAACGGCTGGAATTACTGGCAGCGCCGTCAGGCTGCCGAGGCTTCCGGGTTGTACGAGCAGGTGCAGAAGGCCGCCGCCGCGAACGACAAGGCGACGATGGCCCGCGCGGCCGCCGACATGGAAGACAAGTTCGGCAGCACGCCGTATGCGCAGATGACCGCGCTGTCGGCCGCGAAGACGTTGTATTCCGCCGGCGATGCCGCCGGCGCGAAGGCGCAGCTGCAATGGGCCGTCGATCACGCCAAGGACGACGAGTACAAGCAGATCGCGAAGCTGCGTCTCGCCGCGCTGCTGCTCGACGAGAAGGCGTACGACGCGGGCCTCGCGCTGCTGTCCGGCACGCCGGTCGATGCATTCAAGGGCCTCGTGGCCGATCGCCGTGGCGATCTGCTGGCGGCGCAAGGCAAGACCGACGATGCGCGCGCTGCGTACAAGCTCGCGCTCGACGGCCTGTCGCAGGACGACCAGTCCGCGCGTCAGCTCGTGCAGTTCAAGCTCGATGCGCTCGGCGGCTGATCCCGGCCCCCTCAACCTCTTAACTCTGCTTCGCTAACCGATGAATTTGCTGAAACGTTACGCTGTGCCCGTAGCCTGCGCGGCGGCTGTCCTGGCATTGGCGGCCTGCTCGTCGTCGAAGGACGCGCGCCGCGTGCCGACGCCGCTCACCGAGTTCAAGCCCGTCATGGACGTGCAACAGGTCTGGAAGGCGAGCGTCGGCAAGGGCGGGCGCTATCTGTTCTCGCCGGTGGCCGTGGGCGACGCTGTCTACGCGGCGGGCGAGAACGGTTCGGTCGAGAAGATCGACGCGAAGACGGGCCAGACGCTGTGGCGCGCGAAGGTCGGTTCGGACCTGTCGGCCGGGGTCGGCAGCGACGGCAACCTGACCGCGGTCGGCGCGTTGAAGGGCGGTGTGTTCGTGCTCGGCCCCGACGGCAAGCAGCTGTGGAAGACGAGCGTGCAGGGCGAGATCTTCTCGCCGCCGCTGGTCGGCAACGGCCTCGTGATCGTGCGCACGATCGACGGCCAGGTGATCGCGTTCAACGCGCAGACGGGCGAGCAGAAGTGGAACTACCGCAACCGCGCGGTGCCACTGAACCTGCGCGTGTCGGCCGGCATGACGTTCGCGGGCGATGCGGCCGTGCTGGCGGGCTTCCCCGGCGGCGGTCTCGTCGCGATCAACCTGCAGACGGGCGAGCCGTTCTGGCAGACGCCGGTGTCGTTCCCGAAGGGCGTGACCGAAGTGGAGCGCATCAACGACGTCAGCGGTCCGCCGACGCTCGTGGGCGCCGAAGCGTGTGCGGTCACGTTCCAGGGGCAGCTCGGCTGCTTCGACGCGAACTCGGGCCGTCCGCTGTGGGAAAAGGCGTTCTCGAGCCGCAGCGGTCTCGCGCAGGACGATTCGGTTGTCGCCGGCGGCGACGACTGGTCGGTCGTGACGGCCTACGACGCGGCGAGCGGCAACCAGCTCTGGCGCAACGACAAGCTGAAGAGCCGCGACGTCGGCGTGCCGTACCTGCTCGGTCATGCGGTCGTGATGGGCGACTACAACGGCTTCGTGCACTTTCTGTCGCGCGAGGACGGCAGCTTCATCGCCCGGATGAAGACCGACGGCAGCGCGATTACCGCGGCGCCGGTCCTGGCGGGCAATACGCTCGTCGTGCAGACGAAGGACGGCGGCCTGTACGGGTTCCGTCCGCGCTGACGCGCACGCAACATGCGCAATCGCGGCGCGGCGGGCCTGTCCCGCGCGCCACGGTTGCGCAACATGAAGGCGGCCGGTGTCCCCGGCCGCTCGGTATTTGAAAGGCAGTTCGAAACGAAAGACGACGGCGCGCACGCGCGCCCGGCGCGCGCATCCGGCGCGGCGCGAATTCGTGATATTTTCATTCAGCGCAGCCGCCCGCAGCAGCGGGCCTCCCGCTGCTGCGCATCACCGTAGAAAACACAGATGAAACCGGTCATTGCCCTCGTTGGGCGCCCCAATGTGGGGAAATCCACGCTGTTCAACCGGCTCACGCGCTCGCGCGATGCGCTGGTCGCCGACTTGCCGGGCCTGACGCGCGATCGCCATTACGGCGAAGGGCGGGTCGGCGCACGGCCGTACCTGGTCGTCGATACCGGCGGCTTCGAGCCCGTCGCGAAGGACGGCATCCTGCACGAGATGGCACGCCAGACGCGGCAGGCCGTCGAGGAAGCCGACGTCGTCGTGTTCATCGTCGACGGCCGTAACGGGCTCGCGCCGCAGGACAAGTCGATCGCCGACTACCTGCGCAAGACCGGCCGGCCGATCTTCCTGGTCGTCAACAAGGCCGAGGGGATGAAGTACACGGCGGTCGCGACGGACTTCTACGAGCTCGGGCTCGGCGATCCGCGCGCGATCTCGGCCGCGCACGGCGACGGCGTGACCGACATGATCAACGAGGCGCTGGAAGTCGCGTACGCGGGCCAGCCCGAGGAAGCGGACGAGGACGATCCGTCACGCGGCATCAAGATCGCGATCGTCGGCCGACCGAACGTCGGCAAGTCGACGCTCGTGAACGCGCTGATCGGCGAGGACCGCGTGATCGCGTTCGACATGCCGGGCACGACGCGCGACTCGATCTACGTCGACTTCGAACGTAACGGCAAGAAATATACGCTGATCGACACCGCGGGCCTGCGGCGCCGCGGCAAGGTGTTCGAGGCGATCGAGAAGTTCTCGGTCGTGAAGACGCTGCAGTCGATCTCGGACGCGAACGTCGTCATTCTTCTGCTGGATGCGCAGCAGGACATTTCCGACCAGGACGCGCACATCGCCGGTTTCGTCGTCGAACAGGGCCGCGCGCTCGTGATCGGCGTCAACAAATGGGATGGTCTCGACGACCACGCGCGCGATCGCGCGAAAGCGGATTTGACCCGCAAGCTGAAATTCCTCGACTTCGCGAAATCGCACTACATTTCGGCCGCGAAGAAGACGGGTATCGGTGCGCTGATGCGCTCGGTCGACGACGCGTACGCGGCGGCGATGGCGAAACTGCCGACGCCGAAGCTCACACGCGCGCTGATCGAGGCCGTCGAGTTCCAGCAGCCGCGTCGTCGCGGCCCGGTGCGTCCGAAGCTGCGCTACGCGCATCAGGGCGGCCAGAATCCGCCGCTGATCGTCATCCACGGAAACGCGCTCGACGCGGTGACGGAGACGTACAAGCGTTACCTCGAAAACCGATTCCGCGAAACTTTCTCACTGACCGGGACTCCATTGCGCATAGAGTTCCGTTCGTCGAACAACCCGTACGCGGACAAGGGCTGAGCACGTCTGCTACGCGCGTCCTGCAATGGATAGGCTGCATGGCCTACGCCCGGGCGGGGCAGGCAAAATCAGCTATAGTGTAGCGATTGGCGCCGGATCTCTTTTTCTTCGTCGCCAATCCAGATCAACCTGCAAAAAAAGATGGAGTACGCCATGAGCAACAAAGGGCAATTGTTACAAGACCCGTTTTTGAACGCACTGCGCAAAGAGCACGTTCCCGTTTCGATCTATCTCGTCAACGGCATCAAGCTGCAAGGGAACATTGAATCGTTCGACCAGTACGTCGTGTTGCTCCGTAATACGGTGACCCAGATGGTCTACAAGCACGCCATCTCGACGGTCGTGCCGGCGCGCCCGGTGAATTTCCACCCGGACGCGGAAGCTTCGTCCTAACCCATTGCAGCGGCCGGCATCCGGTCGCCGCGAGCGACCGATGCCAGCCGCCTTATCTTGACACCCGATAATTTGATCAACGCAGCGCTCGTCGGCATCGACTTCAGCAAGACCGATTTCGAGGCCAGTCTCGAAGAACTCAGTCTTCTTGCCTCCAGTGCGGGGGCTCGTCCCGCCGTCACCCTCACAGGTCGTCGCGCCAGTCCCGATGCCAAGATGTTCATCGGGAGCGGCAAAGCTGAAGAATTGCGGCTTGCCTGCGACGCGCACGACGTCGAAATCGTCATCTTCAACCATGCACTCGCACCGGCCCAGCAACGCAATCTGGAGCAGGCACTTAACAGGCGGGTAGTCGATCGCACGAGCCTCATCCTCGATATCTTTGCGCAGCGTGCCCGCAGCCATGAAGGCAAGCTGCAGGTGGAGCTCGCGCAGCTGCAGTACCTGTCGACCCGACTGATTCGCGCGTGGACCCACCTGGAGCGGCAAAAGGGCGGTATCGGCCTGCGCGGCCCCGGCGAAACCCAGCTCGAAACCGACCGCCGGCTGATCGGCGAGCGCATCAAGATGCTGAAGTCGCGGCTCGACCGGCTGCGTCGGCAGCACAGCACGCAGCGTCGCCAGCGCGCGCGCAGCGGCACGATGTCGGTGTCGCTCGTCGGCTATACGAACGCGGGCAAGTCGACGCTGTTCAATGCGCTGACGAAAGCGCAGGCCTATGCGGCCGACCAGCTGTTCGCCACGCTCGATACGACGTCGCGGCGCGTGTACCTCGGCGACGAGGCCGGTCAGATTGTCGTGTCCGATACGGTCGGGTTTATTCGCGAACTGCCTCACCAACTGGTTGCCGCGTTTCGCGCGACCCTCGAGGAAACGATCCACGCGGATCTGCTGCTGCACGTGGTTGACGCGTCGAGCGCGGTGCGGCTCGAACAGATCGAGCAGGTGAACGGCGTGCTGCACGAGATCGGCGCGGACACGATCCGGCAGGTGCTGGTATTCAACAAGATCGACGCCGTGCCCGAGCTGGCGGCCCGCGGCGACGCGGTCGAGCGGGACGAGTATGGTAATATTTCGCGCGTCTTTTTGAGCGCGCGCACCGGTCAGGGTCTTGACGCGTTGCGTGCCGCCATCGCCGAGATCGCCTCCGCGGAACACCTTTCCGGCGCGACGTTACCCAACGGCGCGCTCGACGGCGCACCCGCTGAACCACACGAAGACCACACGATTTCCGAACACGGGCGCTAACCGGTCCCGGCCGGCTCGCCGGCGTCTAATCTGGTGAACAAACTCTGGTGAACGAATACAACGAGCGGAGTACCTGGCGGCGGATGCGCGCCTTGCTGTCGATCAACGATCCCCGCTGGGGACGCGGCGAAGGCAAGGGCAACGACGGATCCCGTCCGCGTGCGAACGAATCGAAGCGTCCGCCCGGCGGCGACGGTGACGGTCCGCCTGATCTCGACGAGATGTGGCGCAACTTTAACCGGCGTCTGGGCGGCCTGTTCGGCGGCAAGGGCGGCAACGGCTTCCGGCCCGACAACGGCCGGGCCGCGCGTGTCGGCGTCGGCATCGTGATCGGCGTGCTGGTCGCGGTCTATGCGGGCAGCGGGCTGTTTGTCGTGCAGGACGGCCAGACGGGCATCGTGCTGCAGTTCGGCAAGCTGTCCGGCACGGTTGGCCAGGGCGTGCACTGGCGCGCGCCGTATCCGTTCGCGTCGCACGAGATCGTCGACACGTCGCAGGTCCGTTCGATCGAGATCGGCCGCAACAACGTCGTGCGTCTCGCGAACGTGAAGGAAGCGGCGATGCTGACGCGCGACGCCGACATCGTCGACGTGCGTTTCGTCGTCCAGTACCGGATCCGTTCGGCAACCGATTACCTGTTCCGCAGCGTCGATCCCGAGCGCAGCGTGTCGCAGGCCGCCCAGGCCGCGGTGCGTGCGATCGTCGGCACGCGCAGCGCGGCCGACATGCTGAACCAGGACCGCGATGCGCTGCGCGAGCAGTTGTCCGCCGCGATCCAGCGCGATCTCGATCGCTACCAGTCGGGGCTCGAGGTCACGGCCGTCACGATGCAGAGCGTCGCGGCGCCCGAGCAGACGCAGGCCGCGTACGCCGAGGTTGCGAAGGCGCGCGATGACCGCGAGGCCGCGAAGCGTGCCGCGCAGGCCTATGCGAACGACCTGCTGCCGAAGGCGCAGGGCGATGCCGCGAAACTCGTCGACGAAGCGAAGGCGTATGCCGATCGCGTGGTCACGGAAGCAGAAGGCGACGCGGACCGGTTCAAGCAGGTCTATGCGCAGTATTCGAAGGCGCCCGCGGTGATCCGTGAGCGGATGTACCTCGAGACGATGCAGGAAATCTATTCGAACGCGACGAAGGTGTTCGTCGGCAACAAGGGTGGCAACAGCGTCGTGTACCTGCCGCTCGACAAGCTCGTCGAGCAGGGGCGACAAAACGCCGCGAACGCCGCGAATGCCGCGACGCCTGCCGGCGCATCCGCGCCCGACACAGCGTCGGCCCCGGCCGCCGCCGCGGCAAGCGCACCCGCGAGCGCGGCTTCGGCCGCGGCGGCGCCCGCACCGGGCAGCGACGTGCTGCGATCGCGCGAAGCGTTCCGCAGCCGCTCGCGTGAAGACGATACGAAGTAACGGGGAGCGCAGAACATGAACCGAATCATTGCGCTCGTCGTCGCAATCGTGATCGTTGCCTTCGCGGCGTCGTCGACTGTCCTGACCGTCGACCCGCGCCATACGGCCGTGCTGTCGGGCCGCGACGGCGCGCAACCCGAACTCGCGGGCCCTGGCATCCATTTCAAGCTGCCGCCGCCGCTGCAGACGGCGACGCTGATCGATACGCGCCTGCAATCGCTCGAATCGTCGGATCCGCTGCAACTGGCGACGGAAGACAAGCACGACCTGCTCGTCGCGTATGCGGTCAAGTACCGGATCGGCGATCCGATGAAGTATTTCACGGCGACGGGCGGCGACCCGGCGGCGGCGAGCGAACGTCTGTCCGGCGCGCTGAAGAGCGCGCTTGGCGATGCGTTCGGCAAGCGTGCGCTCGACGATGCGCTCGGCGGGCAGCGCGACATTGCCCATGCGGCACGCGACGCGGTGCGCGCGAAGGCATCGGGCTTCGGCGTCGATGTGGTCGACGTGCAGTTGACGCGCGTCGACTTGCCGGCTGCACAGACGGATGCCGTCTATCAGCGGATGATTGCCGCGTTGCGCGACCAGGCCGCACATGTGCGTGCGGATGGCGCAGCCGATGTCGAGCAGATCAAGGCCGACGCGGAACGCGAACAGCAGGCGGTGCTCGCGAATGCGTACAAATCCGCGCAGACGATCAAGGGCGAGGGCGACGCGAAGGCCGCGTCGATCGCCGCCGATGCGTTCGGCCGCGATCCGCAGTTCTATCAGTTCTATGCGAGCCTGCAGGCTTACCGAAATACCTTCAAGCGCAACGACATCATCGTCGTCGACCCCGACAGCGAGTTTTTCCGTTTCATGCGCAGCCCGACGGGCGGTGCCGCACCGGCGGCATCCGCTCCCCGCAAACACTGACCTTGGGGCGCCGCGTCGAGCGGCGCCGTCGCTCGCATGGATCTGGCTGGCTCGTTGTTGCTCGCGGTAGCACTGATGCTGATCATCGAGGGGGCGTTCCCCTTCGTGTTTCCTGTCGCCTGGCGCGACACGTTTCGTAGAATAGCGGAGCGGCCGCCGCATCATATCCGGATCGGCGGACTCATCGTGATGGCGCTCGGGCTCGTCCTGCTGCTGCTCGCCACCTGACCGGAGACCTGATCCAGACGGCGCACCCGCCGTTCGTTCCGCCCGATTCCGATTTCCGATTCATCTCGCGGCGCGCGTGTCGCGCCCTGTTTCCCGTCGTAGGACCGTACCGATGTCGACCTGGTTACTTCCCGAGAATATCGCCGACGTACTGCCGTCGGAAGCGCGCAAGATCGAGGAGCTGCGCCGCAGGCTGCTCGACCGCTTCCGTTCGTACGGCTACGAAATGGTGATGCCACCGCTGCTCGAATACCTCGAGTCGCTGCTGACGAGCGGCGGCTCCGACCTGCGCCTGCGTACCTTCAAGCTGGTCGACCAGCTGTCGGGCCGCACGCTCGGCCTGCGCGCGGACATCACGCCGCAGGTCGCGCGCATCGACGCGCACCTGCTGAATCGCCAGGGCGTGACGCGCCTCTGCTATGCGGGCCATGTGATGCATACGCGTCCGCGCGGCCTGCACGCGACGCGCGAACAGATCCAGATCGGCGCCGAAATCTACGGGCATGCCGGGCTGGAAGCCGATCTCGAGATCCAGCAGCTGATGGTCGACGCGCTGCACCTCGCGGGGTTGTCGCGCATCCGTCTGGATCTGTGCCATGCCGGCGTGCTCGCGGCGCTGCTCGCACGCGACGCGCAGGCCGCCGAGCGTGGCGAGGCGCTGCACGACGCGCTGTCGGGCAAGGACGTGCCGCTGCTGAACGAACTCACCGACGATCTCGGCGCGGACACGCGCGCGGCGCTGCGTGCGCTGCCGCATCTGTACGGCGACGCGAGCGTGCTCGACGAGGCACGTGCGCGCCTGCCGGTGCTGCCCGAGATCACGCGTGCGCTCGACGATCTCGCGCAGCTCGCGGCCCAAGCGAAGGGCGTCGAGGTGGCGATCGATCTCGCCGACCTGCGCGGCTACGCGTACCACAGCGGCGCGATGTTTACGGCGTACATCGATGGTGTGCCGAACGCGATCGCGCGCGGCGGCCGTTACGATCACGTGGGCCAGGCCTACGGTCGGGCCCGCCCGGCGACGGGCTTCTCGCTCGACCTGCGCGAGCTCGCCCGGATTTCGCCGGTCGAGGCGCGCGGCACCGCGATTCTCGCGCCGTGGGCGCAGGACGACGCGCTGAGCGCGGCCGTTGCGGCGCTGCGCGATGCGGGCGAGGTCGTGATCCAGGCATTGCCGGGGCACGACCATGTGCTCGACGAGTTCGCCTGCGACCGTTCGCTCGTCGAGCGTAACGGCGCATGGGTGGTCGAACCCCGTTAAACAGGCGTTCGCGGGCCGTCGTTCGGCGTGCATATCGTTGAAGCGAAACGGAAAAATTCGGAATCGCCCGCGAACATAGGTAGAATACGTTTTTAACCAGCTAACGAATCAACATGTCTGCCAGCGCAGTGAACGTGACTCCCGGGCGCAATGTCGTCGTCGTGGGAACGCAATGGGGTGATGAAGGCAAGGGCAAGATCGTCGACTGGCTGACGGACCACGCTCAGGGCGTCGTGCGTTTCCAGGGCGGTCACAACGCCGGCCACACCCTCATCATCGGCGGCAAGAAAACCATCTTGCGCCTCATTCCGTCGGGCATCATGCGTGAAGGCGTCGCCTGCTACATCGGCAACGGCGTCGTCCTGGCCCCCGAGGCACTGTTCAAGGAAATCGGCGAGCTGGAAGAGGCCGGCGTGAACGTGCGCGATCGCCTGTTCATCTCCGAAGCCACGACGCTGATCCTGCCGTACCACATCGCGATCGACCAGGCGCGCGAAGCGCGCAAGGGTGCTGGCAAGATCGGTACGACCGGCCGCGGCATTGGCCCCGCGTACGAAGACAAGGTCGGCCGCCGCGCGCTGCGCGTGCAGGACCTGTTCGACGCGAAGACCTTCGCCGACCGCCTGCGCGAAAACCTCGATTTCCACAATTTCGTGCTGACCCAGTACCTGGGTGGCGCGGCCGTCGATTTCCAGGCCACGCTCGACACGATGCTCGGCTATGCCGATCGCCTGAAGCCGATGGTGGCCGACGTGTCGCGCCGCCTGTACGACGCGAACAACGCTGGCCAGAACCTGCTGTTCGAAGGCGCGCAAGGCACGCTGCTCGACATCGACCACGGCACCTATCCGTTCGTCACGTCGAGCAACTGCGTCGCGGGTGCGGCATCGGCCGGCGCCGGCGTCGGTCCGCAGAAGCTGAACTACATCCTCGGCATCACGAAGGCGTATTGCACGCGCGTCGGTTCGGGCCCGTTCCCGAGCGAGTTGTACGACGCGGACAACCCGCAGCGTCAGGACCAGGTCGGTGTCACGCTGGCGAACGTCGGCAAGGAATTCGGCTCGGTCACCGGCCGTCCGCGCCGCACCGGCTGGCTCGACGCAGCGGCACTGCGCCGCTCGATCCAGATCAACGGCGTGTCGGGCCTGTGCATGACGAAGCTCGACGTGCTCGACGGCCTCGATGAAGTCAAGCTGTGCGTCGGCTACAAGATCGACGGCAAGGACGTGGACATCCTGCCGCGCGGCGCGGCCGACGTCGCACGTTGCGAGCCCGTGTACGAAACGTTCGCCGGCTGGAAGGAAAGCACCGTCGGCATCAAGGCGTGGGACGCGCTGCCGGCGAATGCGCAGGCCTACCTGACCCGTGTCCAGGAAGTGGCCGGCGTGCCGGTCGACATGGTTTCGACGGGTCCGGATCGCGACGAAACGATCCTGCTCCGCCATCCGTTCAAGGTGTAATTTTTCAGCATGACGCAGCAAATCACGATGACGGCGGCAGACTTGATGACCGATCCGCGCAACGACGACAAGAACCTGTGGGTCGGCTGGGACGAATACCATCGTCTAATCGAACTGCTCGCGCTTCAGGTGCATGAATCGGGCTGGAAGTTCGACCAGATCCTGTGCCTCGCCCGCGGCGGTCTGCGCGTCGGTGACCAGCTGTCGCGCATCTACGACGTCCCGCTCGCGATCCTCGCGACGAGTTCGTACCGCGAAGCGGCCGGCACGGAGCAGGGCGAGCTCGACATCGCGCAGTACATCACGATGACGCGCGGCCAACTCGCGGGCAACGTGCTGCTGGTCGACGATCTCGTCGATTCGGGCGTCACGCTCGCGCGCGTGCAGGAGCACCTGAAGGAGCGCTATCCGTCGGTCACGGCCGTGCGCTCGGCCGTGCTCTGGTACAAGGGTTGCTCGAAGGTGAAGCCGGACTATCACACGCAGTATCTGCCGACGAATCCGTGGATTCATCAGCCGTTCGAAGAGTGGGACACCGTTCGTCCGCACAACCTCGAGGCATGGATCAAGCGCGGTCGCGCGCAGCGCGACGGTTCGGGCGCGTAAGCGGCCGGCCGATCGAAGGAAAGCCTTGTACGGCGCCGCTTGCGGCGCCGTTTTTTTATGGGCGAACCGGGCCGGCGGGCACGACGATCGGCGCGCGCGGTAGGCAGACGGCGCGGCCCCGGCTATCATGGCAGCCCTGCCACAGCTTGCGCGGGAATGCATGCGCGGCGTGGATCACGTGGTTTAAGGGCAACAAGGCAGGACGGTTTTTCAGGGGGGCGCGAGTAGAATAGCGCTCGTTTTGTCCGAACCGGACCCGATTATTACGTTTCATATGAACGACACGATCCAGGCGACCGACGCAGCCCACGCGCATTCGACGCACCAACATTCGATGCAGGCGCTCGCGATAGCGGCCATCGGCGTCGTATTCGGCGACATCGGCACGAGCCCGTTGTATTCGCTGAAGGAGGCTTTCAGCCCCGCCCACGGCATTCCGCTGACCGAAAGCTCGATTCTCGGCGTGATCTCGCTGCTGTTCTGGGCGATCATCCTGGTGGTCGGCATCAAGTACCTGCTGTTCGTGATGCGGGCCGACAACAACGGCGAGGGCGGCGTGCTCGCGCTGATGGCGCTGTCGCTGCGGCCACTCGACTCGAAAACCCGCGTCGCGGGCGCGCTGATGGCGCTCGGGATCTTCGGCGCGTGCATGTTCTACGGCGATGCCGTGATCACGCCGGCGATTTCCGTGATGTCGGCGGTCGAAGGCCTCGAGATCGCGACCCCGCATCTGTCCCACCTCGTGCTGCCGATCACGATCGTGATCCTGATCGCGCTGTTCTGGATCCAGCGCCACGGTACCGCGACGGTCGGCAAGCTGTTCGGGCCGATCATGGTGCTGTGGTTCGTCGTGATCGCTGCGCTCGGCGTGTATCACATCCTGCGTGCGCCGGGCGTCATCGCGGCAATCAATCCGTACTACGCGGCGTCGTTCATGGCAGATCACCTGCTGCAGGCGTACGTCGTGCTGGGTTCGGTCGTGCTGGTGCTGACCGGCGCGGAAGCGCTTTATGCGGACATGGGCCACTTCGGCGCGAAGCCGATCCGCCTCGCCGCGTACGGGCTCGTGATGCCGTCGCTGGTCCTGAACTACTTCGGTCAGGGCGCGCTGCTGATCCAGAATCCGAAGGCGATCGAGAATCCGTTCTTCCTGATGGCGCCGGAATGGGCGCTGCTGCCGCTTGTCGTGCTGTCGACGGTCGCGACCGTGATCGCTTCGCAGGCCGTGATCTCGGGCGCGTATTCGCTGACGTCGCAGGCGATCCAGCTCGGCTACGTGCCGCGCATGAAGGTGCTGCATACGTCCGAACTGGCGATCGGCCAGATCTACGTGCCGGTCGTGAACTGGCTGCTGTTGTTCGTGATCCTTTGCATCGTGATCGGCTTCAAGAGCTCCGACAACCTCGCGGCCGCATACGGCATCGCGGTGACGGCGACGATGGTGATCACGACCGTGCTCGCGGCCGTCGTGATGGTGAAGGTGTGGAACTGGAACCGGCTGCTCGTCGGCGCGATCATCGCGGTGTTCCTCGCGGTCGACCTGGGCTTTTTCGGCGCGAACCTGCTGAAGGTCGCGCAGGGCGGCTGGCTGCCGCTCGGCATCGGCGCGCTGCTGTTCTTCCTGCTGATGACCTGGTACAAGGGCCGCCACATCGTCAAGGAGCGTACGGCCGCCGACGGTATCCCGCTCGAGCCGTTCCTGCAGGGGCTGCTCGCGCATCCGCCGCACCGCGTGTCGGGCACCGCGATCTACCTGACCGGCAACGACAAGCTCGTGCCCGTCAGCCTGCTGCACAACCTGAAGCACAACAAGGTGCTGCACGAGCGGACCATCTTCCTGACGTTCGTTACGCGCGACATCCCGTACGTGCGTGACGACAAGCGCCTGAGTTCGCGCGATGCGGGCGGCGGCCTGTACATCGTCAAGGCCGAATATGGCTTCAACGAGACGCCGGACGTGAAGGCCGTGCTCGAGGAATTCGGCCGCACGCACGACATGACGTTCGAGCTGATGGACACGTCGTTCTTCCTCGCGCGCGAAACGGTCGTGCCGACGCATCTGCCCGGCATGTCGATCTGGCGCGAACGCGTGTTCGCATGGATGCATCAGAATGCGGCGAAGCCGACCGACTTCTTCTCGATCCCGGCGAACCGCGTCGTCGAGCTCGGTACCAAGATCGAGATCTGACCCGCGCGGGGCCGCGCATGCGGCCCATGCCGATCCGGCAGCGCGTTCGGCGAAGCCATGAAAAAGCCCGCCTTTCGGCGGGCTTTTTTTCGTGCGTCGACAGCCTTCGCGTGCTCAGCGCTTCAGCTTCGCGAACGCGGCGGCCATCGCGCCGGCCGGTTCCGGTTCGCGCGAACGCTGCGGGCGGGCCGCACCGCGGCCGGCATTGCCGCGATCCTGACCGCCGCGCGGCACCATGCCGGGCGCGGCCGCTTCGTCGTCGAGGCGCATCGTCAGCGCAATGCGCTGGCGCTTCACGTCGACGTCGAGCACCTTGACCTTGACGACCTGGCCGGCCTTCACGACTTCGTGCGGATCCTTGATGAACTTCGTCGACATCGCGGACACGTGGACGAGGCCGTCCTGGTGCACGCCGATATCCACGAACGCGCCGAATGCCGCGACGTTCGTCACGACCCCTTCGAGCAGCATGCCCGGCATCAGGTCGGACACCTTCTCGACGCCATCGCGGAACGTTGCGGTCTTGAATTCGGGGCGCGGGTCACGACCCGGTTTTTCGAGTTCGGACAGGATATCGCGCACGGTCGGCAGGCCGAAACGTTCGTCAACGAATTCGGTCGGCGACAGGCCGGACAGCGCGTCGCGGCTGCCGAGCACGTCGTCGATCCGCTTGCTGATCTTCGCGAGGATCCGTTCGACGACCGGATAGGCTTCCGGGTGAACCGACGAGCGGTCGAGCGGATTCTCGCCGCCGTTGATGCGCAGGAAGCCGGCCGCCTGTTCGAAGGTCTTGTCGCCAAGACGCGGCACCTTGCGCAGGTGGTCGCGCGATGGGAACGGCCCGTTCGCGTCGCGGTAGTCGACGATGTTGCGTGCGAGCGTGGCGTTCAGGCCCGACACGCGTGCGAGCAGCGCGACCGACGCGGTGTTCGCGTCGACGCCGACCGCGTTCACGCAATCCTCGACCACCGCGTCGAGCGAGCGGGCGAGTTCGCGCTGATTCACGTCGTGCTGGTACTGGCCGACGCCGATCGCCTTCGGCTCGATCTTCACGAGCTCGGCGAGCGGGTCCTGCAGGCGGCGGGCGATCGACACGGCGCCGCGCAGCGACACGTCGAGTTCCGGGAATTCCTTCGCGGCCAGCTCGGACGCCGAGTAGACCGATGCGCCAGCCTCCGACACGACGATCTTCTGCAGCCGCAATTCCGGGTGCCTGGAGATCAGCTCGCTCGCGAGCTTGTCGGTTTCACGGGACGCGGTGCCGTTGCCGATGCTGATCAGCTCGGCCTGAGTCTGCGCGGCGATCCGCGCGAGCTTGGCGAGCGAGCCGTCCCAGTCGCGGCGCGGCTCGTGCGGGTAGATCGTGTCGGTCGCGAGCAGCTTGCCGGTGCGGTCGACCACGGCGACCTTCACGCCCGTGCGCAGGCCGGGGTCGAGACCGATCACGGCCTTCGGGCCGGCCGGTGCGGCCAGCAGCAGGTCCTTCAGGTTGCGGGCGAACACGCGGATCGCTTCGGCTTCCGCCGTTTCGCGCAGTTGCGTGAGCAGTTCGTTCTCGATGTGCGGCTGCACCTTCACGCGCCAGCACCAGCGGCACACGTCGGACAGCCACTTGTCGGCCGGGCGGCTCTGGTTCGCGATCCCGAAATGGCGCGCGATCATCGCTTCGCCTGGATGCGGGACCTGCGCGTCGAGTTCCTCGCCGAGGCCGAGCTTGACGGTCAGCACGCCGGCGTTGCGGCCGCGGAACAGCGCGAGCGCGCGGTGCGACGGCACGGTCCGGATCGTTTCCGCGTAGTCGTAGTAGTCGCGGAATTTCTCGCCTTCCTCGTTTTCCTTGCCTTCGACGACCGCCGACGACACGACGCCCTGGCCGTGCAGGTAGTCGCGCAGCTTGCCGAGCAATTCGGCCGTTTCGCCGAACTGTTCGGACAGGATGTCGCGCGCGCCGTCGAGCGCGGCCTTCACGTCGGCGACGCCCTTGTCGGCATCGACGTACGCGGCGGCTTCCGTCTGGGGATCGAGCAGCGGATTCGCGAGCAGGGCCTGCGCGAGCGGCTCGAGGCCGGCTTCGCGGGCGATCTGCGCACGCGTGCGGCGCTTCGGCTTGTACGGCAGATAAAGGTCTTCGAGCACCTGCTTGCTGTCGGCCGCGTCGATCGCGGCGCGCAGTTCGTCGGTCAGCTTGCCCTGTTCGTCAATGCTCGACAGGATCGCCGCGCGGCGATCCTCGAGCTCGCGCAGATACAGGAGGCGTTCCTCGAGCTGACGCAACTGCGTGTCGTCCAGGTTGCCGGTCACTTCCTTGCGGTACCGGGCAATGAACGGAACGGTCGAGCCTTCGTCGAGGAGTTGCACTGCCGCCGCGACCTGGCGCGGCTGGACGGACAGTTCGGTGGCGATGCGCTGTACGATCTTGAGTGCTACGGTTTCCGTCATGTCGTGGATGATCTGCCTGCTGAAATCGCGGCGCGGGCCGGCAGGCCGCGCGCGGCGGGCTGCGAGACGGGCCCGCCGGACCAGATGCCGCGGGTGAGTGAAGCGGGGCATTTTGCCATAAATGACGGAGCGTCCAGCCGGGGGTGATAGAATTTGACACATGTCCCGCAGCTTTCCTACGACGTTGCCAACTTCCCGCATTTCTCTCGTCGCGCTCGGCGCAGCGCTTGCCGCGGCTTTGTCCGTCGGGTCTACCGTCGCGTACGCACAGGCATCGGGCGCAACCGCGCCGGACGCCGCTGCCGCCGCGCCCTCCGCCACGCAGGATTTTGACGCCCGTCAAAAAGTGCTCAATCAACGTTCCGCGGAAAACGATTATCGTTATGCCGTGGCGGAGCACGACTGCTACAGCAAGTTCTTCGTCAATCACTGTCTTGGCGTCGCGCGTGACCAGATGCGCGAGGAGCGGGCGAGCATTCGTCAGGAGCAGCTCGCGCTCGACGACGAGCAGCGCGCGGTGCGGGCGCAGCAGCGCGATCAGCAGCAGGCGTTGAAGCAGGCGCAGAATGCGGCGGAAGCGCCGCAGCGCGCGGCGAACGATGCGGCGAACGCGGCTGCGTTCCGCGACAAGCAGGAGCAGAATGCACTGAAACAGGCGCAGCGTGGCGCGGAAGGTCCGCAGCGCGCCGCGAGCAAGCAGGCATACGACCAGAAGCAGGCGGACTTCCAGCACAAGCTCGACCAGGCGCGCCAGCAGGGCGCGCAGAAGGCGCAGGAGCGGTCGGACAACGCCGCGCGCTACGAGCAGAAGCAGAAGGAAGCCGCCCAGCACAAGGCCGATGTCGAGCGGCGTCAGCAGGAAGCGGCCGGCAAAGCCAAGCAGCAGCAACAGCAGGGGCAGTAACGTGTTGGATTGATCCGGAGTCAGTCTCGTGCGTGCCGGCACGCCAGCCGGCGCGCTGCTTCGATGAGGAGGCGCATATGCAAAACCGTCCCACGGAACAGCAGCAGGAATTGCACAACCGTTTGGCTGCATTGCAGGAGCAGCACCAGCAGCTCGCTCGGGAGATCGAGCTGAAGGAAGGACACTCCGACATCGACGACATCACGCTGCACCGGCTGAAGAAGGAAAAGCTGGCGGCCAAGGACAAAATCATTTTGCTGCAATCGCAGCTGGAACCGGATAAGCGCGCCTGAGCGCGGCCTGGCAAGCGCCGGCGCCGCCCGGGCGCTGGACACAGGAACGCTTGCCTTGAATTCACCGCTTGAAGCCAACCCCGATGCCCGGCGTGACGCGTCGTCCGCCGGGCGCGTTCGTACGCCCGAAGGCACCTTCGAGCTGAGCCGCAAGCGCGTCGACGAACTCGACACGATCTTCGGCGAGGGCGGACTGCTCGCGCGCGCGCTGGACGGCTATCACCCGCGCCAGTCGCAGATCGAGATGGCGCGCGCGGTCGCGTCCGCGATGGAGGCGTCCGCGCGCCGGATGCCCGAGCCGGAAATCTTCGAGACCCGCAAGCGGCCGGCGCGCCGCCTTGGCGAAGGCGACCAGGCGGCCGAGTCCGCCGCGGACGGCGCAGCCGCCGACACCGATAGCGACGCCAGCGACAACACGCTGATCGTCGAGGCCGGCACCGGTACCGGCAAGACCTATGCGTACCTGGTGCCCGCGATGCTGTGGGGCGGCAAGGTGATCGTGTCGACCGGCACGAAACACCTGCAGGACCAGCTGTTCCAGCGCGACATCCCGACGGTGCGCAACGCGCTCGCGGTGCCGGTGACGGTCGCGATGCTCAAGGGCCGCTCGAACTACCTGTGCCATTACTACCTGCAGCGCACGGCCGACAACGGCCGCCTGCCGTCGCGGCAGGACACCGCGTACCTGCAGGAAATCGTTCGGTTCGCGAAGATCACGAAGAGCGGCGACAAGGCCGAGCTCGCGAGCGTGCCGGAGACGGCGCCCGTGTGGTCGATGGTCACGTCGACGCGCGACAACTGCCTCGGCCAGGAGTGCCCGCAGTACAAGGAATGCTTCGTGATGCAGGCGCGCCGGGAGGCGCAGCAGGCCGACGTCGTCGTCGTCAACCATCACCTGTTCTTCGCGGACATCATGCTGCGCGACACCGGGATGGCCGAGCTGCTGCCGAACGCGAACACGGTGATCTTCGACGAAGCGCACCAGTTGCCGGAGACGGCCACGCTGTTCTTCGGCGAGACGCTGTCGACCACGCAGATTCTCGAACTCGCGCGCGACACGGTCGCCGAAGGCCTGAGCCATGCGCGCGATGCGGTCGAGTGGGTGAAGCTCGGCGGCGATCTCGAGCGCGCGGCGCGCGACCTGCGCCTCGCGTTCGCGAACGACCAGATCGTGCGCATGTCGCTCGCGCAACTGGGTGACGATCATCCGATGTTCGGCGCGCTCGACGCGCTCGAAGTCGCGCTCGACGCGCTTGCCTCTGCGCTCGCGAGCCAGGCCGAGCGTGCGGAATCGCTCGGCGCGTGCCTGCGGCGCGCGCGCGAGCTGCAGGACCTGCTCGCGGGCTGGGTCGCGCCCGGTGCGGCGGAAGCGGCCGCGAAGGCCGATGCCGCCGCGGCCGGCGACAAGGCGGCTGCCGACGACCCGAACGAGAAGGTGCGCTGGGTCGAGGTATTCGCGCATACCGTCCAACTGCACGAAACGCCGCTGTCGGTCGCGCCGATTTTCGCGAAGCAGCGGGCCGGCGTGCCGCGCGCATGGGTCTTCACTTCTGCGACGCTGTCGGTGCGCGGCGATTTCACGCACTATGCGGCCCAGATGGGCCTCAGCTCGCGGCGCTCGATGACACTCGCGAGTCCGTTCGACTATCAGACACAGGGCCTGCTGTACGTGCCGCGCAACCTGCCGCAGCCGTCGTCGCCGGCGTTTACCGATGCCGTGTTCGACGCCGCGTTGCCGGCGATCGAGGCGTCGGGCGGTGGCGTCTTCATGCTGTGCACGACGCTGCGCGCGGTCGACCGGATCGCGTCGAAACTGCGCGACGTGATCGAGTCGCGCGGCTGGAACATGCCGCTGCTGGTGCAGGGCGATGCCAGCCGCACCGAGCTGCTCGACCGCTTCCGTTCGTACGGCAATGCGATCCTCGTCGGCAGCCAGAGCTTCTGGGAAGGCGTGGATGTGCGCGGCGACGCGCTGTCGCTCGTCGTGATCGACAAGCTGCCGTTCGCGCCGCCCGACGATCCGGTGCTGGCCGCGCGGCTCGACGCGCTGACCAAGAAGGGCTTGAGCCCGTTCGCGGTTCACCAGTTGCCGCAGGCCGTGATCACGCTGAAGCAGGGCGCGGGCCGCCTGATTCGCGCGGAGACCGATCGCGGCGTGCTGATGATCTGCGACACGCGGCTCGTCGACAAGCCTTACGGTCGCCGGATCTGGCAGAGCCTGCCACCGTTCAAGCGCACGCGAGAGATCGCGGTCGTGCAGGACTTCTTCGACGAACATCGCGCGGAAAAGCGCGCGTAACCGAACCGCCGCCTGCTACAGGCGGCACCAACAAAAAACCCGGCTCGATGGCCGGGTTTTTTGTTGTGCGGCGGGCGTCGCTCAGAACTGCCACCACGACTTCTTCGTGCCGGGGCGCGAGTGGCCGGTGATGTACGGACTGTCCGGGAAGGTCCCCGCCAGCACGCGCTTCGTGTCTTCCGCGAGTTGCGGCTGGTCCAGCTTGCCGTACGACAGGATCATGATGTGCAGCGCGTCCTCGATCGCCGGCGCGCCCTTGTAGTCCTTGATCGCGAGCTGAGCACGGTTGATTGCCGCGACATAGGCGCCGCGCCGATAGTAGTAGTCGGCGGCGTGCACTTCGTGCGAGGCGAGCGCGTTGACGATGTAGCGCATCCGGGCGGCGGCGTCGGGCGCGTACTTGCTCTTCGGATAGCGGTCGACGACGACCTTGAACGCGTCGTACGATTCGCGCAGTGCCTGCGGATCGCGCTCGCTCATGTCCTGGCCGGAGAAGCGGCCGAACAGGCCGAGATCGTCGTTGAAGTGGATCATCCCCTTCAGGTAGTACGCGTACGGGATATCCGGGTGATCCGGATGCAGCTGGATGAAGCGGTCGACGGCCTGGTCGGCGGCTGCCGCTTCGTTGTCCTTCCAGTTGCAGTACGCGACGTTGATCTGCGCCTGTTGCGCGAAATGGCCGAACGGATCGCGGCCTTGCAGCGATTCGAAATATTTCGCGCACTTGCCCCAGTCGCCGCCGGACAGTGCGTCCTGGGCCTCTGAGTATAATTTGTTGTTCGACCAGGTAGCCGTCTCGTCCTGCTTCTGCGGCAAGCCGTGGCAGCCGGCGATGAGGGCCGCGGCCGCTACCACCGCAGCTCGGGCGGCGACGGTTTTGGCCGTACGTTTGGTCGAATTCATCATGCTCGCATGTCCTAGCTTCAAGTCTCGGTGACCCAGTCTAAATGACCCGTTCAAGTTCGCAGAATGCCCCGCGGGGCAAGTCAAATCGCGAAGATTATAGCCCAAGCGATCGGCCCGCCGATGCTGCCTCGGGGGATTCCCCCGATGATGATCTGGCTGCAGACGCGATGCAGCCGCCTGTCGTGCCGTCCGCGGCGGCCGACGAGGCGCCGCGCGTCGTCGAAGTGCCGCTGTCGCTCGCGGGTGAACGCCTCGACAAGGCGCTTGCCCAACTGTTCCCTGAATTCTCCCGCAGCCGCCTGCAGAGCTGGATCGAGGCGCAACGCGTGCTGGTCGACGGCGCGCCGGCGAAGATCCGCCAGCCGGTGCCGCTCGGCGCAAGGATCGAGCTCGTGCCCGACCTGCTGCCGGAGCAACTGGCGTTCACGCCGGAGCCGGTGCCGCTCGACGTCATCTACGAGGACGACGCGCTCGTCGTCATCAACAAGCCGGCCGGCCTCGTCGTCCACCCGGCTGCCGGCAACTGGAGCGGCACGATCCTCAACGGCCTGCTGCACCGCTACGGCGACGCGGCGGCAGGCCTGCCGCGCGCGGGCATCGTGCACCGGCTCGACAAGGAGACGTCCGGCCTGATGGTGGTTGCACGCACACTTGCCGCGCAAACCGACCTCGTGCGCCAGCTGCAGGCGCGCACGGTGAAGCGCCGCTATTTCGCGCTCGTGTGGGGCATGATGCCCGAAGACGGCACGATCGACGCGCCGATCGGCCGCGATCCGCGCGAGCGCACACGCATGGCCGTCGTCACCGGCGCGTCGGGCAAGCCCGCGCGCACGCATTTCCGCACGGTTGACACATGCATGTGGCAACGTCAGCCGGTGTCCGCGATCCAGTGCGACCTCGAAACCGGCCGCACGCACCAGATCCGCGTGCACTGCTCGCATGTCGGGCATCCGCTGCTCGGCGATCCGGTGTACGGGCGCGCGCGCGGCAAGCGCTCGGTCGCGCCGCTGCCGGACGGGTTCGCGCGGCAGGCGCTGCACGCATGGCGGCTCGGCCTCGTGCATCCGGTTACGGGCAAGACGATGCAGTGGCGCTGCCCGTTGCCTGACGACATGAACGCACTCGTCGCGGCGCTGGGCTTCGGGCAGGGCGAAGAGGAATTCGACGATGACGACGGTGTCTACGACGATGACGATTTCGCCGGCGACTATCAGGATCACGACGAGGATTACGACGATGAGGAGGAGTGAGTGCCGATGACGAACCTGGCGCCGTTGACGTGGCGGGACTGCGTGCAGCCCGACTGGCAGGTGGCGCCGCGCGTGCGTGCGCTGATCACCACGCGCAACGGCGGCGTGAGCGAAGGCCCGTACGGGCGCTGGCAGGACGGCGCCGCGTTGCCGGGCGGGATGAATCTCGGCCTGCATACCGGTGACGATCCGGCCCATGTCGCGGCGAATCGCGCGCGCTTGCTCGCGTTGGCGGGCCAGTCGCGTGCGGCATGGCTCGAGCAGGTTCACGGCGCGCAGATCGTGCGTGCGGACGAGGTGATCGAGGCCGCACCGGGTGCAGCGGCGCCCGTGCAGGCCGACGCGAGCGTGACCGACCGCGCGGGGGCAGTCTGCGTCGTGATGGTCGCGGATTGCCTGCCGGTGCTGCTGTGCGATGCGCAGGGTCGGGCGGTGGGCGCGGCGCATGCAGGCTGGCGCGGGCTCGCGGCCGGCATCGTCGAGCAGACCGCGGCCCGCGTTGCGGCGCTCGCCGGCGGTGCGACGGATGCGCTCCATGCGTACCTCGGGCCCGCGATTGGCCCGCAGGCATTCGAAGTCGGCGCCGACGTGCGCGAGGCGTTTCTCGACACGGCTCCGCAGTCGGAGCATGATGAGACGCGGCAAGCGTTCGTCGCGATCGACGGCGCGCCCGGCAAGTACCTCGCCGACCTCCATGCGCTCGCGCGCCTGCGCCTCGCGCGTGCAGGTATTGCGCACGTGAGCGGCGGGACCGCCTGCACGGTCACCGAACACGCGCGCTTCTATTCGTACCGGCGCGACCGCGTGACCGGCCGCATGGCGGCGGCGATCTGGCTGGCCGATTGACGGCTGACCGCGCGTGCTTGCGCGCGCGGTTTGTTGCGATGCAAAATCGGGTTATCTCGATATTGGCGCGGCAATGCGGCGTTGCATGGACAACCGAATGAATAATCGCGAAGTCAAGTCAGTCAAAATGTTTTATGTTTCGCCGGAAGCCTTGTCCCGCTTGTTGCACGCGGATTATCTCCGAGCAGAAATGTTCAGTGGTCTGACGCAGTGCTTCACATGGGGAAAACGATAATGATAAAAATACCGCACTGCGGCAGAATCTGGAGACGCCTCTCCAGAGCATGACGGCCCGGCTCGCAGCCGGCACGCCGCGCGCGAGCAGGATTTCACGATTGACGCTCACGAATCACCGGTAAGGCAGGTAATGACAGCATCGAAAAATTCGTCGACGTCCGCTCAGGCGGGCACTTTCGCGGGCAGCACTGGATTCGGCCAGGCTACCCAGCCGATGCAGCAGATGTTCGAGGCATGGCTGAACGCCTGGCGCGGTTTCGCCGATCCGGCACGCGCCGCAACGGCGGCGACCACCGCGAATCCGTTCACCGCATTCCAGTTCCCGACATCGGTTCCGTTCCAGATGCCGTCGATGCCCGATCTGGGTGCCCTCGGTGGCCTGGCATCGCCGTTCGCGGGGTTGAAGCTGCCGGTTGCCGCGATCCCGCCCGAACGGCTCCAGAAGCTGCAAGCAGACTATGCGCGCGACTGCATGACGCTGATGCAGCAGGCCGCCGCCGCGAAGCTCGAGTCGCCTGAACTGAAGGATCGCCGCTTCAGCGCCGATGCCTGGAAGGCGTCGCCCGCGCATGCATTCGCGGCTGCGTGGTATCTGCTCAACGCGCGCTACCTGCAGGAACTGGCCGACGCGCTCGAGACCGATCCGAAGACGCGCGAACGCATCCGTTTCTCCGTCCAGCAATGGACGGCCGCCGCCGCGCCGAGCAACTTCCTCGCGCTCAATCCCGATGCGCAGAAATCGATCCTCGAGACGCAGGGCGAAAGCCTGCGGCAGGGGATGATGAACCTGCTCGGCGACATGCAGCGCGGCAAGATTTCGCAGACCGACGAATCGCAATTCGTGGTCGGCAAGAACCTCGGGTGTACCGAAGGCGCGGTCGTCTACGAGAACGACCTGATCCAGCTGATCCAGTACACGCCGAAGACGGACAAGGTGTTCGAGCGGCCGCTCTTGATCGTGCCGCCGTGCATCAACAAGTTCTACATCCTCGACCTGCAGCCCGAGAATTCGCTCGTCGCGCATGCGCTGTCGAACGGCCATCAGGTGTTCCTCGTGTCGTGGCGCAACGCCGATGCGTCGGTCGCGCACAAGACGTGGGATGACTACATGAATGAAGGGCTGCTCGCGGCGATCGACGCAGTGCAGCAGGTCAGCGGCCGCGAGCAGATCAACACGCTCGGTTTCTGCGTCGGCGGCACGATGCTCGCGACCGCGCTGTCGGTGCTCGCCGCGCGCGGCGAACATCCGGCCGCGTCGATGACGCTGCTGACCGCGATGCTCGACTTCACCGACACCGGCATCCTCGACGTGTTCGTCGACGAGGCGCACGTGCAGATGCGCGAGCAGACCATCGGCGGCAAGAACGGCGCCGCGCCGGGGCTGATGCGCGGCGTCGAGTTCGCGAACACGTTCTCGTTCCTCCGGCCGAACGACCTCGTGTGGAACTACGTCGTCGACAACTACCTGAAGGGCCGCACGCCCGCCGCGTTCGACCTGCTGTACTGGAACAGCGACTCGACGAGCCTGCCGGGTCCGATGTACGCGTGGTACCTGCGCAATACCTATCTCGAGAACAAGCTCCGCGTGCCGGGCGCGGTGACGGTGTGCGGCGAATCCGTCGACCTGTCGCGCATCGACGTGCCGAGCTTCATCTACGGGTCGCGCGAGGATCACATCGTGCCGTGGCAGACGGCCTACGCGTCTACGTCGATCCTGACGGGTCCGCTGAAGTTCGTGCTCGGCGCGTCGGGTCACATCGCGGGCGTGATCAATCCGCCGGCGAAGAGGAAGCGCAGCTACTGGGTCAACGACAATGACCTGCCCGAATCCGCGGACGACTGGTTTGCCGGCGCGACCGAGCAGCCGGGCAGCTGGTGGACGACCTGGGTCGAGTGGCTCGACCAGTACGGCGGCCGCAAGGTCGCGCCGCCTGCCAAGGCCGGGTCCGCGCAGTTCCCGGTGATCGAGCCGGCGCCGGGCCGCTACGTGTTGCAGCGCGATTGACGAAAACCGGACAGCGGCGCACGCTGTCCGATGCACCGCAGTTTTTTTAACAGGGCTGGTAGCGATGCGCCGTGTCGTGCGGGCCCGGAGGAAACGGAAATGACGGACGTAGTGATCGTATCGGCCGCGCGGACCGCGGTCGGCAAATTCGGCGGCTCGCTCGCGAAGGTCGCGGC
>NZ_QTPO01000033.1 GCF_003853645.1 Burkholderia sp. Bp9143 | reverse complement strand
CACGGCCTCACGTACTCGGGCCATCCGGTCGCAGCCGCGGTGGCGGTCGCGAACCTGAAGCTGCTGCGCGACGAAGGGATCGTCGAGCGCGTGAAGCACGACACGGGCCCGTACTTCCAGGCGCTGATGCGCGAAACCTTCGCGCGTCATCCGATCGTCGGCGAAGTGCACGGCCACGGGATGGTCGCGAGCCTGCAGCTTGCCGAATCGCCGGCCGAACGCCGCCGCTTCGCGAACGGCGGCGACGTCGGCACGATCTGCCGCGACTTCTGCTTCAACGGCAACCTGGTCATGCGTGCGACGGGCGACCGGATGCTGCTGTCCCCGCCGCTCGTGATCTCGCGTCAGGAAATCGATGAACTCGTATCGAAGGCGAAGAAGGCCGTCGATGCGACCGCCCAGCAACTGGGCCTTTCGTAACGACTTTGCCTACAGGCGTGCGGCGGGTGCCGCACGCCGCCATAACCCAGGGGAATTCCACCATGCGTGCCTGCTTTCTTCGCCAAGCCTGTTCCGTCGCGGCCCTTGCCGCCGCGGCCGCGTTCACGTCAGTCGCCAGTCCGTCGGCGCATGCCGAGGACCTGAACGTCTACAACTGGTCCGATTACATCGCCCCCGACACGATCCCGAACTTCCAGAAGCAGACGGGCATCCACGTCAAGTACGACAACTACGACAGCGACGACACGCTGCAGGCGAAGCTGCTGGCGGGCAGCTCGGGCTACGACATCGTCGTGCCGACGTCGAACTACATGGCCAAGCAGATCCAGGCCGGCGTGTACCAGAAGCTCGACAAGTCGAAGATCCCGAACCTCGCGAACCTCGATCCGCTGCTGATGAAGATGATCTCGGACGCCGATCCGGGCAACCAGTACGGCGTCCCCTGGGCCTATGGCACGGACGGCATCGGCTACAACGCGCAGGCGGTGAAGAAGGCGCTCGGCGACAAGGCACCCGTCGACAGCTGGGCGCTGGTGTTCGACCCGGCCAACATGGAAAAGCTGAAAGGCTGCGGCGTGTCGTTCCTCGACCAGGCCGTCGACGTGTTCGCGGCCACGCTGCAGTACATGGGCAAGGATCCCAACAGCAAGAACCCCGGCGACTACCAGGCTGCGTTCGAAGTCCTGAAGAAAGTCCGACCGTACATCACCCAGTTCAACTCGTCCGGCTACATCAACGACCTCGCGAACAACGACGTGTGCGTCGCGCTCGGCTGGTCGGGCGACGTCGGCATCGCGCACCGCCGCTCGTCCGAGGCGAAGCGCTCGTATGACATCAAGTTCTCGAACCCGAAGGAAGGCGGCCTGCTGTGGTTCGACGTGATGGTGATCCCGAAGGATGCACCGCACCCCGAGGCCGCGCTGAAGTGGATCAACTACGTGTCCGACGCGAAGGTCAACGCGGCGATCACCAACACGGTGTTCTACCCGACCGCGAACAAGGCCGCGCACCCGTTCGTCACGCCGGCCGTCGCGCAGGACCCGACCGTCTACCCGCCCGAGGACGTGCTGAAGAAGATGGTGCTGATGAAGCCGATGCCGGCAGACATCCTGCGCCTCGAGAACCGTCTGTGGGCGCAACTGAAGACGGGCCACTGATCGCAACCCATCACGGCGGCGCAGGCATCGGCTGAACGCCTGCCCCGCCCGAGATCCGCGGACCTTCCGTCCGCCCGCGCGCACCGCGCGCCCTGTTCCATCCGGCACGAGCCGTTGTCCGCGAGTCGCTTTGCGCGCCTCGTGCGGGGACGCTCACGCCTGCAATCCGTGAAGAACGAATGGTGACTCCCATGCAATCGATACCCTCTTCCGCTGCTGCACGCCACACCCAACCGGCCCCCGTGGCCCGCACGAAGAACGACGCGTTCGTGCGCATCGAAAACGTCGTGAAGAAGTTCGGCGACAGCACGGCCGTCGACAACGTGAACCTGACGATCGCGAAGAACGAGCTGTTCGCGCTGCTCGGCAGCTCGGGCTGCGGCAAGTCGACGCTCTTGCGCATGCTCGCCGGGCTCGAGACGGCCACCTCCGGCAAGATCTTCGTCGACGGCGAGGACCTTGCCTCGCTGCCGCCGTACCGTCGTCCGGTCAACATGATGTTCCAGTCGTATGCGCTGTTCCCGCACATGTCGGTCGAATCGAACGTCGCGTTCGGCCTGAAGCAGGAAGGCACGCCGAAGAACGAGATCAAGGAACGCGTGGCGGATGCGCTCGCGCTCGTGCAGATGAGCAAGTACGCGAAGCGCAAGCCGCACCAGCTGTCCGGCGGCCAGCAGCAGCGCGTCGCGCTCGCGCGCTCGCTCGTCAAGCGTCCGAAGCTGCTGCTGCTCGACGAGCCGATGTCCGCGCTCGACAAGAAGATCCGCCAGAAGACCCAGCTCGAACTCGTGAACATCATCGAGAAGGTCGACGTGACCTGCGTGATGGTCACGCACGACCAGGAAGAAGCGATGACGATGGCAAGCCGCCTCGCGGTGATGAGCGAAGGCAAGATCGTGCAGATCGGCTCGCCGGGCGAAGTGTACGAATACCCGAACAGCCGCTTCTCGGCCGAGTTCATCGGCTCGACGAACCTGTTCGAGGGGCGCGTGGTCGAGGACGAACCCGATCACATCTTCGTCGAGAGCGACGACCTCGAAGCGCGGATGTACGTGAGCCACGGCGTGACCGGTCCGCTCGGCATGCCTGTCGGTATTTCCGTGCGGCCGGAACGCGTGCACGTATCGCGCGACAAACCCGGCTCGCATCACAACTGGGCACGCGGCGTCGTGACCGACATCGCGTACATGGGCAGCTACTCGCTGTATCACGTGCGCTTGCCGAGCGGCAAGACGGTTGTGTCGAACCTGTCGAGCTCGCACCTGATGCATGACGGTGCGCCGTCCTGGAACGACGACGTGTTCGTGTCCTGGTCGCCGGCCAGCGGCGTCGTGCTGACGCAGTGAGGGCGACATGATGAGAACTTCCGCTTCCACTCCGTCCGCGCCGGTTCCGACCGGTGCTCCCGCTACGACACAGGCCGCCCGGCGCCGCGGCCGCTTCGCCGCGCTGTCGCGCTTCCTGCCGTCGGGCCGCGGCGTCGCGATCGGCGTGCCGTTCCTGTGGCTCACGATCTTCTTCGCGCTGCCGTTCGTGCTGGTGTTCAAGATCAGCTTCGCCGACCAGGTGATGGGCATCCCGCCCTACACGTCGCTCGTCGAGATCAAGGACGGCGTCGTGCACTTCGCACTGCAGCTGTCTCACTACGCGTTCCTGCTGCAGGACGACCTGTACATCGCGACCTACCTCAGCTCGCTGAAGATGGCCGCCGTGTCGACGCTGCTGTGCTTGCTGATCGGCTATCCGATGGCGTACTACATCGCGCGCTCGGAGCCGGGCCGCCGCAACGTGCTGATGATGGCCGTGATGCTCCCGTTCTGGACGTCGTTCCTGATCCGCGTGTACGCATGGATCGGCATCCTGAAGGACGACGGCCTGCTGAACCACGCGCTGATCGCGCTGGGCATCATCCACACGCCGCTGCGCTTGTATCACAGCGACGCGGGCGTCTACATCGGGATGGTCTATTCGTACCTGCCGTTCATGGTGATGCCGCTCTACGCGCACCTCGTGAAGATGGACCTCACGCTGCTCGAGGCCGCGTACGACCTGGGCGCCAAGCCGTGGGTCGCGTTCACGCGCATCACGCTGCCGCTGTCGAAGAACGGGATCATCGCCGGCAGCCTGCTGGTGTTCATTCCGGCGGTCGGCGAGTACGTGATTCCGGAACTGCTCGGCGGCGCCGACACGCTGATGATCGGTCGCGTGATGTGGGACGAGTTCTTCAACAACATGGACTGGCCGATGGCGTCCGCGGTGACGGTCGCGATGGTGCTGCTGTTGCTGGTGCCGATGGCGCTGTTCCAGTACTACCAGGTCAAGGAACTGGAGGAAGCGAAATGATCAAGCCGAGCAAACCGCTGTCGACGGGCGTTCTCGCCTTCGGCTTCCTGTTCCTGTACATCCCGATCATCAGCCTGGTCGTGTACTCGTTCAACGAGTCGAAGCTGGTGACGGTGTGGTCGGGCTTCTCGCTGAAGTGGTACGCGGCGCTATGGCAGGACGACGAGCTGCTGACGGCCGCGTGGCTGTCGCTGAAGATCGGCCTCCTGACGGCCACCGCGTCGGTCGTGATCGGCACGTGGGCGGGCTTCGTGCTCGCGCGCTTCGGCCGCTTCAAGGGCTTCACGCTGTACACGGGGATGATCAACGCGCCGCTGGTGATTCCGGAGGTGATCCAGGGGATCTCGCTGCTGCTGCTGTTCGTTGCGCTGGAGCAGATGTTCGGCTGGCCGAAGGGGCGCGGGATGGTGACGATCTGGATCGGTCACGTGATGCTGTGCGTGTCGTACGTGGCGATCATCGTGCAGTCGCGCGTGAAGGAGATGAACAAGTCGCTGGAAGAAGCGGCGCTGGATCTGGGTGCGACGCCGCTGAAGGTGTTCTTCGTGGTGACGCTACCGCTGATCTCGCAGGCGCTGCTGTCGGGCTGGCTGCTGTCGTTCACGCTGTCGATCGACGACCTGGTGCTGTCGGCGTTCCTGTCGGGGCCCGGCTCGACGACGCTGCCGCTGGTGGTGTTCTCGCGCGTGCGGCTCGGGCTGAACCCGGAGATGAACGCACTGGCGACGCTGTTCATCACGGCCGTGACGATCGGCGTGATCGTCGTGAACCAGATGATGATCGCGCGCGAACGGCGCCGGGTGGCCGACATGAAGGCGGCGTTCGCGGCGGCCTGACGCCCCTCTTCCCTTTCCCTCGATAACAAGACCCGCGCGCCGCGTGATGCGGCGCGCCAACCGAGCACACATTGACAGGCGCACGACAAGGAGAATCCGCAATGAAGAAGAAACTGATCTGCCTGCTGGTGGCCGGCGCGTTGCCGGGCATCGCGCTGGCCGACTCGACCTCCGCCGAAATCAAGGCACTGCAGGCGCAGGTCGCCGCGCTGCAGAAGCAGATGAAGGCCATGCAGGCGCAGCTCGCCGCGAAGCCGGGCGGCGCGCCGGTCGCGCAGGCCGGCGGGACCGCCGCGGCGAAGCCGGCGATCGTGGCCGCCGATCCGTCCTCGCCGGACTACGGCCGCGCCCAGGCCGCGCTGACCAACGACGAAGTCAGCGAAATGAAGCAGCAGATCGCGAACCAGCAGCTGAAGGTCGACTCGCTGACGGACGCGGCCAACACCGGGCCGCTCGCGGGCCTGTCGGTGACGGGCTACCTCGACCCGACCTACATCTACAACCGCGCGGCCGGCACGTCGTCGTTCCTGTTCGCGAACCACGAGAACGCGTACAACTACTTCAACAGCACGTTCGGCGACCTCTACCTCGACATCAAGAAGACGTTCGGCGTCGGCCCGATGGCGCCGTCAGCGGAGATCACGCTGATGCCGAACCGCGGCAACGGCATCACGCTGCTGCAGAACTCGCGCGGCTCGATCACCGACAACCTGCTGAACACCGCGGTCATCAACGTGCCGATCAGCGCGACGACGACGCTCGTCGCCGGCCTGATCCCGAGCTTCGGCGGCTACGAGGTGCAGCAGTCGAACCAGATGCTCACGCTCACGCACAACCTGCTGTACGACTTCTCCGATCCGGGCAGCTACGTCGGCGCGGGCGCGAACTACACGAAGGGCAACTGGGCGTGGAAGTTCTTCCTCGGCAACGAGCAGTACCGCACGTACGGTTCGGTCACGCAGACGGGCACCAATGCGCTCGGCGATCCGATCACGACCAGCAACAAGGTACCGACCTTCACCGCGCGCGCGGACTACACGTGGTCCAGCGCGCTCGACATCGGCGGGTCATTCAATATCGGCCGCCAGACGCTGCCGAGCGCGATCGACCCGACGACCGGCAACGTGTCGTACGGTGTCGGCGGCGCCGCGCCGAGCGCATACGGCACGTTCTTCTTCGGCGAAGTCGACGCGACCTACACGCTTGCCGACATCCAGTACAACGCCGAACTCGACTACGGCCAGCAGCAGCATGCGGCGTACAACGGCGGGCTCGCGCAGTGGTACGGCCTGTCGCTGCTCGCGCACCGCAAGTTCAACGCGCCGGTGGTCGGCCGCATGGGCGTGACGCTGCGCTACGATGCGCTCGTGAACAGCAAGAACGGCGGCGGCGGCGGCGGCATCGCGCTGAACGGCAACGGGATGGATCCGAGCAACGGCTTCGGCGTCGATGCGGACTGCCTCGCGACGTCGAAGGCGAACGGCGGCCTGGGCTTCGACTGCAAGGGGGCGATCCGCCAGGACGTCGCGCTCGACCTGCTGTTCTATCCGACGCAGCAGATCACCGTGAAGGTCGAATACCGGCACGACTGGGCGAACAACAAGGTGTTCCTGCGGAACGACGGTTCGTACGGCAAGTCCAACGACCTGCTCGCGACGCAGTTCATCTATTCGTTCTGATGCAGGCCGCGCGGGACACCGTGCCGCAAGAATGGCGTCCCGCGCCGTTTCACCCGGCCGGCTCGCGGTGCGTCGCGCACCGCCGCCGGCCGTCTTCGACGGAGTCGGTTTGATGACGCAGTCTTTCACCCGCCGCGCCGACGCGCTCGCGCGCGACTCGTACTACGAAGCGACCGCCACGCGGCCGGTGGTCGACGACCCCGCGCTGGAGGGCGCGATCGACGTCGACGTGTGCGTGATCGGCGCGGGCTTCGCGGGCTTGTCGACGGCGCTCGATTGCCATGCGCGCGGACTGTCGGTCGCCGTGATCGATGCGCACCGGCCCGGCTGGGGCGCATCGGGCCGCAACGGCGGCCAGGCGATCACCGGCTTCGCGAAAGACGAGGTGATCGAGCGGCAGCTCGGCGCCGCCGGTGCACGCGCCGCGTGGTCGCTGTCGCTCGACGGCGTCGCGTTGATCGCCGAGCGGATCGCGCGCCACGGGATCGACTGCGACTTCACGCGCGGCTACCTGACTGTCGCGACGAAGCCGCGCCGCATCGATGACCTGCGTGCATGGATGGAGGCCGCGACGTCGCGCTGGGGTCATCCGTCGCTGTCGTGGCTCGACACCGGCGAGATCCGCGCGCGGATCGCGTCGTCGCGCTATCTGGCGGGCGTCTACGATCCGCTGTCGGGCCACCTGCACCCGCTCAAGTATTGCCTCGGCCTCGCCGATGCCGCGCGCCGCGAAGGCGTCGCGCTCCATGCGCACACCCCCGCGCTCGACGTCGTGCGCGGCGCCCGGCCGGTCGTGCGCACGCCGTCGGGCGAAGTGCGCTGCCGCTTCGTCGTGTCGTGCTGCAACGCAGGCCCCGGCGGCATCCTGCCGGCCGCGACCGCCGCGCGCATCGCACCGATCGCGTCGTACATCATCGCGACCGAACCGCTCGGCCGCGCGCGCGCCGACGCGCTGATCGCGCAGCGCGAAGCCGTGTGCGACAACAACTTCTTCCTCGACTACTTCCGGCTGTCGGCCGATCACCGGATGCTGTTCGGCGGCCGTGCGAACTCCGCGGGCGCGTCGCCCGACACGCTCGCCGAAACGATCCGGCAGCGCATGGTCGGCGTGTTCCCGCAGCTCGCCGACGTGCGCGTCGACCACGCGTGGGGCGGCTTCGTCGACGTCACGCGCAACCGCGCACCGGACTTCGGCGCGCTCGATCCGAACTTCTTCTACGTCCAGGGCTTCAGCGGACACGGCGTCGCACTGACCGGCATCGCCGGACGGGCGATCGCCGGCGCGATCGCAGGCGACACGCGCGCGTTCGACCTGTTCGCGCAACTGCGCCACCGGCGCTTTCCGGGCGGCGACGCATGGCGGCAGCCGGCGCTCGAGCTCGGGATGCTGTACCACCGCGTGCGCGAGCTGTTCTGAGCCCTCTTTCTCCGTTCTCCTGATCATGCAGACATTCGCCAACCAGCCGCACGTCGCGTCGTACTACGCGGCGACCGCCAACGATACGACCCGCCATGCGCCGCTCGCCGGCGCGACCGACGCCGACGTGTGCGTGATCGGCGCGGGCCTCACCGGGTTGTCCGCCGCGCTCAACCTCGCCGAGCGCGGCCATTCGGTGACCGTGCTCGAGGCGTCGCGGGTCGGATGGGCGGCGAGCGGACGCAACGGCGGCCAACTGATCGGCGGCTTCGCGTGCGACATCGATACGTTCGGCAACTTCATGCCGGAAGGCGACGTGAAGCGGATCTGGGACATGGGCCTCGAAACGCTGTCGCTCGTGAAATCGCGCATCGCGCAACACGACATCGACTGCGCGCTCGTGCCCGGCTACCTGACCGCCGCGAACACCGAGCGCGACGCGGATGCGCTGAAGCGCTGGCGCGACGGGGCCGCGAAGCGCTTCGGCTACGACCGCTTCCATTTCGTCGAAGCCGACGCGCTCGGCGACTACGTGCAGTCGGCACGCTATCGCGGCGGCCTGTACGACCCCGACAGCGGCCACCTGCATCCGCTGAACTACACGCTCGGGCTCGCGCGCGCGGCGACCGACGCCGGCGTGCGGATCCACGAGGACAGCTGCGTGACGCGCGTGCGCGACGTCACGGGCGGCCATGTCGTCGAGACCGATCAGGGGCAGGTGCGCGCGCGCTTCGTCGTGCTGGCCTGCAATACGTACGTCGGCACGCTCGCGCCCGCGCTGTCGAGGAAGATCATGCCGGTCGGCACCTACGTGATCGCGACCGAGCCGCTCGGCGAAGCGCGCGCCGCCGCGCTGATGCCCGCGCGCGCGGCCGTCTGCGACAGCCGCTTCGTGCTCGACTATTTCCGGCCGGCGCCCGACACGCGGCTCGTGTGGGGCGGCAAGGTCAGCTATTCGACGCGGCCGCCGCGCAATCTCGCCGACGCGATGCGCGCGGACATGCTGAAGACGTTCCCGCAGCTCGCGGACGTGAAGGTCGACTACGCATGGGGCGGCTTCGTCGACATCACGATGAACCGCGCGCCGCATTTCGGGCGCGTCGCGCCGACGATGTATTTCGCGCAGGGCTTCTCGGGGCACGGCGTGAACACGACCGCGCTCGCGGGCAAGCTGATCGCCGAGGCGATCGACGGGCAGGCGAGCCGCTTCGACCTGTTCGGCAGGATCCGGCATCGCGACTTCCCCGGCGGCGCGACGCTGCGCACGCCGGCGCTGGTGCTCGCGATGAGCTGGTACCGGCTGCTCGACGCGTTCGGCATGCATTGAGCGGGCGGCGCGGCCGCCCCATGCGAAACGGCCGAGCTTGCGCACGGCCGTCTCCCCTTCATCCGGTGCGACGGCACGGTTCCCGCTACTCGGCCACCTTCTGCCGCATCGTCACGAACTCCTCGGCCGCGGTCGGGTGAATGCCGATCGTGTCGTCGAACTGCGCCTTCGTCGCGCCCGCGCGGATCGCGATCGCGATGCCCTGGATGATCTCGCCCGCGTCGCGGCCGACCATGTGCGCGCCGATCACGCGCTGGCTGTCGCGCGCGACCACCAGCTTCATCAGCGTGCGCTCGTCGCGGCCCGACAGCGTGTGGCGCAGCGCCTTGAACGACGTGCGGTAGATATCGAGCTCGCCGTGCACGCGACGCGCATCGGCCTCGGTCAGGCCGACCGTCGCGACCTCGGGCTGGCTGAACACGGCCGACGGCACATAGTCGTGATCGGCCGCGACACGCGACCCGCCGAACAGTGTCCGCGCGAGCAGCGCGCCGTCGCGTGTCGCGACCGGCGTGAGCTGCGGCCGCGACGTCACGTCGCCGATCGCATGGATCGATTCGACCGACGTCGCCGAATACGCATCGACCGCGATCGCGCCGCGCGCGTCGAGCATGACGCCCGCGCGCTCGAGGCCGAGCCCTTCGACGTTCGGCACGCGGCCGGTCGCATAGAGCACCGCGTCGTACGGGCCATGCTGCGCGTCGCCGGCACGCACGGAGAGCGAGCCGTCGTCCGCGCGCGCGATCGATTCGACCACCGCGCGCGCGTGGATCGCGACGCCCTGCTTGGTCATCTCGTCGGTCAGGCATTGCCGCACGTCGTCGTCGAAGCCGCGCAGGATCTTCTCGCCGCGATAGAAGAGATCGACATGACTGCCGAGCCCGTTGAAGATGCCCGCGAACTCGACCGCGATATAGCCGCCGCCGACCACCGCGATGCGCGCGGGCAGCTTCGCGAGCGACAGCGCCTCGCGCGACGTGATCGCATGCTCGATGCCGGGCCGCTGCGGCAGCGACGGGCGCGAGCCGGTCGCGATCGCGATGTGGCGCGCGCGGATGGTGCGGTCGCCGATCGCGACCGTTTGCGCGTCGACGAGCGTCGCGCGCCCCGCGTGCATCTCGACGCCGGATTGCCGCAGCAGGTTGATGTAGATGTCGCTGAGCCGGTTGATCTCGCGATCCTTCGCGGCGATCAGCGCGGGCCAGTCGAGCGTGCCGGCACCGAAGGTCCAGCCGAAGCCCTTCGCGTCCTCGAGTTCGTGCGGATAGTGCGATGCGTAGACGAGCAGCTTCTTCGGGATGCAGCCGCGCAGCACGCAGGTGCCGCCGATCTGCTCTTCTTCCGCTATGCCGACGCGCGCGCCGTATGACGCCGACATCCGGGCGAGCCTCACGCCGCCGGAGCCGGCCCCGATGACGAACAGGTCGTAGTCGAAATCCATCGCAAGCCCTCATCGCAGTTCCGATGACGGCACGATAGCAAGATTCCGGAATTCGTGCGGGACGTGGTGCCGCGGGACGCGCGCGCCATAAAAAACGGCGAGAGACGTCGCCTCTCGCCGGTCAAACCAGCTGCCGGGTGTGCCATGCGTCACCGATCGACCACATGCCCGGCCTGCCGGCCGCGCGGCACCGGTCCGCCCGGGCGCGCGAACGGCGCACCCGCGGCGGACCAGCCGCCATGCTCAGGCCTGCGACGTGTCGCCGCCGTCCGTCGCCTGCGTATCGTCTGCCTGCTGGGGCTGCTCTTCCTTCTTCTCGAGCATGCCTTCGATCGCTTCCGCACCCTTGAAGCCGGCGACGGCTGCCGCCGCCTTGGTCAGCAGACCCGCATCCGGATCGACCTTTTCCGCCGCCTCGACGGCCGCCACGGCACCAACGATTTCACCCACGGTATTCAGGATACCCATCGTCATCCCCTTTCAAGAAAATCGTGAGCGCATCGTCCCACGAAAAAAACCGGCGGACCGTGTTTGTCATCACCGGATACAAAAATTACGCACCAGGCCGGCCGCACTCAAAATGCGCGCCGGAACGACGCCCGCGCGTGCGCTGCGGCACACGGCGGACCCTGCACGCAGCGTAGCGGAAACCCTTCGCGCGCACTGTCAAAGTATGTTCTGGAATGCCGACGGAACCCTTACGGGCGGGCCGTTCCCGATGAAGCGATCGCTGAATGGTCGTCCGCGCCCATGAAGGTCGCGTGACAAAAAAAAGAGGCTCCCGCGGGAGCCTCTTCGATGCGCGCCGAGCCGGAGCCGGCGCACGCGTTCCGACGTTCGTCAGAAGATATTGCGCAGGCCGATCGCGATGCCGGTCTGGTTGCTGCGACCCGGCAGCTCGACGTTCGCCGCGCCGTTCGTCTTGTTGAAGTCGACGGTGCCGTAGACTTCCGTGCGCTTGCTGAGCGCGTATTCGGCGATGCCGACGATCGCGTAGCGGTTGCCGCTCGCGAGCGTGCCATTCGCGGTCATCGCGTTGCGCATGTGGTCGTAGTAGAACGCGCCCGTCAGCGTCAGCGGCGTGCTGACCTGCCAGCTCACGCCCGCGAACGGACCGTCGTCGATCCGGCCCGTGCCCTTCGCGACCGGGATCGACTGCTGCGCGAGCAGGCTGTCGACGAAACCGGTGTCGTCCTTCGAGCGCAGGTAGCCCGCATAGACCTTCGCCTTGCTGAACGCGTACACGACGTTCGCGTGGTAGATCGTCTGCTTGCGTGCGGAGTTGTCGCTGTTCTGCTGCGCGCCGGCCGCGATGCTGAGCGGGCCCGCCACGTACGACAGCGACACGCCCCATGCATTGCCCTTGCCCAGCGAGCCCGGGATCTGGCCCGAGAAGCCGCCCGCGCCGGTCGATTCGTAGTTGGTGCCCGTCGAGTACATCGCCTTCGCGGTCAGGCCCGCGAACTTGCCCGTGTACTTGATCTGGTTGTCCGCATACAGGCCGCCACCCAGCGCGACCGGCAGCCACGCGTTTTCGAGGTAGTTGCCGACCGTCAGCGGATCGTAGGTGTCCGACAGCAGGTCGAACAGCGGCGTCTTCTGGCGGCCGAGGGTCACCGTGCCGTACGGGCTCTGCAGGCCGACGTACGCCGCGCGGTTGAACAGGCGGCCGCTGTCGGCGAATGCGCCGTTCTGCAGGTTCACGCCGCTTTCGAGGTTGAACAGGGCCTTCAGGCCGCCGCCGAGGTCTTCCGTGCCGTAGATGCCGAAGCGGCTGTTGGTGATCGCGCCGTTGGTCATCGACAGCAGGCCGTCGTTCTTGGCATTGGCGTTGGTCAGGTACCGGATGCTGACGTCGGCGACGCCCCAGAGCGTGACCGAGCTTTGTGCTGCTGCGTACTGGCTGGCGAAGGCCAGCACCGCGCCCCCTGCGATGGCTGCGAGTCGGGTGGTCTGCTTCATGAGCTTTCCCTTTTGTTGGTGTCTCCATTCATTGCCGGCCGCGTGCGCAGCCGGGTGGCGATCGCGTACGTTCATGGCGCGCGCGATGTGGGCTGAATCATAAGACCAGTGCGCGCCCTGAAAGAAATTGAAATGCTCGGTCACGTGCGACTGTCGCCCTGGAACAACGTTTCCCGCGCCGGGCTTGCCTCTCGCGTGGCGGATGCGGGGCGCGGCGACAGTGGAACGAGGGCCGGTGCTGTAAGGATCGGGCGGGGACGCGGACGACGCAGTCCGTGGTGCGACGGGTGGAGGTGTGGGTGGAGGCGGACTGATCCGGAGCGGGCCGGCGGCGGCATCGATCGCCGGTATCGGATACGGCCGGGACGGCCGGCTGGCGTTCGGGTGTAGCGGCGGATCCGCGACGCGATGAGCCGTTGGTTCGGTCACGCGGCGCACCGGCGAGGCGCACGGCGGCGGCCCTGCTCGCGTCAGGCCGGCCGCGGCGTCTCGCCGCCGGGGTCGCTGCCGTTGCTGCCGTTGCTGCCATTGCTGCCGTTGCCGGCCGCCCCATCGCCATTATCACGCCCACCGCCCGCGCGCCGCCGCGCCCGCCGCACGATCTCCGCGAACGCACCGACCAGCAGCAGCACCGCGCCCCACAGCGCGACGTCCGGCACGAGTCGCGTCACGAAGCCGCCGACCACCGCGCCGGCCAGGAAGCAGAAGCTGATCGTCGCGAGCAGCGCCGAGTCGTGCAGCGCGAGCGCGTCGTAGCGCGGAATCAGCCCGACGAACAGCTTCTGCGCGGCGCGCCGCAGGTTGCCGGTCGTCATCACCGACGTGTACGACAGTTCCTCGAGATGGGTGAACGACAGCGTCTGCAGCGTCGCGACGAACGAGATGCCGGGAATCAGCCACGCGCTCGACGCGCCGACGAGCCCGCTCGCGGCGACGCCGAGAAACGCGATCTCGACGATCAGGCTCGCGAACGCGGTGTGGCGCATCCAGCCTCGCCGCGCGGCGAGGCCGAGCAGGTGCGCGACGAACACCGCGACCACGAAGCCGCCGAGCGGCGGCACGTGATGCAGCGCGGCCGCCCATTCGCCGGCCGACACGTTGATGCCGAGCAGCGCGACGTTGCCGGTCATCGTGTTCGCGAACACGTGGCCGTGACCGACGTAGGTGTACGCGTCGAGGTAGCCGCCGGACAGCGTGAGCAGCGCGGCGACGGTGAGGTTGCGGCTGGCGCCGTCGAGATCCATCAAGCCTCCCGTGAAAAGTCGCGCCAGTATCGCGCACGGGAGGCCGGTCGTGCGCCGCTCACTGGCCGATGCCGGTGAGCCCGATCAGCGCGCCGGCCGCGAGCAGCCACAGCGGATGGATGCGCGTGCGCCACGCGAGCACCGCGCACGCGGCGGTGATGCCCCACTGGATCGCGGTGCGGTTCGACGCCTCCGAGATCAGCACCGCGCTGGCCGCGACGAGCCCGGCCGTGACCGGCATCAGTCCCTGCTGCACGTAGCGGCGCCACGGCCGGTCGCGAAAGCGCTCCCACGCGTGCAGCGCCAGCACCGTGACGAGCGACGACGGTCCGAACTTCGCGATCGACGCGACCAGCAGCCCGGCCCAGCCGGCCACATGCCAGCCGACCAGCGACACGATCATCATGTTCGGCCCCGGCGCCGCCTGCGCGAGCGCGAACAGCGCGGTGAACTCGTGCGCGCTCATCCAGTGATGCACGTCGACGACCTGCCGCTGCATCTCCGGCAGGATCGTGTTGCCGCCGCCGAACGCGAGCAGCGACAGCTGACTGAAGATCGTCGCGATCGCGATCAGCGTGTCGTTCATGACCGACCTCCGTCGCGCGCGGCGGCGCGCCGCGGTGCCGGCGTCTCGCGGCGCCGCGACGCGAGCCAGATGCTCACGGGCGTCAGCACCAGCATCGTGGTCAGGAGCGGAACGCGCAGCACCGCGATCGCGACGAACGCGAGCGCCGCGATACCGGCCGCCGTGCGCGGCGCGTGCAGCAGCGGCTTCGCGACCTTCACGGCCATCGCGACGAGCAGGCCCGCGGCCGCGGCGGCGAGCCCGCCGAACAGGTGCTGCACGCGCGGATCGCCCTGCGTCTTCGCATACAGCACGCCGAGCGCGACCACCACGAGGGTGGGCCCCGCGATCAGCCCGAGAATGCCGGCGAACGCGCCCGCGACGCCGCGAAAGCGCATGCCGACGGCGACCGACAGGTTGATCACGTTGCCGCCCGGCAGGAACTGGCACAGCCCGAGCAGATCGGTGAATTCGTCGGCGGTGAGCCATTTGCGCTCGTCGACGATCGTGCGACGCGCGAACGGCAGCGCGCCGCCGAACGACATCAGGCCGAGCGACAGGAAGCCGGCGAACAGCTCGGCGAGCCCGACCCGGCGTGGGGGCGCGGCGGGCGGCGGAGAAACGGATTGCATGGGGGTCCTCATCAAACGGTGCCCCGAGGTTACCGCCGTTCAGCACGCCGGCAAAACGATTTTATCGACGCGCCCTTGTGATCTAAAATCACAAGCATGGCACGCGATCTCCCGCCCTTTTCCGCGCTTCGGGCCTTTGAAGCAGCGGCACGACACGAAAGCTTCAGCGCCGCCGGCGACGAGCTGCATGTGACTCACGGTGCCATCAGCCGGCAGATTGCCGGGTTCGAGGCGTGGCTCGGCAAGCCGGTGTTCCACCGCTGCGGCAAGCGCGTGAAGCTCACCGACGAAGGCCGCCGCTATCTGGATACCGTCCGCGCCGCGTTCGACAGCATCGCGCTCGCCACCGAGCAGCTGCGCAACACCGGTGCCGCGCGCGTGCTGCGCATCAATGCGCTGCCGACCTTCGCGATGAAATGGCTGCTGCCGCGCCTGTCGCGGTTCCAGCGCGACGTGCCGAACGTCGAGCTGAAGCTGTCCACGTCGAACGCGCCGCTCGATGCGCTCGACGGTTTCGACGTCGCGATCCGCCGCGGCCCCGGCCACTGGCCGAACTGCACGAGCGGCCACTTCCTCGACGAAAGCGTGATTCCGGTCTGCAGCCCCGCGCTGCTCAAGCGCGCGCCGATCACCCGCGCGGACGATCTCGCGCGGCACGTGCTGCTGCATTCGGATACGCGGCCGGAAGGCTGGCGCGACTGGTTCGCCGCGGCCGGCGTGACGATGAAGGGGCGCAAGCGGCAGTCGTTCGACCACTTCTACCTGGCGCTGCAGGCAGCCGTCGACGGGCTGGGCGTCGCGCTCGGCCCGCTGCCGCTGATCGACGACGAACTCGCGAGCGGCCGCCTGGTGATGCCGCTCGACGGGCCGCGCATCGCGACGCGCAGCTATTGGTGGATCGCGCCGGGCGCGCCGGCCGACGATCCGCTCGTCGCGCAGTTCTGCGCGTGGCTGCAGGCGCAGTCGAATACCGGCGCGTGAGGGCGCGCCGGCGGGCGGCGTTGCACCGCCCGCCCCCGGTCAGACCACCGGGCCCGGTTCCTTTTCCTTGCGCAGGAGCGCGTACAGGATGATCGCGCCGAACGTCGCGGTGCCGATCCCGCCGAGCCCGAAGCCGCCGATCTTCAGCGAGAAGTCGCCGGCGCCGAGCACCAGCGTGACGGCCGCCACGATCAGGTTGCGGTTGTCGGAGAAGTCGACCTTGTTGACGACCCAGATTCGCGCGCCCGTCACCGCGATCAGCCCGAACACGACGATCGACACGCCGCCGAGCACCGGGCCCGGGATCGTCTGGATCACCGCGCCGAACTTCGGCGAGAAGCCCAGCCCGATCGCGATCAGCGCGGCGACCGCGAACACGAGCGTCGAATAGATCCGCGTGACGGCCATCACGCCGATGTTCTCCGCGTAGGTGGTCACGCCGGTGCCGCCGACGCTGCCCGACACGATCGTCGCGAGCCCGTCGCCGATGAACGCACGACCGACGTAGCGGTCGAGGTTGGTGCCCGTCATCGCGCTGACGGCCTTGATGTGGCCGAGGTTCTCCGCGACCAGGATCACCGCGACCGGCGCGAGCATCAGCATCGCGTGCGGATCGAAGACCGGCGCACGGAAGCTCGGCACGCCGAACCACGCGGCATGCGCGACGATCGAGAAATCGACCGGCTTGCCGAGGCCCATCCCGTTGGTCGCGATCGCATAGATCACGTACGCGATCACCAGCCCGACGAGGATCAGGAGGCGCTGCATCATCCCGCGCGCGAACACCGCGACGCCGCCGACGCACAGCACCGTGACGAGCGCCATCACCGAGTCGAAGGTCGATGCCGACACGCCCTTGACCGCGATCGGCGCCAGGTTCAGCCCGATCACCGCGACCACCGCGCCGGTGACGACGGGCGGCATCAGCGTCTCGATCCAGCGCGTGCCGATCGCCTGCACCAGCGCGCCGAGCGCGACGTACACGACGCCGCACGCGACGATCCCGCCGAGCGCGACCGGGATGTTCGGGTTCGGCCCGCTGCCGCCGTAGCCCGTCACCGCGATCACGAGGCCGATGAACGCGAAGCTCGAGCCGAGGTAGCTCGGCACGCGGCCGCCGACCAGCACGAAGAACAGCAGCGTGCCGATGCCCGACATGAAGATGCACAGGTTCGGGTCGAAGCCCATCAGCAGCGGCGCGAGCACGGTCGAGCCGAACATCGCGACGACGTGCTGCACGCCCATCGCGACCATCTGCGGCCACGCGAGGCGTTCGTCGGGGCCGACCACGCGCGAGACCGCGCCGGTCGGTTGCACCCGCCAGCGCGGGAAGTAGGAATCGGACATGGGGAAAAGGGCTCCTGTCGAACGCCGGCTGCGGACGGTGCGCCGGTCTGGAATCTGGCGCGAGTTTACGGAGCGGAAATGGGGCTGGCAAGCGCGAGCCGCCGGTGCGGCGGTCGTGCCCGCCGGGCGGGCATCCGGCGGCATGGTCGTACCGGCGAAGGCCGGCAGCCCAGACGACGGATGGACGGACGGCGCATCGCGCGACGTAAGCGAGCACTCACATCGAGCGTTACGCCGCCGATGTCACGGATTGATGTACTGGAACAGCGACAGGTTCTGCAGTTGCGCGTAGGCCTTCTGCGCGCCGGACAGCGCATTCTGCATCTGCAGGAACTGGCTGATGGTCGACACCATGTTGGTGCTGGTCAGGTCCGCCAGGTTGCTGCTGATCTGCACGGTATTGGTCTGGTTCACCGCCTGCATCGCCTGGATTTCCTGCTCGCGGCCCCCGACCGACGCCTGCACGGTGAGGATGTTCGTCATCGTGTTGTTCAGCTTCGTGGTGCCGGTCGTCATCGTGTTCGCCAGCGCGGCCGCGGCGGCCGTACTGTTGCCGACGGGTACTTTCAGCGCGGCGATCATCGTGTCGAGCGCGGCGAACACGTCGGTGCCGGCCTGCGGCGCGGGCGTGACGGTAAACGTGTCGCCCGACGCCGGCGTTCCCGATACGGGCACCGTCAGGCCGTTGCCGAGCGCGATCGCGGCGCCGTCGGAGTACGGCTGCGGCGCGGTCTGGCTCGACGGCCCGATCACATTGTCGGTGACCGTATAGGTGGGCGCGGCCGCCGTGCCGCCGAACGCGATCGTGAACGAATGCGCGTTGGAAGCGGCCGACGGATTCGTGATCGATACCGCGCCGATCGTGGCCGTGCCCGTGTTGCCCGCGCCCGCGGCCGGCACGGGTTGGCTGCCGAGCATCGGCACCGACAGGAACACGCTGGTGCCGCTGTCGCCCTGGGCGACCGAGCGAGTGTCGGCGATCTGCACCTGGCGCGCGCCGCTGTCGCCGCTGTAGACCACGCCGCCGCCCGCGGCATCCGTGAACGGCGCCGTGGTCGACTGGAAGCCCGCGAACAGGTAATTGCCCGCGCCGTCCGTGGTGTTCGCGAGCGTCAGCAACTGGTTGCGATAGCCTTGCAGCTGCGTCGCGAGCGCCGACCGGTCGCTATCGGTCAACGAACCGTCGCCGGCCTGGATGATGACCGTGTGCATGCTGTTCAGCAGGTTGTTCACGCTCGTCAGCGCCTGGTCCTCCTTCTGCAGCGACGACAGCGCGACGTTCTGGTTCGCGGAGTACTGCGACAACGTCGCCGACGTCATCGACAACTGCACGGCCTGTGCGGCGCCGAGCGGATTGTCGGCCGGCGTGGTCAGGCTCACGCCGCTCGAGATCTGCTGATAGAGCTGGGAGAGCTGCGCTTGCTGGTCGCTCATCTGAGCGACGTTCATCTGGTAAAACTGGGCAGTGGAAATCCGCATCGCTTCGGTCCCCGGAATCAGTTGAACAAGCCGAGCACGGTCTGGAACAGCGTCGACGCCGTCTGGATGACCTTCGCGTTCGCCTGGTAGAGCTGCTGGTACTGCATCAGGTTCGCCGCTTCCTCGTTCTGGTTCACGCCCGACACCGACTGCTGCGCGGTCGTGATCTGGCCGACGAGCGAGGTCTGCGCGGCGCTCGACGACTTCAGCTGACTCGCGGTGTTGCCGATGCCGTTCACGTAGGTCGCGTACGCGCCGGTCAGCGTGGTGGTGCCGTTGCCGAACGATTTCGCGCTGACGAGCTTCGACAGCAGCAGCGCGTTGGAGCCGTCGTTCGTGCCGCCCGCGTACGGGCCGATCCGGAATGAATCGCCGTCCGCCGGTGCGCCCGACAACGAGACGGTCACGCCGTTCATCGTGCCCGACATGGTCAGCGTCGCGCCCTGGGACGCGTTGTACGGCACCGGCGTCGTCGGACCGGTGATCGCAATCGTCTGCGGCGGGGTTCCCGCGATCGTCACCGTCGTTCCGGCCGGGAAGCCCGACAGCGACTGGGTCGCCGCGTTGTAGGTCAGCGTGGTCGACGGCACCTGGTAGCCGGCAGTCACCGCCCCCTGCGTGATGGTGGCCGTGCCCGAGTTCGTCGATACGACCGACGACACGGCCGGCGATGCGGCCGCGATGGCGGAGCCGTTCGACGTCGCGGGGGCGAAGCCGTCCAGCGCGCCGCGCGTCGGCAGCACGGTGAACTGGTCGCCGGGATTCATCGTGCCCGACGCGATCGAGAAGTTCAGCCCGCTCGCCCCACCGAGCGAAACCGGCATCGGCCCGCCTTTCTGGTCGACCACCGCGCCGGTCGCGCGGTTGGTCAGCGTGTAATTGGTGCCGTCGAACGACAGCGTGTAATCGCCCGTCGTCGGCTGCGATGCATTGGCGAACGACACGGACAGCGTCGCGGTGCCGGTATTGCCCTGGTTCGCATAGACGGTCGGCGCCCCCACCGAAAACAGATTGCTGCCCGCGTTGCCCGACAGGTCGATGCCGAGCGCGTTCTGCGCGTTGACCTGCGCGGCGAAGCTGGTCGCAATGGCGCCCAGTTGCGCCTGCGCGGGATCGAGCGTCTGGCGGCGGAACGCGAGCAGGCCGCCGAGCGTGCCGCCCGACAGCGACGTGTCCGGCAGTGCCTGGTTCGGGCCCGGCGGGTTCGCGCCGGCGATTCCCTGCGACACGACGGTCAGCTCGCTCGGATCGGACGGCGACGTGACGGCCGCGAGCTGGTAGCTCTTGTCGGCGACGACGAGCGGCTGGCCGCCCGCGAGGAACAGGCTGTAGCCGCCGTCGTTGCGCACGACCTGCACGCCGGCGAGGCTCGACAGGTTCGACACCGCGAGGTCGCGCTGGTCCAGCAGCTGGTTCGGCGGCTGCCCCTGGCTGCTCGCCCCCGCGATCTGCTGGTTCAGCTGGGCGATCTGCGCCGTGTACGCGTTGATCTGCGACACGGTGCTGGAGAGCTGCGTGTTGACGCTCTGGCGCAGCGCGTCGTACTGCTGGCCGGCCGCCGTGATCTGGTCCGCCAGGGTCTGCGCATTGCTCATCGCCGTCTGCCGCACCGACGGGTCGGACGCGTTGTTCGCGACGTTCTGCAGCCCGGTGAAATAGTTCGTGATCCCGGTCGAGATCCCCGCCGTCGGGCTGCCGACGTAGTTGTTCAGCTGCGCGACGAGCGAATACCACGTCGACAGCGCGCCGCCCTGCGACTGCGCGCTGTTCAACTGGTCGCTCAGGTACTGGCTGTACTGCCGCTGCACGGTGACGGTGCTCACGCCCTGCGGCATGTAGCCGCTCGACGTGTACTGGCCGCTCGCCTCGGCATAGACGGGACGTTCGACCGAATAGCCGGGCGTCGCGGCGTTGCTGATGTTCTGGCCGGTCGTCGTGAGGCCCCAGACCGCGGCATTGAGGCCGCTGACGCCGAGGTTCATGAGTGTGTTGGACATGCGCGATCCTGATGAGCCGGCCGCGCTGCGGCCGCCGGGTTGCGTAACTCCCGGTATAACGGCCGCGGATCGGAAAAATTGAGGGAAAAATGCGCGGGCGACGCGCGCGTGCGCGTCGGCTGTCGAGCGGCCCGGCGGACGATGCCGGCGCCGGCGCGAAAGCGGCCCCGAGCGGGGCCGCGAGGGATGCGTCAGGCCCGCGCGAGCGAGCGGCGCTTCATCTCGAGCTGCGTGATCAGGCGCTGCAGCGTGTTCTCCGCGCTGCCCGGCAGCGACATGAAGCGAAAGCCGAGCTGGAAGCGGCGCGAGCCGTTCGGCAGCTGGGTCGAACGCTGCGACACGAGCTGCAGGTCGAGCGACAGCTTGCCGTGGCCGGTCAGCTCGAGTTCGACGTCCGGCAGCAGCGTGCCGACCTCGAGCGCCTCGACACGCTCGTCGGCCGTCCGCAGCCCGACGCCGCCGAGCGACAGGTTATGCACCTCGAACACGAAGCTCTCGCCGTCCAGCAGCTTGCCGCGGCACAGGAACGGATCGACGATCGGCGCATCGACGCGGAAATACTCGCGGCGCTGGATGCACATGAGCACGTCGGGGAAATCGGCGACGAACGCGGGCAGCCCCTCGTAGCGCGTCTCGCGCGGCGTGCCCGTCGTGAATTCGACGCGCACGCCTTCCGGCGCGGCCGCGAAGGTGCAGTGCGACGCGCCGAGGATGCCGGCGTTCTGCTCGGACAGCGCGCCCCAGTCGAACGTGAACGTGCGCGCGCCGACGTCGACCTCGAGCAGGCGCGTGACGAGCTGGCCGCCCGGGTACTGGACGGTCAGGAAGTCGCCGCGGTTCACGAGGTTGCGCAACTGCACGCCGATCTCCAGCGGATTGCGGCGGGCGTAGTCGGGCCCGGAATGGCCCGCATCCAGGCTCGGATCGGTCGACGTTTCGATATTCATGGCTAGCCGGTTTTCTTTTCATGGGCGCCCGGGACGACCGGTGCGCAGTAAAACCGGGCCAGAACATGGCCCGGTTACAGGTCTCTCACACTTAGCGGCAGTGCTCACCGAAAGTTTAGATCGAAACGCCGGTTTTTTTCGCGCAAACGTTGAAACCGCGCGCGGCGGTCTGCCGGGCGCGGTCCGTAAGATTGCAAACAGGCGGCGGGGCGGGCCCGTCAGCCGATCTGCTGCATGATCGAGATCAGCTTCTTCGCGTAATTCGGGTCGGTCGCGTAGCCGGCCTTCTGCATCCCGTGCGCGAAGCCCTCGACGCTGCGGCTCGCACTCAGCACGCCCGCGTAGCGCGGGTTGTTCTTCAGCAGGTTCGCGTAATCGGTCATCGCGTGCTCGTACGAGTCGTACGCGCGGAACTTCGCGACGACGCGGCGCGGCGTGCCGTTCACGTATTCGGTCGTCAGTGCCGACACCGTGCGGCCCGTCCAGCCCTTGTTCGCCTTGATGCCGAACACGTTGTAGCTCGTCGAGCCGTCGCTCGCGCGGATCTCGCGCTTGCCCCAGCCCGATTCGAGCGCGGCCTGCCCGACGATGAAGCGCGCCGGGATGCCGGTGGTCGCGCTCGCCGCCTGCGCCGGGCCGGCGAGCCGGTCGACGAACGCGTCGGCGTCCTGCACGCCGCTCGCGCCCTTCAGCGGCGGCGTCAGCGCGCTGCCGGCCGTGTAGCCGCGCGCGCCGGCGAGCCCGCCATTGTTCGCCGCGTTCGCGTAGGCCCTCGCCATCGCGTTCATCGCGGCGAGGCTGCCTTCGTTGCCCGAGGTGCCGAAGCCGGCGGCACCGAGCCCGGCCGCGCCGGCGTCGGCCGTCGTGTCGCTACCCGAGCCCTGCCCCGCGTTGCGCAGCAGCTGCTTCATCAGCGCGTCGGCCACGCCGATCCCGCGCTTCGACATCTGCTGCGCGAGCTGCTGGTCGAGCATCGACGTGTACATCTTCGACGTGTGCGAATCGAGCAGCCCGCCGTCGGGCGACGCGTCGCGCATGCTCTTGAGCATCATCTGCGTGAACATCGCGTCGAACTGGCCGGCGACCGCCTTCGCGCCCGCCTGCGGCGACTGCTTCGCCTGCGCGCGCAGCGCGTCGAAGCCCTGCACGTCGAGCGCGAAGCGCTGCGTCAGGTCGTTCGCGTTCGGAAGGTTCGCTGCCATTTAGATCACCTCCAGGTCCGCGCGCAGCGCGCCGGCCGCCTTCATCGCCTGCAGGATCGACATCAGGTCCGCCGGCGTCGCGCCGAGCGTGTTCAGCGCCTTCACGACGTCGGCGAGGTTCGCGCCGGCCGTCACCATCTTGAGCGCGCCGTTGTCCTGCTTCAGCTGGATCTGCGATTGCTGCGCGACCACCGTCTGCCCGTTCGAGAACGGTCCCGGCTGCGACACCACCGGCTGCGTGTTGACGATCACCGACAGGTTGCCGTGCGCGACCGCGCAGCTTTGCAGCGTGACCATCTGGTTCATCACGATCGAGCCGGTGCGCGCGTTCAGGATCACCTTCGCGGCGGCCTTGTCGGGGCTCACGTCGAGGTTCTGCAGGCGCGCCATGAACGCGACCTGCTGCGCGGAATCCGCCGGCGCGGCGAGCTGGATCGTGCGGCCGTCGAGCGCCGTCGCGGTGCCCGGGCCGAAGCTCGCATTGACCGCGGACACGATCCGTTGCGCGGTGCCGTAGTCCATGTCGTTCAGCTGCAGCTGCAGCACGCCGTTCATCTGCGCGATCGCGTTCGGCACCGCGCGCTCGACGATCGCGCCGCCGACGATCCGGCCGGCCGCGAGCTGGTTCACCTGCACGCGGCTGCCGTTCGCGCTCGCACCCGCGCCGCCGACCGCCATGTTGCCCTGCGCGAGCGCGTACACCTGGCCGTCCGCGCCCTTCAGCGGCGTGAGCAGCAGCGTGCCGCCGCGCAGGCTCTTCGCGTTGCCGAGCGACGACACGGTCACGTCGAGCGCCTCGCCCGGCCGCGCGAACGGCGGCAGCGTGCTGGTCACCATCACGGCCGCGACGTTCTTCAGCTGCATGTTGTTCAGCGACGACGGGCCGCCGTTGGCCGAGCCGTTGTTGATCGAGATGCCGAGGTTCGCGAGCATGTTCGCGAGCGTCTGCGTCGTGAACGGCGTCTGCATCGTCTGGTCGCCCGTGCCGTCGAGGCCGACGACGAGGCCATAGCCGATCAGCGGGTTGTCGCGCACGCCCTGGATCTGCGCGAGGTCCTTCAGGCGCTCCGCGTGCGCGGGTGCCGCGCCGAGCGCGCACGCCGCCAGCACGAACGCGGCGGCGAGCCGCGCGACGGCACGCGCACGGGACGACAGGCGGTGAACAAGAGGCTGCGGCATCGTCATCACCACGGTGCGATGTTGAGGAAGAAGCGCTGCAGCCAGCCCATCGTCTCGGCTTCGTTGATGTAGCCCTTCGACGAGTATTCGATCTTCGCGTCGGCGACCTGCGTCGAGTAGACCGAGTTCGCGCCCGAGATCGTGTTCGGGTTGACGACGCCCGAGAAGCGCACGAATTCGTTGCCCTGGTTGATCAGCATCTGCTTCTCGCCGCTGACGACGAGGTTGCCGTTCGGCAGCACGCTGGTGACGGTCACCGTGATCGTGCCGTTGAACGTGTTCGCCGCGCTGGCGCCGCCCGTCGCCGCGAACTTGTTGTTGCCGGCCGCCGACAGGTTCGCCTTCGCGAACAGCCCGCCGAGGAACGCGGCCGTCGGCACGCTGAAGTCGGTGTTGCCCTGCCGGTTCGTGTTCGCGCCGGACGACTTGGTCGCGTTGATGTTCTCCGCGATCATGATCGTCAGGATGTCGCCGACGTTGCGCGGCCGCTGATCCTCGAACAGCGGCCGGCCCGCATAGCCCGGGTTGTAGATCGAGCCGGGCGCCTGCATCGACATCGGCATCGGCGGCTGCGCCGTCATCGGCTGCTGGATGATCGGGTCGCGCGGAATCTGCGCGCAACCGGCGAGCGCGGCCACCGCGACCGCGCACACGGCGCGGACGGGGGCTGACGGGAGGAGGCGAACCTGCTTCATGGCGACGACGTGACGTTCCGGTTAGCTCTTCATCTGCGTGACGGTCTGCAGCATCTGGTCGGACGTCGTCACGGCCTTGCTGTTGATCTCGTACGCACGCTGCGTCTGGATCATGTTGACGAGCTCCTGCACGACGTTCACGTTCGACGCCTCGACGTAGCCCTGGTTGAGCACGCCCGCGCCGTTCAGGCCCGGCTGCGACACGTTCGGCGCGCCCGACGACGTGGTCTCGGCGAACAGGTTCTCGCCCTTCGCCTCGAGGCCGGCCGGGTTGATGAAGGTCGCGATCTGCAGCGAGCCGATCTGCACCGCGTTGCTCGAGCCCGGCTGCGTGACCGACACGACGCCGTCCTTGCCGATCGTCAGCGACTGCGCGTTCTGCGGCACCGTGATCGCCGGCAGGATCTGATAGCCGCTCGACGTGACGAGCTGGCCCTGCGCGTTGGTCTGGAACGAGCCGTCGCGCGTATAGGCGTTCGTGCCGTCCGGCATCACCACCTGGAAGAAGCCCGCGCCGTTGATCGCGACATCCTTCGAGTTGCCCGTCTGCGTGAGGCCGCCCTGCGTGTACAGGCGCTCGGTCGCGACCTGCTGCACGCCGGTGCCGAGCTGCAGGCCCGACGGCAGTTCGGTCTGCTGCGTCGAGTTCGCGCCCGGCTGGCGGATGGTCTGGTACAGCAGATCCTCGAACACCGCGCGCGACGCCTTGAAACCGTTCGTGCTGGTGTTCGCGAGGTTGTTCGAGATCACGTCCATCTGCGCCTGCTGCGCATTCATGCCGGTGGCGGCGATGTAGAGCGATCGGTTCATGTTGAATCTTCTCCTGGTAGCGAGGGCCGTGCCGCTCAGCTGAAGTTGAGCAGCTGGTTCGCCGACTGCTCGTTCTGGTCGGCCGTCTGGATCAGCTTCGACTGCAGCTGGAACGCCCGTGCGTTGTCGATCATCGCGACCATCGCGGTCACCGGGTTCACGTTGCTGCCTTCGAGCGAATTCGGCGTGACGACCACGTTCGGGTCGGCGTCGGCCGGATTGCCGTCGGCGGTGCGGAACAGTCCGTCGTTGCCGCGCGTGAGCGTGGCCGGATCGGGGTTCACGAGCTTCATCTGGTCGACGATCGCGACCGCCGTCGGCGGGTCGCCCGGCATCAGCGCGGACACCGTGCCGTCCTTGCCGATCGTCACTTCCGCGTTCGGCGGCACCGAGATCGGGCCGCCGTTGCCGATCACCGGCAGGTTGCTCGCGTTGACGAGCTGGCCGTTTTCATCGACGTGCAGGTTGCCGGCGCGGGTGTACGCCTCGCTGCCGTCGGCCGTCTGCACCGACAGCCAGCCGGCGCCCTGCACCGCGACGTCGAGCGGGTTGCCGGTGCGCGTGATCGGACCCGGTGCGTAATCCGCGCCGGGCGTCGACGCGAGCACGTAGGTGCGCGTCGTCGTCGGGTCGATCGTGCTGCCGTCGCCGAAATTCATCGGCACCGCGCGGTAGGTCGCGAGCTGCGCGCGAAAACCCGTCGTCGAGGCGTTCGCGAGGTTGTTCGCGACGATCGCCTGCTGGTCGAGCGACTGCGACGCGCCCGTCATCGCCGTGTAGATCAGTCGGTCCATGGCTGCCGGTTATCCGCGCATTACAGGTTGATGAGCGTCTGGTCGACGGTCTGCTGCGTCTTGATCGTCTGCGCGTTCGCCTGGTAGTTGCGCTGCGCGGTGATCAGGTTGACGAGCTGGGCCGTCAGGTCGACGTTCGAGTTTTCCAGCGCGCTGCCCTGCAGCGTGCCGTGGTTCGTGCTGCCCGGCGCGGAGACCTGCGGCACGCCCGACGCGGAGGATTCCGCGTACTGGTTGCCGCCGAGATTCACGAGGCCGTTCGGGTTGTTGAAGTTGGCGAGCGCGATCTGGCCGAGCACCGCGGTCTGGCCATTCGAGTAGTTGCCGGTCAGCTTGCCGTCGGCGCCGATCGAGAAGGTCGTCAGCGTGCCGCTCGCGAAACCGTCCTGTGCGAGGTTGTTCACGCCATCCTTGCCGCCGTACTGGGTCGTGCCGGTCAGGTCGAGCGTCAGCGGCTGCGGCGTCGCGGAGCCGCCGGTGGCCGGGATCGTGAACTGGAACTTGCCGGTCGAGCCGGTGACGGGCGCGACGGGCGTCGTGCTCGCGATCTGGCCCGACGTGTTGAACGCCACGGTGCCGAGGTCGGTCGGCGTCTGGCCATGCACGCCCGCGTATGTTTCCCACGAGCCGGTCGTCGCCGACTTCACGAAGTACATGTCGACCTGCTGCGCGCCGCCGAGCGAGTCGTACACCTGGATCGACGTCGAGTAGTTGTACGACGTGCTGTCGGTCGCGGAGAACGGCGTCGTGGTCGGCACCGTGTCCTGCGAGTTCAGGTTGAACTGGCCGTTGATCTTGGTCGTCGCGCTCGGCACGAGGTTGGTGGTCGGCGCCTGCAGCGGCACGGTCGCCGCGGTGTTGACCACGCCGCCCGCGTTCGCCGCATAGCCCATCAGGTTGCGGCCCTGCGAGTCGATGATGAAGCCGTTCTTGTCACGCTGGAACGTGCCGTCGCGCGAATACGTGATCACGCCGTTGTTCGACATCTGGAAGAAGCCGTTGCCGTTGATCGCGACGTCGAGCGCGTTGCTCGTCGTGTTGATCGTGCCCTGGCCGAACTGCTGCTGCACCGAGGCGATCTGCGTGCCGATGCCGATCTGGGTGTTGACCGACGTCGCGACCGAGTTCGCATACATGTCGGAAAACTGCGCGGTACTCGACTTGAAGCCGACCGTGTTCGCGTTCGCGATGTTGTTGCCGATCACGTCGAGCGCGTTCGACGCACCCGCGAGGCCGCTCAAACCCTGTTGATAACCCATTTCGGTCTCCGTTTTCGAGAAAGCTGGATCAGTTGGTGGTGGTCGTGCCGCCGGACGACGACGACGCGGTGTTCGGGAAAATCGACGCGACCTGGGTCAACCCCACCGTCGTGCCGTTCGACAGCACGAGCCCCGCCGTGCCGTCGGCCTGCTTGATCACGCTCTGCACCTGCGCGGCCGCGAGCACGGTCGGCGCATACGTCTTGCCGTCGCTGCCCGTGTACTGCGCGCTCACGGTGTACTTGCCGTCCGGCAGCGCGTTGCCGGCCGTATCGGTCGGCGTCCAGTTGAACGGCACCGTGCCGGCGGACTGCTGGCCCGCGTTGATCGTGTTCACGACGACGCCCGCGCTGTTCTTCACGGTGATCGTCAGGTTCGACACGTCGCTCGTGAGCGACACGCCGAACGGCGACGCCGCGCCGCTCTTCACCGCGACGCTGTTGCCCGGCGCGAGCACGTTCGTGCCGATCAGCAGCGCGGCCTGCGTCTGCTGGCCGGCCGCGAGCTGCGTCGACAGCGACGTGAGCGACGTGTTCAGCTGCGCGATGCCGCTCACCGTGTTGATCTGCGCGAGCTGCGACGTCATCTGCGAGCTGTCGACCGGGCTCGTCGGATCCTGGTTCTGCAGCTGCGTGACGAGCAGCTTCAGGAACGTCGCCTGCAGGTCGCTCGCCGACGTGCCGGTCGTCGACACGCTGTTGGTGTTCATCGTGTCGGTCGGCAGGGTCGACACGTTGGTGCCATTGCTGCCGATCGTCGTGCTGGAGGAAGTCATCCTGGGTGGCCTTGTGTCGGAACTGTCGGGTCTGGGTCTCGGTGTGGATGGACGCTCGGCGCGCGGCTTACGTGCCGATCGTCAGCGTCTTGAGCATCAGCGTCTTCGCGGTGTTCAGCGTCTCGACGTTGGCCTGGTACGAGCGCGACGCCGAGATCATGTTCACCATCTCCTGCACCGGATCGACGTTCGGCATCTGCACGTAGCCGTTCGCGTCGGCGGCCGGGTTCGCCGGGTCGTAGGTCGATTTCATCGGCGACGGATCGTCGACCACCTGGGTCACGCGCACGCCGCCCACGCCCTGGCCGGACGCGGTGCGCGCGCCGCCCATCGGGTCGGTCGCGAACACGACCTGCTTGGCCTTGTACGGCTTGCCGTCGGGGCCGGTCGCGCTGTCGGCGTTCGCGAGGTTCGACGCGGTGACGTTCAGGCGCTGCGATTGCGCGGACAGCGCCGAACCGGCGACGCCGAAGATGTTCATCAACGAGGGCATGGAGGCTCCTTGTTCGGGTGCGGAAGCGGCGCGCGCTTACGAGTTCGTCGAGATCGCGGCGATCATCGCCTTGATCTGCTGGGTCATCACGGTCATCCCGGTTTCGTAGTGCAGCGCGTTGTTCGCGAACTGCACGCGCTCGACGTCGAGATCGACCGTGTTGCCGTCGAGCGACGGCTGCAGCGGCATCCGGTACTGCGCACGACCGTAGTCGTCGGCCGGGCCGCCGGTCGGAATCAGCTTCGCGGTGCCGGCCATGTGGCCCGGCGCCGTCGACACCATCGTCATCCCGCTCGTCACGCCGGCCGGCTGCGCCATCGGCAGCTGCGCGGCGTTGCTCGGCGCGAGACCGCCGTCGGTCTGCTTCAGCGAGCGCGCGAGGGTCGACGCGAAATCGGTGTCGCGGGCCTGGTAGCCGGGCGTGTCGGCGTTCGCGATGTTCGACGACAGCAGTTCCTGCCGATAGGCGCGCACGTCGAGCGCCTGTCGGCCGAACGCGAATTCGGCATCGAGTTTGTCCAGCATGTGTGCGTCTCTCCGTATGAAGCGCTGCACGCCCGTTGCGCCGGATGGCGACCCAAGGGGCTTTTTTCCATGACAGCGATGGTAGGCGCCGGGCGCAACCGGCAATCGGACGAATAACGCGGCAAAGGCCCCCTCTATTCATCGTTTGCGCGACGGCCCGGCTCCCTAGAATGCGAATCGGATCAACGGCTTCGAGGACACGGCGATGACAGGCAGCGCACTTCGCGGAAACGACCGACGCGGCACGCGCATGGCGCGTGCGTTCGCGCTCGCCGCGGCGCTGTGGCTCGCGGTGCCGGTTGCGCACGCGGACGACGGGATGATCGTGATTCCCGGACGCGGCGAGACGGCCGAGACCGCGCTCGCGCATGCGAACGCGGCGACCGGCGGTCAGTTCGGCGGGAATGCGGGAACGGCTTCGGGCGCGGGCCTGGCGATGGCGGCCGGTGCGGGTGGTGCCGCCGGCATGACCGGTGCGGCCGATGCGGCCGCGGCCGGCTACGCGGCGCAGTCGGCCGGCTCGATGGTCGTGACGAGCGTCCCGCCGCCGGCCGCCATCCCGGCGCCCGCGCCGCGCCCCGTCTACGCCGCCGCGCGCACGAACCCCGCGAATGCCGGTTTCGGCGCACGGCGCGCCGCCGATCCGGGTGCCGTCGCGGCCGTCGTCGCCGGTACCACCGACCCCGCATCGAATCCCGCGCGACCGGCCGTCGCCGCGCGCATGGCAGCGGCACGCGCCATGCCGGCCGCACCGGCCCCGCGCGCGCCGGCGGCTGCCGCCAATCCAGCCCAGCCAGCCAACCCGCCGCAGGCGGCCGCCGCGCCCCAGCCGGCGACGCCGCCCGGCCAGCAGGACCCCGACACGATCCGGCGCACGGCCCTCGCGTTCCTGCAGCAGCAGGTCGCGGGCCTGCCCGGCAAGACCACCGCCACCGTCGCGGCCGCGTTTCCGCGCGGGCTCGCCGCGTGCACGACGCTCGAGCCGTTCCTGCCGACCGGCGCGCGCCTGTGGGGCCGCACGACGGTCGGCGTGCGCTGCGCCGGCGAGCGGCCGTGGACCGTCTACCTGCAGGCGAAGGTCGCCGTGCAGGCCACCTATTACGTCGCCGCGCGGCAGATCGTGCCCGGCGAGCCGCTCACCGCGGCCGACCTCGTCGCGCGCGACGGCGATCTGACGGTGCTGCCGCTCGCGGTGATCACCGATCCCGCGCAAGCCGTCGGCGCGACCGCGCTGGCCCGGATCTCGGCCGGGCTGCCGCTGCGCCAGGACATGCTGAAGAGTGCCGCGTCGGTGTCGGCCGGCCAGACGGTACGGGTCGTCGCGGCCGGGCCCGGCTTCACGATCTCGGCCGAGGGCAGCGCGCTCGCGAATGCGGCGCCGGGCCAGTCGGTCCGGGTCAGGATGGCCGCGGGGCAAATCGTCACGGCGATCGTCAAGGACGCCGGGACCGTGGAGATTCCGCTATAGGGACGGATCTCGCCGCAAGATTGTAAAGAATTGTTTATTCGGAGAATTTCGGGCTCACGATGCTAAAGTTCGGGCCGACCCGGCCGTTATCTGGGTCATACCGTCCAGGAAACCCATCGTGAAGATCGATTCCACTCCGAACCCGAGCCCACTCGCGTCGACCGGCAACGGCGCGGCCCGCGCGCAATCCGGCGCGGCTTCGTCGTCGTCCGCGCAGGCGGCCGACGCAGGATCGACCGGCGGCGACACGACCGTGAACCTGTCGGGTCTGTCCGGCCAGTTGCGTTCGCTGTCGGCCTCCGGCAGCGCCGACATCGACACGGCCCTCGTCCAGTCGATCAAGGACGCGCTGAACAACGGCACGTTGACGATCGACGTGAACAAGATCGCCGACGGCGTATTGAATACCGCCCGCGACCTGCTGAAACAGCAGCGCTCGCAGGGCAACTGAGCCGGCCCGGGGCCCGTCACGCCCTGACCGGTCCCCTGGTTTGCCGGCCTGCGGACACGCGTGCCGGCGCGATGAGCATGACGCGATGAGAGAAGAGCTGCTGGCCACGGTCAACGACGAACACGCGACGGTCGAAGCGTTCGCGTCCCTGCTCGCCTACGAGGAAAAGGCGCTCACGACGCCGGAGCCGCTGGAAATGCTGCCCGGCATCGTCGAGAAGAAAAGCGCGCTGATCGACCGGCTCGCGCAGCTCGAGCGCACGCGCGACACGCAGCTGTCCGCGCTCGGCTTTCCGGCCGGCAAGAAAGGGATGGACCAGGCCGCCGAGCGCGATGCACGCCTCGCCCGCCGCTGGCAGCTGCTGCTGCAGGCCGCCGAACGCGCGCGCCAGGCCAACGCGACCAACGGGATGCTGATCCGGATCCGCATGGACTACAACGAGCGCGCGCTCGCGGTGCTGCGCTCGGCGCCCGCGCCGGCCGGCGTCTACGGGCCGGACGGGCGTGTGTCGGCGCTGATGCGCTGATACGCTGCCTGCACCGATGTACCGATCACGCCGGCGCACCGACGCGCCGGCTGCGCACCGCGCGGCCCTTCCCCGTCTTACAGCAGCGGACACGCGGTGACCTGCGTGCCGCGCTCCATGCAAAGCCGTTCGTAGTCGCGCAAGTACGCGCGCTCGTCGTCGTCCAGCAGCTCGACATCGATCAGGTCCCAGTCGTAGCCGACCGTGACGAGGTTCTCGAACGCCACGGTGTCCGACGCTTCGTCGTCCGCGCGCACGATCACGATGTTCTCGATCCGCACGCCGCCCTTGCCCGGCACATAGATGCCCGGCTCGACCGAAATCACCGCGTTCGGCACCAGCCCGTACTTCGCGCCCGGCGCGAACCGCACGCCGCCCTCGTGCACGTGGATCCCGACGCCGTGCCCGGTGCCGTGGCCGAAATCGTAGCCGTGGTCGCGGCACACCTTGCGCACCGTCGCATCGACGTCGCCGCCCGTCGCCGTCTTCGGGAAGCGCGTGACGAGCCCCTTGATGCAGGCCTTCAGCGCGACCGTGTAGATCTCCCGCTGCCACGGCTGCGCGACCGTCTCCGGCTGTGTACGACGCAGCACGACGCGCGTGCAGTCCGTCGCGAAACCGGCGTCGTAGTACGCGCCGCTGTCGAGCAGCACGAGCTCGCCTTCGGTCAGCGCGACGCCGGCGCTCGCCGCCGTGTAGTGCGCGAACGCGCTGTTCGCGCCGTTCGCCGCGATCGACGGGAATGTCAGCGCGACCGCCGAGCGGGCGCCGTACGCGTCGTTGATCCTGCGGGCAAGGTCGTACTCGGTATGGCGCTGCCCCGGCTCGCCGGCCTTCGCCCAGCGCATCGTCTCGGCGATCGCCGCGGAGCTGCGCGCGAACGCGTCGCGGAACCGGTCGAGCACCGCCGGCGTCTTGCCGGCCCGCAGCGCCTCGACCGGGTTGAAATCGGCGTGGCGCGCGTGCGGCCACACGCGGCGCACCGATTCGACGAGCGCGCAGTTGACCGATTCGAAGCCGTAGCACACGTGGTCGACCGCGAACTGCGCGAGGAAACGCTCGAGTTCGGCGAAGTCGCGCCGGATCACGTGCAGCGCCGGATACGACGCCAGTTCGACCGGGCAGCGGTCGCAGCCTTCCGGCAGGAACAGCGCGACCTGCTCGCCGACCGCGAACAGGAAGCCCAGATGCGACGACGCATTCGGGATGTGATAGCCGCGGCTGTTCAGCAGATACGCGAGATCGTCCGATGCGCACGTGAAGAATGCGGTCTTGCCGGGCGCCGCGCCGATGTGTGCGGCGAGCCGCCGGTTCAGCGCGTCGAGGTTCTGCGCGACGCTCGCACCGGTCATCGCGTCCGGCAGTTCGAAGATCGGCCGCTCGACCACCCAGCCCGGCAGCGCGATCGCGCGGTCGATCTCGCGATCGGCGAGGCTCGTCCAGTCGAGCGACGCGGCCTGCGTCTGCTCGAACAGACGATCGCGCTGCGCGACGCTGATCCGCAGCGCGTCGTAGCCGACCCGCGCGAGCCGGCTCGCGTGCGCGACCAGCCAGTCGGCCATCGCCTGCCAGATCGTTACGTTCATCGCGAGCTTCTCGATGCGCACCCGTGCCGGATCGCACTGCTGTTCGACCTGCAGGTGATAGCGGCCGTCGACGAACAGCACGAACGGCGGCAGGTCGAGCGCCTGCGCGGTCGCCGCGCTCAGGAAGATCCCGCAGCCGGCCGAGCCGTCGAAGCCCGACAGCGCGTAGCGCGGGTTATTGCTGCGCGGCAGGTATTCGGTGACGTACTCGTCCTGCGACGTGACCACGACCGCGTCGAGCCGCGCGGCGTCGAGCAGGCGCGACAGGCCGGCCTGCGCGTCGGCGACGGACGCGTCATACGGGGGAAGGCCGGAGAAGCTGTATTTCAGTCGATCGATCATCGGATACCCGTTCTTGATTGTTGTCGGCGGCCGGCGGCGTCACGCGGCATGGCGCATGCCTGAAACGGCACGCCGCCCGTGCGCGGACGACGCGCGGTCCGGCGGACAGCCGGGCCGCGGTGCCGTTCAGACGGCAGGCCTTGGGGGGAATTTTTGTCTCACTTAACTTTGTTTGATGCGCGCGACAGAATCTAGAGCACGCTGAAATTGAGGTCAAGCTAAAATTTTCGTAGGGCTAAAATTACCGGCACGGCGCGCGAACGCGGCGCGGCCATGCGCGGCGCGGCGCCGTCCGGGCGCGACCGCGCGGTACAATGCGCCGGCATCGTCGTCCCGACGGCCGTGCTTCGTGCGATTCGCGCAAAGCAACATCCCGGCGACTGCCCCGCCCCTCGGCTCGCCTTCCGGCTCGTTGCCACGAAAGAGATTCATGGATTCAGACATCATGCGTATCGGCCAGCGCATTCGCCGCCTGCGCCGGGAAGCGAAGAAGACGCTGCTGGAAGTCGCGACCGAAGCGAACCTGTCGGTCGGGTTCCTGTCGCAGGTCGAGCGCCATCTGACCGGCATCTCGCTCTCATCGCTCGTCAACGTCGCGAAGGCGCTGAACGTGCCGCTCGGCACGCTGATCGACCAGCCGCGCCAGGCGCAGCCCGACTCGCACGCGGGCCGCCGCGAACCGTACGCGGTCGACGCCGCGTCGCAGTGGTACGAGCGGCTGTCCACCACCTTCGACGGCAGCCAGATCAACGCGCTCAAGGTCCGGATGATGGAGGGCTACCGGTCGGAATGGGTCGCGCACGGCGGCGACGAGTTCGTGTACGTGCTGACCGGCCGGCTCTGCTACACGATCGGCAAGAAGGATTACCCGCTGTCGTCCGGCGATTCGCTGCACTTCGATGCGAGGAAGCGCCATCGCGTCGCGAACGTCGGCGACGGGCCCGCCGAGCTGATCGCGGTCGGCACGCTGCCCCTTTTCGACGACAACTGCGCGGAGCTGGGATCCGAGGCGATGAAAATCAGGCTGCTCGCGCGCGATGCCGGCGCAACGCCGGGCGAGCCGCGCGTGAGCCGCCGCGAACCCGCGCCGGCACGCGAGCGCGACGCGGATGCGGCAACGCCCGCCGACACGCCGGCCCGCGCAGCGGCAAAGCCGGCCGCCGGGAAACCGCGCGCCGCTGCCGGCAAACGTCCGGCTGCTGCCACCCCGGCCCGCCGCGCCAGCGCCCGCACGAAGCAATAACGGCTGGCGGCCAGGCGGCCATCCGCGCCCCCGTCCGCACCTCGTTCCTGACTATTCGCCGATCGCCAGCGCCTGCTTGACGGCCTCGACCCGCGCGCGATGCACGGCGTCCTTGATCTGCATTGCATCGTTGCCGACGCCGCGCGCGATCGCGCCCGCATCGACGCTGCGCGCCGCCACCAGCGCCACGCGCAGCCGCTCGGCCTGCGGATACGGCTGCGTGTCGAGCCCGAGCCGGCCGCGCGCATCCGATTCGCATGCCTGCAGCATCTCGGCGAAGCGCGCCGGCTTGCGCAGCGCGTCGCTGCGCTCGAAGAGCCGCACCAGCGCCGCCGCGCCCATCTCCATCACGCGATGCAGGTTGCCGTGCTCGCGCGCGACCACCAGCGCGAGATCGCGGCAATCGTTCGGCACGCGCAGCCGCTCGCACAGCGGCTTGATGAGGTCGACGCTGCGGCCTTCGTGGCCGACATGGCGCGGCAGCACGTCGGCAGGCGTCGTCGCCTTGCCCAGATCGTGCGTGAGCGCCGCGAAGCGCACCGGCAGCGAATAGCCCTGCTTCGCCGCATGGTCCACGACCATCATCACGTGCACGCCCGTGTCGACTTCCGGATGGTAGTCCGCGCGCTGCGGCACGCCCCACAGCGCGTCGACCTCGGGCAGGATGCGCGCGAGCGCGCCGCAGTCGCGCAGCACCGCGAACATCCGCGACGGTTTCGCCTCCATCAGCCCGCGCGCGATCTCCTGCCACACGCGCTCGGGCACCAGCGCGTCCGCCTCGCCCGCGTCGACCATGCGCCGCATCAGCGCGAGCGTGTCGTCCGCGACCGTGAAATCCGCGAAGCGCGCGGCAAAGCGCGCGATCCGCAGGATCCGCACCGGATCCTCGACGAACGCGTCGCCCACGTGCCGGAACACGCGCGCACGCAGGTCGGCCTGCCCGTCGAACGGATCGATCACCGGGCCGACCAGCGCGCCCTCCGGGCTCACTTCGCGCGCCATCGCGTTGATCGTCAGGTCGCGCCGCGCGAGGTCCTCGTCGAGCGTCACGTCCGGCGCGTAGTAGAACTGGAAGCCGTGATAGCCGGCCGCCGTCTTGCGCTCGGTGCGGGCGAGCGCGTATTCCTCCTGCGTGTCCGGATGCAGGAACACGGGGAAATCCTTGCCGACCGGCCGGAAGCCCTGCGCGGCCATCTGCTCGGGCGTCGCGCCCACCACCACGTAGTCGCGGTCCTGCACCGGTACGCCGAGCAATTCGTCGCGGATCGCTCCGCCTACTGCGTAGATGTTCATCGCGTCGGTTCGTATTCGGCAATCACGTTGGTTTCGCGGCGCGCCGCATCGATCCAGCGCTGCACCGCCGGCAGCGCCGTCACGCGCGCGGCATATCCGGCCGCCTCCGGCGACAGCGCAGGCGCATACGTGTTGAAGCGCATCACGACGGGCGCATACATCGCATCGGCGATCCCGAATTCACCGAACAGGAACGGCCCGCCCGATGCCTCGATGCACGCGCCCCACAATGCGTCGATGCGCGCGACGTCGGCGAGCGCATCGGGCGTCGCGCCGCGCCCCGGCATCGACGCGCGCACGTTCATCCCCATCTGCGTGCGCAGCGCGGCGAAGCCCGAATGCATCTCGGCCGAGATGCAGCGTGCATGCGCGCGATCGAGCGGATCGGCCGGCCACATCGGGAACTGCGGATAGCGCTCGGCGAGCGTCTCGGCGATCGCGAGCGAATCCCAGATCGCGACGCCGTGGTCGTCGATCAGGCACGGCACCTTGCCGGTCGGCGAATACTCGCGGATGCGCGCGGCCGTGTCGTCGCGGCGCAGCTCGATCGCGATCTCGTCGAACGGGATCCCGAAATGCGCGAGCAGCAGCCACGGCCGCATCGACCACGACGAGTAATTCTTGTCTCCAATGACGAGTTTCATGGCGGTGTTCCGATAAGCGCGAAAGTGAAGGACGGAAGCGGCGGCCCGCGACGCCTAGCGGCGGCGCGAGCGGAACCAGTCGAAGCGGGACCGCTGCCCGGCGTTGCCCAGATACGCGGGTGCGATGCTCTCGAGACTCGCGGGCGAGATCCCGAGTTCCGGCGCGAGCGGCCCGGACAGCACGTTCGGCACCGACATCGACGCGAGATTGTCGCGCGTGATCACCGGCTCGCCGGGCAGGCATTCGAACACGCGCGCCTGCAGCCGGGCGAGCGCGTCGGGCAGGCGCACGATGCGTGCCTGCCGGCCGACCAGCGTGCCGCAATAGCGCACCAGCTGCTCGAGCGTATAGACGGTCGGGCCACCCAGCTCGTAGGTCTTGCCGTGCGCGGCCACGAGATCGAGCGTGTTGACGGACGCGCTCACGACGTCGCCGACGAACACCGGCTGGAAGCGCGCGTCGGGCATCGCGAGCGGCAGCACGGGCAGCGTGCGCTGCAGGTTCGCGAAGGTGTTCAGGAACGCGTCGCCGGGGCCGAACACGACCGACGGGCGGAAGATCGTCAGCGCGAGCGAATCGGTCGCCGCGACCGCATGCAGCGCGGCCTCGCCGTCGCCCTTCGAGCGCTGGTACATGCTCGGGCCGTGCGAATCGGCGCCGAGCGCGCTCATGTGCAGCACGCGCCGCACGCCGACTTCGACGCACGCGGCGGCCAGCGCGGCCGGCAGCGCGACGTGCGCGCGCTCGAACCCGGGCCCGTACGGCGTGCCGCGGCCGCCGTGCAGCACGCCGACGAGATTGACGGCCGCGTGCGCGCCGGCGACGAACCGGGCGAGCGTGCGCGTATCGAGCGCGTCGAGCTCGACGATCTCGACTGGCAGCATCTGCAGGTGGCGCGCGTGCTCGCGCCGCCGCGTGCCGATCCGCACCTGCTTGCCGGCGTCGATCAGTGCGTTGACGAGCCGGCTGCCGATGAAGCCGGTGCCGCCCAGCAGCGCGACGGTCTGGCGATCCATGTTCGGGTCCTCTAAGGGGCTGCTCACGCTAATAACGGGCTTGCGCTGGCCGCCAGAAGGGCCGAGCGCAAGGATTGCGACGAAGCGAATACTCGACGTATTCGCAAGGAGCATGACGCAGCGATCGGCCCTTCTGGCGGCCAGCCCCTCGAATGATTTTTTTCAAACAGGGGAACGAGCCCGTTATTAGCGTGAGCAGCCCCTTAAACACTGCCGCGTCTCGCGCGGCAGTGTGAAGATTGCGGATCAGGGCGAGATCATGCCTAGACGCTTCTTCAACGACTGCGGTTTGCCCTCGAAGAGCGCCGCGTAGTAGACGGTGTTCGACAGCACGTTCTTCACGTAGTCGCGCGTCTCGTTGAACGGAATCGTCTCCGCGAAGATCGCGCCTTCGACCGGCTGCGTCAACACCTGGCGCCACTGGCGCGGCCGGCCCGGGCCCGCGTTGTAACCGGCGGTGGCCAGCACCGGCGAGCTGTCGAAGGTGTTGTAGATGTCCGCCAGATACCAGGTGCCGAGCTGGATGTTGGTATTGATGTCGTGCATCTGCGCACGCGTGATCGCGCCCATCCCGAGCTTCTTCGCGACGAGCTGCGCGGTGGCCGGCATCAGCTGCATCAGCCCGCCCGCGCCGACCGACGAACGCGCGTTCGTGATGAAGCGCGATTCCTGGCGGATCAGTCCGTACGCCCATTCGATGTCGAGGCCCGACGACTGCGCGTTGCGTTCGACGATGTCGCGGTACGGCGACGGGTAGCGCAGCGTGAAGTCGTGCTCGGCCTTCGTGCGGTCGGCCGTGTTGACCGTGCGGTCGAGCAGGTCGATGCGCTTGCCGTATTCGGCGGCCGCGAGCAGCTGGCGATCGGTCATCCCGCGTAGCGGCCAGTTCCATTCGCGGTTGCCTTCGAGACGCAGGTTCAGCCCGTAGAAGCGTTGCGCGAGCGCGAAGCCCGGGATCTTGCTCATCGCGTCGACGTCGGCGTCGCTCACCTTGGTGCGCGGCGGGATCGACGTGCGCTGGCCGAGCTCTTCGCCGGCGAGCTGCCCGTAGAAGTTGTACTGGCCCGCGACCTGCTCGAATTCCTGGTTCGCCTGCAGCGTGTCGCCGCTCTGCTTGAGCGCGCGCGCATGCCAGTAGATCCAGGCCGGATCGTCGCGCAGCGACGGCGGCATCTGTTCGATCGACCAGCGCACCATCGGCCAGTTGCCGGCGAGCAGCGCGGCGCGCGTGCGCCATTCGTAGCCCGGGTTCGACAGCGGCGCGTTCGAGGATTTCGCATACCAGACCGACGCGAGCGGCGAACGCTTGATCGCGCCCTGGTAGCCGATCGCGCCCCACGCGATCGCCAGTTCCTGCTTCGTCAGCGAGCCGGCGACCGACGTCAGCATCCCGGCCGCCGCGTCCGGATCGTTGCGCGCCATGCGGCCGAGCGCGATCAGCGCGAGCTGGTGCGACGCCGCGTCGGAGCCGACGCCGCGCGCGAGATACAGCGGCGGAGCGCTGGTCGCCTGGTCGAAGCCGACCGGACGCGCGCCGAGCGCATCGACGATCTTGCCGCCGAGCGTCGTGTAGTTCTGCTCGTACGCGAGGCGCGCCTGCTGCCACACGTCGTCGCTCGTGAGCTGCTGGTTGACCGTCAGCGCCGTAATCAGGTCGACACAGGCGTCGCCGTAATATTTCGGCTCGACGAGCAGCGCGCGCGCCGCCTCGGCGACGTTCTCGCCGCGCGCCGCGCGCGATTCGAGCGCGTAGCACTTCACCTGCGTGTCGTCGTCGAGCACGAAGCGCTTGTACTGGTCGTCGAAGTTGCGCCAGTCGTGGCGCGCGCCGAGCACGAGCAGGTAGTCGTTGCGCAGGCGGTCGGCGATCGCCTGGCCGTCGTAGCGCTGCAGGAACGACTGCACGGGTGCGTCGGGTGCGTCGACACGTGCGCGGCCGGTCGAATCGAACAGCTGCGGTTTGATCTGGAAATACTCGACGTAGGACGGAACCGGATAGTTCGGGATCGTCGACGCGAGCTGCGCGGCCTTCGCGGCGTCGTTGCGGCGCGCGGCTTCGCGCAGCTGCACGAAGATCTGGTCGTCCCCGGCGAGCGTGTCGTCGCCCGGTGCGGCGCACGCGGCCGTGCCCGCGACCAGCGCGGCGGCCGACAGCGTGAGCGCGACCGCGCGATATACTCGAAAAAGGCTGTTCGACATCGTTTTGAATGGAGCACGAATTGAGCGAAAGCATAGCATGCAACCCTGTGCCGAACCCGAAGGCTGCGCTGCGTAAAACGCTGTCCGGCGCGCGTCGCGACGCCGCGTCACAGCCCGCCGCGAACGCCGCGCTCGACGCGCGGCTGCGCCTGTTGCTCGAACGGCTCGCACCGCGCACGGTCGGCTTCTACTGGCCGTTGCCGGGCGAATTCGACGCGCGCGACGCGGTGCTCGCGTGGTCCGCGGCAGGGCCGGGCCGCCGTGCCGCGCTGCCGGTGATCGGCGAGAAGCACACGCCGCTCGCGTTCCATGCGTGGGATGCGGATACGCCGATGCGCGAAGGGCACCACCGGATTCCGGAACCGGCGTCCGGGGTCGTCGTCGTGCCCGATCTGTTGCTGATTCCGTGTGTGGGATTCGATCTGCAGCGCTACCGGCTCGGCTATGGCGGCGGCTATTACGACCGTACGCTCGCGGTGTGGCCGGGCGCCACGCTGCCGGTGACGGTCGGCATCGCGTATGACGCGTGCCGCGTGGATGCGCTGCCGGCCGAAGCGCACGATCTCGCGATGCGCTGGATCGTGACCGACGGCGCGCTTTACCCGGCCGTCGGATGACGCGGCGCGCGACACCGCGTCAGCGGCATGCCGCGCGTCACCGCGTTCATCGTCCCGTTCGCAATCGTTTACAGCGAGGCCGCCGCGCGCGCGGCCGTGTCGTAGAGCCCCGATGCGTGGCGCAGCAGCTGCGCCGCGTCGCCGATCTGCTCGTTGGTGAGGCCGCTGTCCTTCAGCGTCTCGATCAGGCAATGCTCGCGCACCTCGCGATACTTCAGGCACAGCTCGCGGCCCGAGTCGGTCGCGAAGAAGAACACTTCCTTGCCGCTCTTCTCGCTCTTCACATAGCCGCGCGCGATCAGTTTTTTCAGCGCATAGGTCGCGACGTGCGTATCCTCGATATTGAGCACGAAGCAGATGTCGGCGAGCTTCTTCTTCCGTTCGCGATGGCTGACGTGATGCAGCAGCGACACCTCGACCGCCGTCATGTCCTTCGCGCCCGCCGCCGACATGCAGCGCACCATCCAGCGGTTGAATGCGTTGCCGGCCATGATGAGCCCGTACTCGAGCTCCGACAGCTCCGCGCTCGAATCGGAAACGAGGTGTTCGGATGACACGATCTTGGTCGCAGGACGCTTCATGGAAAGGCGGCGCAAGCCGGATGACAGGGTGTGCCGAGTGTACGCCAGAAGCCCCGACATACGGGCTAGGCGAAAACGCTTATTGGGAAGTTGTCGATATTTTATTGACAATGTGCGCTAACATTGCCGTCCGAACCGTGCCAGTCCGATGACGCAACCCCGCATTTATCCGCTCGGCGATGCCGCCCTCGTCTGCGAGGTGCCGCCGCCCGCCACGCTCGATTGCCAGCGCCGCGTCTGGGCCGTCGCCGAGGCCGCGCGCGCGTGGCCCGACGTGATCGACGTCGTGCCCGGCATGAACAACCTGACGATCGTGTTCGACGCGCTCGCCGCGACGGCCGAGTCGCTCACGCCGGCGCTGCGCGACGCGTGGGAAACCGCCGACGTCGAGCACGCGGACGGCCGCGAGATCGAGATCCCGGTCGAATACGGCGGCGCCGCCGGACCCGACCTGGCGGCGGTCGCCGCGCACACCGGGCTGTCGGCCGACGAGGTCGTCGCGCGCCACGCGGCCGGCGAATACGTTGTGTTCTTCGTCGGCTTCCAGCCGGGTTTCGCGTATCTCGGCGGCCTCGACGCGTCGCTGCACACGCCGCGCCGCGCGGCACCGCGACTGGAAGTGCCGGCCGGCTCGGTCGGCATCGGCGGTGCGCAGACGGGCATCTATCCGGCCACGTCGCCCGGCGGCTGGCAACTGATCGGCCGCACGTCGCACGTGCTGTTCGACCCCACGCTGCCGCAGCCGACGCTGCTGCTGCCCGGCGACCGCGTGCGCTTCACCATTGCCGGAGTCCACGCGACATGAGCCAGAACACCGCACCGGGCACGATCGAGGTCGTCCGCGCCGGCCCGCTGTCGACCGTGCAGGATCTCGGCCGCCGCGGCACGCGCCATCTCGGCGTCGCGCAGGGCGGCGCGCTCGACGGCCTCGCGCTCGAAGTCGGCAACCGCCTCGTCGGCAATCGCCCCGACGCGGCAGCCGTCGAAATCACGATCGGCCCGGCCGCGTTCCGCTTCACCCGCGCGACGCGCATCGCGATCACCGGCACCGAATTCGGCGCGACGCTCGACGGCAGGCCCGTGTATTCATGGTGGAGCCTGCCGGTCGAGGCCGGGCAAACGCTCGTGCTGCCGGCCGCGAAACGCGGCATGCGCGGCTACCTGTGCATCGCGGGCGGCATCGACGTGCTGCCGATGCTCGGTTCGCGCAGCACCGATCTCGCGTCGCGCTTCGGCGGCCTCGGCGGCCGCGCGCTGCGCGACGGCGATCGGCTACCGGTCGGTGTGCCGCCGGCCGGCGCCGGCTGCCTCGCGGCCGATGCGCCCGAATTCGGCGTGAAGGCGCCCGCGTGGTGCGCGTTCGTGCGCGTCGACGAACCGCCGCGCCGCCACCGGCCGGCGCATGCGCCATGGGCGATGCCCGTGCGCGTGCTGCCGGGCCCCGACTACGCGTCGTTCGCGGCCGATTCGCAGCAGGCGTTCTGGGACGAGGAATGGCTCGTCACCGCGAACAGCAACCGGATGGGCTATCGCCTCGCCGGCGCCGAACTGGTGCGCGAGCGGCCGGCCGAGCTGCTGTCGCACGCGGTGCTGCCCGGCACGATCCAGGTGCCGCCGAACGGCCAGCCGATCGTGCTGATGCACGACGCGCAGACCACCGGCGGCTATCCGAAGATCGGCACGGTGATCCGCGCGGATCTCTGGAAACTCGCACAGGCGCGGCTCAACCTGCCGATCCGCTTCGTGCGCACGACACCCGACGCCGCGCGCGCCGCCCTGACCGCGGAACGTGCCTATCTGCGGCAGATCGACGTCGCGATCGAGATGCGCGAGGAAACTCGCCGCCGCGCGCAATCGCGCGCGGCGTGACAATGGCGGAAGCAGGACGAAGGACGCGCCACGCAATCAGTGGACGAGGAACACCATGGAAATCGATCTGAATGCCGATCTCGGCGAAGGATGCGGCTCGGACGAGGCGCTGCTCGACCTCGTCACGTCGGCGAACATCGCGTGCGGCTGGCATGCAGGCGGCGCGAATGCGATGCGCGACTGCGTGCGCTGGGCCGTGCAGAAAGGCGTGTCGATCGGCGCGCACCCGAGCTTTCACGACCCGGAGAATTTCGGCCGCAAGGAAATGCAACTGCCGGCCAGCGACATCTATGCGGGCGTGCTGTACCAGCTCGGCGCGCTGTCGGCGATCGCGCAGGCCGAGGGCGGCCGCATCGCGCACGTAAAGCCGCACGGCGCGCTGTACAACCAGGCCGCGCGCGACCCGATGATCGCCGACGCGGTGGTGTCCGCGATCCACGACTTCGATCCATCGCTGGCCGTGTTCGGGCTCGCGAACAGCGTGTTCGTCGCGGCCGCGCGCCACGCGGGGCTCGTCGCGGTGGAGGAAGTGTTCGCCGATCGCGGCTACCGCGCGGACGGCTCGCTCGTGCCGCGCAACCAGCCCGGCGCGCTGATCGACGATGAGGATGCGGTGCTCGCGCGCACGCTCGACATGGTGCGCGAGCGGAAGGTGCGGGCGGTGAGCGGCGAGTGGGTACCGCTCAATGCGCAGACCGTCTGCCTGCACGGCGACGGGCCGCATGCGCTGGCATTCGCGAAGCGGATTCGCACGGCGCTCGAAGCGGCGGGTGTCGACGTCGTCGCGCCCGGCGCGCTGCAGGCCGACGAAGGCGCCTGACAGGCGCGCGAGCCCCGCTGCCGCTCGGCGAAAACCGCCGCACCAAAGAAAAAAGCGCCCGAGTGGCGCTTTTCTGTTGGCGCAATCGCCGCGGCCTTCGCCGTCTGTCGATTCGCCCCCCGAAACCGTCTGTCGACGGTGACCGGAAAAATGCTCCGGGTTAAAAAACGTCCGCCGCCGCCCGATTACTGCTTCCCCCGGTCGGACGACGGAACGTCGCTTATACCGCAAGTCTGCCGCATGCATTTGTTGTGCCGACGATGTATGGCCCCGCCGTGCATGCAGACACTCCGCGGCCGGCACGACTATCACGTGCCGGCAACGCTAACCCCGCGCTTTGTTTTCTGCTACCCCGTAGAACTTTTTCTATTCTTTTCATTTTTTCAACTTGTGGGATGAAGAATAGAGATTCGCAGAACGGGATGTCAATCGTCTTAAACGCTATTTCCTGAGGATTCGAGGGTTTTCCTTATCGAATCGCGCGGCCGCGCAGGCGCCTCACACCGCACGCGCGCCGTCAATCAAACAGGGGAGGATCGGTGCGCAGCACCCGGCGCGATCAGTTCGCGTCGACCTGATACCCTTGCTGGCGCAACAATTCGAGCACGCCGCGCGGGCCGCCCAGATGCAGCGCGCCGATGGCGACGAATACCGGCCGGTTCGGCGCGGCGATTGCCGTCATCCGTGCAACGAAGCGCCGGTTGCGCTCGTACAGGATCTTGGTGTCGATCGACGCCGACAGCGCCTTCGAACGGGCCAGCCGCTCGCTCTTCGCGACCGCCCACGCCGAGATCGCATCGGCGTCGCCAATTCGCCACAGCCGGTGCAGCGACTTGATGTCGTCGGCGTTCTGCGCCGGGGTCTGCACCATGTCCTGCGCGAGCATCTCGCGCTGCTCGGCGAGCGTCAGCCCGGTGAACGCGCGCATCTGCTCGGCGAGCGTCTCGAGCCCGATCACGCGGCCGCCCTTCTTCTTCAGGAACACGTTCTGCAGCTGCGCCTCGGTGCCGAACTCGGTCTGCAGGCCGGCCGCCAGCGAGTCGTAGGTCTCGACGACCAGCGCCGCGAGCCACGGCCGCATCCGGCGAATCTCCGCGAGCGCGGCCGGATTGCCGCGCAGGCGTGCCGCGAGGCGCTGCCACAGCGGCTCGGGCAGCTGGCGCTGCAGGCACGGGTAGCGGCACACGCCGTACTTCGACACGTCGTCCTGCGATTCGAGGAGGTCGTCCGGCGACAGCTCGAGCGCGAGCGTCGGCGACGCGGCGAGCGCCGCGAGGATGCGCGGCCGGAACGGCTGCGCGGGCGGATAGTCGGACGGGTCGCCCGTATGCAGCGTGCCGAGCACGTACAGCGTGACCTTGCCCCGGGTCGCGACATAGAACGGCATGCGCGCGGGCTGCACGCGCACCGTGCCGCGCGCGACCGTGCCGTTCGACACGGACGGCGCGTGGAAGCCGGGCAGGTTCATGGCGGGCGGCGGAACCTGCGCCGGATGGATCGGCGAACTCGCCGGCGCACGCCCTTCGGCATGCGCGGCGTCGACCGGGACCAGCACGCTGGCGGCCACGCACGCGCCGGCCAGCGCCGCGCCCGTGACCGTGCGCACGCTCCAGCGCCGTGCGTTGCGGCACGCGCGCATCACGCGCGCGCTGCCGGCCCCCGAACGGCGCACGCCAGGCGCGCGCGCCGCCAAACCATCAGGCATTCGCCTCCCCTACCTCCTCGGCGCGATGGCAGGCCACGCGGCGTCCGTCGACGTCGCGCAGCTGCGGTTCCTCGACGCGGCAGCGCTCGACCGCGTACGGGCAGCGCTGGTGAAACGCGCAGCCCGACGGCGGATTGAGCGGCGACGGCAGTTCGCCCTGCAGCTTGATCTGCACGCGACGGTCTTCCTCGAAGATCGCCGGCGTCGCCGACATCAGCGCGCGCGTGTACGGATGGCGCGGCCGTGCGTAGATCGTCGCCTTGTCGCCGAGCTCGGCGACGCTGCCGAAGTACATCACCATCACGTCGTCGGCGACGTGCTCGACCACCGACAGATTGTGCGAGATGAACACGTAGCTCGTCTTGAACTGCTCCTGAAGGTCCATGAACAGGTTCAGGATCTGCGCCTGGATCGACACGTCGAGCGCGGACACCGGCTCGTCGGCGACGACGATCCGCGGATCGAGGATCATCGCGCGCGCGATCGCGACCCGCTGGCGCTGGCCGCCCGAGAACATGTGCGGATAACGCTTCGCGTGCTCGGGCCGCAGGCCGACCGTGCGCATGATCTGCGCGATGCGCTGCGCGCGTTCGGCGGCCGTCAGGTTCGTGTTGATCTCGAGCGGCTCGGCGAGTGTCTGCTCGACCGTCTTGCGCGGGTTCAGCGACGCGAACGGGTTCTGGAACACCATCTGCACGCGGCGGCGCAGGTCGGCAACCGTCTCGCGGTTCGCGCCGGCCACGTTCTTGCCGTCGATCACCAGGCTGCCCGCGGTGGGCGTCTCGATCATCGTGAGCTGGCGCGCGAGCGTCGATTTCCCGCAGCCCGACTCGCCGACGACGGCGAGCGTCTTGCCGCGCTTCAGCGAGAACGACACGCCGTTCAGCGCCTTCACCGTGCCCTGGCCGAACATCCCGCGCTTGACCGTGTAGTGCTTCGCGAGGCCGTCGGCCACCAGCACGGCTTCCTCGTCGTGCGGCGTGGCACGCGTTTGATTGACTGCATTCATCGTGCACCTCCCGTCAGGTCGAGGTTGGAAACATTGAGCGGCTTGATGCAGCGCGCACGCATCGCATCGTTGGCCGGCACCAGCGTATCGAGCGCAGGACGCGCCTTGCGGCAATCGTCGACGACGTACTTGCAGCGCGGCGCGAACAGGCACCCGGACGGGCGATCATCGCGGCCGGGCACCATGCCCGGCAATGCGGCAAGGCGACGCGCCCCCTGATTGTGCTCGGGAATCGCCGCGAGCAGCGCTTCGGTGTACGGATGATGCGGCGCACGGAAGATGTCCGGCACGCGATTGGTCTCGATGACCTCGCCCGCGTACATCACCGCGACGCGCTGCGCGACCTCCGACACCACGGCCAGGTCGTGCGAGATCAGCACGAGCGCCATCCCGCGCTCCTTCTGCAGCTTCACGAGCAGATCCATGATCTGCGCCTGGATCGTCACGTCGAGCGCGGTGGTCGGCTCGTCGGCGATCAGCAGCTTCGGGTTGCACGCGACCGCCATCGCGATCATCACGCGCTGGTTCATCCCGCCCGACATCTGGTGCGGGAACGCCGTGATGCGGTTCTTCGCATCGGGAATGCCGACCTGGTCGAGCAGTTCGAGCGCGCGCCGGTGCAGCGCGTCGCCGCGCAGCCCTTCGTGCAGCTTCAGCACCTCCTTGATCTGGTACCCGACCGTGTAGCTCGGGTTCAGGCTCGTCAGCGCATCCTGGAACACCATCGCGATGTCCTTGCCGACGATCTTGCGGCGCGCCTTCGGCGACGCCTTCAGCAGGTCCACGCCGTTGAACGTCACCTCGTCGGCCGTCACCTTGCCGGGCGCGTCGATCAGGCCCATCAGCGCCATCATCGTCACGCTCTTGCCCGAGCCCGATTCGCCGACGACGCCCACCACCTCGCCCGGCGCGATCGACAGGTTGATCCGGTCGACGGCGGGCAGGCCGTTGAAGTTCACCGCGAGATTGCGGATGGTCAGAAGATCTTGGCTCATGTTCACGCCATCCGTTTCAGTTTGGGATCGAGCGCGTCGCGCAGCCCGTCGCCGAGCAGGTTGATCGCGAGCACCGAAATCAGGATCGACAAGCCGGGCATCGTCACGATCCACCATGCGTTGTCGATGTAGTCGCGCGCGGACGCGAGCATCGCGCCCCACTCGGCGGTCGGCGGCTGCACGCCGAGGCCGAGGAAGCCGAGCGCCGCGGCGTCGAGGATCGCCGACGAGAAGCCGAGCGTCGCCTGCACGATCAACGGCGCCGTGCAGTTCGGCAGGACCTGCGAGAACATCAGGCGCACCGTGCCGGCACCGGCCACGCGCGACGCCGTCACGTACTCCTTCTGCAGCTCGCCGAGCGCCGATGCGCGCGTGAGGCGCACGTAGGCCGGCAGCGCGACGATCGCGATCGCGAACATCGTGTTGGTGAGGCCCGGGCCGATGATCGCGACGACCGCGACCGCGAGCAGCAGCGACGGCAGCGCGAGCAGCACGTCCATGATGCGCATCACGGGCGTGTCGGCCCACTTCTGGAAGAACGCGGCGACCAGCCCGAGCACGATGCCGGGGATCAGCGCGAGCACGACCGACACGAAGCCGATCCAGAACGACATGCGCGCGCCGAACATCAGGCGCGAAAGGATGTCGCGGCCCGCTTCGTCGGTGCCGAGGATGAACTGCCAGTTGCCGCCGGCGAGCCACGCGGGCGGGATCTTCACGAAGTCGCGGTATTGCTCGACCGGGCTGTGCGGCGCGATCAGCGGCGCGAAGATCGCGACCAGGATCAGCACCAGCACGACGATGCCGGCGCCGACGGCGCCGCGATTGCGCGAGAAGTTGGCCCAGAACTCGCGCAGCGCGAGCGCACGGCCGCCGGCCGGCGCGGATTCGCTCGGCAGGGTATTTTGCAGATTGCTCATGGAATTACCTCGTGTGGCGGATGCGCGGATTCAGCACGCCGTACAGCAGGTCGACGACCAGGTTCACGACGATCACGAGCGTCGCGATCAGCAGGATGCCGCCCTGGACGACCGGATAGTCGCGGCGGCCGATCGCATCGATCAGCCATTTGCCGACACCGGGCCACGAAAAGAGCGTCTCGGTCAGCACGGCGCCCGCGAGCAGCGTGCCGATCTGCAGGCCGATCACGGTGACGACCGGGATCAGCGCATTGCGCAGCGCATGCACGACGACCACGCGCGCGGGCGACAGCCCCTTCGCGCGGGCGGTGCGGATGTAGTCCTCGCGCAGCACTTCGAGCATCGACGAGCGCGTCATCCGCGCGATCACCGCGAGCGGGATCGTGCCGAGCACGATCGCGGGCAGGATCAGGTGGCTGACCGCCGACTTGAACGCGCCTTCGTCCGGCGCGAGCAGCGCGTCGATCAGCATGAAGCCGGTCGGGTGCGGGAAGTCGTATTCGACGGCGATGCGCCCCGATACTGGCGTCCAGCCGAGGTACGACGAAAACACCATGATGAGGATCAGCCCCCACCAGAAGATCGGCATCGAGTAGCCGGTGAGCGCGGTGCCCATCACGCCATGATCGACGATCGAGCCGCGCCGCAGCGCGGCGATCACGCCGGCCGGCAGCCCGACCGCGAGCGCGAACACGAGCGCGCACAGCGACAGCTCGACGGTCGCCGGGAAGCGCGCGAAGAATTCGCCCGCGACGCTGGTGTTGGTGATGATCGACGTGCCGAGGTCGCCGTGCAGCGCACGGCCTATGTAGTGGATGTACTGCAGGGGCAGCGGCTGGTCGAGGCCGAGCCGTTTCATTGCCTCCGCATGCATCGCGGGATCGACGCCGCGCTCGCCCATCATCACTTCGATGGGGTCGCCCGGTATCAGGTGAATCAGCGCAAACGCCAGGATGGTGATGCCGATGAAGGTCGGGATCACCATGCCCACGCGGCGCAACACGAATGTGAACATGATGCGTCTCGTATTTTCTTGTGGGAAATGTGCGACCGGCGACGGGAAGCTTTTGGCCTCCCGCCGCCGGATGAATGAGCTAGTCTTCGCGACAGCTTACACGGGTCGTGTTACTTCACGCCGACACCGTCGAAGCGGGCATAGCCGAGCGGCTCGATACGCATGTCGACCACGGTCTTGCGTACGGGCTGGTAGACCGTCGAGTTCGCGATCGGCGAGAACGGCAGCTGCTGCGCGAAGATCTGCTGGGCCTGCGTGTAGATCTTCGTGCGCGCGTCCTGGCCCGTCGTCGTGCGACCCTTCTGGATCAGCTCGTCGAACGGCTTGTAGCACCAGTGCGAGAAGTTGTTGCCCTTGATCGCTTCGCAGCCGAGCAGCGTGCCGAGCCAGTTGTCGGGGTCGCCGTTGTCGCCCGTCCAGCCGATCAGCATCGTGTCCTGCTCGCCCGTGTGCGCGCGCTTGATGTACTCGCCCCACTCGTACGTGACGATCTTCGCCTTCACGCCGATCTTCGCCCAGTCGGCCTGGATCATCTCGGCCATCAGGCGGGCGTTCGGGTTGTACGCGCGCTGCACCGGCATCGCCCACAGCGTGATGTCGAAACCGTTCGGATAGCCGGCCTTCGCGAGCAGCGCCTTCGCCTTCTCGGTGTCGTTCGGGGCCATCTTCAGGTTCTTGTCGTACGACCATTGGGTCGGCGGCATCGGCGCGCTGGCGGCCTGGCCTGCGCCCTGGTACACGGACTCGAGAATCGCCTTCTTGTTGATCGCCATGTCGAGTGCCTGACGCACTTCGAGCTTGTCGACCGGCTTGTGCTCGACGTTGTACGCGAGGTAGCCGAGGTTGAAGCCCGGCTGCGACGGCATGTCGATGCCCGAGTCGGCCTTCAGCGTCGTGATGTCGGCCGGACGCGGATAGCTCATCACCTGGCATTCGTTGCGCTTGATCTTCTGCACGCGCACGCCCGGGTCGGGCGTGATCGAGAAGATCAGCTTCGAGATCTTCACCGCGCCCTTCTTCCAGTAATCAGGATTGCCGTCGAAACGGATCGTCGCGTCCTTCGTGTAGCTGCGGAAGATGAACGGGCCCGTGCCGATCGGCTTCTGGTTGATGTCGGCGGCCTTGCCGGCCTTCATCAGCTGATCGCCGTATTCGGCCGACAGGATCGACGCGAATTCCATCGCCATGTTCTGGATGAACGGCGCGTTCGGCTCGGCCAGCGTGAACTTCACGGTGTACGGATCGACCTTCTCGACCTTCGTGATCAGCTTGTCGAGGCCCATGTCGGTGAAGTACGGGAACGACACCGGGTAGGCCTTGCGGAACGGCTGGTTCGGATCGAGCATGCGCTCGAACGAGAACACGACGTCGTCCGCGTTGAATTCACGCGTCGGCTTGAAGAAGTCGGTCGTGTGGAATTTCACGCCATGGCGCAGGTGGAACGTGTACACCTTGCCGTCGGACGAGACGTCCCACTTCTCGGCGAGGCCAGGCTCGACCTTGGTGCCGCCGCGCTCGAATTCGACGAGGCGGTTGTAGACGGTGAACGTGGCGGCGGTGAAATCGACGCCGGTCGTGAATTGCGCGGAATCAAAACCCGCCGGGCTGCCTTCTGAGCAGTAGACGAGCGTTTTGTTCGGGATCTGTGCGAATGCAGAGCCCGCGACGCCGAGCGATGCCGCTGCCACGCCTGCAATGGCGGTAACACGCAGGGTGTGCAACAGACGGTTGTATTCCATGTTTCCTCCAGGTCTCCAGATCGGAACCGGTCCCCCCAGGGGCCGGGTACGCGGATATTACTTGAGCTAGCGATTCTGCAACAAGCTGGAGAAAAAACTCTTCTAGACGCATCCACGCGGGTTTTTGCGGATGTCTCGCGCCCGCGAAAAGTGCGTTTGCACGCGCGAGCGGCCATTTCGCCGATCCCGCGCGTGTTTCCTTCGACAACTAAACAATTCGTACGCGCATGCGAACGTGCGTCACGCGGCATGTCCGCGTGAATTCCCGGACTTCGCCGCGCATTATTGCGTTTTCCGAAATGATGAGATGCCTGTCCTGGAATGCACCGTCAGGCCGGCGCGTCGAGATCCGCGCTGCGCGCGGGCACGAACGCGACCGCGACGATCGACAGCGCAATCCCCGCCATCACGTAATAGGTCGGCGCGAGCGGCGTGCCCGTCACCTTGATCAGCCACGTGACGATGAACTGCCCGAAGCCGCCGAACAGCATCACCGCGACGTTGTACGCGATCGACAGCCCGGTCGAGCGCACGTTGGCCGGGAACAGCTCGGCGATCATCGCACCGAACGGCCCGTAGTAGCCGGCGAGCGTCACCGACAGCACGGCCTGCACCACGATCAGCCGCCCGATGCTCGGCGCCGCGTCGAGCCACGCGAACAGCGGATACATCAGCGCGAGCGTCAGCACGAGCGACCACAGCGACAGCCCCTTGCGGCCGATGCGGTCCGACCACGCGCCCGCGACCGGCGACAGCACCATCAGCAGCAGGTTGCCGATGATCACCGCGTAGAACGATTCCGCATACGGCAGCTTCAGCTGCTTCACCGCGAAGGTCGGCAGATAGCTGATCAGCACGTAGATCGTCACCGTCAGCGCGATCACCGAGCCGAGCCCGCACAGCACCTCGCGCGGATGGCGCGTGAACACGTCGCCGAGCGTCGCGCGGCGCGCGCTTTGCTGCGCATGCAGGAACGCTTCGGAATCGGCGAGATGACGGCGGATATAGAAGCCGATCGGCCCGATCACGAGCCCGAGGATGAACGGCACGCGCCAACCCCAGCTGCGCAGCGCGTCATGCGACAGCCCGCGCGTGACGGCCGCGCCGACCAGCGCGCCGATCAGCAGCGCGGCCGCCTGGCTCGCCATCTGCCAGCTGCCGTAGAAACCGCGTTTCGAGAACGGCGCGGCTTCGATCAAGAGGGCGGTCGCGCTGCCGAATTCGCCGCCGGCCGAGAAACCCTGCAACAGGCGGCCGAACACGATCAGGAGCGGGCCGCCGATGCCGATCGCCGCATACGGTGGCGCGATCGCGAGCAGGAAGATGCCGGCCGTCATCAGCAGGATCACGAGCGACAGCGCGGCCTTGCGGCCCGCGCGGTCCGCATACAGCCCGAACACGATGCCGCCGATCGGGCGCATGAAGAACGCGACGCCGAACGTCGCGGTGGTCAACAGCAGCGAAGAGTATTCACTCGAAGTCGGGAAAAACAGCTCGGCGATCACGACCGTCATGAAGCCGAACACCGTGAAGTCGTACCACTCGAGCGCGTTGCCGATCACGGCCGCCGCGACCGCGCGCCGGTTCAGCGCACGCTCGGGCCGGATCGTTTTCGTTGAATTCGCAATCGTCGCCATGCGAGCCTCGTCCTCGTGAATTCGCCGTATCGGGGCGGCGCGGCGTGCGGGGGGCCGCGGCGCGCTGGTTTGCAGCGAGTGTAGAAAGCGACGGAACCGTTTTCAAGCATAAAAAACGCCCGCCGTCGTCCGACGGCGGGCGTTTTGCGGTTTTCGCCACATTGCGGCATCGCACGATGCCGCCACGGACGTCAACCCATCTTCGAGAATGCGCTGCACCAGCCCTTCGCCGACACCTGCTTGCCGGGGAACGCGCCGCACGGGCCCGAAGCCGAACCCTTCTTGCCCTGGTACAGCATGCAGGCCGCGCAATCCTGGCCCGCTGCGTATTTCGGATACTTCGTCTTGTCGACCTTCGTGGCATCGGCCTTGTAGCCGAGCGCCACCGCGGTCGGATCGGTTTCCGACAGCATCGGCGCATCGGCCAGCGCTTCACGCGACAGCGCCAGCGCCAGCGCGGACACGGCACCAATGCTCGTAATCAGGAAACTCCGACGGGTTGCTTTCATGGGGGACTCGCTCCAACGTTATCGGTTTGAAAGCCGTTCTGGCGACGGCCGTTCGACAGAATAACGCTCAAGCGAGCAAATGTGCGCGCCGAAATGCCGGAGATAAGGGATTTCACACGGGGTTTTGCACGGCCGGCCCGCACGGATGCGGACCGCGTGCGTCACGTATGCGACGTCATGTCGCCGACGCGCTGCGCGAGCGCGAGCGACGCGGTCAGCCCCGGCGACTCGATGCCGAACAGGTTCACGAGCCCGCGCACGCCGTGCTGCGCCGCACCCTGCACGATGAAGTCGGCCGGCGGCTCGCCGGGCCCCGCGAGCTTCGGCCGGATCCCTGCGTAGGCCGGCTGCAGTGCATCGTCGGGCAGTTCCGGCCAGTACGCGCGAATCGACGCGTAGAACGCCTGCGCGCGCGCCGGATCGACTTCGTAGCGCAGCGCATCGACCCATTCGACGTCCGGGCCGAAGCGCGCCTGCCCGGCCAGGTCGAGCGTCAGGTGCACGCCGAGTCCCGCCCGGTCCGGCATCGGATAGACGAGGTGCGAGAACGGCGCGCGCCCGGCCAGGCTGAAGTAGTTGCCGCGCGCGAGATAGAGCGGCGGCACCCAGCGCGGGTCGAGGCCGCGCGTGCGGCGCGCGAGCGCCTGCGCGCCGAGGCCCGCGCTGTTGATCACGCACGCCGCTTCGATTTCGGTCGGCGCGTCGCCGCCGGTACGCACGACGAAGCGGCCGCCGCGCAACACGTCGATCGACTCGACCGGGGCTTTCAGCGCACACGTCGCGCCGTCGCGCTCCGCATCGCCCAGCAGCGCGAGCATCAGCTGGTGGCTGTCGACGATGCCGGTGCTCGGCGAGAACAGCGCCTCCGTGCATTCGAGCGCGGGCTCGAGCGTCTGCGCCTCGGTGCGCGTGAGCGGCATCAGGTCGAGCACGCCGTTTTCCGCCGCGCGCGCGGCGATCGCCTTCAACTGCTTCACCTGCGCGGCGCTCGTCGCGACCAGCAGCTTGCCTGTGCGCCGGTGCGGCACGTGATGCGTTTCGCAGAATTCGTACAGCAGGTCGCGCCCGTGCACGCACGACATCGCCTTCAGCGAGCCGCGCGGGTAGTAGAGCCCCGCGTGAATCACCTCGCTGTTGCGCGCGCTCGTTTCCGTGCCGATCGCGTCGGCCGCCTCGAGCACGATCGTTTCGCGCCCGCGCGCGGCCAGTTCCCGCGCAATCGCCAGACCGACCACACCCGCGCCGATCACCACACAACCGATCTGCTCCATGGCGTTTCGCGTCGCTCACGCGTCGAGGGGAGAGAAGAGAATTGTACGTCCCGGTTCGCCCGCTTGCCGAACGTATGCACATCCGACCGGGCGAGCGCATCGCGCGGCCCGGCGCGACGCGCACGGGCCGCGGCGAGGCGCGCGCCGCCGGCTCAGAATCCGATCGGCCGGCGCTTCGCCGCGCCCTCGTCGGCGCGAATGTCGGACGGTGCGATCACGTCGCGGCCGTCGAGCCGCGCGGCGCCGAACGCATGCAGCAGCGCACGGCGCATCGTGCGCGGCGGCGTCGCGGCCAGCACGTCGAGCGCGTCGTCGTCGAGCGCGTCGGGGAAGCGCCGCCCCCACGCGTGCGACGTGCGGATCTCGTCGTAAATTGTCTGCGCGATCCGGCGCGCGCCGGCCGCGTCCGGCGGCGCGATCTCGTACACGTTCATCCGGTTCAGCAGCGGCTCCGGAATCGCCTGCGCATCATTCGCGGTCGCGACCCAGATCACGTTGCCCGCATCGATCGGCACTTCGGCGAATTCGTCGACGAACGCGCGCGCGGTGTCGTGCTCGAGCAACGCGTACAGCGCGCCGAGCGGATCGTATTGCGCGTCGCTGCCCGCCTTGTCGATCTCGTCGACCGCGATCACCGGGTTCGCATAGCTGCCGTTGACGAGCGCATCGAACACCTTGCCGGGCTTCGCGTTCTTCCATTGCGACGATGCGCCCGACAGGATCCAGCCGGCTGTCAGCGAACTCATCGGCACGTAGTGGTACGCGGTGCCGAGCAGCTGCGCGAGCGCCTTCGCGAAATGTGTCTTGCCGATGCCGGGCGGCCCGAGCAGCAGGATCGGCATCAGTTCGAGCCGGTCGTCCGTCTCGAGGCACAGCGCGACCTGCTTGCGCACGTCGTCGAGCGGCTCGGTGAAATTGGGCAGCGCGTTGCCGAGTTCGTCGAACGACGGCATCCGGTTCGGCTTCACGCAAAAGCGTAGATTGCCGGTCTTGAGCATCCGCTCGTAGGTGGCGCGCAGTGCGTCGCTCGCGCTCTCGTTCAGGTCGTTCAGCGCGGTCTCGACCTGCTCGAGGTCGTACACCGTGCTGAAGGACGCCACCGCCAGTTCCTGTTTCACCATCGCCGTCGTCATACCAACCTCGCAACCGCTGCCGTCACACGACCATCAGACCCTTACGATTTCAGTGTAGCGATCCCGCATCGGCGTGCAAGCAAGCAGCCGTCCCGGTCTGCTGCTAACACCGCGCGCGCACCGCAGCGTCGCGCCGCGCGGCGTATGATCGAAAGTTTACCGGCCGCCGCGCCGGCCTCGCCGACGGCGCGCGAGCGTCGGCGAGTTCGCGCGCTTTTACGCTTGAAAACGCGCGACGCGCACCTACCTTTCGATCAGGACCGGATCGTGCTGCGAACCCGCGGCGACGCGTCCTGTCACACCACTGTCCAAATCGATCGGGCGTAAGATGTGCGTCCGTTCCCCGCTCCCCGCGTTTCCGGAGAAGTTTCATGCTGAAACACGGCCTGGCCGTCCTGCTCGCGAGCGCCGCGCTCGCGGCCCATGCGCAGAGCCCCGCACCGGCCGTCGTCGCGTGGGAGATCCAGGTGGTGCGCGACGCTCAGACGATCGACACGTTCCAGCAACGCACCACCGTGGGTCAAACCCGCACCGACACCCATCGCTATCCGTCCGCCGTGCCCGTCGGCTGCGGCAATGCCGCGCGGGTCGTGCCGACCGAGCGCTCGCGCTCGGTGACGGTCGCGCCGCTCACCGTCGACGACGCCGCGCACACGGTGTCGCTCGCGCTCGACGTGCAGGAAACCCTCGACGACGAAAACGCGACGCGCAGCGATCCGTGCCTGCCCGCGTCGCCGCGGCAGATCGTCGCGAGCCATCCGGGGCTGTCGGTCGGCGGCGAAGCCTGGACCGACTGGACGCTCGTCGAGCAGCACCCGCAGCTCGTCTACCGCGTGCGCGCGCACGTCGCGAAGGACTGAGCGCCATGTCCGCCGACGCCCTGTCCTTGCCGTTCGCCGAACCGCACGCCGCGCCCGACGAAATCACCGCGGTCAGCTGGAACCTGCACAAGGGCCGCTCGCCGCTCGGCTTCACCGCATGGAACGCGATGCGCAACTGGATGCAGTCGACGCACGCCGACGTGTATTTTCTGCAGGAAGCGATGGCGCGCCGCATGCCGCGCCCGATGCTCGCACCCGGCTTCGGCGCGCCGATGGACGACGCGGTCGACGACGTGTGGCACTGCCAGGCCACCGAGATCGCGCAGGCGCTCGACTGGCAGATCGCACTCGGGCCGAACGTGTTCAAGCCGTCGTGGCGGCACGGCAACGCGATCCTGTCGCCGCATCCGCTCGACCTGGGCGGCCGCTGGGACATCTCCGCGCACCGCTTCGAGCGGCGCGGGCTGCTGGTCGCGCGTGCGACGCTTGCCGGCGCGCGGCCCGTCACGCTGCTGTGCGCGCACCTCGCGCTCACGCGCGCGGCGCGGCTGCGCCAGATGCACTGGATCGCACACTGGATCGTGCGCAACGCAGGCGACGACCCGCTCGTGCTCGCCGGCGACTTCAACGACTGGCGCAACGATTCGGTCGCGTTGTTCGCCGAGATCGGGCTGTCCGAGGTCGCGACGCTGCTCGGCCAGTCGGGCCGCACGTTCCCCGCGTTCTCCCCGGCGCTCGCGCTCGACAAGATGTTCGTGCGCGGGCTGACGCCGCTCGAATGGCAGGCGCCGTCCGGCGAAACCGCGTGGCTGTCGGACCACCTGCCGTATATCGCACGGCTGCGCCTCGATCCGCAGTGACGCAGTCGCGCGGCGGCACGGCCAGCGCGGCCGCGCGGCGCCGCGCTCGTCGGCCTCGGCGCGAAGCTCGCGGCCGATCGCTGAAAGCCGGTTGCAAGACTTCGTTGCGCCAAATCCGCGCGGCCGCGCGGGTCAAGCCCGCATCTGCCCCAAGCAGGGTAAAATAACGAGTTCCTCAAACGTCTGTCATCGAGAAGGCGCGTGTCCGACGCGCCGGCCGGCCGATCCGCGATCGGGCCGACGCACTCGGTTTTTTTGCCCGTTTTTGGGCCCGTTACACGCGTCCGCTACGCGCGTCCGTTTTCAAAGCCATGAGCAAATACGACACCGCCACCGTCCAATCCGTCCATCACTGGACTGACACGCTTTTCAGCTTCACCTGCACCCGTGAGCCGAGCCTGCGCTTCAACAACGGCGAATTCACGATGGTCGGCCTCGAGGTCGATGGCAAGCCGCTCGCGCGTGCCTACTCGATCGTCAGCCCGAACTACGAAGAGCACCTCGAATTCTTCAGCATCAAGGTCCAGAACGGCCCGCTGACGTCGCGCCTGCAGCACCTGAAGGTGGGCGACTCGGTGCTGATCGGCAAGAAGCCGACCGGCACGCTCGTCGCCGACAACCTGCTGCCCGGCAAGACGCTGTGGATGCTGTCGACCGGCACGGGTCTCGCGCCGTTCATGTCGATCATCCGCGACCCGGACATCTACGAACGCTTCGACAAGGTCATCCTGACGCACACCTGCCGCCTGAAGGGCGAGCTGGCGTACATGGACTACATCAAGCACGACCTGCCGGGCCACGAGTACCTCGGCGACATCATCAAGGAAAAGCTCGTCTACTACCCGACGGTCACGCGCGAGGCGTTCGACAATGAGGGCCGGATTACCGACCTGATCGCGACGGGCAAGCTGTTCACGGACCTCGGCGTGCCGGCGTTCTCGCCGGAAAACGACCGCGTGATGCTGTGCGGCAGCACCGCGATGCTGAAGGACACGACCGACCTGCTGAAGCAGGCCGGCCTGGTCGAAGGCAAGAACAGCGCGCCGGGTCACTACGTGATCGAACGCGCATTCGTGGACTGATCGATCCCCGAATTTGTGCCGCATCAAGAACCGGAGCAATAGCTCCGGTTTTTTTTTGTCCCTACTTGGCGAATTCGTAACAAACTGGGACCATTCCATGTCAAATCGTTACATTTGGATACGAGCCGTCCAGGTGCTTTCGTGTCGGTGTTTTTCCTACAACAGCTTCATTCCGATTATTCACATTTACCCTTAAATGGCCGCCTGACATGATCTTTTCAGAAATTTTGAGATATTATTCGGCCCGCGTGGATGGCGTTCGGATGGTCATTGAAGGGTCGGACTCAAACGTTACAAAATGTAACTTTTGTTACCTCGGCAAGGGGCGATTCTCCGGCGGCGACCGTCATCGAAACGGCAGCCGATCCACGCAGCCAGCCGGTGCCTGAACCGCTTTCTGACAGCAGGGAGAGTCATGGATACGTCGCTCAACGCGCCCCCGCGCGCCCACGCCCCGTTCCCGTCGCAGCCGCTCGTGCATGGCTGCGACGCGGCCGCACCCGTGGCCGAAGCCCTGCCCGATCGCGACACGTCCGCCGCCCGGATCGCCGCGCTGTCCCTCCAGCTGATGGCCGCCGACGAAGCGGCCCGCAGCCATCTGGCCGGCGAGCTGCATGACGGGCTCGGCGCCGAACTCACCGCCGCGCGTTTCGCGCTCGCAAACGTTCAAACGTGGCTGCCGGCCGATGCGCCGGACGGCTGCCTGCGTGCGCTCGAGTTGGCGCAGCGGTCGCTCGACGCCGCGACCGACGCCAATCGCCGGCTGATCGACGAGCGCGACACGCCGGCACTCGACGGCGGCGTCGTCGGTGCACTGTCGGCGTGGGTCGACAGCCACGCAGCCCGCACCGGCCTGCGCACGAGCTTCGTCTGCGCGGCCGACGCCCGGCTCACGCAACTCGGCGGCGCCGGCGCGCTCGCGATCTTCCGCGTCGCGCAGGAAGCGCTGTCGAACGTCGCGAAGCATGCCCGCGCGGCGTCCGTCGACGTGCAGATCGACACGGACGGCTCGCATCTGTCCCTGATCATCACCGACGATGGGACCGGTTTCTCCCGCAGCCGGCGCTCCGGCTATGGCCTCGCCGGGATGCGCGCACGCTGCGAGGCGTTCGGCGGCAGCTTCGACGCGAGCGGACCGGAAGCGGACCGCGGTACGCGCGTCACCGCGCGCTTCGCGTGGGACTCGCTGTTCGCGGTGCCGGCCGCCGCGCGCCGCGCGTCGCTTTCGTGAGGTCGTCATGAGCCTGAACATCCTGCTCGTGGACGATCACGCGATCGTCCGGCAAGGGATCCGCCACCTGCTGATCGACCGCGGCGTCGCGCGCAACGTGACCGAAGCCGAGACCGGCAGCGATGCGGTGGCCGCCGTCGACCGCCAGGCCTTCGACGTGATCCTGCTCGACATCTCGCTGCCGGATACGAACGGCATCGAGGTGCTCAAGCGCATCAAGCGCAAGCTGCCGGGCGCGGCGGTGCTGATGTTCTCGATGTACCGCGAGGATCAGTACGCGGTGCGCGCGCTGAAGGCCGGCGCGGCCGGCTACCTGTCGAAGACGGTGAATGCCGCGCAGATGATCGGCGCGATCCAGCAGGTCGCGGCCGGCCGCAAGTACGTGAGCCCGGCGATGGCCGAGGCGCTCGCCGAATACGTGTCGTTCGAGAACGAACCGCTGCCGCACGAGAAGCTGTCCGACCGCGAATACCAGACGCTCTGCATGCTCGCGTCCGGCAAGCGCCTCACCGACATCGCGAACACGCTGTCGCTGTCGGTGAAGACGGTCAGCGTGTACCGGACGCGGCTGCTCGAGAAGATGCGGCTGTCGAACAACGCAGAACTGACGTTCTACGTGATGAGCAACCGGCTCGTCGAGATGGCGCCCGCGTCGGGCGCCTGATCCATCGGATTCACCGGAATCGCGCGATTCACCGCGCCGGCCGGCTCCGCGCCGGCTCCGGCCGCCGAACGTTGCGCGCAAGCGCTTGTTTTATCGGGCGATTCCGGCGCGCGCCGCTGCGCCGCAGCGGGTCTTCCACGCCAAATCGGCTAAAATTCCGGGTTTTCACTCACTCGGCGCCGCCGCACTCGCGCGCGCTGGAGACTCATCCGCAATGTCCCTCTTCCGCAAGAAAAACGTCGATCGCATGATCGCCGGTGCGCACGGCGCCGGGCTCAAGAAAGCGCTCGGCGCAATCGACCTCACCTTCCTCGGCATCGGCGCGATCATCGGCACCGGCATCTTTGTGCTGACCGGCACCGGCGCCGTGCAGGCCGGCCCCGCGCTGATGCTGTCGTTCGTGATCGCCGCGATCGCGTGCGGCCTTGCGGCGCTGTCGTACGCCGAATTCGCATCGACGATTCCGGTCGCGGGCTCCATCTACACGTACTCGTACGCGACGCTCGGCGAACTCGTCGCATGGATCATCGGCTGGGACCTGATGCTCGAATACGGCCTCGCGGCATCGGCCGTGTCGGTCGGCTGGTCGGGCTACCTGCAGTCGCTGCTGCAGGGTTTCGGGCTCTCGCTGCCGACCGTGCTGACGGCCGCGCCCGGCGCGATTCCGGGCGTCGTCACGTGGTTCAACCTGCCTGCGTTCCTCGTGATGGTGGTGATCACGACGCTGCTGTCGATCGGCATCCGCGAGTCGACCCGCATCAACAACATCATGGTGTTCATCAAGGTGTCGGTGGTGCTGCTCGTGATCGCGGTCGGCGTGTTCCACGTGACGCCCGCGAACTGGAAGCCGTTCATGCCGCACGGCTGGAACGGGGTGTTCGGCGCGGCGGCCGTGATGTTCTTCGCGTTCATCGGCTTCGACGCGGTGTCGTCGGCGGCCGAGGAAGTGAAGAATCCGAAGCGCGACCTGCCGATCGGCATCATCGCGTCGCTCGCGGTGTGCGCGGTGCTGTACGTGACGGTCGCGGCGGTCGCGACCGGCATCGTGCCGGCGGCGCAGTACGCGAACGTGTCGCACCCGATCTCGTATGCGCTGCAGATCGCCGGCGAGAAGTGGGTCGCGGGCTTTATCGATCTCGGCGCAGTGCTCGGCATGCTGACCGTGATCCTCGTGATGAGCTACGGTCAGACGCGGATCATCTTCGCGATGTCGCGCGACGGGCTGCTGCCGGCGGCGCTGTCGCGCGTGCACCCGCGCTACGCGACGCCGTTCCTGACGACCTGGCTCGTCGGCCTGTTCTTCGGGCTGATCGCCGCGCTCGTGCCGCTCAACGTGCTCGCCGAGCTGATCAACATCGGCACGCTCGCCGCGTTCTCGATGGTGTCGATCGCGGTGCTGGTGCTGCGCCGAACGCACCCGGAACTGCCGCGCGCGTTCCGCTGCCCGGGTGTGCCGGTGGTGCCGATCCTCGCGGTCGGCGCGTGCCTGTTCCTGATGCTGAACCTGCAGCCCGTCACGTGGGCCGCGTTCGGCATCTGGCTCGTGATCGGCCTCGTGATCTACTTCCTGTATTCGCGGCACCACTCGAAGCTCGCCCGCGGTCACCACGACGCGCACTGACCCGCACCGCCGCGTGCGCATGCCGCGCGCGGCGGTGCGATACCGCACCGGGCCATGACCGGCCCCGTGCGGCACCCCTCCCCCCCGTTGTCGAACCCGCCGCCGGGCACGCGCCGCCGCGCCGCTCCCGCGCGCGGCCGCTGCCCGATCGTCGCGATGTCTTGCTCGATCCTCCGGATTTGCGCAGACGATTCGCACGCTGCCTGCGGGCGCGCGCCGGGCGGTTCATAATCCCGCCATCGAACACGGCCCTGCCCGGCGGGCCGTCCGCCAACAGGAAAAGATGATGGAAAGCGTCGATCTCGATGTACTGAAATCCAGCGCGCGCTGGCTCGACGAAGGGCGCCGTGTGCTGCTCGTGACGGTCGTGAAGACGTGGGGCTCGTCGCCCCGCCCAGAGGGCGCGATGCTCGCCGTGCGCGAGGACGGGCTCGTGGTCGGCTCCGTGTCCGGCGGGTGCATCGAGGACGACCTGATCGCCCGCGTGCATGCGAGCGGAATCGCAACCGACGCGCGCCCGGAAGCCGTCAAGTACGGCGTGACGGCCGAGGAAGCGCACCGCTTCGGTCTGCCCTGCGGCGGCACGATCCAGCTCGTGCTGGAACCGCTCACGCGCGACAGCGGGATCGCCGCGCTGTGTGCGGAAGTCGAAGCCGGCCGCCTCGTCACGCGCACGATGACGCTCGCCACCGGCCGCGCGTCGCTGTCGCCCGCGCAGGCGACCGACGGGCTCGGGTTCGACGGCGAACGGCTCGTGACGATCCACGGGCCGCGCTACCGGATGCTCGTGATCGGCGCGGGGCAGTTGTCGCGCTATCTGTGCCAGATCGCGGTCGGGCTCGACTACCAGGTGACGGTTTGCGATCCGCGCGAGGAATACACGGATGCGTGGGACGTGCCGGGCACGCGCGTCGTGCACACGATGCCGGACGACACGGTGCTCGACATGAAGCTCGACGCGCGTTCGGCCGTGATCGCGCTCACGCACGACCCGAAACTCGACGATCTCGCGCTGATGGAAGCGCTCAAGACACCCGCGTTCTACGTGGGCGCGCTCGGCTCGCGGCGCAACAACGCGGCGCGGCGCGAGCGGCTGCTCGAATTCGACCTGAGCGAAGCGGAACTGGTGCGGCTGCACGGGCCGGCCGGCATCTACATCGGCAGCCGCACGCCGCCGGAAATCGCGATCTCGATCCTCGCCGAGGTGACGGCCGCGAAGAACAACGTGTCGCTGCCGACGATCCTGCAGGTCGAGGGCGCGAAGGCCGCCCGCGAGATCGCGGCAAACAGCGGCGCGACCTGCGGCCTCTGAGGCCCGCCGGCACCGGCGCATGGCCGGCGCGCCGGATGCGCGCACCATGCGCCGGCAGCAAGCCGGCGCGTTTCGACTGTTGCGTCAGGCGAGGCCCGCGGCGAGCGCCGCGGCGACCGAGCCGGCCACCAGCACGACGCCGACCGTGCGGCGCTTGTTCAGCTCCGTCCACAGCAGCACGCCCGTCAGCGACAACAGGATCAGCGAACCCGCGATCGTGTCCATCAGCAGCACCCAGCCCAGATTCATGCCGACGCCGCGATGCAGGTTGTTCAGCGTCGTCAGGAACGTGTTGCCGGTGCGCTTCACCGACACGTAGCCGTTGCCGACCCAGTACTCGGCCTGCAGGTTCTGGTGCGGACCGTACAGGCCCATCTGCCAGTGCTCGGGCTGCATCACGCGCCGGTCGCCCCAGGCGACCGGCTGCGCAGGCTCCTTGCGCACGCGGCCCGGCCGGCCGTCGAAGTGCAGTTCCTGCTGCAGCCACTTCGTCATCGCGGCCGGTGACTTCGGCACCGGGTCAGGCAATGCGATCTGCATCTGCTCGACTTGCGGTTCGCCGGTCGGGATCTTCAGCGGCGGCGCGCGATGGTTCAGCAGCACGCCCGTCATGCCGAACAGCAACCCGAGCACCGCGCCCCACAGCCCGACCCAGCCGTGCACCTTGCGCAGCCACTTGATGAAGGTCGCGCGGCGCGAGCGCTGGCGGCGCGCCGCCAGTTCGGCGTCGCTCAGGGGACGTGCGGCCGGATGCAGCACGGTGACGCCCGCGGGGGGCCTGCCCGCCTGCGGCGGGGCGATTGTTTCGGGCGCGTTCACGCGAGAGTGTCCATTCGTTCAAAACAACGGGCGGCGCACGGAAAAACGTGCGCCGCCCGGTCAGCATGAAAATGAGAATGGATATCATTACACAAATAGCACGACCGCTCAATCCTCCGGCGCACGGCGGGCGAGCGGAAAAGTCCGGCGATAACCGACAAAGCATGTGGATTGCACGCCAATCCTTGTCAATAGAAGAAAAATGCCGGCGAAATGATCGCGAAAGACCCGGACAGCATTTCGCAAGATAACCGGAGCCGGCGCGCGCTCAGCGGCGCAGCGGCGGCAGCGGAAAGCGTGGCGCGGCGTCGCCCGGCTCGGGCTCGGTGCGATCGAGCGCGTACAGCCACGCGAGCAGATCCGCGACGGCCTGGTAAAGCTGCGGCGGAATCCGGTCGTCGAGGTCGACCTGCATCAGCAGCGACACCATCTCCGGCGCGGTATGCACGTACAGCCCCGCATCGCGCGCCCGGGCGACGATCATCTCGGCGAGCAGGCCATACCCCTTCGCGACCACGCGCGGCGCGGTATCGCCGCCTTTCGGATCGTAGACGAGCGCGGCCGCGCGCTTGCGGGAGGTCATGCTCATCGCGGGCTCTCGTCGTCGGCACGCGGCGTACCGCCGGCCGCGCCGCGCGCGTATGCAGCAACGGCGGCCTGCGCGACCAGCGGGTCGAAGCCGTCCGGTTCGTCGCCGACCGCGCGAATCGACAGTCCGCCGAGTTGCAGCCCCGATCCCTCGAACCGCTGCCGCAGCGCGGCCTCGTTCCGCGTGAGCCGGTCGGCGCCGGCCGAATTCGCGCGCAGCCGCGCGACGAGCTGCTTGCCGTTCAACACCAGCTCCGCGTCGACCGTGCCGAGCGACAGCAACGTGAGCGTCAGCCGCGTACGCCATGCGATCCCGTCCCCCGTGTCGTCGCCGCCGCGCGACGCGTGGCCGCCCGGGTCGTCGGGCTCGATCGTCCAGTCGAGCCGCGCGCCGGGCCACGCCTCGCCCGCCCAGCGGAACTGGTCGGTCGCGAGTGCATCGAGCTGCTGCCGGACGATCGGCACGGCGGCCGGATGCACCGGAACCGGCGCCTGCGGATCGGACGACGCGGCGGCCAGTTCGGCACGCGCGGGCGTCCAGCGCGTGTCGGGGTGGTCGCCGAGCGGGTCGGTCGTCGCGGCCGTGCTCGACGCGGCAGCCTGCCGGGCCGCCACCGCCGCGTTCTGCACGAGTTCGTGCGCGCCCGCACCGCCCGGCGCGGGCGCACCCGGCTGCGTGGCGGATCGCGGCGCCGCCGTCGGCAACGGCAGACGCTGCGCGAGCAGTTCGTCGAGCACGTCGGGCGCATCGTGCTGCGCGGCATCCGGGGCAGGCTGCACCGGCGCGGTCGTGAGGCGCGCCTGCGGTTCGCGCATCAGCGCGGCGAGCGGGCGCTGGCCGGCCAGCCACTGCGCGAGATGGGATTCGTAAAAGAGGCCGCTTTCGCTCACGGCCTGCGCGAGCGCCGCGCGCAGCGCCGCGACGGGCGGTGCGGCCGCCGCAGCGCGCGCGGCCGCGACGTCTGACGCGGGTGATGCGGTGGAAGCTGCAACGGCAGAAGCAACCGGATCGGAGGCCGGCTGCCCGTCCGGCGGCGCGGCCGCCGCGGCGCTCAGCAGCACGGAAGGATCGGCCAGCAGCGGCGCGCGTCCGGCGATGACGGGTGTCGCGACACCGCCCGAGCGCGAGATCGCGTCGAGCACGAGCGCGACATCGGACAGCGCAGTCTGCGCGGACGCCGGCGGCGCGGCCGGCGTGGCTCCTGGCGAAGACGGCGACGACGCGCCGGTGCTCGGCATGCCGACCTGCGCGGTCGCACCGCCGCCGGCGGGCGCCGTCACGGTGCCGGTCAGCAGGCTGTCGAGGCGGCTCGCCAGCAGGGCGGCTGCAACGGAGTCGATACCGGTCATGATCGGAGCCTGCTCACCTCAGCCACATCGTTGCGAAGCCGGGCACGCGGCAACCGCCGCCCCGGCGAACGGGCACTACCCGCGAGCGCGGTAGAGATCGGTCAATACCTTGGTCGAGCGCCGCGCCTCGAACAGCGCGGACAGCCGTGCGACTTCCGGGCTCGCGAGATCGCGGATCGCGGCGTCGTCGGCGAGGATGCGCCGGATCAGCGTGAGCTTGCGGCCGAGGTCCGCTTCGTCGAGCGCGACGCCCGGATCGGCCTCCTTCAACCCGTCGACGAGCCTCAGGAATTCGGCCTGCAACTCCGGCAGCGCGCGCCAGTCCGCGCCGCGCGCCGCGGACAGCATGCGGCCCGACACGGCCGCGAGCGCCTCGTAACGTGCGAAGTATTCGGCCTTGAGATTCATCGTGCCGCGCCCGCCGCCTGTTGCGCGGCCATGCGCGCGACTTCCGGGGCGATGCCCGTCCACGCTTCCTCGAGCGTCGCGAGCAGCCCGTCGACCTCGACCAGCATCGCGTCGCTCGCATGCAGGTTGGCTTCCAGCAGGCGCCGGCCGATATACGCGTACAGCGCGTCGAGGCGCCCGGCGATCTGGCCGCCCGCGTCGAGGTTCAGCGACGCCTGCAGGCCGCTCTCGACGATCCCGATCGCCTTGCCGATCGCTTCGCCGCGTGCGGGCACGTTGCCCTGCTGCAAATGGATGCGCGCGAGCGCGATGGCCTGTCGCGCACCCTGGTACAGCATCGCGATCAGCCGGTGCGGGGAGGCGCCCATCACCCCTGTCTCGACGCCGACACGCGCGTACGCACTGGCTCCAGCGTGTCCTGGGGAAAACATGCGCTTCTCCTTGTGATGCGGTGGCTATGCGGTGGCCGCCGCCCTGCGATGCAGGACCCGGCCTTGTTCCAGAGTTATCGGAAGGGAATTGAAAAGCTTTAGGCGCTCGGACCGCCGGGCCGGCCGGCCACGCCCGGATGCCCGTCGCCGGGTGGCCGTCCCCGGATGCCCGTCGCGTCACACCGACATCTGCATGATGTCGTTGTACGCGCTCACGAGCTTGTTGCGGACCTGGAGCCCGAACTGGAAACCGATGTTGGCCTTCTGCATGTCGACCATCACGTCGTTCAGCGACACGTTCGCCGCGCCGACCTCGAACGCGTGCGCCTCGCCGAGTGCGTGCTGCTGGTCGCCGCTGATCTTGTCGAGCGACGCCTTCATCGCGCTCGCGAACGTGCCGGCCGTCGCGGCGCCCGAGCCGGCGAGCGCCGCCGCCGGGCTCGCGACGCCGCCGCTCGCCTGCGCGGCCATCGCCTGCATCTGTTGCAACACCGAACCGATTCCGCTGACGTTGGCAGCCATGCTGTCCCCAGACATATAAGAGAAAAGACCCGGACGCACCGGGCGATCTGACGGCGCCGCACGACGCGCACCATGCCGGATCGCGAAAAAGGATAGCAGCGCGGCGCGCGCCAAAGCCGCGAAAGTACGGGGGAAACCCCGCTCTTTTCGGTCGATCGGAGTCGCGCCCGGGTCCCGATAATCGCATCGTGTCATTGTCCGTCCGCTCGTCCGAGCGGCTCAGTCGTCCCGCTCCGGAGAAACTCGACGCATGGATTCGCAGGCCAACTCGCTGATCAACCCCGACGCCCGCACGGGCCTCGCCAGCCCGGTGCCAGGCGCCACCGCGGCCGCCGCGTTGCCGGGAGCAGGCGGCGCCGGCGCGGACTTCGGGTTCGGCGGTTTCGCGGAACGCATCCCCGGCATCTCGCGGATGAAGGGCAACCCGAAGCTGCCGTTCGTGATCGCCGTCGCGCTCGCCATCGCCGCGATCACCGCGCTCGTGCTGTGGAGCCGCGCGCCCGACTATCGCGTGCTGTACAGCAACCTGTCGGACCGCGACGGCGGGGCGATCATCGCCGCGCTCCAGCAGGCAAACGTTCCCTACAAGTTCGCCGATGCCGGCGGCGCGATCCTCGTGCCGTCGAACCAGGTGCACGAAACGCGCCTGAAGCTCGCCGCGATGGGCCTGCCCAAGGGCGGCTCGGTCGGCTTCGAGCTGATGGACAACCAGAAATTCGGCATCAGCCAGTTCGCCGAGCAGGTGAACTACCAGCGCGCGCTCGAAGGCGAGCTGCAGCGCACGATCGAGTCGATCAACGCGGTGCGCGGTGCGCGCGTGCATCTCGCGATCCCGAAGCCGTCGGTATTCGTGCGCGACAAGGAAGCGCCGAGCGCGTCGGTATTCGTCGACCTCTACCCGGGCCGCGTGCTCGACGAGGGCCAGGTGCAGGCGATCACGCGGATGGTGTCGTCCGGCGTGCCCGACATGCCGGCCAAGAACGTGACGATCGTCGACCAGGACGGCAACCTGCTGACCCAGACGGCCTCGGCCTCCGGCCTCGACGCAAGCCAGCTCAAGTACGTGCAGCAGGTCGAGCGCAACACGCAGAAGCGCATCGACGCGATCCTCGCGCCGATCTTCGGCACCGGCAACGCGCGCGCGCAGGTCAGCGCGGACATCGATTTCTCGAAGCTCGAGCAGACCTCGGAAAGCTACGGCCCGAACGGCGCGCCGCAGCAGGCCGCGATCCGCAGCCAGCAGACCAGCAGCGCGACCGAACTCGCGCAGGGCGGCGCATCGGGCGTGCCGGGCGCGCTGTCGAACACGCCGCCGCAGCCGGCCTCCGCGCCGATCGTCGCCGGCAACGGCCAGAACGGGCCGCAGTCGACGCCCGTCAGCGACCGCAAGGACCAGACGACCAACTACGAGCTCGACAAGACGATCCGTCACGTCGAGCAGCCGATGGGCAACGTGAAGCGGCTGTCGGTCGCCGTCGTCGTCAACTACCAGCCGGTCGCCGACGCGAAGGGCAAAGTGACGATGCAGCCGCTGCCGCCCGCGAAGCTCGCGCAGATCGAGCAGCTCGTGAAGGACGCGATGGGCTACGACGAGAAGCGCGGCGACTCGGTGAACGTCGTGAACAGCACGTTCTCGACCGCCAGCGATCCGTACGCCGACCTGCCGTGGTGGCGCCAGCCGGACATGATCGCGATGGCGAAGGAAGCCGCGAAGTGGCTCGGCATCGCGGCGGCCGCGGCGGCGCTCTATTTCATGTTCGTGCGCCCGGCGATGCGCCGCGCATTCCCGCCGCCCGAGCCGGTCGCACCGTCGCTCGCGGCGCCGGAGGATACGGTCGCGCTCGACGGCCTGCCCGCCCCGGACAAGGTCGAAGAGCCCGATCCGCTGCTGCTCGGCTTCGAGAACGAAAAGAACCGTTACGAACGCAACCTCGACTACGCGCGCACGATCGCCCGCCAGGATCCGAAGATCGTCGCCACCGTCGTGAAGAACTGGGTGTCCGATGAACGCTGAAGGCCTGACCAAGAGCGCGCTGCTGCTGATGTCGATCGGCGAGGAAGAGGCCGCTGAAGTATTCAAGTTCCTCGCGCCGCGCGAGGTGCAGAAGATCGGCGCCGCGATGGCCGCGCTGAAGAACGTCACGCGCGAGCAGGTCGAGGACGTGCTGCAGGAGTTCGCGAAGGAAGCCGAGCAGCACACCGCGCTGTCGCTCGATTCGAGCGAGTACATCCGCTCGGTGCTGACCAAGGCGCTCGGCGAGGACAAGGCCGGCGTGCTGATCGACCGGATCCTGCAGGGCAGCGACACGAGCGGCATCGAGGGCCTGAAGTGGATGGACTCGGGCGCCGTCGCCGAACTGATCAAGAACGAGCATCCGCAGATCATCGCGACCATCCTCGTGCACCTCGACCGCGACCAGGCGTCCGAGATCGCGTCGTGCTTCACCGAGCGGCTGCGCAACGACGTGCTGCTGCGGATCGCGACGCTCGACGGCATCCAGCCGGCCGCGCTGCGCGAGCTCGACGACGTGCTGACCGGCCTGCTGTCCGGCAGCGACAACCTGAAGCGCAGCCCGATGGGCGGCATCCGCACCGCGGCCGAGATCCTGAACTTCATGACGAGCAATCATGAAGAAGGCGTGCTCGAAAGCGTGCGCCAGTACGACGCCGACCTCGCGCAGAAGATCATCGACCAGATGTTCGTGTTCGAGAACCTGCTCGATCTCGAGGATCGCGCGATCCAGATGGTGCTGAAGGAAGTCGAGTCGGAAACGCTGATCATCGCGCTGAAGGGCGCGCCGCCCGCGCTGCGCCAGAAGTTCCTCGCGAACATGTCGCAACGCGCGGCCGAACTGCTCGCCGAGGATCTCGACGCGCGCGGCCCGGTGCGCGTGTCCGAAGTCGAGACGCAGCAGCGCCGCATCCTGCAGATCGTGCGCAACCTCGCCGAGAGCGGTCAGATCGTGATCGGCGGCAAGGCGGAAGACGCGTATGTCTGATTCCGCGCGCGACCGCGCCGGCACCCTCACCGCGTACCAGCGGTGGGAGATGGCGTCGTTCGATCCGCCGCCGCCCCCGCCGCCGCCCGACGACGCGGCAGCGGCCGCCGCCGCGCTCGCCGAGGAACTGCAGCGCGTGCGCGACGCCGCGCATGCCGAAGGCCATGCGGCCGGTCACGTCGAGGGCCAGGCGCTGGGTTACCAGGCCGGCTTCGACCAGGGCCGCGAGCAGGGTTTCGAGGCCGGCCAGGCTGAAGCGCGCGAACAGGCCGCGCAGCTCGCGGCGCTCGCCGCGTCGTTCCGCGAAGCCGTGTCGAGCGTCGAGCACGATCTCGCGTCCGACCTCGCGCAGCTCGCGCTCGACATCGCGCAGCAGGTCGTGCGCCAGCACGTGAAGCACGATCCCGCCGCGCTCGTCGCGGCCGTGCGCGACGTGCTCGCCGCCGAACCGGCGTTGTCCGGCGCGCCGCATCTCGCGGTGAATCCGGCCGACCTGCCCGTCGTCGAAGCCTATCTGCAGGACGATCTCGACACGCTCGGCTGGAACGTGCGCACCGACGCGTCGATCGAGCGCGGCGGCTGCCGCGCGCACGCCGCGACGGGCGAGGTCGACGCGACGCTGCCCACCCGCTGGCAGCGCGTCGCCGCCGCGATCGGCAAGGTGAGCGCATGGTGACGCCCACGCCCGAATCGATCCTGTACGACGGGATGACGCCGCTCGAGCGCGAACTCGCGCTCGCGTCGTTCGGTCCCGAAAGTACGCACGACACTGCTCACGGCGCGCCTGCGCACGTGACGGATGCCGCCTGCGATGCGCCGCGCGCACCGCACAATCCGCATCTCGCGCACTGGCGCACGCACCTGAACGGGCTCGCGACACGCAGCCACCGCGCGCTGCCGCTGCGGCCGTGCGGGCGCCTCACGCGCGCCGCGGGCCTCGTGCTCGAGGCGATCGGGCTGCGCCTGTCGGTCGGCGCCGAATGCACGATCGAATTGCCGCCCGGCAGCACGCTGCCGCACGCGGAAGCGGAAGTCGTCGGGTTCTCCGGCGATCGCCTGTTCCTGATGCCCACCACCGACGTCGCAGGCGTGCTGCCCGGCGCGCGCGTGTGGCCGCTGGAAGCCGCGCCCGTCGCCGACCCGCTCGCGGGCGCGAAGCGGCTGCCGGTCGGCTGGGAAATGCTCGGGCGCGTCGTCGACGCGTCGGGCCGCCCGCTCGACGGCCTGGGCCCGCTCGCGTCGAAGGTCGACGCGCCGCTGTCGGCGCCATCGATCAACCCGCTCGATCGCGAGCCGATCCACCACGTGCTCGACGTCGGCGTGCGCGCGATCAACGGGCTGCTCACCGTCGGCCGCGGGCAGCGGATGGGCCTGTTCGCAGGCTCCGGCGTCGGCAAGTCGGTGCTGCTCGGCACGATGGCGCGCTACACCAGCGCGGAAGTGATCGTGATCGGGCTGATCGGCGAACGCGGCCGCGAAGTGAAGGAATTCATCGAACAGATCCTCGGCGAGGACGGGCTCGCGCGCTCGGTCGTCGTCGCGGCGCCGGCCGACGTGTCGCCGCTGCTGCGGATGCAGGGCGCCGCCTACGCGACGTCGCTCGCCGAGTATTTCCGCGACCAGGGCAAGCACGTGCTGCTGCTGATGGATTCGCTGACGCGCTACGCGATGGCGCAGCGCGAGATCGCGCTCGCGATCGGCGAGCCGCCCGCGACCAAGGGCTATCCGCCGTCGGTGTTCGCGAAGCTGCCCGCGCTCGTCGAGCGCACCGGCAACGGGCCCGAAGGCGGTGGCTCGATCACCGCGTTCTACACGGTGCTGACCGAAGGCGACGACCAGCAGGACCCGATCGCCGACTCGGCGCGCGCGATCCTCGACGGTCACATCGTGCTGTCGCGCGCGCTCGCCGAGGCCGGCCACTATCCGGCGATCGACATCGAGGCATCGATCAGCCGCGCGATGACCGCGCTGATCGACGAAACGCATCTCGACCGCGTGCGGCAGTTCAAGCAGATGCTGTCGCGCTACCAGCGCAATCGCGACCTGATCGCGGTCGGCGCCTATGCACCCGGCCGCGACGCGCAGCTCGACCGCGCGATCGCGCTCTACCCGCGCATCGAATCGTTCCTGCAGCAGGGCTTTCGCGAATGCGCGCCGTTCGCGTCGAGCCTCACCGCGCTCGATGCGCTGTTCGACGTACACGGAGGCTGATCCCGATGGCACCCGGCTTTCCCCTTCAACTGCTGCTCGACCGCGCGCAGGAAGACCTCGACACGGCCGCGAAGCAGCTCGGCACCGCTCAGCGCGACCGCACCTCGGCCGCCGAACAGCTCGATGCGCTGCTGCGCTATCGCGACGAATACCACGCGCGCTTCGCGCAGTCCGCGCAGCACGGGATGCCGGCCGGCAACTGGCGCAATTTCCAGGCGTTCATCGATACGCTCGACGCGGCGATCGCGCAGCAGCGCAACGTGCTGGCCGCGGCCGAACTCCGCATCGACGAGGCGCGCCCGAACTGGCAACAGAAGAAACGCACCGTCGGCTCATACGAAATCCTGCAGGCGCGCGGCGTCGCGCAGGAAGCGCAGCGTACCGCGAAGCGCGAACAGCGCGACGCGGACGAACACGCCGCGAAGATCCTGCGCATGCGGGCCGACGCGGCCCGCTCGGCGTAACCGCTCACCGCTTTCGAACGAGAGAATCGTCATGCCTCCCCTGCCCCTGCTCGGCGCGCTGCTCGACACCGCCGGCACCGCACTCAAGGCCGTCCGCGACGCGAGTTCGTCCGCCGCCGCCAAGTCCGCCGGCAACGATGCCGCCACCAGCCCGGCCGCCGTGCCGTTCGCGCAGACGCTGAAGCAAAGCGTCGTCACGCGGCACGACGCGGCGCTCGCCGGCAAGCCGGACGTCTCGACGAAACAGGCGTCGTCGACGCCGGTCGCCGGCACGAAGCCGTCCGGCAGCGACAGCGACGACGACAAGTCGATCGTCGACGCGAACACGCCACCCAGTCCCGACGCCGCCGCGCTCGCGGCGGCCGCCGCCGTGCAGGCGCAACTGCAGGCGCGCGCGAACGACGCGGCGCCGGCTAATGCCGCTACCGCCGATACTGCCGCTAGCGCAGCCACCACCGCGCAAACGACGGCCGCGTCCGGCCAGCCCGACGCCACGGCCGCGCTGACGAATCATGCCGACAAGGATGCGGCCGCCGTGCCGGCGTCGGGTCGCGACGCGCTGCAGGCGGCGCTGGCGAAGCTGACCGACGGCTCGGGTGCGATCGCGATGCCCGCGACCGGCACGGCAGCCGCAGCGGCAGCGGCAGCACCGGCATCGACGACGCCCCCATCGGCCGCCGCCGCCCCGCTGACGCCGAAAGTCCCGACCTTCGACCGCACGCTCGCCGACGCGAAAGGCGCGCTCGCGACGCAGCAGACGTCCGCGCCAGCCACCGCGCCGGCGCTGCAGGCCGGCGCAACCGGCCAGCCCGCGGCGCATGCATTCGCTGCCGCCGAAGAAACCGCCGGCCCGGCCCCCGACGCAACGGTCGCGGCCGCCGCGACGGCCGCGGCAGCTGCACAGGCGAACCTCCCGACATCGCCCGCTGCAAGCTCGATCGCCGCGGCCAACACGCATGTGCTGGCCCCGCATGTCGGCACCGCCGACTGGACCGACGCGCTGAGCCAGAAGGTCGTGTTCCTGTCGAATGCGCACCAGCAGAGCGCCGAGCTGACGCTGAACCCGCCGGACCTCGGCCCGCTGCAGGTCGTGCTGCGCGTCGCGGACAACCACGCGCATGCGCTGTTCGTGTCGCAGCACGCGCAGGTGCGCGACGCGGTGGAAGCCGCGCTGCCGAAGCTGCGCGAAGCGATGGAAGCCGGCGGGCTCGGCCTGGGTAGCGCGACCGTCAGCGACGGCGGCTTCGCGTCGCAGCAGCAGAACCCGCAACAGCGCTTCGCCGGCGGCCAGTCGTCGCCGCGCGCGCGCGCCGGATCGTCAGCCGTCGATGCACCGGTCGCCGCTGCGCAATCCGCAGCGGCCGGCGCGACCGTGAGCCGCGCGGGCCTCGTCGATACGTTCGCCTGAGCATCGCGTCGGTCGCGTGCCGGTGCGCGCCGCTCAGCGGCCGTGCACCGCCGCGGCCGCCTGGCCGCGCGGCACGTCGCCCTTGCGCGTCGCGACGATGAAGTCCGCCGCTCGTTCGCCGATCATCACCGACGGCGCATTCGTGTTCCCGCCGATCAGCGTCGGCATTACCGATGCATCCACCACCCGCAGCCCTTCGACGCCCCGCACGCGCAGTTGCGGATCCACGACCGCGCGCGCATCCGAGCCCATCCGGCAGGTACCGACCGGGTGATAGATCGTGTCGGCGTGCGCGACGATCGTCGCGCGCAGCTCGGCTTCGCTCTGGTCCGCCCGCGTATACAACTCGCGCCCGCCCTGCGACGCGAGCGGCGCCTGCGACAGGATCCGGCGCATCGCCTGCGCCCCCCGCACGAGCAGGTCGAGATCGCGCGTATCGCTGAAGAAGCGCGGATCGATCAGCGGCGCGTCGCGCGCATCGCCGCTCGCGAGCGCGACCGTGCCGCGGCTGAACGGGCGCAGCGCGCACACGTGCAGCGAATAACCGAAGCCCCAGTGCATCTTGCGGTTGTGATCGTCGACGAGCGCCGTGCAGAAATGCAGCTGCAGGTCCGGACGATCGAGCGACGGATCGCTCTTGATGAAGCCGCCGGCCTCCGCGACGTTGCTCGTCATCATCCCCGTGCGGCTCGAGAAGTAGCGCGCGAGCGCCGGCGTCATCTTCGCGATCCCGCGCAGGCAGATGCCGACCAGCTCCGACGAATTCACCCGCGTGTTGATGATGAAGTCGATATGGTCGATCAGGTTGGTGCCGACGTCCGGCGCGTCCTGCACGACCGCGATCCCGTGCCGGCGCAACTGTTCCGCCGGACCGATTCCCGAGCACATCAGCAGTTGCGGCGAATTGAACGCGCCGGCCGACAGGATCACTTCCGCACGCGCGCCGAGCGTCTCGACGCGTCCGTCGCGCGACACCACGACGCCGACCGCGCGCTTGCCGTCGAAGCCCACGCGCAGCACCGTCGCATCGGTGATCACATGCAGGTTCGGCCGGTTGCGGCCGTAGATGTACGCACGCGCGACGCTGCAGCGCGAGCCGTCGCGATGCGTGACCTGATAGAAGCCGACGCCTTCCTGCGTCGCGCCGTTGAAATCGTCGTTGAGCGGATAACCGGCCGCGTGCGCGGCCTGGATGAATCGTTCGGAAAACGGATTGCGAAAGCGCAGATCGGACACCGTCAACGGACCGTCCGCGCCGTGCCATGCATCGGCGCCGCGCGCGTTGCCTTCCGCGCGGCGGAAATACGGCAGCACGTCCTGCCAGCTCCAGCCCGTCGCGCCGAGTTGTGCCCACTCGTCGTAGTCGCCCGGGTGGCCGCGCGTGTAGATCATCGCGTTGATCGCGCTCGAGCCGCCCATCCCGCGCCCGCGCGGCTGGTAGCCGCGGCGGCCGCCGAGGCCCGGCTGCGGCACCGTCTCGTAACCGTAGTTCGTGCCGAGCTTGAACGGCACGAGCGCCGCGATCCCCACCGGCATGTTGACGAGCAGGTTGCGCTCCGTGTGCGAGCCGGCCTCGATCAGTGCGATCGTCGCGTCGGGGCACGCATCGGCGAGGCGGCTGGCGAGGCTCGCCCCGCCCGACCCTCCGCCAACGATGATGTAGTCGTATTGCACGTCACGTCTCCTTCGTGTCATGAACGGCGGCCGGCGCGGCCCGGCTCACGCTTGTAATGTTCGGGCATTGTAGGAATGGCCGTCGCGCACGCGGCACGCCGATTCAAGAGCGATTCCTCTAAACGCCCGCGCGAACTAAATTTAAGATGTATCGATCGATGCGACGCGATGCACCGGCCGACAGAAGCCGCGCCATCGTGAAACTGGGGAGACGACGATGCAGCGCGACGTTCCGCAGGCCGCGTGCCGACCGGGTTGTCCGGGCGCACCGCGCGCGGCCCGCATTTCATTTCAAACGGATGCCCGGACGGTGACGTGCAACACCGTGCGCGCGGCCGGTCGAAATCGAACGACACCACCTATCGCCGACCGTTTGGACGGTTCGTCGCATGCGCGGCACGACCTGCCGGTGCGTGCGTCGTCGCGCGCATCGCACGACGCCGCTTCCGTGTGCCGGCAAGCGCCTGCAGCACGCGATCGCGCATCGTTCGGAAGTCGCATCGAGCCGCACGCGCATCCCGCGCAATCCCGTTTTGGGACGCGAACACCGTCGCGCGGATGCGACGCTTGCCGCACGCTGCACCCTGTTTTCGCCCGCGCATCGCATCCGGCCCCGCGCCGCGCGACGCGCGCCAACCTGACCCGCCCCGCCACGCTCGCCGAGCGGGTGCGTGCGGCCTGACTGCTGGCCGCCGTGCCACGCTCAACTGGAGTAGACGACATGAAGAACGACCTGCCCGAACTGGCCCCGCAAGCGCTGCCGTCGGTCGATGCGCTGACGTCGCTGCTGCGCGACCAGCGCGCGGCCTACCTGCGCGCGCCGTATCCGGAGTGGGACACTCGCGCGCAGCACCTGCGTGCGCTGCGCACGATGCTGATCGATCACGCGGATGCGCTCGCCGACGCGATCCGCGCCGACTTCGGGCATCGCGCGAAACAGGAAGTGCTGCTGTCGGAAATCTGGATGGCGAAGGAAGAGATCGACGACGCACTCAAGCACGGCAAGCGCTGGATGAAGCCGATCCGCAAGCCGATGAACAAGTGGCTGCGGCCTGCGCGCGCGAAGGTGCTGCCGCAGCCGCTCGGCGTGGTCGGCATCGTCGTGCCGTGGAACTATCCGATCCTGCTCGCGGCCGGTCCGCTGATCTGCGCGCTCACGGCCGGCAACCGCGCGATCATCAAGATGTCCGAACTGACGCCGCGCACGTCGGCGCTGTTCGAACAGCTGATCGCGAAGACCTTCTCGCGCGACCACGTCGCGGTCGTGAACGGCGATGCCGAGATTGGCGTCGCGTTCAGCGCGCTGCCGTTCGATCACCTGCTGTTCACCGGCTCGACGCACGTCGGCCGCCACGTGATGCGCGCCGCGGCCGACAATCTCACTCCGGTCACGCTCGAGCTCGGCGGCAAGTCGCCGGCGATCGTCGGCCCGAATGCGCGCTTCGATGCGGCCGTCGACGCGATCATCGGCGGCAAGACGCTGAATGCGGGCCAGACCTGCATCGCGCCCGACTACGTGCTGCTGCCGCGCGGGATGGAGGGCGCGTTCATCGAGCGCGCGCGGGTGCGCTTCGCCAAGCTGTATCCGGACCTGTCGACCAACGGCGACTACACGACGATCGTGTCGCCGCGCCACTACGCCCGGCTGCAGCAGCTTGCGGCCGACGCGCAGGCAGCCGGCGCGCAACTGCATCCGCTGTCGGACGCGCAGTCCGATCCCGCGTCGCGCCGCTTCGTGCCATGCGCGGTCACGCACGTGCCGGCCGCGTCACAGCTGATGCAGGAGGAAATCTTCGGGCCGCTGCTGCCGCTCGTGCCGTACGAGCGGCTCGACGAGGCGATCGCGTACGTGAACGCGCGGCCGCGGCCGCTCGCGCTGTACCTGTTCGACGAGGATGGCGGCACGGTCGACCGCGTGATGCGCGAGACGATCTCGGGCGGCGTGACGGTCAACGACGCGCTGTTGCACATCGCGTGCGGCAGCTTGCCGTTCGGCGGCGTCGGCGCGAGCGGGATGGGTGCGTATCACGGCTACGACGGCTTCGTGACGTTCTCGAAGATGAAGCCCGTGCTCACGCAGGCGCGCCTGAATACCCGCGGGCTGATCGCGCCGCCTTACGGCAAGCGCTTCGCTGCGGTGATCAGGATGATGCTGAAGTTCTGAGCGGTGCGGGCCGCGCGCGGCGGCCCACTCGAACATGCCGCGCGGCGACGCTGCCGCGCGTGCCGTCACACGGGCCAGAGCGGCCCTTCCTGCATCGCGCCGATCTGTTCGCGCAGTTCGAGCACGCGTGCCTCCCAGTAGCGATGCGTGTTGAACCACGGGAATGCGGCGGGAAACGCCGGATCGTCCCAGCGGCGCGCAAGCCACGCCGCGTAGTGGATCAAGCGCAGCGTGCGCAGCGCTTCGACCAGATGCAGCTCGCGCGGCTCGAATTCGCAGAAGTCCTCATAACCGGCGAGCAGATCCGCGAGCGCACGCGACGCGCCTTCGCGATCGCCGGGCAGCAGCAGCCACAAATCCTGGACCGCGGGCGCCATCCGGCTGTCGTCGAAGTCGACGAAATGCGGGCCCGCGTCGGTCCACAGCACGTTGCTCGGATGGCAGTCGCCGTGCGTGCGCAGCAGGCGAATCTCGCCCGCACGCTCGAACGCGGCCTCGACGCCTTCGAGCGCGAGCGTCACCGCCGTTTCGTAGGCGGGCCGCACATCGTCGGGAATGAAATCGTGCGCGAGCAGGTAGTCGCGCGGCTCGTAGCCGAACGTGCGGATGTCGAGCACCGGACGCGCGACATACGGCTGGGTCGCGCCGACCGCGTGAATCCGGCCGATGAAGCGGCCGAGCCATTCGAGCGTGTCGCTGCGGTCGAGATCGGGTGCGCGGCCGCCGCGCCGCTCGAAGATCGAGAAGCGGAAGCCGTCGAACGCGTGCAGCGTGCGGCCGTCGAACACACGCGCGGGCACCGCCGGAATCTCGCGCGCGGCGAGTTCGGCGACGAACGCGTGTTCTTCCAGGATCGCGTCGTCCGACCAGCGCGCCGGCCGGTAGAACTTCGCGACGACGGGCGGGCCGTCTTCGATGCCGACCTGGTAGACGCGGTTTTCGTAGCTGTTGAGGGCGAGCAGGCGCCCGTCGGTACGCAGCCCGGCCGGCATCAGCACGCTGTCGAGCGCGTCGAGCACGCACTCGGGCGTGAGGCCGGCGAACGGCGGGCCGGCGGGAGCTGCGGGGGCGGAAGTGTCGTCTTTCATGCCCCGCATTGTGCCGTCAGCCGCGCCGAAACACGAGCGCCCGGTGCGGCACGCGCACTCAGTGGATCGCGGCGCCGGCCGGCAGCACGGATTCGCCGGTGTCGATCAGGTCCTCGAGAAAGAACGGCTCGGTGTTGAGTTCCTTCGACTCGCCCGGCACGCCCGCGTACCAGGTCACCATGGCCATGTCGCCCAGAAGGCGCTGAACGATGCCGCGCGCGCCCTTCGGCACCGCGATATGGGTAGTGCAGACAATCGACCCGACATGCATGATGGTTCCCCACTCTTGAAACTTGAAACCCGGTTCGCTGGCGAGCCGGCAAATGCACGATCCGCGCCGCCCTCGTCGGGGTGTTGCGCGTGATCCCATTGTTCACGGTTTATCGAAGCGCGAAAAGAAGAAGAAGCAGGCGAAGTGCCGCGAATTCGTCGAATGTCTCCAATCAACCACTGCGCCGCGCGTGCGCTTGCACGAGCGGATACCCCCATCATACCCTGTCGAATGTGACTGTCCGCCGAATCCGGCCACACGCGCGGCGCGCACGCGAATTGCATCACGGGCGTATCGTCTGCCCTTTGCCCGGTCGTCAGGAGACTTCACGTGCGTGACGCTCGAGCGCGCGGCAGCGGCTCGCGGCCGACAGTGGTTGCGCGGGATGGCCGCCTTGCGTTACCTTTGACGTTCATTCGCGTTCAATCGCATTTCGACACGATGCATCCGCTCACGTCCGCTCTCGCAAAATCCCGGCCGCAGTTCGACTCGCGGCCGCAGGCGTGCGCGCATCCGTCGGTCCTCCCTCCTCCTGTCGCACCGCCGCTCGTCGGCGCCGCGCCGCCCCCGCCGGCGGCACGCGTCGGCTGACCAGCCGGCTCTCGTTTTCCGTTTTCCATTCGCCCGTTTGCGGCCGTTCGTGCGTGATCACGCACGGCGCGTTCCCGCGCGCGCGACATGGAACGTTTCGATCCGTTCGACAGGTGGATTCACATGGTTTCGTTCAAACGCGCGCTCGCCGCGCATGGCGTGACGTCGCTCTTCGTCTTGCTGTGGAGCAGCGGCGCGATCTTCGCTGAACTCGGTCTGCGTCACGCATCCGCGTTCGTCTTTCTCACCGCACGATTCGCGCTCGCGTCACTCGTGCTGCTCGTGCTGGCCGTGGTGCGCGGGCGCTGGCTGCCGCCGCGCGGCGAGCGGCGCATGGCCGCGCTGACCGGCCTGCTGATGATGGGCGGCTATTCGATCTTCTACCTGCTCGCGCTCGACCGCGGGATCGCACCGGGCGTGCTCGCGACGATCCTCGGCGTACAGCCGATCCTCACCCTCGCGATCGTCGAGCGGCGCTGGCAGCCGACGCGTATCGCCGGGCTCGGGCTGTCGCTCGCCGGCCTCGCGCTCGTCGTGTGCCGCGGCGTGGGCGGTGCCGGCCTGCCGATCATGGGCGTCGCCTGCGCGCTCACGGCGCTCGTCGCGCTGACCGCCGGCTCGCTGCTGCAAAAGCGCGTGCGTGCGGCGCCTGCCGACGTGCTGCCGCTGCAGAACGCGATCGGCCTCGCGCTGTGCGTGGCGATCCTGCCGTTCCGGCCGATCTCGCTCGAGATCGGCTGGGCGTTCGTCGTGCCGCTGCTGTGGCTCGGCATCGTGATCTCGGTGATCGCTCAGCTCCTGTTCTACCGGTTGATGCAACGCGGCGATCTCGTCAATGTGACGAGCCTGTTCTATCTCGTGCCCGTCGTCACCACGCTGATGGACGCGGTCTGGCTCGGCAACCGGCCCGAACCGCTCGCGCTCGCCGGCATGGGGGCGATCGTCGCGGGGCTCGCGCTCGTGTTCCGCACGCCGGCCGTTCGCGCGCAACCGGATCGCGCGTAAGCGGACGGGCCGCCGCACCCGCGGGTGCGGCGGCCCGTATCGAACACGTACGACGTTTCCGCGCAAATCGAAAGGAATGAGAAAGACTTGCGCAAGGCATTCGTCCAATTCGCGGGAAAGATGTGGAATCCCGGGGGTTTTCCGCATACTTTTAATGGTTCGGATAGCGAAAAACGCGGCGAGGTTGCCTATACTCGAACTGTCCGCCCCGCTCGCAATCGGGTCGGCCCAACATGAGAAATGCCCGGCATGGGGCTGGAAGACGCGTGTGCGCCTGTTCCGGCCGACTATGGAGACACGCATGACGACCTATTTCACGATCGGCGACTTCATCCTGTTGATTCCGATGGCGCTGGCCGGAGCGCTATTTCTCGGCGCGGTGCCGTGCGCAACCGAATTCCGCCACAACCTGCTGCGCGTGCTCGGCGTCATCCTCGGCGTCGGCGTGGCGGTATTGCTCGTCGAAGGCCTCCCTGCGCTGCTCTAGCGAAGCGTCGGTGCGCGCCGGTCACATCGCTGCATGGCGGCGACGTGACGGCTTGTGTGTGCGCCGCGATACGGCACACGATAGTTCGCATCCCGTATCGACTGTCCTTGCTGCCGGTCAGATCGCCTGATCGGTGGACGGCTTTTCCCACAGATTGATGCCGCCTTCGGTCGCGTAGCGATCGATCTCCGCGAGTTCGTCCGCCGAGAATTCGAGGTTCTTCAGCGCGCCGACGTTTTCGCGCACCTGCTCCGCACGGCTCGCGCCGATCAGTGCGGACGTCACGCGGCCGTTGCGCAACACCCACGCGAGCGCCATCTGCGCGAGGCTCTGCCCGCGCCGCTCCGCGATGCCGTTGAGCTTGCGCACGTGCTCGAGGTTGTCCGCGCTCAGGTGATCCTGCTTCAGCGATCCGCCGCCCAGCTTGTTCACGCGCGCATCGGCCGGCACGCCGTTCAGGTATTTCGACGTCAGCAGCCCCTGCGCGAGCGGCGTGAACGCGATGCTGCCCGTGCCGATGTCGTCGAGCGTGCCGAGCAGGTCCTGCTCGATCCAGCGGTTCAGCATGTTGTACGACGGTTGGTGGATCAGCAGCGGCACCTTGTATTGCGCGAGCAGTTCGGCCATCTCGCGGGTCTTCGCGGCCGAATACGACGAGATGCCGATGTACAGCGCCTTGCCCTGCTGCACGGCCGATGCGAGCGCGCCGGCGGTTTCCTCGAGCGGCGTGTGTGCGTCGAAGCGGTGCGAATAGAAGATGTCGACATAGTCGAGGCCCATTCGCTGCAGGCTCTGGTCGAGGCTCGCGAGCACGTACTTGCGCGACCCGCCGCCACTTCCGTACGGCCCCGGCCACATGTCCCAGCCGGCCTTCGTCGAGATCAGCAGTTCGTCGCGATACGGCCGGAAATCTTCCTTCAGCAGCCGGCCGAAGTTGGTTTCGGCGCTCCCGTATGGCGGCCCGTAGTTGTTCGCGAGGTCGAAGTGATTGATGCCGAGGTCGAACGCGGTGCGCAGGATGTCACGCTGCGTCGCGATCGGCGTCGAGTCGCCGAAGTTGTGCCACAGGCCGAGCGACAGGGCGGGCAATTTGAGCCCGGATTTGCCGCAGGTGCGGTATTGCATGTCGGCATAACGTTCGGAAGCTGCTTCGTAGGCCATGAGTCGGTTCCGTCAGGACGTCAGGGAAGGGACACGCGCCGCGCGCGAACATCGCGCGCCGGCGGCGAAGGAAACATACGACGGTTATGGTAGCGAACGCGGCCGAAGCGCGCACGGCAATGGACGCGGCCGCGCCCGTCGCCTACACTGCGGCGTCTCGAATCACCGTTACAGCGAGGTTGGTATGTCCCGGGTCATCTCGGTTGCGCTGCTCGTCGGCGGCGTCGTGCTGCTGTATTTCGGCGGCCAGTCGTTCCATTCGATCAACGACAACGTGTCGCGCTTCTTCACCGGCTCGCCCGCCACGAAGACGATCCTCCTGATCGCCGGCGGCGCCGTCGCCTTGCTGATCGGCCTGATCGGCCTCGCGATGCCGGCCAACAAGCGCTGATCGCGCAGCCGCGCGAATCACGACGGCCCGCATCGCGCGATGCGGGCCGCGCAAAACGCAACGGGCGGCCCAGGCCGCCCGTTTGTTCATCCGCTCGCGCGGCCACCGTGCCGCATCGGGCAACCGATACGGCCGCATCGCCGTCCGAACCGCTGCTAGAACTGCACTTCCGGCTTCGCCGCCGAACGCGTGCCCGGCACCGGCCGGTTGCTCACGCCGTGATACGTGTACACGAGCGAGAACTTCACCTGGTCGGAGCGATTCTGCCCCGCCGAGTGCAGCGTGTTGCAGTGGAAGAACACGACGTCGCCGGTCTGCAGCGGCGGGCAGGTTGCCGCGTCGATCATCTTGCGGTTCTCCGGCAGGTCGCCGCGGAAGAACTTCGCATCGTCGAACGCTTCCGGCCCGAATTCAGCCGTGTGCGAGCCCGGCACCAGCCAGAGCGCGCCGTTTTCATTCGTTTCCGGCCCGAGCGCGAGCCAGACCGACACCATGTCCGCGCGTTCGAACGACCAGTAGCGGAAATCGCGATGCCAGCCCGTCAGGCTGCCGTACGCAGGGTGCTTCGTCATCATGCAGTTGTGATGCGCGCGCGACAGCACGGGCTGCTCGCCGAAGTATTCGCGCATCCATGCGCCGATTTCGGGTGCGATCGCGCGCTCGGCGAACGCCGGATCGCGCGTGTAGGCGTCCAGCAGCCGCCGCACCGTATGACCGCCCGGCGCATGCTTCGACTCGGGCGCGCCCGGGTAGCGCAAATCCGCCTCGAACTCGATCGGCTCCGCTGCTTCCTGCAACTGGCGCTCCGCGATCTGCTTGAGCGCCGCGCACTGCGCTTCGCCGACGAGGCCGCGCGCGACGACGAAGCCGCGTTCGCGCAATTCCGCGACTTGCGCGCGGATCGATTCCGACTGCAATGGAGACGACATGGGATGCCAAACGTTTATTGTGTGAATGTGACGATTGTAAATCGGCGCCGGATGCCGCGAACAGCGCCATTGTCGTGCGCAGGGGCATGCCAATCGCCGATTTGATCTGGCGCAAGGGAACTGTGCGGCGCGCCGCGAGCCTCAGCGACAGGCGGTATGCGGCGACACGCTTGCGGCACAAGGGTTTATCGCGACTTTTGCCAGTCATGAAACCCTTGTAGCCTGTCGCGGCCTGTCAATTCTGGCGGGCGCGGCGCGCGACGACTTTCGGTAAGATCCGTTGCGCCATCCGAGGCCGTTCATACCAGTGTGCTCTTCAAGGGCGCCATCCATACAAGCGAAGCATCGTTCACATGCCATTCCGTCTGACTTCCCGTCTCAGCCGCGCTGCGAAGCGCGTCGTGCCGTCCGCTCCCGCCCGCCCGCTGCGCCATCACCGTGCCCGCACGCAGGCGCTCGCCGAGCACACGCATGCGCACAGCCGGCTGGACGGCATCCGCGCGTGGTTCCACGCGTTCTTCTCGATGATGAGCGCGCAGACGTTCGCACGCCGCGCCGGCCTGCGCTCGCTGCTGCAGAAGCCGTCGTCGCTGCGCGCGCTCGCGCTGCGCCGCACGCTGGGCCCGCAGCGCCGCGTCAACCGCCCGCGCCGCCTCGCGGCGAGCAACGGCTGGTTCGGGTTCGGCGCACGCTGACGCCGCGCTGGCGGGCAATGCCCGCCGCGATCGTCGCGACGCCGGCATCTCGCTGGCGCTCGACGCGCATAAAAAAACCCCGGCATGCCGGGGTTTTTCGTTTCAGGCAGACGACGCTTACGCGACGCGTGCCGTCGGCTCCACGCCGGCCGCTTCGGCCAGTGCGAGTGCCTTGTCGGTCGCTTCCCACGAGAATTCCGGCTCTTCGCGGCCGAAGTGGCCGTAAGCGGCCGTCTTCTCGTAGATCGGGCGCAGCAGGTCGAGCATCTTGATGATGCCCTTCGGGCGCAGGTCGAAATGCTCGCGCACGAGCTTCGTGATCACCGCATCCGACACGCGGCCCGTGCCGAACGTGTTGACCATCACCGAGGTCGGCTCGGCAACGCCGATCGCGTACGACACCTGGATCAGCGCGCGCGATGCGAGGCCTGCCGCGACGATGTTCTTCGCGACGTAACGGCCGGCATACGCTGCCGAACGGTCGACCTTCGACGGATCCTTGCCCGAGAACGCGCCACCGCCGTGCGGTGCGGCACCGCCGTAGGTATCGACGATGATCTTGCGGCCCGTCAGGCCGCAGTCGCCCTGCGGGCCGCCGATCACGAACCGGCCGGTCGGGTTCACCAGGAACTTGATGTCGCCCTTGATCAGGTCGGCCGGCAGCGTCGGCTTGATGATTTCCTCGATCACGGCTTCGCGCAGCGCCGGCAGTTCGATGTCCGGTGCATGCTGCGTCGACAGCACGACGGTGTCGATCGAATCCGGGCGGCCGTCGACGTAGCGGACCGTGACCTGCGACTTCGCGTCCGGACGCAGCCACTGCAGGCGGCCGTCGCGGCGCAGGCTCGCCTGACGCTCGACGAGACGGTGCGACAGGTAGATCGGCAGCGGCATCAGTTCCGGCGTTTCGTCACATGCGTAACCGAACATCAGGCCTTGGTCGCCCGCGCCTTGATCGAGGTTGTCGTCATGCGCGCGATCGACGCCTTGCGCGATGTCCGGCGACTGCTTGTCGTACGCGACGAGCACCGCGCAACCCTTGTAGTCGATGCCGTACTCGGTGTTGTCGTAGCCGATGCGCTTGATGGTGTCGCGCGCGATCTGGATGTAATCGATGTTGGCCGTCGTGGTGATTTCACCGGCCAGAACGACAAGACCCGTGTTGCACAGCGTTTCGGCCGCAACGCGGGAATATTTGTCCTGCTCGAGGATGGCGTCGAGAATCGCGTCCGAGATTTGGTCCGCGACCTTGTCCGGATGGCCTTCGGAGACGGATTCGGACGTGAAGAGATAATCGTTTGCCACTTTTCAGGCTCCTGTGTGGTTACGGTTGGTTTCACGTAGCCAGCTTCGTTGGGCCTGAAGCGGCGACGCTTTAGCGGATTACCAGGACCGGGCAGCGCGCTTCGCGCCAGCCGGCTTCGCCCCGCAAGTTGTCAGTTAACTCGGCGAAGCCCGTATTATAGCGGCTTTCGTGAATTGTCACAGAGCGCCACCCGTGCTGCATCGTCCGCTGTCCTCCCCCCCTGTTCGCAACGTGCCGGCCAGCCGGCCCCACGGAGATTCCGCATGCTAGGCCGCCTCGGCACGCACCTCGCCATCGGCTTGCTGAAGCTGCTCGCCCTGCTGCCGTACGGTTTGACCGCACGGTTCGGCGACGGCCTCGGCTGGCTGCTGTACCAGATTCCCAGCCGGCGAAAGCGCATCGTACATATCAATCTGAAACTCTGCTTCCCCGACTGGAGCGACGAACGGCGCGAGGAAGTCGCGGGCCTGCATTTCCGCCACGCGATCCGCAGCTACGTCGAGCGCAGCTACCAGTGGTTCGCGTCGGAGCAGGCATACCGCAAGCTGTTTACGGTCGAGAGCGAGGTTGACCTCAGCGATCCGGACATGCCGCCGACCCTCTTGCTCGGCTTCCATTTCGTCGGCATCGAGGCCGGTTCCATGGCAATCAACCTCGCACTCGGCCGTACGTGCGGCTCGCTCTACACGCCGATGAAGAGCCCGGCAATCGAAGCCGCAGCCAAGGCCGGCCGCAGCCGCTTCGGCGCGGAACTGGCGAGCCGCGCCGACAGCGCGCGAACCGTGTTGCGGTGGCTGCGCGACCGCAAGCCCGTGATGCTCGGCGCCGACATGGACTACGGGCTGCGCAACTCGACGTTCGTGCCCTTCTTCGGTGTACCCGCCTGCACGCTGACGGCTGTCGGCCGGTTCGCAAAGACTGGCCACGCGCAAGTCCTGCCCTTTATCGGCGAGGTGCTGCCGAACTACAAGGGCTATCGGCTGAAGGTCTTCAAGCCGTGGGCCAATTACCCGACCGGCGACGACGATCTCGATGCGCGGCGGATGAACGAATTCCTCGAGGAGCAGATTCCGCTGATGCCCGAACAGTATTACTGGGTGCACAAGCGCTTCAAGACGCGCCCGCCCGGCGAGCCGAGCCTCTACTGAGTCGAACCCGCGGGCGCGCCGTCAGATGCGCGCCTGCACCCTCGCCACCTTCGGCGCGCCTTTCGCGCGTGCCTGCCAGAGATCGTAGGCCGACTGCTGCGCGAGCCACGGATCCGCCTTCCCGCCGTTTTCCTCGCCCAGCCACGCTTCGAGACGCAGCGCCATTTCAGGCGAGATGCCGGCGTGGCCGCGCAGGATGCGCGACAGCGCCGCGCGCGTGACGCCGAGCTGCGCGGCGGCTTCGGTGACGGTCAGACCGAGCGCCGGCCGGTGGAGCGCACGCCACCGGATTCACCTGCCCTGGCAACGCTCGTCATATCGCACCGCCTCAATCTGCCCACTCACTGTCCGCGCAACCCGTCAGCCGATCGGCCGACATCGTTCCGATCCGACACTCAAGCGACGCGCGGCGCCCCGCCCGCGCAGGACGCCCTTGTCGGCTGCATGTATCATTTGCGGTTGAGATCAGCACGACGAACGACGACGCCCGGCATGGCGGCACACCGCGTCCGTCGTGCCGGCCGTCCTGTTCGCCATGGAATTCCGAACCCAGTGAAACTCTCGTTCACCAAGATGCACGGCGCGGGCAACGACTTCGTCGTGCTCGACAGCTATTCGCGCGCGTTGCCGCCGCTCACCGAGGCGCAGGTGCGCGCGCTCGCCAACCGACACTTCGGCATCGGCGCCGACCAGTTGCTGCTCGTCGAGAAACCGACCGTCGAGGGCGCGGATTTCAAGTACCGGATCTTCAATTGCGACGGCGGCGAAGTCGAACACTGCGGCAACGGCGCGCGCTGCTTCGTGAAGTTCGTCAGCGACCGCGGCCTGACCGACAAGCACAGCGTGCGCGTACAGGTGATGAAGGGCCTGATCACGCTGACGATGCAGGACAACGGCGAAGTCGTCGTCGACATGGGCGCGCCCGTGTTCGCGCCGTCGCAGGTGCCGTTCGACGCCTCGGGGCTCGACGGCCGCACGGAAGGCAACGACACGCTGTGGCCGCTCGACGTCGGCGGCCACACGCGCTGGATCTCGACGGTGTCGATGGGCAACCCGCACGCGGTGCAGGTGGTCGACGATACCGAAGCGTATCCCGTGCTCGACGAAGGCCCGCTGATCGAGCGCCACGCCCGCTTCCCGGAGCGCGTAAACGCCGGCTTCATGCAGATCGTGTCGCGCAACGAGGTGAAGCTGCGCGTGTACGAACGCGGCGCGGGCGAGACGCTTGCGTGCGGCACCGGCGCGTGCGCGGCGGTCGCGGCGGGCATCCGGCGCGGCCTGCTCGATTCGCCGGTGACCGTGCACACGCACGGCGGCACGCTGACGATCGGCTGGGGCGGCGCGCGCGACGAAGCCGCCGCGCTGATGATGTCCGGGCCCGCCGCGACCGTGTTCGAAGGCGAGATCGACCTGAACGTCTGACCCTGCAACGTCCTTGATAACTGAACGCTCCAGCCACATGAACGATCGCGAAGTCGCCGACTACCTGCTCGCCAATCCCGAATTCTTCGCGCAACACGCGGAACTGCTCGCGACGATCCGTCTCGCGAACCCGCACGGCAAGGCCGCGATCTCGCTGCAGGAGCGGCAGATGGAGATGCTGCGCGACAAGAACAAGCATCTCGAGCGCCGGCTCGCCGAGCTCGTGCGCTACGGGCACGAGAACGACAGCCTGTCCGCGAAGTTCAGCCGCTGGACCGCGCGTGTGATCGCGGAACGCGACCCCTACGCGCTGCCACGCACGATCGCCGAAGGCATCGCCGACGTGTTCGACGTGCCGCAAACGGCGCTGCGCGTGTGGGACGTCGCCGACACCTACGCGCAGGCCGATTTCGCGCGCCAGGTCGGCGAGGAAGTACGCCTGTTCACGAACGGGCTGTCGACGCCGTACTGCGGCGCGAACACCGGATTCGAAGCCGCCCAGTGGCTCGCGCCCGCGCTCGCGGCACCGGCCGCGAATGCGGCGGAAGGCGCCGAAGCCTCGCCGGCCGGCGACGGCTCGGCCACGTCGGTCGCGCTGCTCGCGCTGCGCACGCCGCTCGCCGGCACCGATGCGCCCGCGTTCGGCCTGCTCGTGCTCGGCTCGCCCGATCCGCGCCGCTTCCACGACGGCATGGCGACCGACTTCCTCGCGCAGATCGCGACGCTTGCGAGCGCCGCGCTCACGCGCCTGCTGCCGCACTGATGTCGCACTCGTGACCGACGATCCGATTGCCGCCTACCTGTCGAACCTGAAGCACGTCAGGCAGCTGTCGGAACACACGCTGCGTGCGTACACGCACGAACTCGACGAACTGAAGAAGCTTGCCGCCGGCCGCCCGCTCGACGCACTGACGGCCGCCGACATGCGCGGCGCGGTCGCGCGCGCGCATGCGGGCGGGCTGTCCGCGCGCTCGATCTCGCACCGGCTGTCCTCGTGGCGCGCGTTCTACCGCTGGCTCGCGCAGCGCATCGAGATGCCCGCGAACCCCGTCGCCGCGGTGCGCGCGCCGAAGCGCCCGAAGACTCTGCCGAAGGCACTGTCGGTCGACGACGCATCGGCGCTGATGGACGCGCCGCTCGCCGGCACGACCGAGGGCATCCGCGATCACGCCATCCTCGAGCTGTTCTATTCGTCCGGGCTGCGCCTAGCCGAACTGGTTGGGCTCGACGTCATGTACACGCAGGCCGACGGCTACCGCTCGGCCGGCTGGCTCGATCTTGCCGAAGCCGAGGTCACCGTGCGCGGCAAGGGCAACAAGGAACGCAAGGTGCCAGTCGGCCGCAAGGCGATCGAGGCGCTGAATGCGTGGCTCGCGGTGCGCGACGAATTCGTGAAGCACGATCCGCATCCGCTGTTCGTGTCCGTGCGCGGCAACCGGATGGCGCCGGGTGTCGTGCGCGACCGCGTGAAGCGCGCGGCGCTGACCGCCGGCATCCCCGCCAACGTCCACCCGCACGTGCTGCGCCATTCGTTCGCGACGCATGTGCTGCAGTCGAGCGGCGACCTGCGTGCGGTGCAGGAACTGCTGGGCCACGCGAGCGTCGCCGCGACGCAGGTCTACACGTCGCTCGACTTCCAGCATCTCGCGAAAATTTACGACAGCGCGCATCCGCGCGCGAAGAAGCGCGACTGACGCGCGTCCCGCAACACCCACCGCGCGCGGTGGCCGGCAACGGCCGGCGCCGTCCGCGGCCCCTTTCGATCCGATCATGCAAACCGTCACACTCAGACCGTCCAAGGAAAAATCGCTGCTGCGCCGACATCCGTGGATCTATGCCAATGCGATCGACCGCGTCGACGGTACGCCCGCCCCCGGCGCGACCGTCGTCGTGCGCGCGCACGACGGCCGCTTCCTCGCACGCGGCGCGTACAGCCCGCAGTCGCAGATCCGCGTGCGCGTCTGGAGCTTCGACGAGAACGAGCCGATCGATCACGCCTTCTTCAAGCGCCGCGTGCAGCGCGCGGTCGCGCACCGCACGACGATGGTGTCGGGCACGGGCGCGGTGCGGCTCGTGTTCGGCGAAGCCGACGGGCTGCCGGGGCTGATCGTCGACTACTACATCGCGGACACGGCCGAACCGGGCGCCGCGCCGCGCGGCCAGCTCGTGTGCCAGTTCATGGCCGCGGGCGTCGAAGCGTGGAAGGACGCGATCGTCGCGGCGCTCAGCGGCGCGACCGGCTGCCCGAACGTGTACGAACGCTCGGACGTGTCGATCCGCGACAAGGAAGGGCTCGCGCAGACGACCGGCGTGCTCGCCGGCGACGCGCCGCCCGCGACGCTGATCGCAAACGAAAACGGCGTGCGTTATCACGTCGACGTGCCGAACGGTCACAAGACGGGTTTCTACGTCGACCAGCGCGACAACCGCGCGCTCGTCGCGCAATACGCGGACGGCCGTGACGTGCTCAACTGCTTCTGCTACACCGGCGGCTTCTCGCTCGCGGCACTCAAGGGCGGCGCGAAACGTGTCGTGTCGATCGACTCGTCGGGCGACGCGCTCGCGCTCGCGCAGCAGAACGTCGTGGCGAACGGCTTCGATGCCGAACGCGCGACCTGGCTCGACGCGGACGCGTTCAAGACGCTGCGCCGCCTCGTCGACGAAGGCGAGCGTTTCGACCTGATCGTGCTCGATCCGCCGAAGTTCGCGCCGACCCGCGACAGCGTCGACCGCGCGTCACGCGCGTACAAGGACATCAACCTGAGCGGCTTCAGGCTGCTGCGTCCGGGCGGCCTGCTGTTCACGTACTCGTGCTCGGGCGCGATCGACATGGACCTGTTCCAGAAGATCGTCGCGGGCGCGGCCGCCGACGCGAAGGTCGACGCGCGGATCCTGAAACGCCTCGGCGCGGGCGTCGATCACCCGCTGCTCGCCGCGTTCCCGGAAGGCGAATATCTGAAGGGCCTGCTGTTGCAAATCGTCTGATCGCCCCGATCTACGCGCACACCCGCGTCCGCCGGCCCGTCCCCGCTGGCGGCCCCGCGCTCGAGCCTGTCGTCCGGACGACGGGCGAGGGCTTGACAGGTATGTTTCAATGGATGGTTGTGCGCCCCGGCTCGCGAGTCGACGGCGCGACGCACACATCCTGGTTTTGACCCCGATTCACGAACCACAGGCGACCGACATGGCCTCTCCCGTCACCATCCTCACCGGCTTCCTCGGCAGCGGCAAGACGACGCTGCTCAAGCGCATCCTGAACGAACAGCACGGCATGAAGATCGCCGTGATCGAGAACGAGTTCGGCGAAGAGAACATCGACAACGAGATCCTCGTTCAGGACACGAACGAGCAGATCATCCAGATGAGCAACGGCTGCATCTGCTGCACGATCCGCGGCGACCTCGCACGCGCGCTCGGCGATCTGGCCGCGAAGAAGCGCGAAGGCAAGCTCGACTTCGACCGCATCGTGATCGAAACGACCGGCCTCGCGAATCCGGGCCCCGTCGCGCAGACCTTCTTCATCGACAGCGAGATCGCCGACGATTTCCTGCTCGACGCGGTCATCACGCTGGTCGACGCGAAGCATGCGAACGCGCAGCTCGACGAACACGAAGTGGTGCAGCGCCAGGTCGGCTTCGCCGATCGCCTGTTCATCACGAAGTCGGACCTGGTCGACGACCAGACGGTGGCCGACCTCAAGCACCGCCTGATGCACATGAACCCGAAGGCGACGATCAAGGTTGTCAACTTCGGCGAAGCCGACATCAAGGAAATCTTCGACCTGCGCGGCTTCAACCTGAACGCGAAGCTCGAGATCGACCCGGACTTCCTCGCCGAGGACGACCACGCGCACCATCACCACGATCACGACCATGACCATGACCACGATCACGCGAATTGCGACCACGATCACGGTCAATGCGCGCACGATCACGAACATGGCCACCACCACGCGCACCACGACGACAAGATCAAGTCGTTCGTGTACCGCAACGATCGCCCGTTCGACCCGAACAAGCTGGAGGACTTCCTCGGTGGCATCCTGCAGATCTACGGCGAACGGATGCTGCGCTACAAGGGCGTGCTGTACATGAAGGGCGTCGACCGCAAGGTCGTGTTCCAGGGCGTGCACCAGATGATGGGCAGCGACCTCGCCGCGAAGTGGCTGCCGGTCGAGAAGAAGACCAACAAGATGGTGTTCATCGGCGTCGACCTGCCGCAGGACCTGATCACCGACGGCCTCGACGCCTGCCTCGCCTGAGCGTTCGGCTGGCGTCGCGCGCCTTCCGTGCGGCCGCCTTCGCGGGCGGCCGCGGCGCTTGCGCGGTGCCTTTTCCGGGCAGGGTTTCGCCGTCATCGCTTTTTCGCGATTTGCGCGTTATATTTTCTAGATATTGGCGCAGCCGACGGGGATCGACCCGATACGGCGCCCGCTTGCGATTCAGTTACAATACGTGCCCGCTGGAGTACGGCAATAACAGGCCCGGTTCTTGCTGAACCATTACCCGGGCATCGCAACCGCGCCGGATCGCCCATCCGCCACCCGGCCGCGGCCGATGCGATCTGCCGCGCAGCACCGGTTCGCCGCGCGCGCAAATCCGCGCCAGGCCTATCCTGGTATTTGAGAACCGGTTTTCCAGAGGCTTTCGGCCCCGCGGCGGCAAATCGCAAATGATTGCAAGCGCAGTTGCGGGTAATCCCAAAGTGCAGGCACTATCTCTTGATTTGCCGCACATTGAAGAAGCAAGCAGATGACGAAGAAACTCTTGACCGAAGCCGAAATCCTGAAGATGAGCGACAAGGATTACATGAATGAGGATCAGCTCGCCTTCTTCAAAAATCGGCTCGAACAGTTGCAGGCGGACATCCTCAAGAACGCAGGCCAGACGACCGAGAACCTGCGCGAGACGGTGATCGTGCCCGATCCCGCCGATCGCGCGACGATCGAGGAAGAGCACGCGCTCGAACTGCGTACGCGCGATCGCGAACGCAAGCTCCTCAAGAAGGTTCAGCAGTCGCTCGCCCGCATCGACTCCGGCGATTACGGCTGGTGCGAGGAAACCGGCGAACCGATCGGCATCCCGCGCCTGCTCGCGCGCCCGACGGCCACGCTGTCGCTCGAGGCGCAAGAGCGCCGCGAGCTGCGCCAGAAGCTGTTCGGCGACTGATCGAGCGGCGTTCCGCTCCGACACGCTGCTTCCCGAAAGCGCGCGGCCTGCCGCGCGCTTTTTGTTTTTCCGGCACCTTTTCCGGCACCGGTTCCCGGCCGGCCGGCGATTTGCATCCCCCTCTTGATATCCCGGCGCCCGCCCTAAAATGAAACGGACGCGCGCCGGGCCGCTCCCCGGCGCACTGCGATTCACGCGGCGGCGCCCCGCGCCGCCCGACTCTTCCCCGTTTTTCTCAAGGAACGCAGATGGAGCAATTTCACGGCACGACCATCGTTTCGGTCCGGCGCGGCGACAAGGTCGCGCTCGGCGGCGACGGCCAGGTAACCCTCGGCAACATCGTCATGAAGGGTGGCGCGCGGAAAGTGCGGCGGATCTACAACAACCAGGTACTGGTCGGATTCGCGGGCGGCACCGCCGATGCGTTCTCGCTGCTCGATCGCTTCGAGGCGAAGCTCGAGAAGCACCAGGGCAACCTGACCCGCGCGGCCGTCGAGCTCGCGAAGGACTGGCGCACCGACCGGATGCTGCGCCGCCTCGAGGCGATGCTGATCACGGCCGATGCCACCACCACGCTCGTGATCACCGGCAACGGCGACGTGCTCGACCCGGAAGGCGGCATCTGCGCGATCGGTTCGGGCGGCGCCTATGCGCAGGCCGCGGCCCGCGCGCTCGCGGAGAACACCGAGCTGTCCCCGCGCGAGATCGTCGAGAAGTCGCTCGAGATCGCCGGCGACATGTGCATCTACACGAACCACAACCGCATCATCGAAACGATCGAGTAAGGACCGCCCCATGAGCACCATGACCCCTGCCGAGATCGTCTCGGAACTCGACAAGCACATCATCGGCCAGGCCAACGCGAAGAAGGCCGTCGCGGTCGCGCTGCGCAACCGCTGGCGCCGCCAGCAGGTCGCCGACCCGCTGCGCCAGGAAATCACGCCGAAGAACATCCTGATGATCGGGCCGACGGGCGTCGGCAAGACCGAAATCGCGCGCCGCCTCGCGAAGCTCGCCGACGCACCGTTCATCAAGATCGAAGCGACCAAGTTCACCGAAGTCGGTTACGTCGGCCGCGACGTCGACAGCATCGTGCGCGACCTGATCGAGATCTCGGTCAAGCAGACGCGCGAATCCGAGATGCGCAAGGTGCGCAGCAAGGCGACCGACCAGGCGGAAGACCGCATCCTCGACATCCTGCTGCCGCAACCGCGCGCGGTGGGCTTCGGCGGCAATGCCGAACACGCGAACGACGACAACAACGCGACGCGCCAGACCTTCCGCAAGCGCCTGCGCGAAGGCCAGCTCGACGACAAGGAAGTCGAGCTCGATATCGAGCAGCCGTCGGTGGGCATGGACATCATGGCGCCGCCGGGGATGGAAGAGATGACCGAGCAGATCCGCTCGATGTTCTCGAACCTCGGCAGCGGCAAGAAGCAGCGCCGCAAGGTGAAGATCAAGGAAGCGTTGAAGCTGCTGACCGACGAGGAAGCGGCCAAGATGCTCAACGACGAGGAAGTGAAGACGAAGGCCGTGCAGAACGTCGAGCAGAACGGCATCGTGTTCCTCGACGAGATCGACAAGATCACGTCGCGCAACAACGAAGGCAGCGGCGGCGAAGTGTCGCGCCAGGGCGTGCAGCGCGACCTGCTGCCGCTCGTCGAAGGCACGACGGTCAACACGAAGTACGGGATGGTGAAGACCGATCACATCCTGTTCATCGCGAGCGGCGCGTTCCACCTCGCGAAGCCGAGCGACCTGATTCCCGAACTGCAGGGCCGCTTCCCGATCCGCGTCGAGCTCGACTCGCTATCGGTGAAGGATTTCGAGGCGATCCTCGTCGCGACCGACGCGAGCCTCGTCAAGCAGTATCAGGCGCTGCTCGCTACCGAAGACGTGCAGCTCGAGTTCGCCGAAGACGGCATCCGCCGCCTCGCCGAGATCGCGTATGCGGTCAACGAGAAGACCGAGAACATCGGTGCGCGCCGGCTGTACACGGTGATCGAGAAACTGCTCGAGGAAGTGTCGTTCTCGGCCGGCAACCATGCCGGCGAGCGCGTGACGATCGACGCGAAGTATGTCGACCGCGCGCTCGGCGAAGTGTCGCAGGACGAAGACCTGTCGCGCTACGTGCTGTAACGCGCGCGGCGTCGGATGCGAAACGGGCGGCCCGGCGGGCCGCCCGTTTTCTTTGATGCGGCCGGCCGATGCCGCCGCGCCGCTTACTGGCGCACCGGCTTCTTCGCGAGCTTGCGCTGCAGCGTGCGGCGGTGCATGTTCAGTGCGCGCGCGGTTGCCGAGATGTTGTTGTTGTTCTCCGCGAGCACGCGCTGGATGTGCTCCCATTCGAGGCGGTCGACCGACAGCACGACCGGATTCTCGAGCGCCTCGTCGGCCTGCACTTCGCTCGCGTTGGTCTGCAGCGCGGCCAGGATCGACTCGATGTTCGCAGGCTTCGCGAGATAGTTGTCGGCGCCCTCCTTCACGGCCTGCACGGCAGTCGCGATGCTCGCGTAGCCGGTCAGCACGAGAATCCGCGCGTCGGGCTGCAGGTCGCACAACGGCGCGATCAGGCTCAGGCCCGAATCGTCGCCGAGATGCAGGTCGACGGTGATGAACTGGAACTTGCCGCCGGCCGCGAGCCGCAGCGCCGCCTCCTTGTCGTGCGCCTGCTGGACCGCATAGCCGCGGCGCTCGAGGCCGCGCGCGAGCGTGCCCGCGAACACCTCGTTGTCGTCGATCACCAGGAAATTGTTCTCGCTCATGTGGTTTCTCCGTCTACGTGTTGGTTGAGGCGGCCGGCGCCGCGATGCGCGCCACCGGCAGGCGCAGCACCGCGCGCGTGCCGCGGCCCGGCGCACCGGCCGGGCGGCCGGCCGGGCGGCCGTCCGGCGCGGCTACCGCTCGTTCGGTCGCGCGCTGGCCCGACGCGGCAGCGGCGTGACCGTTCGCGCCGCCACCGGCGCGCCCGTTGCCGCCCGCCGTGCGCGGCGTGACATCGGACAGCTCGATCTCGCCGCCGAGGCGCACGGCCGCGCTGAACGCAAGATACAGGCCGACCCCGTGCCCGCCCTGCGTGCTGTCGACCGGCATCGCGCCGAGCGATTCGCGCAACGCGGCCGGAATACCGGGGCCGTCGTCGCATACTTCGAATTCGATCCGGTCGGCCGCCCGCTCGTTGTGCGCGAGCTTCGCGGCCAGCGTCACGCGATGCGGGCTCGCCCGCGCGGCGTTGTCGAGCAGGATCGTCAGGATCTGGCCGGCCGCGACCGTGTCGTCGAGCCCGACGCCCGACGGACGCGCGCCGAGCAATTCAAACTGCACATGCGGATGCCGCAGGCGCCAGTGCTCGACGAACGTGTCGAGCCAGTCGTCCACCGGCTGGCGGCTCGCCGGCGCGCTCGCACGGCTGCGCAGGCGCGCCAGCGCCGACGTGCAGAGCGTCATCTGTTCTTCCAGCACCTTCAGGTCGGCTTCGTAGCGCGCGAGCCCCGGATCAGCGCGCGCCGCGTCGCGCAGCTCCTCCGCGAGCATCGCGATCGTCGACAGCGGCGTGCCCATCTCGTGCGCGACGGTGGCGGCCTGCACGCCGAGCGCGACCGCCCGCTCGTCGCGCAGCAGGTGCGCCTGCGCTTCGCCGAGCGCCGAGTCGCGCTGGCGCAGCGCGTTCGACATGCGCGCGACGAACCACGCGATCAGCCCGACGCTGACCATGAAGTTCGCCCACATCCCGGTGCGGTAGTAGTCGAACAGGTTCGCCGGGTTGTCCATGTTGAGCGGCACCGAATCGAAACCGAGCGCCGCGTAGCACGCGACCGCGAATGCCGCGAGCCAGATCATCAGATGCCACGGCAGCACGGCCGCCGCGATGGCGAGCGACGGCAGGTACAGCGACACGAACGGGTTGGTCGTGCCGCCCGACAGGAACAGCAGCGCCGACAGCGCGCCGAGATCGACCCACAGCTGGCCGAGCAGCTCGAAATTGGTCTCGGGCCGCGCGCGCAGCACGCGCACCCAGGTCAGCGCGTTGAAAACGATTTCGAGCGCGATGACCATCAGCATCGCCGGCAACGGCAGGTGCACGCCGAAATAGGTCTGCACGACGCCGATCGTCACGAGCTGGCCGATGATCGCAAGATTGCGCAGCCAGAACAGGTGACTGAGGTTGACGCGCCCGGTGGTGGTGATTCGTTGCATCCGAGCAGTTTACCCGTTTAGCACCCGGGGCCTCTACCGGGGGCCGGATCGGGAAGGATCAATGGACCGCCGGGGCGAGCCGGTGGCTCGTCCGGTTGCACGGGCCTGCACCGTCAGCCAGCCGCGCCGGCCATGCGCTGCGCGATCTCGTCGGCGAGGCACTCCGGGCAGCGGCAGCGCGTACCGGCCGCAGGCGGCGCGCCGCCGGGCACGGTCGGCATCGACGCGCACCAGCACTCGAACGGCTGCGTGCGGGCGCCGCAGTCGAAGCCGCGCCCGCAGTGCGGGCAACGCGCGCGGCGCGGGGTCGAACGGGCGTCGGCGGCGGAATCGGTCATGGCGAAAGCGCGAAAGCGGGCATGAACGTCACCCTACGCGACAAGCATAGCGCGACGCACGGATTTTGCACGTCGGCCGTCCGGCCGATGCGTGCCGCCGACACCGCCGCACACGCCGGGCGCCGCCCCGCCCGCACCGCTGCCGCAGGGCCCGGCGCAGGGTCCGGCACCACGGCCGGCGGGCCGCCGCGCGCGGCGCGGGACCCGCGCGATCCGCCGTCCGGCCAGCCCAAAAACCCGATGCTGCGCTGCGCCACTCCTGTACAATTCGCCCTGTTTCAACCGTTCCCAGCCAGAGCCGCCGCCATGTCCGAGCCCATCGACCTCTCGCAGATCGCCCCCACGCTGAAGGCAGAAATCCTCGCCGAGGCGCTGCCGTACATCCGCCGTTACCACGGCAAGACCGTGGTGATCAAATACGGCGGCAACGCGATGACGGAAGAGCGGCTCAAGCAGGGCTTCGCACGCGACGTGATCCTGCTGAAACTGGTCGGCATCAATCCGGTGATCGTCCACGGCGGCGGTCCGCAGATCGATCACGCACTGAAGAAGATCGGCAAGGCCGGCACCTTCATCCAGGGCATGCGCGTCACCGACGAAGAAACGATGGAAGTCGTCGAGTGGGTGCTGGGCGGCGAAGTGCAGCAGGACATCGTGATGCTGATCAACCACTTCGGCGGCCACGCGGTGGGCCTGACGGGCAAGGACGGCGGCCTGATCCACGCGCGCAAGCTGCTGATGCCGGACCGCGACAACCCGGGCCAGTACATCGATATCGGCCAGGTCGGCGAAGTCGAGGCGATCAACCCGGCGGTCGTGAAGGCGCTGCAGGATGACGCGTTCATCCCGGTGATCTCGCCGATCGGCTTCGGCGAGGATGGCCTGTCGTACAACATCAATGCCGACCTCGTCGCCGGCAAGCTCGCGACCGTGCTGAACGCCGAGAAGCTGCTGATGATGACCAACATCCCCGGCGTGATGGACAAGGACGGCAACCTGCTGACCGACCTGTCCGCGCGCGAGATCGACGCGCTGTTCGAGGACGGCACGATCTCGGGCGGCATGCTGCCGAAGATCTCGTCGGCGCTCGACGCGGCGAAGAGCGGCGTGAAGTCGGTGCACATCGTCGACGGCCGGATCGAGCACTCGGTGCTGCTGGAAATCCTGACCGAGCAGCCGTTCGGCACGATGATCCGCTCGCATTGAGCGCGCGCCGCCCACCCTCCCGCCCCGACCTGCCGGCGTCGCTGCGACGCCGGCGCAGCTCCCGCAGCCGGCCGCGCGCCGGCGCGCCCGTCTGGCTGTTCGATCTCGACAACACGCTGCACCACGCATCGCACGCGATCTTTCCGGAGATCAACCGCGCGATGACGCAGTACATCATCGACACACTCCACGTCGGGCGCGCCGAAGCCGACCGTCTGCGCACCGGCTACACGCAGCGCTACGGCGCCGCGCTCCTCGGCCTCACGCGCCATCATCCGATCGATCCTCACGACTTCCTGCGGGTCGTCCACACGTTTACCGACCTGCCCGCGATGCTGCGCGCCGAGCGCGGCCTCGCGCGCATCGTCGCCGCGCTGCCGGGCCGCAAGTTCGTGCTGACCAACGCGCCCGAGAACTATGCGCGCGCGGTGCTGCGCGAGCTGCGCATCGAGCGGCTGTTCGAGCGCGTGATCGCGATCGAGCACATGCGCGACCGCCGCACCTGGCGCGCGAAGCCCGACCACGCGATGCTGCGCCGGATTTTGCGCGGCGCGCATGCGCGGCTCGCCGACGCGATCCTCGTCGAAGACACCCGCAGCCACCTGAAGCGCTACAAGCGCCTCGGCATCGGCACCGTATGGATCACCGGCCATCTGCCAGGCCATCTGCCGAACATCGGCCGTCCGCATTATGTCGATCAGCGCATTCGTTCGTTAAAATCGCTCCGACTGGGCACACGATCGGGGCGACAGAAATGCAGCCGACTTACCCGCAGGACCAATCCGTAACGGAAGACCAGGCCACACCGTCCCGCCCGCGCCCGAAGCCGGGCGAGCGGCGCGTGATGATCCTCCAGACGCTCGCCGCGATGCTCGAGGCGCCCAAGCCCGAGAAAATCACGACCGCCGCGCTCGCGGCCCGGCTCGACGTGTCGGAAGCCGCGCTGTACCGACACTTCACCAGCAAGGCGAAGATGTACGAGGGGCTGATCGAATTCATCGAGCAGGCACTGTTCGGACTCGTCAACCAGATCGTCGCGAAGGAGCCGAACGGCGTGCTGCAGGCACGCACGATCGCGCTGACCATGCTCAATTTCGCCGCGAAGAACCCTGGGATGACGCGCGTGCTGACTGGCGAGGCGCTGGTCGGCGAGGACGAGCGGCTCACCGAACGCGTGAACCAGCTGCTCGACCGCATCGAGGCGACCGTCAAGCAATGCCTGCGGGTCGCGCGCACGGAAGCCAACGCGCCGCAGGACGGCGCGGCGCCGTTCGCGCTACCGGCCGACTACGATCCCGCTGCCCGCGCGAGCCTGCTTGTCAGCTATGTGATCGGCCGGTGGCACCGCTTCGCGAAGGGCGGGTTCCAGAAGCCGCCCGCCGAGCAGGCCGATGCGCATTTGCGGTTGATCCTGCAGTAACGCTCGAGACGGCGACGTGCGTGCCCGCGAGCGCGCCGTCGAGCGTCGCACACGCGTGGCGACATCGTCGACGTGCAAGCGCCGACTCCACGCTCGCCGTTGCACACGGCATGACTCGCCTGTCCGCGCCCGCGGGATCGACGGCCTGAATCGGCACGGGGTTCATATCCCGCGCACGCCTCCATTGCTTCGACGTCCTCAATACATCCCTAACTGAACCGGCCGTCGAAGCGCGCCGCATCCATCAGACGGTCTCTCGATCCTTGCGACGCTCCCGCAACGTCCTGGCACGTGTGTGCGGCGTACGCGTCACGGGCCTCTGACGATTCTTGAAAGAAATTTAGTACTTGACCTACGAGAAAACCATTCAACTTGGACATCGTCCCATTCTTTCGAATGGCTTACTTCGCAACAATATCACCTGTTTCCCGCAGCTGCTGCCGCCCCGTAGCAGCGATGCGCGACAGCGCGATGGAAACGTCCGTGCGTCGTCTTTCGACGCGAGGCTCTTACTAGGTCCTGTTCACATTCTCACCAGCGGCCCAAAGGCGCAGGCAAGCACCGCGAAGGCGAAATAGTTGCCGACGAG
>NZ_QTPO01000032.1 GCF_003853645.1 Burkholderia sp. Bp9143 | reverse complement strand
ACGGTGAACAAGAACGCGATCCCGAACGACCCGGAAAAGCCGTTCGTGACGAGCGGCATCCGTCTGGGTTCGCCGGCGATGACCACGCGCGGCTTCGGCCCTGCGGAAGCCGAGCAGGTCGGCAACCTGATCGCCGACGTGCTCGAGAACCCGGAAGATGCAGCGACGATCGAGCGCGTCCGCGCGCAAGTGGCCGAGCTGACCAAGCGTTTCCCGGTCTATCGCTGATCCGGCATGCGCTGCCCGTTCTGTCGGCATGAGGACACGCAGGTCGTCGACTCGCGCGTGTCCGAAGATGGCGCCGCGATTCGTCGGCGCCGTCGTTGTTCGGCTTGCGACAAGCGCTTCACGACGTACGAGCGGGTCGAGCTGAACCTGCCGGCCGTCGTGAAGAAGGACGGCAGCCGCACGGAATTCGACCGTCGCAAGATCGTCGCCAGCATGCAACTCGCGCTGCGCAAGCGGCCGGTTGCGGCTGACGCGATCGACGCGGCGGTCGCCCGCATCGAATATCAGCTGCTCGCAACTGGCGAGCGCGAAGTGCGTAGCGAGAAGCTTGGCGAACTCGTGATGAACGAGTTGCGCGGCCTCGATACGATCGCCTATGTCCGTTTCGCATCGGTTTACCGCCGGTTCGAGGACGTTTCCGAATTTGCCGACGTGATTGAAGAGTTCCGTCGCGCGGCCCCCTCCAAGCCTCCGCGTAAGCGCTGACGCGCTGCGTCCGTTCATCGTCTTCTCCGTGAGTTCAGTTCGCGCCGATTGTGTCGGCCGCGATCGCATGTCGCCAGTCGGCCGTTCGGCTAATGGCGCACGTTCGCACGCGTCGCTACAGTCGTCGCATCACGTTGACGGAGGGCGATGGCGATGGGACTGTACCGGCAGGGCGTTGAAAAACGCATGCGACGCTGCGGCGGCTTCACGCTCGTCGAGCTGATGGTCGCGATCGCGCTGGCAGCCGCGATCGGACTTTACGCGGCACCTGCATTCGATCAGTGGCGCACGCGCGAACGCGTGGATGCTCGCTCGCGCGCACTGCTCGGTGCGTTGTCGTTCGCGCGCGCCGAGGCGACGCGTCTCGGCGTGCGTGTCACGCTGTGCCGGGCCGGGCGCGATGGCGACTGCGTGCGCTCCGGCGAGCGGTGCGACCCGGCGGAATGGTCGTGCGGCTGGATCGTCAGCGGGCAGTTCGACGGGCAGTCGCGCGTGCTGCGGCGCTATCCGCGCGATGCCGATATCGCCGTTGCGGGCGCGGCGCACGATCTGGCATTTGCGCCGCCGGCGGGCCAGGTGATCGGCGGGATCAGGCGTTTTGAATTGCGTCCGCAGCGCGCGCTGTCCGGCGACGACACGCGCGTGTCGCGCTGCATCCGGATCGCGGCGGGCGGCCGGGCGCGCGTCGTCGCCGGTCGTTGCGACGCGGCATGAAGCGCGCGCTCAAGTCGATGCACGGCACGTCGCTGCTCGAAGCGGTGCTGGCCGTCGCGCTGCTCGCAATCGTGATGCTGGCTGTCGCCGGCAGCCAGCTCGCGATGACGCGCGCACAGCGGGCGACGATCTGGCGTGAACGCGCGCTGTGGCTGGCCGACGCACGCGTCGAGCGCCGGCACGCAGTCGCAGACGCCGGCGATGGCGATGGCATCGCGGCGCTCGCGGTCGCATCGTTGCCCGGCGGCACGATGACGCTCGACGGCGGGCCGGGCGGTATCCGCTACGTGATAGTCGGCTGGCGCCACGCCGACGCGGCGGCGCCAACGCGGTGCGAAGGCGCGGGGGCAACGATCAAGCCGCCGTCGTGCGTGCGGATTCCGTTTCGGGAGGCCGGGGCCAATGCCGATGAACGCTGATCGCCGCAGCCGCGCGCATACGCTGCTCGAAGTGCTGATCGCGATGACCGTCGGCCTGCTTGTGCTTGCCGCGGCCGGTGCGCTGTATCACGCTCAGCGCGTCGCGCAGCGGCGCGCGGAAGACGGGTTCCGGATGCGCGACGCGGCCGCGACCGCATTGATGCTGATCGGCCAGCAGATCCAGATGGCCGGGTTTCGACCGCTCGATGTCGAAGGCGCGTCGTCGTTGCCGCCGGTGTTCGGCTGTTCCGCGGGGCGCGTCCGAGGCGATGGCGCGCAGGTGCGCTGCGAAGCCGTGCGCGCGGCATCGGATGCAGTGCTGGTTCGGTATGTCGGCGACGCGGTGTCGACGTGGCCGACGATCAGCGCCCAGGTGTCGGATTGTCTCGGGCAGGGTGTCGGCGCTCCCGGTGAGCGGTCGCTTGTGGAAAACCGTTTCGACACGCATGTCAGTCCGTCGACGGGCGAGCCGGAGTTGTACTGCGAGGGAAGCGGGCGCCCGGGTACGCCGCAACCCGTCATGTCCGGCATCGACCAACTGCGCGTGCGTTACCTGCGTCGCGAAGGCGTGCAGTTCGTCGACGCGGAGGCGATGGGCGCCGGCGACTGGCACGATGTCGTCGCCGTGCATGTATGCGTGCGGGCGCGTGGCGAACCGATGCACAGGCCTGCGCGTCATGTCGATTGCGACGGTCGCCCGGCCGTTTCGCAGGATGGTCGCGCGCATCTGGTGCTGCATCGAATCGTTGCGTTGCGGAATGCCGCGGTCGCATTCGCCGATCCCGTCCGCGACGCGGCGCAGGACCATGAGGTATTGCGATGATCCACGCAAACGGATTCGTCGGCGAACTTGCGATGCGAATCGCGGCAAGCCGCGCAAGGAGGCGCGCCGTGGTTTTGCGACATGCAGCACGCGGTGAGGGCCTCATGCCGAGCCGAAGAGCAACGCGCACACGCTTTCCGTTCGCCAGCCGCGGCCGGCGTCGCGACGCCGGCCTTGCACTGCCTGCCGTGATCGCGGTCGGCGCGGCGGTCGCCGCGCTGACCGGTACCTGGTTCGAATCCGCACTGATGGAATCGCGCCGCACGCGTGCATTGTCGGACCGGTTGATTGCATTTCACGCGGCCGATGCAGCGCTGGTAGCCTGTACTGAGCGGTTGTTCCGGGGCGGGGCGCCGTACATGGACGAACCCGCGTCGCCCGGCGAGCCGGATGCATGGCGGCGTACGCCCGCGCTGAGCGTCGCCGACGCATTCGTTCCGTTTGCCTCCTGGCCGATGGCGGCCCAGCCGCCGCGTTGCCTGATCGAAGCCTGGCGAGGCGTCGGTCCGCAAGGGAGTCGCGCTTACCTCATCACCGCACGTGGTGTCGGCGGCCATGCGTCGAGCGTGGTCTGGCTGCAGAGTCAGGTCGCGCTGCGCGACGGACGCATCGTTGCGCAGCGCTGGCGTCGCGTCGCGGCGGTGCATCGATGAAACGGCCTGCATTGCTGCGACGATCGGCGGCGTTCACGTTGCTCGAACTGATGATCGTGCTCGCGATCGTCGCCGTGCTGGCCGGGTGGGGTATCCCGTCGTATCGCGAGCATGTCGCGCGCATGCATCGCGCATCCGCGGTCGCCGCGCTCTACCGCGCGGCTCAATTTCTCGAAACGCTGGACGGCGCGCCGCCACAGACGCTGCCGGACGCATACGCCCAGGCGCCGCCGGACGGGCACGCGGTCTACAGCGTGGCGCTGCGGCGATCGGTCGGCGACGATGCGCCCGTGGCCTATGAACTCGTTGCGAGTCCGCTCGATGCAGGCCCGATGCACAACGACGCATGCGGCGCGTTCACGCTGCGCTCGGACGGGACGAAAGGCAATGCGGGATCGAATGACGGAGAGGCTGACACGCAGGAGCGGACATGCTGGGGCGTACGTTGATCACGCGACAACGCACGGCAAGCCCACGGAGAACGCGCGACGGCACAGGGCCGTGCGCGTCTGTCGTCGCGTGTCAGTCGTCGTTCGCGGCAGGTCCGCGTTCGTCGCGCGACTGTTTCCAGATCTGGTAGACCTCCCACGCGGCGAACCCGACGGCGCCCCACTTCAGCGCAGGGCCCGCGCTCGCGCGCAGCAGCGAGCGAACGGGTTTCGCCAGCACGAGCGATGCGAGCGAACTCAACATCGGATACTGGTTGACGAGTTGCCCGAGGCTCGCGTTCAGGTTCCTGGCGGACTGGCTGAACTTGCCGCTCGACAGGCCGGGAATGAACACCTTGAGCCAACTGAAGCGCGTGACGGCGTGGCGCATTTCGGCGGCGGCTTCGGCAAGCTCGAGCCGCTCGACCTCGGACCGCAGGATCAGCAATTCCTTGCGGAGCGCGCGATGCTGCGATGCGCTCCAGTTCGATCGCGACGAATGGGGGCGGGGTGAATTGCCCGTGACGTTCTGGCTCATGGCGCGTCGGCGAAGTAGGTGAGAGGGGCGAACGCGACTGCGTTCACGGCTTGCCGCGGAAAATTTCGCGGTCTTTGTCGAGCTCGGCGAGCGTCGCCTCGAACACGGTCGGCGCATCGCTCAGGCCTGCGCGTGCCTTCACCGCACATACGATGCCGGCGATCGCGTACAGCGCGGTGATGGCCGCAAGCGATTGCCAGCGATAGGTGTCCCAGAACGCGATCGTGACGAGCACGGTCAGGCTGATGAGCGCCATCGTCGCGAGCATCATGGCGGCGAGCCCGAGGAACAGCACGCCCATCAGGCGTTCCTTCTCCTCGGCGAGTTCGATGCCGACCAGTTCGAGGCGCGTTTGCAGGAGGCCGATCGCGGAGCCGACGAGGCGGCGCAGCGGTCCCTGGCCGGACGGCTGCGGGTGGGTGTCTGTCGTCATGGATGAGGCGCTTGCGCGCGCAGTGAACGGCTAGGTCAAAGCCGGCCGGTGGCGAACCACCGGCCGGCTTCGGCACCCATGTGCCGCACCGGGCGGCACATGGGGCGGAACGGCGCTGAGCGCGTTACTTGCGGTTGATCAGCAGACCGATCAGCACGCCGACGCCGGCGGCGACGCCGATTGACGTCCACGGATGCTCGTGCACGTAGTCGTCGGTCGCGCGCGCGGCCTTCTTGCCTTTCTCGACCACCACGACCTGGACGTCGGTTGCCTTTTCCTTGGCCTGCTTCAGGCGCGACATGGCTTTTTCGCGCAGTTCGGCCGCACGGTCGCCCGTGCTGCTCGCCGCTTGCTTGAGCAGATCCTCGGCGTCCGCGAGAACGGTTTTGATATCCGACATCAGTTTCTCCTTGTTGATTTCCGACATTGCAACTCCCTTCATGCTGTCATGCTGCAGGTTCACATCCTAGCGAAACGCCTGCCCGCTGGCGAGCCGGGACGACACACGGCGGCAGTGCAAGACTGCATGTTAAACGACTCGCAATCATCAACAGAGCCGCAGACGATGCGAAAAGTTTCCCAGTGCGCCATCCGTCCCGGTTCGCCACCCGGCAAAAATGACAAAAAAGTATGAATATCAAACGTAATAATCGTTCGCATGTCCCATTGCTTCCCGTAAGCTGACGGACTGTCCCGCGCCGTCCAGCGCGCGGTTTCAACCAGCATCGTTCGAGGAGGGAACATCATGAGTCTGCGTCTTGGCGACATCGCACCGGATTTCGAGCAGGAATCGAGCCTGGGCTCCATCAAGTTTCACGAGTGGCTGGGCGACAGCTGGGGCGTCCTGTTCTCGCACCCGGCCGATTACACGCCAGTGTGCACGACTGAACTCGGGCTGACCTCGAAGCTGAAGGGCGAATTCGAGAAGCGCAATGTAAAGGTGATCGCGCTGTCGGTCGACGGCGTCGAATCGCACAAGGGCTGGATCAACGACATCAACGAAACGCAGTCGACCGTCGTCGGTTTCCCGATCATCGCCGACGCGGACCGCAAGGTGTCGCAGTTGTACGACATGATCCACCCGAACGCGAACGAAACGCTGACGGTGCGCTCGCTGTTCGTGATCGACCCGAACAAGAAGGTGCGGCTCACCATCACCTATCCGGCCAGCACCGGCCGAAACTTTGACGAAGTGTTGCGGGTGATCGACTCGCTGCAACTGACCGACAACTACAAGGTCGCGACGCCCGGCAACTGGAAGGACGGCGACGACGTCGTGATCGTGCCGTCGCTGCAGGATCCGGAAGAGCTGAAGCAACGCTTCCCGAAAGGCTTCAACGCCGTGCGTCCGTACCTGCGCCTCACGCCGCAGCCGAACAAGTAAGCGGCGGCTGCCGCATCGGCGGCGCGTGACGAACGCGCGCGCCGACGAAAACGGCCCGGCCGGCAGCGATGCCGGGCGGGCCGTGTCGTTTCAGCGGTGGCGATGCGGCGCGAAGGGCGCCGCGCAGCGCACGCGAATGATCAGAAGAATGCCTGGATGCCGGTTTGGGCGCGGCCCAGGATCAGCGCGTGGATGTCGTGCGTACCTTCGTACGTGTTCACCACTTCGAGGTTCACGAGGTGGCGCGCGACGCCGAATTCGTCCGAGATGCCGTTGCCGCCGAGCATGTCGCGCGCGAGCCGCGCGATGTCGAGCGCCTTGCCGCACGAGTTGCGCTTCATGATCGACGTGATCTCGACAGCCGCCGTGCCTTCGTCCTTCATCCGGCCGAGACGCAGCACACCCTGCAGGCCGAGCGTGATTTCGGTCTGCATGTCGGCGAGCTTCTTCTGGATCAGCTGGTTCGCGGCGAGCGGCCGGCCGAACTGCTTGCGGTCGAGCACGTACTGGCGCGCGGTGTGCCAGCAGGACTCGGCTGCGCCGAGCGCGCCCCAGGCGATCCCGTAGCGCGCCGAGTTCAGGCACGTGAACGGGCCGCGCAGGCCGCTGACGTTCGGCATCAGGTTCTCTTCGGGCACGAACACCTCGTCGAGGACGATCTCGCCGGTGATCGACGCACGCAGCCCGACCTTGCCGTGGATCGCCGGCGCCGACAGGCCCTTCCAGCCTTTCTCGAGGATGAAGCCGCGGATCGCGTCCTTGCCGTTTTCTTCCAATTTCGCCCACACGACAAACACGTCGGCGATCGGCGAGTTGGTGATCCACATCTTCGCGCCGGACAGCGAATAGCCGCCGGGCACTTTCTTCGCGCGCGTGACCATGCTGCCCGGGTCGGAGCCGTGGTTCGGCTCGGTCAGCCCGAAGCAGCCGATCCATTCGCCGGTCGCGAGCTTCGGCAGGTATTTCTGCTTCTGCGCGTCCGAGCCGAATTCGTGGATCGGCACCATCACGAGCGACGACTGCACGGACATCATCGAGCGGTACCCGGAGTCGACGCGTTCGACTTCGCGCGCGATCAGCCCGTAGCTCACGTAATTGAGGCCGGGGCCGCCATATTCTTCCGGAATCGTCGGGCCGAGCAGGCCGACCTCACCCATCTCGCGGAAGATTTCGGCGTCGGTGCGTTCATGGCGGAACGCCTCGGTGACGCGCGGCGCGAGCTTGTCGTGCGCGTACGCGTACGCGGCATCGCGCACCATCCGCTCTTCTTCGGTCAGTTGCTGGTCGAGCAGCAGCGGATCGTCCCAATGAAAAGTTGCAGCGGTCATCGTTTCATCTCCTGTCGGCCCAGAGTTAGCGCTTCAGCGCTTACTCTGGCCCCATGCTTCGCGGTCGGCCCAGAGTTAGCGCTTCAGCGCTTACTCTGGCCCCATGCTTCGCGGTCGGTCCAGAGTTGGCACTTCAGCACTTACTCCGGCTCCATGCTTCGCGGTCGGTCAGAGTTGGCGCTTCAACGCTTGCTCTGGTCTCATGCCTTACGGTCGGTCCCGGGTTGGCGCTTCGCTGCCTGGCCCGATGTCTAAAGTTCGCTTGACTAGAGTTTCGCTGTGCGGAACAATGTTTTGCAAAACGAACCCAGTGTAGCATCAGATGACGCTTTCAACCATCGACGAAACCACGATCGACGAACGCAAGTTCGTCGTTGCGCTCGCGCGCGGCCTCGACCTGTTGCGCGCATTCCGGCCCGGCGAGACGATGCTCGGCAATCGCGACTTCGCGGAGCGCACCGGGCTGCCGAAGGCGACGGTGAACCGGCTCGCCTATACGCTGACCGTGCTCGGCTACCTGCGCTACGACGAGACGCTCGGAAAGTATGCGCTCGACGCCGGCGTGCTGTCGCTCGGCTACGCGCTGTTGTCCGGCTCGGGGACGCTCGATCTCGCGCGGCCGCACATGCAGGCGCTCGCGCGCGAGATCGGCGCGGCCGTGTCGCTCGGCTGCCGCGACGGGCTCGACATGATCTATCTGGAGACGATCCGCAGCGAAACGGCGCTGACGCTCGGGCTGGCGCCCGGCTCCCGGCTGTCGATGCTGACGAGCTCGATGGGGCGCGCATACCTGGCCGTGCAGCCGGAGGACGTGCGCCGCGCGCTCTATGCCGATCTGCACCGGGCAGCCGGCGGCTCGGCCGACGCGGATGCGCTCGTCGCGGCCGCGCAGGACGCGGTGGCCGAATTTTCCGCGGGCGGATGCTGCTATTCGTTCCGCGCATGGCACATGGACGTGAACGCGGCGGCCGTGCCGTTTCGCGAGCCGCGCGAGGGGCGCTGGCTGATCCTGAGCTGCAGCGGGCCGGCGTCGTCGATGGACGAGGACGTCTTCCGCACGCAGGTCGGGCCGAAGCTGAAGGCGCTCGCGCAGCGGCTCGGGCAGACGGTCTGAAACGGGCGCCGCGAGCTGTGCGTCGTCGGGGGGGCTCGGGCACGGGAGAGGGCGCCGCGGCCGGTTGCAACGCGCGCGAACCACGCTCATCATCGTCCACCAGCTTTCCGACGATGACGAGGTTCGCGATGCCCCACCCGGAAACCATGGAAGGCGGTTGCGCATGCGGAGCGATCCGCTACCGGATCGCCGGCATTCCAACCGACGCAGGCTTTTGCCATTGCCGGCTCTGCCAGCGCACGACGGGTGCGGCGGTCGTCGCGTCGGCCTCGGTGCCGATCGACGCATTCGAGTATCTGCAGGGTGAGCCGACGGTCTATGCGTCGAGCGCGTGGGGCGAGCGGCGCTTTTGCGGCCGCTGCGGCGCGCAGCTCGAGTACCGGCTGGCTGTAGCCCCGACTACCGTGGAAATCAACTATGCGACGCTCGACGAGCCGTCGCGGCTGCATCCTGCGTGGCATGTCTGGTACGGAGACCGTTTCCCGGGCATCGAGATCGGCGACGATCTGCCGAAATACGCCGACGGCGGAAGAGACTAGGCCGCGGCCATCGGTGGCGATGCGGCGGCATCGAACATGCGAGCGTGTTCAACGCAGGTTCGACTGTTGCGCGTGACGGATAAAGCACCGAGTACCGCGCGGCATCGCGCCACGAACGACCCGGCGTGCCGACACCCCGATCCCCGCAGCAACACACTCGTTGAATCGAATCCACGATCCGGCGCGGCGCGCCCCGCCCCGCGAGCCGGCAGCCACGCCGTCAATCAGGCCGTGACGACCTTCGCGAACACCGGCCCCTGCATGAACCGCACGTCGTGCTGGCGCAGCAGCTCGCACTGCGTCTCGTCGACGACGCCGTCGAAAATCAGCGGAATCCGCACGCGCTGCGCATACGCGACCAACGCCTTCACCATCCCGTCGCGCAGTGCGATGCCCGCATCCATCTTGATGTAGTCGGGGCGCGCCATCTCCGATTCGACCGCGAGGATCCGGCCCGGGTCGGGCAGTTTGTCCGCGACCTTGAAGCCGTGATGCTGGTAGCTGCGCGTCAGGTAGCCGAGGAAGGTCTTGTGCGCGACCGCGACCGCCGGCAGCTCGATCACGATCCGCTCGGTCGGCAGCCCGAAACGCTGCAGCACCGACGAGAAATGCTTGCCATGGTCGTACTTCACGCTCTTGAGCAACCGTTCGTGCACGCGCAGGAACAGCAACCCGTGGCGTTGCGCGCCGAAGAAGTTGATCGCGTGCAGCGCACGCGACAGCCGGTCGATCGCGACGAGCGTCTGGTCGTCGACGGCCGAGTCGACCGGGTCGTGCGGCGCGCCCGTGACCAGCGTGACGGCCTGGAAGCCGAGTTCGTCGCCGTAGCGCTCGATCGCGTCCGCGAACGACGTCGACTGCGGCGCGCCGGGCATCGTCACGTCGTAGATCGGTTCATACGCGCTCGCGAGCGTGCGCTCCGGCAGATTGGCGCACGCGGTGCCGCCCTCGGCGAGCGCAAGGTGTTCCCGCAGATAGGGCAGTTGCCCGGCACGGACGACCAGCTCGGGAATGTTGGGCGGAATCATCGGCGTAGGAAGGAAAAATGGCGGCCGAAAGGGCCGCCTCATGTCTTGATATTAGCAGCGCGCGCCCGGCTCGGCTTGGCGTTTCGCTCATATGGTTATCCCGTCCTCGAGCCAATGGCTAGGGTTTACGTTGATTTCACTATTCGTAATTGGTTTTACTATTCGTAAATCCAAGGATTTGTCGCCGATCAAGAAAAGCGGCGTTCGGGCGCCCGGAACGGCGCCGTTTCCCGAATCCAATCAACAGGAAGCAAGGAGCGAGACGTGGCGGTTGACAGGAAGTGGACGGAGCAGGTCGGGCCGCGGCAGCGGCCGGCAACGGGCATGAGCGGAACGACGCAGCGCGCGGCGGCGCACGGACGGCGGGGCTGAGGAGCGGATGGCGACCATGAGCATCGATTACCAGACGCTGAAGTTCGACTACCGGCCGCGCGCGATGCGGGCCGCCGGCGATGACGCGGCCATCCACCCGGTGATCGTCGTCGGCGCGGGCCCGGTGGGCCTGTCGGCCGCGATCGACCTGGCGCAGCAGGGCGTACCTGTCGTGCTGCTCGACGACGACGACACGCTGTCGACGGGCTCGCGCGCGATCTGCTTCGCGAAGCGCACGCTCGAGATCTTCGACCGGCTCGGCTGCGGCGAGCGCTTCGTCGACAAGGGCGTGAGCTGGCACGTGGGCAAGGTGTTCCTGCAGGACGAACAGCTGTATGCGTTCGACCTGCTGCCGGAGGAAGGCCACGCGCGTCCCGCGTTCATCAACCTGCAGCAGTACTACGTCGAAGGCTATCTCGCCGAGCGCGCGTTCGCGCTGCCCAACCTCGACATTCGCTGGAAGCACAAGGTGACGGGTGTCGCGCAATCGTCGGAACACGCCACGCTCACCGTCGAGACGCCGGAAGGCGTCGAGACGCTGCACGCGCAATACGTGATCGCGGCCGACGGCTCGCGCAGCCCGATGCGCGCGGCGATGGGCCTCGAGAGCCGCGGCCGCACGTTCAAGGACCGCTTCCTGATCGCCGACGTGAAGATGAAGGCGGAATTCCCGACCGAGCGCTGGTTCTGGTTCGATCCGCCGTTTCACCGCAACCAGTCGGTGCTGCTGCACCGCCAGCCCGACAACGTGTGGCGCATCGACTTCCAGCTCGGCTGGGACGCCGATCCGGTCGCCGAGAAGCAGCCGGAACGCGTGATCCCGCGCGTGCGCGCGCTGCTCGGGGCGGACGTCGAGTTCGAACTCGAATGGGTGAGCGTCTATACGTTCCGCTGCCAGCGGATGGATACGTTCCGTCATGGCCGCGTGCTGTTCGCGGGCGATTCCGCGCACGGCGTGTCGCCGTTCGGTGCGCGCGGCGCGAACAGCGGCGTGCAGGACGCGGACAACCTCGCATGGAAGCTGAAGCTCGTGCTCGACGGCCGCGCGGACGACCGCCTGCTCGACACCTATGCGAGCGAGCGCGAGTTCGCGGCCGACGAGAACATCCGCAATTCGACGCGCTCGACCGACTTCATCACGCCGAAGAGCGCGGTGTCGCGCGTGTTCCGCGACGCGACGCTGAAGCTTGCTCGCGACTGCGAATTCGCGCGCAAGCTCGTGAACAGCGGCCGCCTGTCGGTGCCGGCCGTGCTGACCGATTCGCCGCTGAATACACCGGACCGCGATGGCGACGCGTTCGCGTGCGCGATGCGGCCGGGCGCGGCGGCGGCCGATGCGCCGGTGCGTGCGCAGGGCGCGTCGGGCTGGCTGCTGCGGCATCTGGGCGATGGCTTCGCGGGCGTGCTGTTCGGGTTGCCGGGCGACGCCGCCGCGCTCGCGCAGGCGCTCGACGGCCTCGCGCTGCCGGTGCGGCCGGTGCTGGTCGTGCCGGCCGGGCATGCGCAAGCGGTGGCCGGCGTCGACGTCGTGGAGGACGTCGACGGTTTCGTCGCGCAACGCTACGACGCGAAGCCCGGCACGTTCTACCTGCTGCGCCCCGACCAGCACGTCTGCGCGCGGATGCGCACGCTCGAGCGCCAGGCGATCGCCGACGCACTGGCGCGCGCGAGCTGCGCACGCGGAACACCGCATTGAACACGACAACGACACCGGCACTGGAGACACCCGTCATGCCCCGACTCGATACCCGCCCGCGCCTGGCCGATCCGGACGCGTTCTACGAAGCGCTGATCGACATGCATCGCGACCTGTCGGACGCCGACAGCCAGCTCGTCAACGCGAAGCTGATCCTGCTGCTGGCGAACCAGATCGGCGACGCCGACGTGCTGCGCGAAGCGATGGCGCTCGCGCGCCAGGGCGTGACGCCGCCCGTGCATCCGGCTGCCGAGGTGGCGCAGTGAGCGCGGCGCCGGCCGACGCGCGCGTGCTCGAAGTCGAGCGCGTGATCGACGAGACTCATCGTCCGGGCTTTCACTGGATGCTGCTCGTGTTGTGCGGGCTGTGTCTCGTGATCGACGGCTTCGATGCGCAGGCGATGGGGTATGTCGCACCGAGCGTGATCGCCGAATGGGGCGTGCCGAAGCAGACGCTGGGGCCCGTGTTCAGCGCGAGCCTGTTCGGGATGCTGCTCGGCGCGCTCGGGCTGTCGGTGCTGGCCGACCGGATCGGGCGGCGCCCGGTGCTGATCGGCTCGACGCTGTTCTTCGCGGTGACGATGCTCGCGACGCCGTTCGCGGGTTCGATTCCGGTGCTGATGGCGCTGCGCTTCGTCACGGGCCTCGGCCTCGGCTGCATCATGCCGAACGCGATGGCGCTGGTCGGCGAGTTCAGCCCGGCCGCGCATCGCGTGAAGCGGATGATGATCGTGTCGTGCGGCTTCACGCTCGGCGCCGCGATCGGCGGCTTCATCAGCGCCGCGCTGATTCCGGCGCTCGGCTGGCGCTCGGTGTTCTTCGTCGGCGGCGCGGTGCCGCTGGTGCTGACGCTCGCGATGTTCGCGCGCCTGCCCGAGTCGCTGCAGTTCCTCGTGCTGAAAGGGCGCGACGCGCAGGCACGCGACTGGCTCGCGCGCTTCGCGCCGCAGGCCGGCATCGACGCGAACACGCGCCTCGTCGTGCGCGAGCGCGCGGCGAGCGGCGCGCCGGTCGCCGAGCTGTTCCGCCATGGTCGCCTGCCGGTCACGCTGCTGCTGTGGGCCATCAGCTTCATGAACCTGATCGACCTGTACTTCCTGTCGAACTGGCTGCCGACCGTGATGCGCGACGCGGGCTATTCGCCGGGCACGGCGGTGATCGTCGGCACGGTGCTGCAGACGGGCGGCGTGATCGGCACGCTGTCGCTCGGCTGGTTCATCGAACGCCACGGCTTCGTGCGCGTGCTGTTCGCGTGCTTCGCGTGCGCGGCCGTCTCCGTCGGACTGATCGGCTCGGTCGCGCATGCGCTGCCGTGGCTGCTGCTCGTCGTGTTCGCGGGCGGATTCTGCGTGGTCGGCGGGCAGCCGGCCGTGAACGCGCTCGCGGGCCAGTATTACCCGACGTCGCTGCGCTCGACCGGCATCGGCTGGAGCCTCGGCATCGGCCGGATCGGCTCGGTGCTCGGTCCGCTCGTCGGCGGACAACTGATTGCGCTCAACTGGACCAACGGCGCGCTGTTCCATGCGGCCGCGGTGCCCGTGCTGTGCTCGGCGCTGTTCGTGCTGGGACTGGCCGGCGTAACGCGGCGCAACGGTGCGCAGGCGCCGAACGCCGCCATGAATTGATGGAGAAAGGAAACGATGACGCTTGACCTGTCGAAACCGGCGACCGCCGGCTACCTGAGCGGTTTCGCGAACGAATTCGCGACCGAGGCGCTGCCCGGCGCGTTGCCGCACGGCCGCAACTCGCCGCAGCGCGCGCCGTACGGGCTGTATGCGGAGCAGTTGTCGGGCACCGCGTTTACCGCGCCGCGCGGCCACAACCGCCGCTCGTGGATGTACCGAATCCGGCCGGCGGCCGTGCACCGGCCGTTCGAGCCGTTCACGGGCCCGCAGCGGCTCGTGTCGGAATTCGGCGATTCGGCCGACGTGCCGCCGACGCCGCCGAACCAGCTGCGCTGGGATCCGCTGCCGATGCCGGTCGAGCCGACCGATTTCGTCGAAGGGCTCGTGACGATGGCCGGCAACGGCTCGGCGGCCGCGATGAACGGCTGCGCGATCCACCTGTACGCGGCGAACCGCTCGATGCAGGACCGCTTCTTCTACAGCGCGGACGGCGAACTGCTGATCGTGCCGCAGCAAGGGCGCCTCTTCATCGCGACCGAATTCGGCCGGCTCGACGTCGAGCCGTTCGAGATCGCGGTGATCCCGCGCGGCGTGCGTTTTTCCGTCGCGCTGCCGGACGGCGACGCGCGCGGTTACATCTGCGAAAACTTCGGCGCGCTGCTGCGCCTGCCGGATCTCGGCCCGATCGGCTCGAACGGTCTCGCGAACCCGCGTGACTTCCTGACGCCGCAGGCCGCATACGAAGACCGCGAAGGCGCGTTCGAGCTGATCGCGAAGCTGAACGGCCGGCTGTGGCGCGCGGACATCGGCCATTCGCCGTTCGACGTCGTCGCGTGGCACGGCAACTACGCGCCGTACAAATACGACCTGCGCCTGTTCAACACGATTGGCTCGATCAGCTTCGACCATCCCGATCCGTCGATCTTCCTCGTGCTGCAGTCGCAGAGCGACACGCCGGGCGTCGACTCGATCGACTTCGTGATCTTCCCGCCGCGCTGGCTCGCGGCCGAGGATACGTTCCGCCCGCCGTGGTTCCATCGCAACGTCGCGAGCGAATTCATGGGGCTCGTGCACGGCGCGTACGACGCGAAGGCCGAGGGCTTCGTGCCGGGCGGCGCGAGCCTGCACAACTGCATGTCGGGCCACGGGCCCGACGCGGACACGTTCGAGAAGGCGTCGGCGAGCGACACGACGAAGCCGCACAAGGTCGACGCGACGATGGCGTTCATGTTCGAAACCCGCACGCTGATCCGGCCGACGCGCTACGCGCTCGACACCGCGCAACTGCAGGCCGACTACTTCGAATGCTGGCAAGGCATCAAGAAACACTTCAATCCGGAGCAAAAATGAGCGACACCCAAGACTGGCGCGCGACGCTCGACCCGGCTCGCAAGAGCTGGATCGAGACGGCGAACGATCCCGCCTGCGATTTCCCGATCCAGAACCTGCCGTTCGGGATCTTCAGCGATGCGAAGCAGGCGGCGCGCCATGCGGGCGTCGCGCTCGGCGACCAGATCGTCGATCTCGCCGCGCTCGCGCGTGCGGGCCTCGTGACGCTGCCGGCCGGCGCCGACGTGTTCGGCGCGCCGACGCTCAACCCGTTCATCGCGCTCGGCCGCGATGCGTGGCGCGGCGTGCGCGTGCAACTGTCGGACCTGTTCTCGCGCGACGACGCGCGGCTGCGCGACGACGCCGCGTTGCGCGCGCAAGTGCTCGTCGCGCAGCGCGACGCGACGCTGCACTTGCCGGTCGATATTCCCGGCTATACCGATTTCTATTCGTCGAAGGAGCATGCGACCAACGTCGGCTCGATGTTCCGTGATCCGAAGAATGCGCTGCTGCCGAACTGGTCGGAGATGCCGATCGGTTATAACGGCCGCGCGTCGTCGGTGGTCGTGAGCGGCACGCCGGTGCGACGCCCGAACGGGCAACTGAAGCTGCCCGACCAGGAGCGTCCGGTGTTCGGCGCGTGCCGCAAGCTCGATATCGAACTGGAGACGGGCTTCATCGTCGGCCGCGGCAACGCGCTCGGCGAGCCGATCGCGTGCGAGGACGCCGAAGCGCACATCTTCGGGATGGTGCTGCTGAACGACTGGAGCGCGCGCGACATCCAGCAGTGGGAATACGTGCCGCTCGGCCCGTTCAATTCGAAGGGCTTCGCGACGACGATCTCGCCGTGGATCGTCACGCTCGACGCGCTCGAACCGTTCCGCGTCGCGCAGCCCGAGCAGTCGCCGCAGCCGCTCGCGTATCTGCGGCATGCGGGCATGCATGCGTTCGACATCGCGCTGGAAGTGACGCTGCGCGCGGAGGGGGCCGCCGAAGCGACGTCGATCTGCCGCACCAACTTCAGGCACATGTACTGGACGATGGCGCAGCAGCTCGCGCATCACACGGTCGCGGGCTGCAACACGCGCGTCGGCGACCTGATGGGTTCGGGCACGATCAGCGGGCCGACCAGGGACTCGTTCGGCAGCCTGCTCGAACTGACGTGGAACGGCAAGGAGCCGCTCGCGCTGAATGGCGGCGGCAGCCGCACGTTCATCGAGGACGGCGACGAGCTCACGCTCGCGGGCTGGTGCCAGGGCGACGGCTATCGCGTCGGCTTCGGCGCGTGTGCCGGCAAGATCCTTCCAGCGCGGAGCGCGTGACGGACTGCGGCTCGACACGTCACGCGTAGTCCGGAAGGACAGGGCGGCCCGCATTGCGCGGGCCGTTTTCGTTTTGCCGGCGAGCGGCGGTGCGTATGCGCACGATGCATGCCGGTGTGTGACGGTGCGCACGAGCGTCAGCGTCACTATGTCTGCGTTTGCGTCTGCGTCTGCATCTGCGTCAACGTCAACGTCAACGTCAACGCCAGACCGCGCGCTGCAACGCGGCGCGTCGTTCCCACAGCGCGGCCGCGACGAACGCGGCGACGCAGACGACCAGCACGCCGATCAGCGCATTGCTCCCCAGCTGCTCCATCAACGCGCCCGCAACCAGCGGGCCGCCGAAGCTCGCGGCGCTCCACGACGCCGACACGAGCGAGCTCGCGGTAACGAGCGCCGCGCCTCGAAAGCGTTCGCCGCAAGCGACGAGCGACAGCGTGTAGATGCTGCCGGCCGCCGCGCCGAGCACGAACAGCAGCGGCCAGCACAGCCACGGATTCGCGATCACGAACGGCAGCAGCGGCAGGCCCGCGAGCACGATCCAGCCGGCGCCGAGGTGCACGCGTTCGCGGCCGAGCTTGTCCGCGAGCCAGCCGATCGGGAACTGCATCGCGGTGTCGCCGAACAGCATGATCGACGCGAGCAGCACGGCGGTCGCGCTGGCGACGCCGTGATCCATCGCGTAGAGCGGCAGCAGCGACAGCGCGAGCGTATCGAACAGCGCGAAGAAGCCGGTGCCGATGATCAGCGCGGGCATGCGCGGCAGCACGGCGAGCCAGCTGTCGTGCGCGGCGTGATGCGCGTCGTCGCCGGCGAGCGGCGCGCGCCGGATCGTCGCGAGCGTCGGCAGCGCGAGCAGGAACAGCGCGCCGCACAGCGCGAAGCGGATGTTCGTCGCGTCGGCGATCTGGCTGACGAGCACGGGGCCCGCCATCTGGAACAGCGTGAAATTGGTCGCGTAGATCGCGACCACGCGGCCGCGCGTCGAATCGTCGGCGAGCTGGTTGACCCATGCCTCGCCGATCGTGAACAGCAGCATCAGCGCCGCGCCGCACAGCACGCGCAGCACGGCCCACAGAATCAGGTTCGACGTGAACTGCATCAGCGCGGTGGCTGCCGCGAGCAGTACGACCGACACGACGATCGCGTGGCGTGCGCCGATACGCCGCGCGAGCGCGGTGACGAACGGGACGACCGCGAGGCCGCCCAAGGCCTGCGCGGCCGTCAACATGCCGACGACGTTGGTGCCGTGTCCGGCTTCGGTCAGTGCGAGCGCGGTGAGCGGCATCGTGGCGCCGGTGCCGAGACCGACCACAGCGACGCTCAGGATCAGCGCGAGGAAATCACGATTGAGAATGGCTTTCATCGGCCGCGATGCTACACCGCGGAAGTTGAAAGGTCCATGAAGGCCATCAGGATCGCATGGCGTTGCGTGCGCAACGAACCCGGCGACGCGCGGCTGGCGTGCCGCGCATCATACGGGTCATACGTATCCGGTCGGCCCGCTCACCGGGCGGCGTTCGAGCGACGCCGACCACAGCGTGAGCGCGAGCGCCGCGACGGCCATCGCGACCCCGACCCACGGCAGGTTCACGAGCGACACGCCGGAGCCGATCGCCGTCCCGCCGAGCCACGCGCCCGTCGCGTTGCCGAGGTTGAACGCGCCCTGGTTCAGCGTCGACGCGAGGTTCGGCGCATCGCTCGCGCGATCGACGATCAGGATCTGCAGCGGCGGCACGATCGCGAACGCGAGGATGCCCCACACGAAGATCGTCGCGAGCGTCGCGAACGGCAGGTGCATGGTGCCCGCGAACAGCGCGAGGACGATGCCGATCAGCGCGAGCGTCGCGATCAGCGACGGCATCCGGCGCCAGTCGGCGAGCTTGCCGCCGAGCGTGCCGCCGACGGTCAGGCCGAGGCCGAACAGCAGCAGCACGTAGGTGACCTGGCGCGGCGAGAAGCCCGTCACGTCCTCGAGGATCGGCGTGATGTACGTGAACACGCTGAACAGGCTCGCGGACGCGAGCACGCTGATGCCGAGCACCATCAGCACCTGCGGGTGCTTCAGCACGCTGAATTCGCGCGTGATGCTGGTGTCGGGCATCGCGAGGTGCTTCGGCAGGCATGCCGCGAGCGCGGCGGCCGCCGCGATGCCGATGCCGGTGACGGCCCAGAACGTCGCGCGCCAGCCATAGGCCTGGCCGAGCGCGGTGCCGAGTGGCACGCCGAGCACGTTCGCGAGCGTGAGGCCGGTGAACATCAGCGCGATCGCCTGCGCGCGACGGTTCGGCGCGACGAGGTTGCTCGCGACCACCGAACCGATCCCGAAGAACGCGCCATGGCAGAACGCGGTGACGACCCGCGCGGCCATCAGCACCGCATAGCCGGGCGCGATCGCGCAGAACAGGTTGCCCGCGATGAACAGCCCGATCAGGCCCATCAGCGCGCGCTTGCGCGGCATCTGCGCGGTGACGATCGCGAGGATCGGCGCGCCGATCGTCACGCCGAGCGCGTAGCCCGACACGAGCATCCCGGCGGCCGGGATCGACACGCCGAGGTCGCGGGCGACGTTGGGCAGCAGCCCCATGATCACGAACTCGGTGGTACCGATTCCAAATGCGGCGACGGCAAGGGCGAAAAGAGGTAACGGCATCGCGGTGGGCTACGGAAAAGGCCGCGGCCCAAGGCCGGCGCGGGATGCGCGGAACGGGCGGGGCGGGGAGACATCAGCCGCGATTCTACTTCAGTGAAAACCCCTATGCTCGGGGTCAAAACGGGTGTTGCCGGCATGCGACGCAGTGCCGGCGCAGGGTGCGCCACAGTGTGGGATTGTGCGGTGTCCAGTGGTGCTGGCGTGGAGAAATATCGGGTCGGAGTGAAGCCGGCGGAGCGGCCGTGCCGCGCGCCGTACGTTCGGTCAGCGGCCGGGCAGGGTGCTGGCGGGTGTCGAGTCGGCGCGGTCGTCCGGTGCGGCAACCTCGGGCGACGGCGACGAGCCGGCGGTCGTGCCGGAGGATGCCGCGCCATCGGCGGCCTGCGTCGCCGGCGCGTCCCAGCCGTTTTCGAACAGGCACGCGTCGATCGGCATCCGCGCGGCCCAGCGCTCTTCCTCGAGCATCGGCTTTGCATAGAACGCGTCGACGTGCCCGACGCACAGCACGGCGATCGGCTTCGCGCCGGCCGGCATGCCGAGCAGCGTGCGCAGCGCATCGACGTCGAACAGCGACACCCAGCCCATCCCGAGCCCTTCCGCGCGCGCGGCGAGCCACATGTTCTGGATCGCGCAGGCGGCGGACGCGAGGTCCATTTCCGGCAGCGTGCGGCGGCCGAACACGTGGCGCTCGCGATCGTCGGTCAGCGCGACGACCAGCAACTCGCCGCATTCGCGCACGCCTTCGACCTTCAGCCGCATGAATTCGTCCTGCCGCTCGCCGAGCGCATCGGCGGTCGCGCGGCGCTCGGCCTCGACCAGCGCATGAATCGCGGTGCGCAGCGCGGGATCGGTGATGCGGATGAAGCGCCACGGCTGCATGAAGCCGACGCTCGGCGCGTGGTGTGCGGCGCGCAGCAATCGCGCGAGCGTGGCCGGATCGACGGGCGCCGGCGTGAAGTGGCGCATGTCGCGCCGTTCGAAGATGGCGCGGTAGACCGCGGCAATGGCGGAGTCGTCGAAACGCATGAGCGGCAGAAGCAGGGGGAGGTCGGCGCAACGATAGCAGACACCGCGCGTGCGGCGTTACATCAGTCGAAACAAAATGATGAATCGTTGACGGATCGCGTGCGCCGGGCGCCGTGGGTCAGCGACCCGACGTGACGACGTTGGTCGGCGTGCCGGCGTGCCACGCCTCGATGTTCAGCAGTGTCGTGTGCGCGATCTCGGCGAGCGCCTCGCGCGTGAAGAACGCCTGGTGCGACGTGACGATCACGTTCGGGAACGTCAGCAGGCGCGCGAGCACGTCGTCCTGCAGCGGCAGGTCGGAGTGATCCTCGAAGAACAGGCCGCTTTCCTCCTCGTACACGTCGAGCCCGAGATGGCCGAGCTGGCCGCTCTTGAGCGCGTCGACCAGCGCCTGCGCGTCGACCAGGCCGCCGCGGCCGGTATTGATCAGCATCGCGCCATGCTTCATCCGCGCGAGCGTCTGCGCGTTGATCAGATGGTGCGTCGACGGCAGCAGCGGGCAGTGCAGGCTGACGATGTCGGCTTGGTGCAGCAGCGCGTCGAGCTCGACGTAGCGCGCGCCGAACGCGATCAGCTCGTCGTCGTACGGCGGCATCGAGTGTGCGAGCACGTGCATGCCGAAGCCCATCATGATCTTCGCGAACACGCTGCCGATCAGGCCGGTGCCGATCACGCCGACGGTCTTGCCGTGCAGGTCGAAGCCGAGCAGGCCGTTCAGCGAGAAGTCGCCTTCGCGCGTGCGTGCGACCGCGCGCGGCAGCCGGCGGTTGAGCGCGAGGATCAGCGCGACCGCGTGTTCGGCAACCGCATGCGGTGAATACGCGGGCACGCGCACGACCGCGATGCCGAGCCGCTCGGCGGCGGCCAGGTCGACGTGGTTGAAGCCGGCCGAGCGCAGCGCGATCAGGCGCGTGCCGCCGTCGGCAAGCCGCTCGAGCACGGCCGCGTCGACGGTGTCGTTGACGAACGGACAGACGACCTCATAGCCGTGCGCGAGAATCGCGGTGTCCGCGTCGAGGTGCGACGGCTGGAAGCGCAGCCGATAGCCGAATTGCCGGTTGGCGGCGGTAAACGATTCGTCGTCGTACTGCCGGCTGCTGAACAGGATCACGCGCACGCTGCACCTCCAATGGCTGTCGCGTGCAGTTTACTGCAGCCCCGTCTGCCGGCCCGTGACGATATCGACGCGCTCGGGCGTGCGCAGGAAGCCGTAGCCGGCCCGCTCGCGGGCCGCCTGCACGCCGAAATGCTCGAGTGCGTGCTCGACGAAGCTGCGTGTACGGGCCGGCACGTACTGGCGGTTCGGGTAGACGAGCGACAGCTGCGCGTCCGGGTCGTCGATCCGGTAGGCGGCCAACAGCCGCACGAGCGTGCCGGTGGCGAGCGCGTCGGCGACGCACGGCTCGGGCAGCACCGCGATGCCGGACCCGGCGACGGCCGCCGCCTGCACCAGCGCCAGCTGGTTGACCGTGCAGGTCGGGCGCACCGTGATCGAATGCGTGGCGCCGTCGTGGCCGACCAGCCGCCACGCGGGCGCATGCTGGTGCGGCGCGAGCGCGACCCAGTCGTGGCCCGGCAGGTCATCGGGCGCGCGCGGCTCGCCGCGCCGTTCGAGATAGGCGGGTGCCGCGCATGCGACGAACGGGGTCGGTGCGAGGGCGTGGCCGATCAGCGTCGGGTTGCCGTCGAGCCGGTTGCCGGTCACGATGCCGACGTCGTAGCCCGAATCGAGCACGTCGAGCGGCCCCTCGGCGACGGTGAGCTGCACGCGCAGTTCGGGGTAACGGTGCCGGAAACTGCTGACGAGCGGCGTCAGCGCGGGCGGCGACAGCAGGCCCGACGCGACGACCCGCAGCGTGCCGGCCGGCTCGCGCACGGCGTGCGCGACGGATGCCTCGAGATGGTCGAATTCCTCGAGCAGCGCACGGCAGCCGTCGAGGTAGCGCAGGCCGGCCTCGGTCAGCGACAGGTTGCGCGTGGTGCGGTGGATCAGCCGCGTGTTCAGGTGAGACTCGAGCATCGCGATCGAACGCGTGACGAGCGCATTGGACACGCCTAGATGGTGCGCCGCGCGCCGGAAGCTCTGCTGCTCGGCGACGCAGACGAACACACGCATGGTCTGAATCTGGTTCATGGCTCGCGAATTTCTGGCCCGGTTGATTGATTCTGGTGGTGATTTTTCGGTGCACGACCTGGAAAATCGTCGCGCGACACTCGGTTCTCGTTCGTATCGAAAAATCGGTTTTTCGATTCTGCAGACGATTGTTCATTACGGAAGCGATATCCGTCAACCTGAGAAAAGGGGCGGGTTGCGTAAAATCGAAATCACGGGTATCGCTTTAACGGATCGGGGGCGCTGGCGTGCGCCGGGGTTAGCTGGGAGTGTATTGAGGAAAACTGCCGTGGATTTGAATGTTTTCCATGTAAATCAATTGGTTGTGCGTGATGGAGCGCAGCCGGATGCGGTAATGGGTGAAATCGATCACCAATAGATGCTGTGGTAATGGATGTTTTTTGCGAAGGTCCGGTTTTCGAGGGCGGATTCCTGTCGCGCGATTTTTAGCGTGATGACCGGTATTTCGGTCGACGCGTGCATCGTGCTGAACTTGGGCATCAAGAGGTGCGTCGCAATATTGGCGGAGAAAATCGCGGGCATCGAACAGTCGTTGGAACCGTTCCGCATGCGGCCGGCAATGCCGCCGCAATACGAAACCCGGTCATGCGACGCGGGCGCGGCCGGCTGGCCCGGTCCGTCGACCGGGCCGGCGTCACGCTGTCCGGCGGCGCGTGCCTCTTGCGCGCGGACGCGGAACGCGGAATGATCGATCAGTTCGCCGTGCCGTGCGGCGAACGACGTCCGAGCGTTTTCTTCCTTCCTCTTTTACCTGCCATGTCCATCGATCATTCGCCGATTCCCTGTCCCGTCGTCGTGCCGCTCGACGCGATCCTGCCCGAAGAACCGCTGCTGATGATGGGGGCCGGCCCGGTCCCGATCCCGGCCGCGGTCGCGAAGGCGAACACGATCGTGATCAACCACCTCGGCGCGACGATGGCGAAGATCATCGAGCAGGTGAAGGAGATGGCGCGCTATGTGTTCCAGACCCGCACGAAGTGGGTGCTCGGCGTCGCCGGCCCCGGTTCCGCCGCGATGGAAATGGCGATCTCGAACCTCGCGTGGCGCGGCACGCGCGTGCTGTCGATCCGCAACGGCTTCTTCAGTGCGCGGATGGCCGAGATGGCCACGCGCGTCGGTGCCGACGTCGCGACGCTCGAAGTAGCCGACCGCTCGGTCGCGAGCCTCGACGAGATCGCGGACGCGATCGCACGCGAGCGGCCCGAGATCGTCACGATCGTGCAGGGCGAGACGTCGAACACCGTGTGGAACCGCGACCTGCGCGACATCGCGGCGCTCGCGAAGGCGGCCGGCGCGCTGGTCGTCGTCGACGCGGTGTGCACGCTGTCGACGATGCCGCTCGAGATGGACGCGTGGGGCATCGACGCGGTGATCACCGGCGGCCAGAAGGGGCTGTCGTCGATCCCCGGCGTGTCGCTGATCGCATTCTCCGACGCCGCGTGGGAGCGGATGAAGCAGCGTCCGGAACCGAACGCGCACTGGTGCCTCGACATGGCGCTCGCGGAGAACTTCTGGCACAACGCGGGCTATCACTACACGGCACCGGTGTCGGGCGTGCTCGCGCTGCACGAGGCGCTGCGGCTCGTCTGCGCGGAGACGCTCGAAAGCCGCTTCGCGCGCCACCTGCGCTGCTCGCTCGCGTTGCAGGCGGGCGTCGAGGCGATGGGGCTCGCGCTCTATGCGCCGAAGGACTGCCGGCTCAATTCGGTGGTCGGGATCGAGACGCCCGAAGGGCTGACGCCCGGGATGGTGTGCGGCCATATCTCGAAGCAGTACCAGGTCGAGATCTCGGGCTCGTTCGGGCTGCCGATCGTGCGGATCGGCCAGATGGGCGAACAGTGTCGCGAACACAACCTGTTCCGCACGCTGCATGCGTTCGGCCGCACGATGGTCGATCTGAAGGTGCCGGTCGACCTGCCGGCCGGCGTGGCCGCGCTCGAGCAGGAACTGTCGCAGCGGGGCGCGTAAGCGGGGAGACGGTCGTGCCGGGTGCGCGGGGCGCGGCCGGCCGTTGAACGACGCGCGCGGCGCTCAGCCGCCCTGCATCGCGCGCCGGTACGCGTTCGGCGTCGTGCCGTGCGCGTCGCGAAAGCGATGGCTGAAGTGGCCGGCGTTCGCGTAGCCGCATTCGGCCGCGACCTGCGCGAGCGGCAGCGCGGTCGTGCGCAGCAGCAGGCGCGCCCGTGCGAGCCGCTGCTCGGCCACCCACGCGTGCGGCGCGCGGCCGAACGACAGCCGGAACATCCGCGAGAAGTGGTATTCGGACAGTGCGGCGACGTCCGCCAGTTCGCCGAGCGTCAGCGGCTGCGACAGGTAGCTGTCGATGTAGTCGCGCACGCGGCGGCGCACGGCCGGCGCGAGCCCGCCGCGGAACGGCACGTCGGTGCGCGTCGTGCTCTGGCCGCGCAGCAGCAGGCTCAGCACTTCGTGCGCGGCCTCGTTTACGCGCAGCCGTCCGTCGGCATCGTCCCAGCGCTCCAGCGCAAGCGAACGGAACTGCGCCGCGATACGCGCATCCTCGAAATAGGTGCGGTCGGCGAGCTTCAGCTCGCGCGGCTCGCGGTCGAGTTCGCGGATCGCGCGCTGCGTGAAGTGCTCGGGCAGGAAGTACAGGTGGATGAAGTGCATCTCGCCGCGCACCCACCAGCGCGATTCATGGTCGCCCGGCAGCGCGCACAGCAGGCTCGGCGCGCCGTAGCGCGGCACACGTTCGCGCTCCGTCCGGTAGCCGCCGTCGAGATAGCACGACAGCGTATGGTGGCCGGGCTGTTCGTAGATCGTCTCGCTTTCGTCGGTGATGCGCGTCCATTCGGCGATCGCGAGATGATCGCCGAGCCACGTGAAGCGCTCGAGCGTCGCGTTCGCCTCGGCGAGGGTGCGGCACACCGACTGCAGGCCGAACGGCATCGCACCGCCGGCAAGGGCGGCGGCGTGATCGACGGGCGGGGCGTACAGGGACGAACTCATGGTGCGACGAGTATAAGCGCGAGCGCGGCGCGCCGTGCGGCCGCCCGAAAAAGACAGCAATTCCGGACAATCCGCGCAGGCGGGGCGGCGGCATAGTCGGAACCCGTTTCACTCGTTTCGCTTCGTTGCCGCCATGAACCTGTCGCTTTATTTCATCACCGTGCTGATCTGGGGCACCACCTGGATCGCGATCAAATGGCAGCTCGGCGCCGTGCCGCCACCCGTGTCGATCGCGTGGCGCTTCTGGCTTGCGGCGGCCGTGCTGTTCGCGCTGCTGCGCGTGATGCGCCGGCCGGTGCGTCCGCCGCGTGAGGCATGGCGCTACCTCGTCGCGCAGGGCGTCGCGCTGTTTTGCCTGAATTTCCTGTGCTTCTACTACTCGGAGCAGGTCGTGCCGAGCGGCCTCGTCGCGGTGATCTTCTCGACCGCGCCGCTGCTGAATTCGATCAACGGCCGGCTGTTCATGGGCCGCCCGCTGCGGCCGTCCGCGATCGCCGGCGCGCTGCTCGGGCTGACCGGCATCGCATGCCTGTTCTGGCAGCAGATGGCCGGCCACCTCGACGATCATGCGACCTGGACGGGCCTCGCGATCGCGTTCGCGGGCACGATGTGCTTCTCGGCCGGCAACCTGCTGTCGAGCCGGATGCAATCGATGGGGCTGCATCCGCTCGCGACCAACGGCTGGGCGATGCTGATCGGCGCGGCGATCCTGACGGTCGGCAGCGCCGTGGCCGGGTTGCCGTTCATGATCGACCCAAGCCCGCGCTATCTCGGCGCGCTCGTCTATCTGGCGGTGCCGGGCTCGGTGATCGGGTTCACTGCCTACCTGACCCTCGTCGGCCGGATCGGGCCGGAGCGCGCCGCGTACTGCACGGTGCTGTTCCCGATCGTCGCGCTGGCCGTGTCGACAGTCTTCGAGGGCTACCAGTGGTCGCCGCTCGCGGTGATCGGGCTGCTGCTCGTGCTGGCCGGCAATCTCGTCGCATTCGACCTGACGCGCCGGTTGTTCCTGCGCACGGCGTGATCGGCGCGGCCGTCGTGACGGCCGCCGGAAATAAAAAACGCCCGCGCGATGCGGGCGTTTTCCTTTGGACGCCAGGTCGTCCGGTGAGCGGCCCGCTCACGCCGCCGCGCCGCTCGCCGCGACCCGCGCCTGCCGCTGGTACAGCGCCATCGACAGCGCGACGCCCGCCGCCGCGGCCGCCGCCGCGAACAGGAACACCTGCGGATAGCCGAACGCACCGGCCACATAACCGGCGAGCGGACCCGTGATGCCGAGCGACAGGTCGAGAAACACCGAATACGCGGACAGCGCCGCGCCGCGGCTCGCCGGCGGGACGAGCGCGACGGCCTCGACGCCGAGTGCCGGGAAGATCAGCGCAAAGCCGAAGCCGGTCAGTGCGGCGCCGACCAGCGCGACGTGCGGCACGGGCGCGAGCCACAGCAGCACGAGGCCCGAGCATTCGAACGCGAACGACACGATCGCGACGCGGAAGCCGCCGTAGGTCTTGATCGTGTTCGCGAACAGCAGTCGCGCGCCGATGAACAGCGTTCCGAACACGGTCAGTGACAGCGCGGCGTTCGGCCAGTGGCGCGCCGCGTAGTACAGCGTGACGAAGGTCGCGATCGAACCGAAGCCGGCCGAGCCGAGCGCGAGGCCGAGGCCGTGCGGCAGCACGCGCGTGAACACGCTCGCATAAGACATCCGTTCGCCGTGCACGAGCGGCACGGAAGCGATCAGGCGCGCGAGGTAGAAGCCGATCGCGGCGAGCGCGATCACGATCACGCCGATCAGCGCCGGATTCAGCGTATGCGCGATCGCGACGCCGACGGGCGCGCCGAGCGCGAGCGCGCCGTAGGTCGCGATGCCGTTCCATGAGATCACCTTCGCGTTGTGCGCGACGCCGACCCGTCCGATGCCCCACAGGATCGCACCGGTGCCGCACAGACTTTCGCCGACGCCGAGCACGAGCCGGCTCGCGACCAGCAGCACGAGGCTCGCGACCGGCCAGTGAGCCAGCAGCAGCGCGACGAGCAGCAGCACGCCCGACACGCCGCAGCCGATCAGCCCGCGCAACACCGTCTGCTTCGGCCCGAGCGTATCGGCAAAGCGCCCCGCGAGCGGGCGCGAGGCGAGCGTTGCGAAATACTGGACGCTGATCGCCCCGCCCGCGACGATCGCGGAAAAGCCGAGGTCGTCGTGGACGAAGCCCGGCAGCACGGCGAGCGGCAGGCCGATGGTCAGGTAGCAGATGAACGTGAAGCAGACGACGGACACGATTTGCAGCGTGACGGCAAACCCGCTGCGCGGCGGTGTGACGGAATCGGAGGACATGGGGTCGGATCGAATGAGCGAAACGGAACGGAAGGCGGCGAAAAACGGAATCGGGATTTTCCCATGGAACCGGTTTTCACGCAGGTACCGTTTAGTTAATCGCGACCCGTTTTCGGTGCTGACGAATCGCTGACGGACCGGTGCGGGCGGGCCCGGAACCCAGGCGGGGCAAGGCGTGCGACGCCTGACGGGCGGCCCCGGCGCTCATATCGCGGCAGTTATATGGGCCCCATGCGTGATGGGCTATGGGTTGCGGAATTTGATGGTGATAGCGTGCAAACTGTCAGAGAAACGTCGGTCGAGCGCCCCGCGCAGGCCGCCTTGCCCCCACTTGAAGAACCATAGAGACATGAGTGAGCCGATTCGCTTCTACCATCGTCACGCGGTCCGCGAAGTCAGCGGCGCGGACGTCACCCGCACCGTGCTGCAGTACCTGCGCGAGGATGCGCACTGCACGGGCACCAAGGAAGGCTGTGCGGAAGGCGACTGCGGCGCGTGCACGGTCGTCGTCGGCGAACTGACCGACGCCGGCGCGGTCGAGTTCAAGGCCGTCAACGCGTGCATCCAGTTCCTGCCGACGCTCGACGGCAAGGCGCTGTTGACGGTGGAAGACCTGCGCCAGCCGGACGGTTCGCTGCATCCGGTGCAGCAGGCGATGGTCGACTGCCACGGCTCGCAATGCGGGTTCTGCACGCCCGGCTTCGTGATGTCGATGTGGGCGCTGTACGAGAAGCACGGCCACGAAGGCTGCGGCAGCGCGTGCGCGAAGGCGAAGGATGTGCCGACGCGCACCGAGATCGCCGATGCGCTCACCGGCAACCTGTGCCGCTGCACCGGCTATCGCCCGATCGTCGATGCGGCCGTGCAGATGTTCGATGCGACCGGCGAAGGTGCGCCGGCGCCGTCGGCACCGGTCGACACGGCCGCGCTGGCTCGCACGCTCGCGTCGCTCAAGCGCGACGACACGTTCGACTACACGACGCTCGACGGCGCGCGCTTCGCGGCGCCGCGCACGCTCGACGCGCTGGCCGCGCTGAAGGTCGAGCGCCCGGACGCGCGGCTCCTCGCCGGTAGTACCGACATGGGCCTGTGGGTTACCAAGCAGATGCGCCGTCTCGACGACTTGATCTACGTCGGCCAGATCGCCGAACTGCAGCACGTCGTGCACGGCGACGACTGGATCGAGATCGGCGCGGGCGTGACGGTCGAGGACGGGTATGCGGCACTCGCCGGCACGTATCCGGAACTGACCGAAATGTGGAAGCGCTTCGCATCGCTGCCGATCCGCAACGCGGGGACGATCGGCGGCAACGTCGCGAACGGCTCGCCGATCGGCGACTCGATGCCGGGCCTGATCGCGCTCGGTGCGCGCGTCGTGCTGCGCGGCGGCGACACGGTGCGCGAGCTGCCGCTCGAGGCGCTCTACACCGGCTATCAGCAAAAGGACATGGCGCCGCACGAATTCGTCGTCGGCGTGAAGGTGCCGACCCGCACCGGCGCGCGCGCGAAGCTGCAGTTCCGCACCTACAAGCTGTCGAAGCGGTTCGACTCCGACATTTCGGCGGTGTGCGCGGCGTTCGCGTTCATCGCGGACGGCGAACTGATCCGCGAGCCGCGCATCGCGTTCGGCGGGATGGCCGCGACGCCGAAGCGTGCGACGCATACGGAAGGCCTGCTCGACGGCGCGCAGTGGCACGAAGCCACCGCGCAGGCCGCGATGCAGGCGCTCGAGCTCGACTACCAGCCGCTCACCGACATGCGTGCGACGAGCGCGTATCGTCTCGATACCGCGAAGAACCTGATGTACCGATTCTGGCTGGAGACGCGCCCGCACGATCCGCTGCCGCCGCAAGCGCTGAACGTGCGTGAAGTGGCCGCCGAAGCCGGCGCCGACGTTGCCGATGCGTCGGCGCGCGTCTGAAGACGGAGAACACCGAACATGAACCAGCAAGCAGAACCGTTCCTGAACACCCTCGACCCGCAGGCCGACGCGGCCCAGGTGCACGTATCGCGCGCACACGAATCGGCCCACCTGCACGTGAGCGGGCGCGCGACCTACACCGACGACATCCCGCTCGTCGCGGGCACGCTGCACGCGGCGCTCGGGTTGTCCGCGAAGCCGCACGCGAAGATCGTCTCGATGAACTTCGACGAGGTGCGCGCGACGCCCGGCGTGGTTGCCGTGTTCACGGCCGACGATATCCCCGGCGTCAACGATTGCGGTCCGATCATCCACGACGATCCGGTGCTCGCCAAGGGCATCGTGCAGTTCGTCGGCCAGCCGATGTTCATCGTCGTCGCGACGTCGCATGAAACCGCGCGGCTTGCCGCGCGCCGCGCGCAGGTCGACTACGAGGAGCTGCCCGCGATCCTGACCGCGCAGGACGCGCGCAAGGCCGAAACCTACGTGATCCCGCCGCTGAAGCTCGCACGCGGCGACGCGGCCGCGCGGCTCGCCGCCGCGCCGCATCGCGAGTCGGGCGAGATGCTGCTCGGCGGCCAGGAGCAGTTCTACCTGGAAGGACAGATCGCGTACGCGGTGCCGAAGGACGACGACGGCATGCACGTGTACTGCTCGACGCAGCACCCGAGCGAAATGCAGCACCTCGTCGCGCACGTGCTCGGCGTCGCGTCGCACAACGTGCTGGTCGAATGCCGCCGGATGGGCGGCGGGTTCGGCGGCAAGGAATCGCAATCGGGCCTGTTTGCGTGCTGCGCGGCGCTCGCCGCGTGGAAGCTGCTGTGCCCGGTGAAGCTGCGTCCGGACCGCGACGACGACATGATGATCACCGGCAAGCGGCACGACTTCCATTACCGCTTCGACGTCGGCTACGACGACGACGGCCGCCTCGACGGCGTCGCGCTCGACATGACGTCGCGCTGCGGCTTCTCGGCCGACCTGTCGGGCCCGGTGATGACGCGCGCGGTGTGCCACTTCGACAACGCGTACTGGCTCGGCGACGTCGACATCGCCGGCTACTGCGGCAAGACCAACACGCAGTCGAACACCGCGTTCCGCGGCTTCGGCGGCCCGCAGGGCGCGTTCGCGATCGAGTACATCCTCGACGACGTCGCGCGCGCGCTCGGCCGCGATCCGCTCGACGTGCGCTACGCGAACCTGTACGGCAAGACCGAGCGCAACGTGACGCCTTACGGGCAGACGGTCGAGGACAACGTGCTGCAGGAACTGCTCGGCGAACTCGAGACGACGAGCGACTACCGCGCGCGGCGCGCGGGCGTGCGCGAATTCAACGCACGCAATACGGTGCTGAAGAAGGGCATCGCGCTCACGCCGGTGAAGTTCGGCATCGCGTTCAACGTCACGCACTTCAACCAGGCCGGCGCGCTGGTGCACATCTACACCGACGGCTCGGTGCTCGTGAACCACGGCGGCACGGAGATGGGGCAGGGGCTCAACACGAAGGTCGCGCAGGTCGTCGCGCACGAGCTCGGCATCCGTTTCGGCCGGATCCGCGTGACGGCGACCGACACGAGCAAGGTCGCGAACACGTCCGCGACGGCCGCGTCGACGGGCTCCGACCTGAACGGCAAGGCCGCGCAGGATGCGGCGCGCCAGCTGCGCGAGCGCCTCGCGGTATTCGCGGCGAAGCAGTTCGGCGACGGCAAGGTCGATGCGGCCGACGTGAAGTTCGGCAACGACTTCGTGTGGATCGGTGGCGCGAGCGTGCCGTTCGGCGAAGTGATCGCGAAGGCATACCTCGCGCGCGTGCAGTTGTGGTCCGACGGTTTCTACGCGACGCCGAAGCTGCACTGGGATCAGTCGAAGCTGCAGGGCCGGCCGTTCTACTACTACTCGTACGGCGCGGCCGTGTCGGAAGTCGTGATCGACACGCTGACGGGCGAGATGCGCACGCTGCGCGTCGATGCACTCCACGACGTGGGCGCATCGCTGAACCCGGCGCTCGACATCGGCCAGGTCGAAGGCGCGTTCATCCAGGGGATGGGCTGGCTCACGACAGAGGAGCTGTGGTGGAACAAGGGCGGCAAGCTGATGACGCATGCGCCGTCCACGTACAAGATCCCGACCGTCAACGACACGCCGCCCGAGTTCAACGTGCGGCTGTTCCAGAACCGCAACGTGGAGGACAGCATCCACCGGTCGAAGGCCGTCGGCGAGCCACCGCTGCTGCTGCCGTTCTCCGTGTTCTTCGCGGTGCGCGACGCGATTGCCGCGGTTGGCGACTACCGGGTGAATCCGCCGCTCGACGCGCCGGCCACCGGCGAGTCGATCCTGCGCGCGGTGCATGCGGTGCATGCGGTGCGTGCGGCGAGCGCCGCGCGGGCAGGCTGAGATGAAAATGGCCCCCACGCTCACTTGGTTCGCTGCCCCCGAGGGGGCAGTCAGCCTCCTTGGGGCGGCCCGGCGGAGGCTGACATGAACGGGCCCGCTCGTTCGCTGCGTGCCGCGTCGCATGCGCCCGTCGCCGGGTGCGACGGCGCGTGCGGCACCACGCCCGCGCAGACGTTCGCGCCAGGCACCGGCCAGCGTAACCGCGCGACCGTCGCGCCGCCGCCGATGCACATCGTGCTGTTCGGCGCGGGGCACGTCGGTCACGCGCTCGTCACGCTGCTCGGCGCATTGCCGTGTGTCGTGCAGTGGGTCGATACGCGCGACGAGCTGTTCCCGGACGAATGTCCGCCGAACGTGCAGCCGGAGCCGACCGATACGCCCGAGGCCGTCGTCGACGCAGCGCCGCCCGGCGCGTACTTCCTCGTGATGACGCACAACCATGCGCTCGACTTCTCGCTCGCCGCGCAGATCATGCGGCGGCGCGACTTCGCGTACTTCGGGATGATCGGTTCGCGCACCAAGCGCGTGAAGTTCGAGCGCCGGCTCGCCGCGCGCGGCGTCGATCCGGCGCGGCTCACCGAGATGGTGTGTCCGATCGGCGTCGCGGGCATCGTCGACAAGGCGCCCGGCGCGATCGCGGTGGCGGTCTGCGCGGAACTGCTGCAGGCCCGCTCGGGCATGCCGGTGGCCGATGCGAAGGCGGCCGCGGCGGGGCGCGTGCGCGACGACGTGAGCTGCGCGCGCTGACGACGCGCAGCCGATACCCCCGGCGCACCTCGGCGCGTTTTTGCCTACACTGCACGGATCGCGCGGCATCGGGCCGCGCGTCCTTGCGTGCAGGCACCATGTCCGATCATCAGGTCTATCTCGACGCGCTCGATGCGAGCCTCGTCGCCATCGAGCGCTGGCTGTCCGGCACCGATACTTCACCCGCGGCGCTCGATGCGCTGCTTGCACCTTTCTCCGCCGAATTCACGATGATCATGACCGACGGTCGCGCGCTCGACCGTGACGGCACGCGCGTGCTGTTCACGAAGCTCGGCGGCGCGAAGCCGGGGCTGCGCATCGCGCTGTCGGACCTCCGCGTGCTGTTGGCCGACGCGTCGCATGCGGTGCTCACCTATCTCGAAGCGCAGCAGGCGGCGTCGGGCGAACTGCCCGCGCGTCGCGCGACCGCCGTGTTCGCGCGCGACGCGGCAGGCGTCGTGCGCTGGACCCATCTGCAGGAAACCTTCTGCACGGCCTGAGCGGCCGCGCTGCGTGATCCCGCGCGGGCCATCCCGTGCCGGTTCAGCGCTTGCGGCCGCGTGCGGCCGTCAGCTCGTCGGACACGCTCTGCATCAGCGCGCACAGCCACGCGATGTCGGTCGGGCGATCGGGGTGCGGGTGCGTGAGCAGGTAGCTCTTGATGCGCGGGAACGGCACGGGCGGCGTGACGACGACGAGCGGCAGCAGCCGCGCATAGTGCGTCGCGAAGCGGCGCGTCGTCGTGAAGATCAGGTCCGACTGCAGCAGCACCTGCGGCACGATCCCGAAGTACGGCAGCGTCGTCACGATCCGACGCGTGAGGCGGGCGCGGGCGAGGCCGATCTCGATCGCGTTGCGCTTGTCGCCGGTGTACGGCGTCGGCGCGACGTGCGCGGCCGACGCGTAGGCTTCGCGCGTGAGCGGTTCACGGGCGAGCGGATGCGCGTCGCGCATCAGGCACACGATCGTGTCGGAGAACAGGTCCTGGCGCGCGAACTGCGGGTCGGGCTTCGGCCAGTTGCCGATCACGAGATCGAGCGCGCCCGATTCGAGCGCCTCCGCGTGATCGAGCGCGGGATTCAGCGAGTCGATTTCCAGATGCGCATGCGGCGCCGTGTCGCGAAAGCGTTCGATCAGCGTCGGCATGAAGAAATCGTTCAGGTAGTCGGGCGCGGCGACGCGGAACGTGCGTCGTGCGGACGACGGGTCGAAGTCGCCGTGCGGCGTCGCGATGAAGTCGACCTCGCGCAGCGCGCGCGTCGCGGCGCCGAGCAGCGACGCGCCGTACTCGGTCGGCACCATCCCGGACTTGCCGCGCACGAGAATCGGGTCGTTCAGCGTCTCGCGCAGCTTGCGCAGCGCGGTGCTGATCGCGGGCTGGGTCTGGTTCAGCCGCAACGCGGCCTGCGTGACGCTGCGCTCGAGCAGCAGCGTGCGTAACACGCGCACGAGCCAGATATCGAGCGAGGCGGTACGGTCGTCGTCTTCCATCGGGGCGGGGTGATTCGGGTGAAGCGTAACCTTAACGCAGCCGCGCGTTCGCGTGCGTGATACCGGCCATCACGCGCGCCCCTTCGGCAGCATGCTGATCCGCTTGACCTCGCGCGATTCGAGCCAGGTCGGCGTGCGCGCGCAGTAAAGCAGCATCGGCAGCGCGTCCTCGCCCCAGAACAGCTGCTGGTTCATCCAGAAGGTCGGTACGCCGAACACGCCGAGCGCGATCGCGTCGTCGGTGTTGCGGCGCAACTGCGCGCTCGTTTCCTCGAATTCGATCAACTCGTCGCCGTGCCCGACGCCGACGCGCTCGCACAGCGCCGCGAACCCGTCCGGCGTCGACGGATCGTTGCCGTCGTGCCAGATGAAGCGGAATATTTCCAGCACGGTCGCGGTGTCGGCGCGCAGCGCGATCGCGAGGCGCAGCACCTTGTCGGAGTCGAACGGATGCGCGGGCGGCATCTTGAAGCGGATGCCGAGCTGTTCGGCGCGAAACAGCGCGTGGCGGTACGTGAACACGCGCTTGGCCGGCACGTCGGCGCTCGAGCGCTGTCCCCAATGGCGCTGCAGGTCGGGCAGCGACACGGCGACGGGTTCGAACGGCACGTCCGGCCACTTGTCGTGCTGTTCGAGCAGCAGGTAGGAGAACGGCGACACGAAGTCGAAGAACCAGGCGGGTTGGGCAGTGTCGAGGCCGGTTGTCATGGCGATCTCCAGAGGGTGGGGCGTGCGTGCCTGGCGGTGGCCTTCATGTTACGCGGCGGCGCGTGGATGCAGCAATGATCGCGGATTGGCCGCTCACGCGGAACCGGGAGTCGCCCGGGGGGGCTCGCCGGCCGATGGCGCCGCCGGGCCGCCGCGCGCGGCCACGAGGCCGCCGGCGCCGGGTGTGCCCGACGCGGCGTCGTGGTCGTGCGCGGTGAGCCGCTCGCGCACGAAGCCGATGTGCTCGCGCAGCACGTAGAACTGCCCCGCATACGCGAGCGGCATCTTCATCCGGTTCACGGCTTCCTCGATGTCGTCGAGTTCGTCGAGCAACTGGACGCGCTCCTCGGCCGTATGCTCGCCGAGCGCGCGGCGCTCGAGCGCGATCAGCGCGCCGTACCACCGGTAGATGCGCGAACGCACGCGCCAGCCGTACAGCGACGGCACCAGCCGCAGCCCGGGGATCAGCACGACGATCAGCGGCACCACGACGACGAGCAGCCGGTCGACGAGACTTGCGACCCAGAACGGCAGCCGCCGGTACAGGAAGGTCTTGCCGGACTTGTAATAGCGCCCCGCATCGTCGGACAGCGGGAAGCCGCGCGTGACGGCCGACGGGAATTCGCCCGCGTGCTGCAGGATCGTCGCGTGGCCGTGCACTTCGCGCGCGGCCTCGATCAGCAGGTCGGACAGCGCGGGGTGCAGCGTATCGCGCGCGACCAGCTCGATCGTCGGCGCGACCGTATGGAGATCGGCGGGCGGCAGGTTGCGGCCGAGATCGTAGACGCCCATCGGCAGCGTGATCGCGGTCAGGTACGGAAAGCGCCGCGCATAGGCCTCGGCTTGCGTGAACGAGTACACGTGCACGCCGGGCGCGCGGAACAGCTTCGCCATCACCGGGATCTGCGTCGAGTCGCCGGACAGGAACGCGGCGTCGATCTTGCCGTCGAGCAGCGCGGCCGCGGCGTCCTCGCCGGCGGTCGGCAGCAGCTCGGTCGAGCCGCCCGGTTCGATGCCGTTCATCTTCAGCAGCGCCAGGCTCAATTCGCGCGCGCCGCTGCCCTCCGCGCCGAGCGCGAGCCGCTTGCCCTTGAAGTCGGACAGGCGCGCGACCACCGGCCCGCGGTACATGATCGCGAGCGGCACGTAGCCGATGCTGCCGAGCGATACCAGGTGTTCGTCGCGCTCCTTCGGGCCGATGCCGCTCTGCACGAAGCCGACGTCGACCGGGGCGTTCGGGTTCGACAGCCGCGCGAGGTTCTGCGCGGATCCTTCGGATGACTGGACGTCGAGCGTGACGCCGTTCTTCGCGAGGATCGCCTTGTATTTCTGCGCGGCGTTCCAGTAGGTGCTGCCGGGCGGGCCGGACGAAATCACGAGCGTGGACGGCGGCGCCGGCTGGATCAGCCTGACCGCGAGCCAGACCGCCGCGACCGAGAGCAGCACGGTGGGGCCGATCGACAGCGCGAGGTCGCGCCACGACACCGCGACGAAGCGGGTGAGGATGCGGCGGGGCGGGCGAGGGCGAGCTGGCTTCATGGAGTGGGCGGATGACACGGGCGTGACGCATCGATGACGGCCGTCACGGACGAGGCACGCGATGCACGTTCTGGCGGCGATGGTACCCGGTTTCGCCCGGCGTGCGCGAGTCTGACACCGTGGCGCGGCGGCGGGCAGGGGCGAGCGCGCGGGCGGCCGCGCGTCAAAAGCTTTGCGCTTCGGCGGGCGCTGGATTACATTGTGCGACGCAGCCGCGCCCGATTCGCGCGCGACCCGGCACGCAATGAGACCGGGCGCGTCCGGCCGGCGGCTGTCCGGCCCGGCCGGCCCGCATTCGCGCGCGCCGGCCGCCGGCCCGTGTCGCCTCTCTCGCATCGCCGTGGAAATCATCGGCCGTCCCGCCCGTTCGCGCGCGGGCCGGCTGCCTTTGGGGGTATCCGGCCGTACTGTGCACGGCCGTTCCGGAGTTACAAGGAGATAGCATGAAGTCGATCGTGTTGAGAGCGTTGGGTGTTGTGGCCGTGGCGGCCTGTCTGTCGGGCAGCGTATACGCGCAGTCCAGCGATGCGGCGGCAACCGAGGCGCCGGCCGCGGCGGCGAGCTCGCCGAAGGCCGCGGCCAAGGCCGCGAGGAAGGCGAACAGCAAGCTCGGCTACGCGGTGCGCAAGGCAATTACGAAGGCAGGTGGCATCGACGTGGCGCACCTCGTCGTGCGGTCGAAGGGCGGCGCGATCACGCTGGAGGGCACGGTGCCCGACCAGGCACAGATCGACAAGGCGGAAGAGGCGGCGAAGGGTGTGAGTGGCGTGACGTCGGTCACGAACAAGCTGAAGGTCAAGCAGCAATGATGCCGGGCGGCGGCGCGCCAGCGCCGCGCGCCCGCTTTCAGGCGGGCCCCGGCGTGCCGGGGCCCGTTTGCGCTTTAGAATGCCCCCGGACCTGCCGCTTCGCGCCAGGCCCCCGAGCGGGTATCCCCCAAGGGGGCTGCCTGCGGGGCGGAAAACCTTGGGCGGCCCCGGTGTTTTCTTGAGAGGCCGCGAGCTGCGCACGACGCAGCGGCGGACCGATAACGATATCGAGAGGGCGGCAATGACGACGCACGGGTGGGGCAGTCGGATTCTCTTCGGCGCGGCGCTGGTCGCGGTCGCGGTGCTCGGCGCCTGCAACGGCGACGATTCTGGCGAGCGCAACCGGCTGCCCGGGTTCGTGTCCGGCAGCGTGCGCACCACCGCCTATGACGGCACGAGCGACGACCTGCTGACGGCCGGTCTCGGCAAGACGGGCCTCGCCGCCGCCACCGCGCCCGCGTTCGCGAATCCGTCCCGGCCGACGAGCGTCGAACTTCGCCGGGTCGCGATCTGGTCGAACTACCGCGCGCTCGTCGACATGAGCGCCAACGGCGGCTACGGCCGCTTCTGGGGGCCGAACGTCGACCTCGACGGCAACGACACGCTCGGCGAAGGCAAGATTCCCGGCACGGAATATCTCGCGTATTCCGACGATGGCAGCGGCCGCAAGAACGTGACGCTGCTCGTGCAGGTGCCCGCGAGCTTCGATCCGGCGCAGCCGTGCATCGTCACCGCGACGTCGTCCGGTTCGCGCGGCGTGTATGGCGCGATTTCGGCGGCCGGCGAGTGGGGCCTCAAGCGCGGCTGCGCGGTCGCGTACAACGACAAGGGCGGCGGCAACGGCGCGCACGAACTCGGCTCCGACACGATCACGCTGATCGACGGCACGCTCGCCGACGCGGTGCTCGCCGGCAATGCCAGTCTCTTCACCGCCAACGTGACGAGCGGCGACCTGACCGCGTTCAACAGCCGCTTCCCGAACCGCTACGCATTCAAGCACGCGCATTCGCAGCAGAATCCCGAGCAGGACTGGGGGCGCGCGACGCTGCAGTCGGTCGAATTCGCCTATTGGGCGCTCAACGAGCAGTTCGGACCGCTGCTCGACAGCTCGAATCACGGCGTGCGCTACCACCCGGGCGACATCACGACGATCGCCGCGTCCGTCAGCAACGGCGGCGGCGCGGCGCTCGCGGCGGCCGAGCAGGACACGCGCCGCTGGATCACCGCGGTCGTGGTCGGCGAGCCGCAGGTCAACGTGCGGATGGCGCCGAATGTGGTCGTGCGCGAGGGCGGCCAGCCGGTGCCGTCGTTCGGCCGGCCGCTGGCCGACTACGCGACGCTCGCGAACCTGCTGGAGCCGTGCGCGGCCGCATCGGCGTCGCTCGCGGGCGCACCGTACCTGAGCGCGCTGCCGGCCGCCACCACGCAGTCGATCCGCACGCAGCGCTGCGCGACGCTCGCCGCGGCGGGGCTCGTGTCGGGGGCCGATACGCAGAGCCAGGCGGCCGACGCGCTCGCGCAACTGCATGCGGCCGGCTATCTCGTCGATTCCGACCTGCTGCAGGCGCCGATGTGGGATTCGCAGGCGATTCCGGCGATCGCGGTCACCTATGCGAACGCGTACACGCGCTCGCGCGTGACCGACAACCTGTGCAATTTCAGCTTCGCGACGACCAATGCGGCGACGGGCGCGGTCGCGCCGCCCGCCACGTCGCCGATGCCGGCCGTGTTCGGCCTGGGCAACGGCGTGCCGCCGACGGCAGGCGTCAATCTCGTGTTCAACACCGGCGCGGGTGTCGACCACCGGCTCGCGACGCCCGACGCGAGTTTCGCGGGCGCGCTGTGCCTGCGCCAGCTGTGGACCAACGGGATGCTCGACATGTCGACGAACGTCGATGCGGTGCGCGTGAACGCGAACCTGCAGGGCAAGCCCGCGATCATCGTGCAGGGCCGCAGCGACGCGCTCGTGCCCGTGAATCACGCGTCGCGCGCGTACGTCGCGCAGAACAGCATCAGCGAAGGCAGCCGCAGCCAGCTCGTGTTCTACGAGGTGACGAACGGGCAGCACTTCGATGCGTTCCTGCCCGTCGCGGGCTTCGACACGCGCTTCGTGCCGGTCCACTACTACAACCTCCAGGCGCTGAACCTGATGTGGCGGCACCTGAAGAGCGGTGCCGCGCTGCCGCCGTCGCAGGTGGTGCGCACGGTGCCGCGCGGCGGCACGCCGGGCGCCGCGCCGGCGCTGACGAGCACGAACCTGCCGCCGATCTCGGCGACCCCCGGCGCGAACGCGATCACGGCTGGCGCCGGCGCGATCGACGTGCCGCTCTGAGCGCGCCCGCCGCGCCGCAATACGGAAGCCGGACCGTCGTCCGGCTTTTTTCTTTTCAGCGTCTGGAATCGGTCCCGTATTGACCTTTATCGGAATGTCGCGCGCTGTAACAAATTATTACTTTACGGCGGAAAACCCGGAAACTATTATGCGCCGATATTTTCACTTAATTTAATAAATTCCCGTAAAGACAATATTCCTTTCCGTATAGTTAATCGATCCTTTCGATTTTATTAGATCGGCTCGAGTTGCGATTGGTCGCCGTTTCGCGATTGATCGGCATTTCGCCGAGGGGGATTGTTCGTCCGTTTGACGCGAAGGCGCCTTGTCCGGCGGGCTTTGCGGGGGATGATTTTGCTTGTCGTTTCTCGCGCATGCAGAGGGCGCGCCTGAATTCGCATTGCTGCACGTTATTGAATTGTCGTTCGCAATGGAATTGATTCCATTGTGTGGTCGCGGAATATGGGTGGGGTAAATCGTGCCGGTCGGTATTTGCCGATTCGGTAAAAAACTCGGGGTGCATCGCAAAACGAATGCGCTCCCGGTGCGGAGCGCCGGCGCAAATGATCCTTTGCGGCCGGCGGTATTTATCGTTCTGTTCGAGAGGCAATAATGACGACACTGAAGTCCTTGAAAGACGGTTTCGCGCTATTTGGAACGACACTGAGCGTGCCGCTCGCCGCAGCCGCGGCGGCGGCGCTGCTCGTCACGGGGTGCGGCGGCGACGACGGGTCGGGTCCGAGCGCTGCCACCGCGGCAGCCGCGACGACGTCGACCGGCAGTACGTCGGCCAGCACCAATGCAACGGCCGCCGTCCCGGCCGACCAGCCGTACGTCGACAACGACGTGTACGGCACCGGGCCGAACGACGCGGTCACGGATTCGACCGAAGGGGCCGCGGTCGTGCATCGCCAGGTCACGATCGGCGGCAAGACCGTCCAGTACACGGCCACCACCGGGCACCTGACCACGATCGACCCGATCACGTCGGCGCCGAACGCGAAGATGTTCTACGTCGCATATACGCAGGACAACCCGGACCCGTCGAAGCCGCGCCCGGTCACGTTCTTCTACAACGGCGGCCCCGGCTCGTCGTCGGTCTACCTGCTGCTCGGCTCGTTCGGGCCGAAACGCCTGCAGTCGTCGTTCCCGAACTTCACGCCGCCGGCCCCGTACAAGCTGCTCGACAACCCGGACAGCCTGCTCGACCGCACCGATCTGGTGTTCATCAACCCGGTCGGCACCGGCTACTCGGCGGCGATCGCCCCGGCGAAGAACAAGGACTTCTGGGGCACCGACCAGGACGCGCACTCGATCGACCGCTTCATCCAGCGCTACCTGACCAAGTACGCGCGCTGGAACTCGCCGAAATTCCTGTTCGGCGAGTCGTACGGCACGGCGCGTAGCGCGGTCGTGTCGTGGGTGCTGCATGAGGACGGCATCGACCTGAACGGGATCACGCTGCAGTCGTCGATCCTCGACTATGCGAATGCGCTGTCCGCGCCGGGCACCTTCCCGACACTCGCGGCCGATGCGTTCTACTGGAAGAAGACTACCCTCAACCCGACGCCGACCGATCTCGATGCGTACATGGTGCAGGCCCGCAACTACGCGGACAACACGCTCGCGCCGCTCGCGCAGAAGCCGAACCCGCAGGACGGCGGCTTCGTGAACGTGCGGCTGAACCTGAACCTGCAGACCGCGCAGCAGATGGGCGCGTACATCGGCACGGATCCGACGTCGCTGATCCAGACCTTCGGCAACCCGGCCGCGCTCGGCAACGTGCCGTCGTCGGACGACAACCCGCCGTACACGTTCTTCCTGACGCTCGTGCCCGGTACGCAGATCGGCCAGTACGACGGTCGCGCGAACTTCACGGGCAAGGGCATCGCGCCGTACATCCTGCCGAACTCGGGCAGCAACGATCCGTCGATCACGAACGTCGGCGGCGCGTACACGGTGCTGTGGAACAGCTACATCAACACCGACCTCAAGTACACGTCGACGTCGTCGTTCGTGGACCTGAACGACCAGGTCTTCAACAACTGGGACTTCAGCCACACGGACCCGACCGGCGCGAACAGGGGCGGCGGCAATACGCTGTACACGGCCGGCGACCTGGCGGCGACGATGAGCGTGAACCCGGACCTGAAGGTGCTGTCGGCGAATGGCTACTTCGACGCGGTCACGCCGTTCCACCAGACCGAGCTGACGCTCGCGCAGATGCCGCTCGATCCGACGCTCAAGGCGCAGAACCTGACGATCAAGAACTATCCGTCGGGCCACATGATCTACCTGAACGACGCGTCGCGGACCGCGCTGAAGGGCGATCTCGGCAACTTCTACGACGGGATCCTCGCGAACCGTACCGCGCTGCAGCGCGTGCTGAAGCTGCAGGCGCGCACGCAGCAGTTGAAGCAGCAACAGCTGAAGCAGCAGGGGCAGTAAGCATCGCGTTGCGGCCCGCGCGGCCCGGTCTTGCGCAGGGAGGTGCGGGTTCGCGAGGCCCCGGATGGACGACAGCCTGATCGGCGCAGGCCGGTCGGGCTGTTTTTTTCAGAGGGGAGCGGTGCCGGCGGCTGGAGGCGGCGCCCGGCGGCGCCGTTACGCGAGCACGAGCCTCACGCCGACTCCGACGAGCGTCGCGGCGAGCAGGTTGCGCAGCAGTCGCTCGGGCGCACGCGCCGACAGCAGGCTGCCGAGCACGATGCCGGGCAGCGAGCCGAGCAGCAGCGACAGCAGCATCGACCAGTCGACCGAGCCGAGCAACCAGTGGCCCATGCCGGCAACGAGCGTGAGCGGCACCGCGTGCGCGATGTCGGAGCCGACGATGCGCGCGGTCGCGAGCGTCGGGTACAGCAGCAGCAGCACCGTGACGCCGATCGCGCCGGCGCCGACCGACGTCATCGACACGAGCACGCCGAGCACGGCGCCCGTCAGCACGGTGGACCACAGCGTGCGTGCGGGGCTCGGCGCGAGCGGATTGCGCGCGGCGAGCGCGGTCAGTTGCGGCCGGAAGATCAGCGCGAGCGACGTGAGCAGCAGCGCGACGCCGAGCACCAGCTGGATCATCCGCGCGGTGCCGGGCGAGTTCATTCCGTGCGTGTGGAGCACCCACAGCGTGACGGCCGCGGCCGGGACGCTTCCGGCCGCGAGCCGGCCGGTGATGCGCCAGTCGATCGACCCTTTCAGTCCGTGGACGAGCGTGCCGGTGGCCTTGGTCGCGGCCGCGTACAGCAGGTCGGTGCCGACCGCCGTCGCGGGGTGGACGCCGAACAGCAGCACGAGGATCGGCGTCATCAGCGAACCGCCGCCGACGCCCGTCAGGCCGACGAGAATGCCGACGAACAGGCCGGACAGGGAGTACAGCAGATCGATATGGGGAAGCGACATCGGAAGCAGGCGGTTATGCGGCGTTCGGCGGCGGCGCGCGGCGGCGGCGCGCGCGTCAAAGTCCGCCATTGTCGCAAAAGTGGCGCGTCGGTGTACGACTACGTTAAAAATCGGCCGAGAAGGACCGCCGGACGGGCCGTTCGCGGTGGGTCAAACGGTCGTTTGAACAGGTGCCGGGCCTGACGGGACGGCGCGCCGGCGTTGGCGGGTTGTGATGCCGATGGCCGGCTATCGGGTGTGGCGGGGATGGGACGCGGGGCGGCGCGCGCCCCGGTTCAGGCCGGGCGGCCGTCAATGCATCGCGGGGCCGACGCCCGAAACGGCGTCCTGGCGGCGGATGCGCAGCGCGAGGCCGAGCAACCCGGCCGCGGCCGCACATGCCGCACCGACCGCGAACGCGGCGTGGTAGCCGCCGTTCAGCGCGTCGAGCGGCGACGCGTGCACCACCGCGAACGCATCGGTGCGCGCGGCCGCGAGGCTCGCGAGCACGGCGAGGCCGAGTGCGCCGCCCATCATGAACGCGGTGTTGACGATGCCCGACGCGAGCCCCGAATCGGCCGGGTCGACGTCGCTCATCGCGGCGAGCAGCATCGGGTTGAACGCGACGCCCGCGCCGATGCCGAGCAGCGTCATGCCCGGCAGCACGTGCCAGACGAAGCTGCCGTCCGCCGGCGCGCGCGAAAACAGCGCGAGGCCGCATGCGGCGATCAGCAGGCCGGCCGCGATCGGGCCGCGGATCCCGAAGCGCATCACGATCCGCGCCGACAGCCCGAGCGAGAACGCGGCCATGATCAGGTTCGCCGGCAGGAACGCGAGCCCGACCTGCAGCGGCCCGTAGCCGAGCACGCGCTGCATGTAGAGCGCGGACAGGAAGAACCACGCGAACATCGCGGCCGCCCACAGCACGCCGATCACGTTCGCGAGCGCGACGTTGCGCGCCGCGAACAGCGTGAGCGGCATCAGTGGATGCGCGACGCGCGCCTCGATCGCGATGAACAGCGCGAGCAGCACGACGGCCGCGCCGATCAGCGCGACGGTCTGCGTCGACAGCCAGCCGGTCTCGTTGCCGCCGACGATCCCGTAGACCGCGAGCATCAGCGACGCGGTCACGGTGATCGCGCCCGCGACGTCGAGCCGCACGGTACCGGCCGGCGCGCGCATGCGCGGCAGCAGCGCGACGCACATCGCATAGACCGCGATGCCGATCGGCAGGTTGACGAGGAAGATCCAGTGCCACGACAGCGTGCTCGTCAAGAGCCCGCCGAGCAGCACGCCGATGCTGCCGCCGCCCGCGCAGACGAACCCGTAGACGCCCATCGCGCGCGCCCGTTCGCCCGGTTCGGTGAACAGATTCATGATCAGCGACAGCGACACGGCCGACACGATCGCGCCGCCGAAACCCTGCACCGCGCGCGCCGCGATCAGCATCGTCTGCGATTGCGCGAGGCCGCAGGCGAGCGACGCGAGCGTGAACACGACGAGGCCCGCGAGGAACATGCGCCGCTGGCCGTACAGGTCGCCGAGCCGGCCGCCGAGCAGCAGGCAGCCACCGAACGTCAGCAGGTATGCGTTGACGACCCACACGAGGGCCGTCTCGGTGAAATGGAGGTCGGTGCTGATCGACGGCAGCGCAACGTTCACGATCGTGCTGTCGAGCACGATCATCAGCACGCCGAGGCAGAGGACGATCAGCGCGTACCAGCGCTTCTCGCCGTGGATCCCGTGGGTCATGGGCCTGCAGCCTTCCGATAGCTATTTGAAAGGCTGCATTGTAGACGTCATTCGCGCGCGCTTCCTGCCGGTTTGTGGCAGGAGCGACGCGTAGCGGCGGCGCGTGCCGCGCGGCGCCGGACGTTATCCGCGCGGCGGCAGTTCGCAGCCGTCGGGGCCGCACGCGGCCGCGTCGTTGCCGGCGAATTCGACGATGGCGCCGTCGCGCCACGCCTGCTCGAGCGCCTGCGCGAACACGTCGGCCGGTTGCGCGCCCGACACCGCGTAGCGGCCGCCGAACACGAACAGCGGCACGCCGCGTCCGCCGATCTGCGCGGCGCGCGCGATGTCGGCCTCGACTTCGTCACGGTATGCGTCGCTGCGCAGCACGGCTTCGACGGCCGAACGCTCGAGCCCCGTTTCGACCGCGAAGTCGATCAGCGCCGCGTGGTCGAACAGCGAGCCGTGCTCGCAGAAATAGGCGCGATACAGGCGCTCGGTCAGTGCGTGCGCGCGGCCGGTCGCTTCCGCGAGCTTCACGAGCCGATGACCGTCGAGCGTGTCGCCGACGAACGTGCCGGGCAGGTCGTAGCGAAGCCCGACGCTCGCGGCCGCATCGGTCACCTGGCGCAGCATCTGATCGACCTGGGCGGGCGACATCCGGTACTTGCCCGCGAGCATCGCCTCGACCGGTTCGACCGGCTGGCCCGGCATCAGCCGGTACGCGCGCAGCGCGACGTCGACGTGCTCTGCGTGCGCGAACGCGGCGAGCGCCTCGTCGAAGCGGCGCTTGCCGATCCAGCACCACGGGCAGATCAGGTCGGACCAGATTTCGACGGTCAGGGTCGGGCGGGCAGTCGGGGCGGGGGTGGTCGTCATGGGCGGTCCGGGACGGCAAATAAATGTAACCGGGACTATATCACTTTGGGCTTCGACGCTCGGTCGTGGTCTGGCCCGGGCGGAAGGGGCCGGCCCGGACGCATCACGAAGCGTGGACACGGGCGGCGTGTACCGGTAGCGATTGCCGATGCCGATGCCGATGCCGATGCCGATGCCGATGCCGATGCCGATGCCGATGCCGATGCCGATGCCGACGGCGACAGGTCCGGCGAACCGGCCCGCAGCGGACGCCGCTTACGCGTCGCCCTGCGTTTCCTTCAGATGCTTCAGGTGCTTGTAGACGGTCGCGCGCCCCATCCCGAGCACGTTCGCGACGTAGTTCGCGGCGCTCTTGCCGCGGAACGCGCCTTCCGCGTACAGCGCCTCGACGAGCTCGCGCCGGTGCTCGCGCGTGAGGCCGTTCAAGCCGACCTGCCGGTCGCGCAGCCAGCCGTGCAGGAACGTGTTGATGCGTTCCTGCCAGTCGTCGCGGAACAGTTCGTCGGGTTGCGCGACGATGCCCGCGCCCTTGATGAACACGTCGAGCGTCGCGCGCACGTCGTCGAACACCGCGATATTGAAGTTGATGCACATCATCCCGGCCGGGTGGCCTTCGTCGTCGAACAGCACGTTGCTCACGCAACGCATCCGCCGGCCGTCCCAGTTCAGCTTCTCGTACGGGCCGATCACGCGCTCGCGCGCCGAATGATCGATTTCCTCGAGCGCCGAGTCGTCGCCGACCTCGCGCTTCGACAGGTTGTTCGCGAGGTACAGCACGGTCTGGTCGTGCAGATCGTGGATCACGACTTCCGCGTATGGGAAGAACAGCGCCGCGATGCCGTCGGCGATCGGTGCGTAGCGGGTGAGCAGCAGGTCTTTGACGGGGGATTGCTTCTTGCGCATCGGAATCGCCATCTCGGGTGTGCGGGGGCCGGACGGTGCGTCGGCGCGGCGCGCCGGCGTGCCGTCGACCGGCTCGTCCGTGCGCCCGCGCGCCGCCGCCGCGGCGGTTGCGCCATTGTATCGGCCCCGCGTGCGCGTGCTGCTCATGCGCGCGTCAGATGCGTGTACAGCGCGTGTGCGATCGCGATGTCCTCGAGCCCGAGGCCGATCGAGCGGAAGAACGCGTGACGCGTGCGCGACGGCGCCGCGCAGGTGCCGGCGACGAGCGCGGGCAAGTCGCCGACGATCCGCTCGGGCGTCCAGCCGTGCCCGGCCGCCGCGATCTGCATTTCGCCCGCGCTCGCGGGCGTCGTGTCGCGGTAGTCGCAGTACACGTCCATGTCGGGCAGCCATGCGGGCGGGATCTCGTGTGCACGCGCGACGTTGGTGCTGATCGACGTGACGAGCGCGGGGCGCGTGAGCATGCCGTCGGCGAGCACCGGCGTGCCCGACGACGTGCACAGCATCACGACGTCCGCGTCGCGCACGCACGCCTCGAGGCTGGCGGCCGGGCGGGCGCGCGGATCGATCTGCGTGAGCGTCGCCTGCAGCGCCGGGTCGCCGGCGAGCGCGGGCGAATGGACGCTGATCGATGCCCAGTCGCGCAGTGCTGCCGTGTGGCGCAGATGCGCGAGGCCGACCGCGCCCGTGCCGATCACGGCGAGCCGGCGCGCGTCGCGCGGCGCGAGGCAGTCGACCGCGAGCGCCGTCGTGCCGGCCGTGCGCTCGACCGTCAGCAGCCCCGCGTCGCACCACATCAGCGGCTGGCCGGTGCGCATCGACATCAGCGCGGTCCATGCGGTGACGATTGGTTTGCCGCCCGTCACGACGTACGGCGACAGCTTCGCGCCGAACACCTGCTCGTCGGCGAGCGCGCCGAGATACGTGATGAAATCGCCGGCCTGCTCGGGGAACAGCGTGAGGGTTTGCGGCGGCTGCACCGCGCGGGCCGATGCGAGCGACGCGAACATGCGGCGCAGCGTGCCGAGCACGTCGAGCGACGGCAGCGCCGCGCGCACCGCGGCTTCGTCGACGGTCAGCGGCAGGGTCGAGGCGGGTTGCGTCATGGGACTTCTCCGGTCTGGGCCGGACAGGACAGTCTCGAAAGGGGGCGTCCGGCGGTGTTCTTGATGGATTAAAAGTCTAATATAGACAAAATAAGTCCGGTGAATTTTTCTTTCCAGGACCGGATCGCACCACGCGCCGTGGGAAAAACATCGATAAATCAACGATGTTTATGGCGATCGACGGCTTTTCGATGGACTGCATGAGCGCCGGGATTATCGTATCCCCTATAGTCTATAGTAGACTAAGAGTCTATATTTCGCATGCAGACCAGCGTGTCGCCGCACGGCGGCCGGCTGCATCGCATGCCGATCCGACGCCCGGCGACGGCGTCGCGCGACCGGTCTTCATCGCCTCAATCCGGAATCGAAGGACATCCCATGAACTGGAAGCTTTCCCTCTGCGCCGTCGCGGCGCTTGCGTGCGCGGCCGTCACGGCCCACGCGGAACAGACCACGCTGCGCTTCGGGATCGAAGCCGCCTATCCGCCGTTCGAGAGCAAGACGCCGGCCGGCCAGCTGCAGGGTTTCGACGTCGACGTCGGCAACGCGGTCTGCGCGAAGCTGAACATGAAGTGCGTGTGGGTCGAGAATGCGTTCGACGGGCTGATCCCGGCGCTGCAGGCGCGCAAGTTCGACGCGATCAATTCCGCGATGAACATCACCGCGAAGCGCAAGCAGAGCATCGATTTCACGCCGGCGATCTACGTGGTGCCGATCGTGATGGTCGCGCATCGCGGTTCGCCGCTGCGGCCCGATGCCGCGAGCCTGCGCGGCAAGCATGTCGGCGTGCTGCAGGGCTCGTCGCAGGAGGATTTCCTGAAGGCGCACTGGGCCAATGCGGGCGTGGATATCGTGTCGTATCAGGACCAGGACCAGATCTATGCCGATCTCGTCGCCGGTCGTCTCGACGCGGCCGTGCAGGAAGCGCAGACCGCGCAGGACGGTTTCCTCGACAAGCCGGCCGGCCGCGACTACCAGATCGTCGGCGAGCCGCTGAAGGATCCCGCGACCCTCGGCGAAGGTACGGGCTTCGGGATGCGCAAGGGCGACAAGGCGCTGCAGGCGAGGATCGTCGGCGCGCTCGACGCGCTGAAGAAGGACGGCACGCTGAGCGCGCTGTCTCAAAAGTACTTCAAGCGCGACATCGTCGCGAAGTAAGCCTGGCCGCGCGCCGGCCTCGGTGCCGGCGTGCATCGCACCGAATCTCGACGCAGTACGGAGAAGCATGGATTTCGACGTCATCGTTCTGGGGGCCGGCATCGTCGGCGTGTCGTCGGCGCTGCATCTGCAGGATCGCGGGCTACGCGTCGCGCTCGTCGACCGGCGAGCGCCCGGCGAGGAAACGAGTCACGGCAATGCGGGGCTGATCGAGCGCTCGTCGGTCGTGCCGTACGCATTCCCGCGCCGGCTCGGCACGCTGTTGCGCTACGCGCGCAACCGCTCGGTCGATCTCTATTGGGATTACAAGGCATTGCCCGCGTATGCGGGCTGGCTCGCGCGCTTCTGGCGCGAATCGTCGCCGCAGCGGCTCGCGGCCGCCGCGCGCGACATGCTGCCGCTCGTCGCGGCGAGCGTCGTCGAGCACGACGCGCTGCTCGCGCGCACCGACGCGCAGCCGCTCGTGCATGACGGCGGGTGGATCGAGGCGTTCCGTTCGCCCGCGCTGTTCGACGCGGAAGCGCGCGCGCAGCAGCGGGTGGCCGACGCGCACGGGCTGCGGATGAGCGTGCTCGACGCGCGCGCGTTGCGCGAACGCGAGCCCGGCATCGGCGACGCATTCTGCGGGGCGTTCCACTGGCAGGACCCGAAGACCGTGTCGAGCCCCGGGGGCCTCACGAAGGCGTACGCGCGGCTGTTCGAGCGCGACGGCGGCACGTTCGTGCGCGGCGACGCGACGACGCTCGCGCAGGTGTGCGACGGCTGGCTGGTCGATACCGTGCATGGGCCGATCGCGGCCCGGTCGGCCGTGGTCGCGCTCGGGCCGTGGTCCGATCACGTATTCGCGCCGCTCGGCTACCGGATTCCGTTGCGCGCGAAGCGCGGCTATCACATGCATTACCGGCCGACCCGCACGCTGCTGAACGTGCCCGTATGCGATACCGAGGAAGGTTTCGTCGTCGCGCCGATGGAGGGCGGCCGCCTGCGGCTCACGACGGGCGTCGAAATCGCGTTGCGCGCCGCGCCGCCGACCGGCGTGCAGCTCGCGCGTGCCGAGCCGCTGGCGCGCGACGCGTTCGGCATCGGCGAGCGCCTCGATCCGGCGCCGTGGCTCGGGATGCGGCCGTGCACGCCCGACATGCGGCCGGTGATCGGGCCTGCGCCGCGCCATCGTCATTTGTGGTTCGCGTTCGGCCACTGCCACCACGGACTCACGCTCGGCCCCGCGACCGGGCGTCTGCTCGCCGAGATGATGACGGGCACGCCGACCTACATCGATCCCCATCCGTACCGACCCGCGCGCTTCGGCTGAGCCCGTTGCGACACGACGGCCGCCGCACGTGTGGCCGTCACAGTTTTTCATTCGGCTGTCCGCATAATCAAAAGCCACGCAACCGGAAATGATCTGCGTAATCGATCGGAAAGAAATCGCGAAATAAGAAGATCTTCAAACAAGCGATTTATTAATGCATTTTCATGAAAATGAAATGCGAAGCGGGCGATCCGCCCGGGCAAGCCGGCGACGCTTCGCAACGGACGTTTCGATGTGACCGGGAATGTACCGGAACACGTTACTTCGGGGCTCGCAAACGTTACGTTACATCCGCGCTCTGGACGCTTTTATCGTCAGATGATTGCGGCTGCGCGCTCCATTTATTTACCCGGAAATCCATATAAGACCGTTATTGGCTTGCAATAGGCCAACGAATCAATCCGTTTTATCGAGGTGGCACACTTCGTGCGATCCATCCCCATGCTTTATCAACGTAGTGCCAACCGAGATGGGGTAAGGATGGGAAAAAATCTTAAATTGACGGGTGTGGCGCTGTCGGTCGCGACGGTGTTCGGGGTATTGGCTTCGGGTTCGGCAATGGGGGCGACGCTCGATGCGCTGCCGATTCCGCAAGTGATCGTGAGTCCGTCGACGAACGGCGTGTCGATCGGACTGGCGGCGACCGGCACGTCGCCGCTCGGTTCGGTCACCGTGGCGGCGGGCGGGTCGGGCGCGATTCAGACGTCGCTGGGCAATCCGGCGCAGGCGTTGTCGGGTGCGGTGAACGCGCTGCAAGGCGCGCTCGGCGGCGGTGGCGGCGCGGTGACGCCGCTCGCGCCGGTGCAAGGTGTGGTGAACCAGGTGACGGGTGCGTTCGGTGGCGGCGACCCGGCCGGCGCGGTGACCGGTGCGCTGAATACGGCGACGGGGACGTTGAGCAACGCAGTTGGCACGGTAACCGGCGCACTGGGGAATGTGGGCGGCGGCGCGAATCCGCTGGCACCGGTTCAAGGTGTCGTCAATCAAGTGACGGGTGCGCTGGGCAACGTCGGTGGCGGCGCGAATCCGCTGGCACCGGTTCAAGGTGTCGTCAATCAAGTGACGGGGACGCTCGGCGGCAGCAATCCGGCAGGCGCGCTGACTGGTGCCCTCGGCACGGTTACCGGCGCACTGGGCAACGTCGGCGGCGGTGCGAATCCGCTGGCGCCGGTTCAGGGTGTGGTGAATCAAGTGACGGGGACGCTCGGCGGCGGCAACCCGGCAGGTGCATTGACCGGTGCACTCGGCACAGTGACGGGCGCACTGGGCAACGTCGGCGGTGCGAATCCGCTGGCGCCGGTTCAAGGCGCAGTGAATCAAGTAACGGATGCGCTTGGTGGCGGCAACCCGGCTGGCGCACTGACCGGCGCGCTCGGCACGGTTACGGGCGCACTGGGCAACGTCGGCGGCACGAACCCGCTGGCACCGATCCAGAACGTCATCGACCAGGTCACGGGCACGCTGGGCAGCGGCAATCCGGCCGGTGCGCTGAGCAACGCGGTCAATACGATCACGGGGACACTCGGCAACATCGGCGGCGCGTCGAGCCCGCTGGCACCGGTGCAAGGCGCCGTCACGCAACTCGCCGGCACGCTCGGCAACGGCAATCCGGCTGGTGCACTGACGAACGCGGTGAACTCGGTGACGGGGGCGCTCGGCAGCCTCGGCGGCACGAATCCGCTGGCGCCGGTACAGGGTGTCGTGAACCAGGTCGTCGGCACGCTGTCGGGCGCCGGCGGTGGCAGCCCGATCGCGCCGATCACGAACCTCGTCAGCGGCTTGCAGAACGCGCTGCCGACGGGCGGCAACGCGGCCGGCGCGCTGACCGGTGCGCTCGGTTCGGTGACGGGCGCGCTCGGTAATCTCGGCGGCTCGAACCCGCTGGCGCAGGTACAAGGCGTCGTGAACCAGGTGGTCGGCACGCTCGGCAGCAGCAACCCGGCCAGCGCACTGAGCAACGCGGTCAGCTCGGTGACGGGCGCGCTCGGCAATCTCGGCGGATCGAATCCGCTGGCGCCGGTGCAAGGCGTCGTGAACCAGGTCGTCGGCACGCTCGGCGGCAGCAACCCGGCCGGCGCACTGAGCAACGCGGTCAACTCGGTGACGGGCGCGCTGGGCAACCTCGGCGGCACGAACCCGCTGGCGCCGGTGCAGGGCGTCGTGAACCAGGTCGTCGGCACGCTGTCGGGCGCAAGCCCGATCGCGCCGATCACGAACCTCGTCAGCGGTCTGACCGGCGGAAGCAACCCGACCGGCGCACTGAGCGGTGCGCTCGGTTCGGTGACGGGTGCCCTCGCGAACGGTCCGGCGGCCCTCGGGCAGGCGACCGGCGCGTTGTCGGGCGCGGCCGGTTCGACGGCTGCGGCGGGCGGCAGCGTGCTCGGCTCGGGCGCGAGCGCGGCGGGCAGCACGGCGGGCGCAGCCGGTTCGCTGCTGTCGACGGGCGGCAACGCGACGGCAACGGTCGTCAATGCTGCCGGCGCGACGCTGGGCACGGCGCTGGGTTCCACGCCGAGCCTGTCGGTCACACCGCACTCGGACAACAGCTCGGCGAACAACCCGCTCGCACCGGTGTCGACGCTGCTGCAGGCGGTGACGGGCGCATTGCCGAAGTAACCGGCCGGAACGCGCGGCGGCGGTCCATCGCCTGCCGCGCGCAACGGGTCGCACGACGCGGCATGACAGCAAGGTCATGCCGCGTTTTTCTTTGGGTTCCTGATGTATTTCATAGGAGGAATGACGCTGAATTGCGGGGCGGAATGGAATAACCGGCCGGATCCGTCCGTTTACATACCGAGTCGCGGCGCAGCCGGACAGCGGGATAATGGCCATGACGAAGTCGACGTCCCGTCCGGCGGCGCCGTGCCGTGATGTCATGCCAAGGAGAACGGGAATGAAAACGATGCTGTTCGCCATCGCGCTGACGGCCGCGATCGTGCGGCCCGCGGCCGCCGAGCCGCCGCAAGCCGGTGATGGGAAACTGGTCGACGAAGATCACATGACGCTGTACGTGTTCGATCACGACGCGCCGGGCAAGAGTACGTGCACCGGCACCTGCGCGGCCAACTGGCCGCCGGCGCTCGCCGACGCATACGACAAGGCGTCGGGCGCACTGAGCCTCGTCACGCGCGACGACGGCAAGAAGCAATGGGCGTACCACGGCCGTCCGCTGTATCGCTGGAAGATGGACCGCAAGGCCGGTGACGCAGGCGGCGACGGGATTGGCGGCATGTGGCACGTCGCGCGCCCCTGAGAAGTGACTGACGGACTGACGGCGCGGCGACGCGCAAGGCATCCGCATGAGCTACGAATCGGACTTGCTGGTGTGGCTGCCGCATCTCACGCGGTATGCGCGCGCGCTGACGGGCGACCGGGCCTGGGCGGACGATCTCGTGCAGGACACGCTCGAGCGCGCGCTGAACCGGCCGCCGCGCGACGGCGGTAACCTGCGCGCGTGGCTGTTGACGCTGTTGCGCCACCGCTTCATCGACCAGTTGCGTGCGCGGCGCGAGATCGCGGTCGACGATGCGACCGCGCCATGGCAGACGATGGCCGCGCGGACTGACGAGACGGGCGGCCTGCTGCTGCGCGACGTGCAGCGCGCCCTGTACCGGCTGCCGGTCGAGCAGCGCGAGGTGCTGCTGCTGGTTGCGCTCGAGGAGTTGAGCTACCGCGACGCCGCACAGGTGCTCGGCGTGCCGGTGGGGACGGTGATGTCGCGGCTGTCACGGGCGCGTGAACAGATGCGTGCGCTGCTGTCCGGCGAGCCGCCGGTGCACGGCGCGGCCGCGTTACGGGTGATCGGAAAGACATGATGGACGACGACGATCCGCGCAAACCTTCGAACGATCGGGACGATGCCATGTCGGCCCAGCTGCTGTCGGCGCTGCTTGACGGCGAGCTGTCCGGGCAGGAGCGCCGCGAGGTGCTCGAGCGGCTGCGGTCCGATCCGCGGGAAGCCGACCGGTTCGCGCATTACGGCGCGCAGCGCGATGCATTGCACGCGCTGTTCCCGCTGCCGGCTGCCGCACCGGCGCTGTTCGTGCAGCGGCGCGCGCCGCGCTGGCGTGGCTTTGCGTATGCGTTCGCGGGGCTGGCGGCCGGGCTGGTGATCGGCATCGCGCTGCACGCGGGCTGGACGACGTTCGGCGCCGAGCCGGCATTTGCCGCACGCGCGGATGTCGCGTATGCCGTGTATACGGCCGATCGTGAACACCCGGTCGAAATCGACGCGAGCGACCCAGCGCGCCTGGCCGGATGGCTGTCCGCGCGTCTCGGCCGGCCCGTGCGCGCACCGTCGCTCGATGAATACGGCTACGCGCTGCTGGGCGGCCGGTTGTTGCCGGGCGACCCGGGGCCGGCCGCGCAACTGATGTACCAGCGTGCGGACGGCGCGCGCGTGACGCTGTACATGACGGCCTACGACGCGCGGCGCCTCGCTCCGCAGGCGATGTCGGCCGCCGGCCGCCACACGTATTTCTGGTCGGATCGCGGCATGGGTTACGCGCTGTCCGGCCGAGGCGACGAACGACGCCTGCGCGAACTCGCGATCGAAGCCTGCGGCGCGCTCGGCGGGCCGACCGAAGCATGGAAGGGGTGACGCGCGCGGCATCGACAGGGAGCAGAAGATGAACGCGAAGACGGCGAGGGTGGCGATGGTGATGGCGGCGCTCGCGGCAAGCGCCGGGCTCGCGCGGGCGGACGACGGCGCCCCGGTGCGCGTACCGGTCGACACCGACGGCGTGCAGCGGGTGACGATCGTCGGCGGCAGCTATTTCTTTCGTCCGAACCACGTGATCGTCCGGGCGCACGTGCCGGTCGAACTGACCGTATCGGCCGAACCGGGTGTCGTGCCGCACAGTTTCAAGATCGACGCGCCGCAGGCCGGCATCGCGGTGCATACCGAATTGGCCACGACGCCGCGCACGTTGCGCTTCACACCGACGGCGCCCGGCCGCTTCGCCTACTATTGCACGCATCGGCTGCTGTTCCTGCGCAGCCATCGCGAGCGCGGGATGGAGGGCGTGCTCGACGTCGAGGCGGCGCCGTGATCGCCGCGTTGCTGGCCGCGAGCCTGATAGGAGCGAGCATGACAGCCGACCCCGTGACCGTCGCGCAGACGCATTTCGACCAGGTCCGCTCGTACCGCGCGACGATCCGCTCGTCGGCGCAAAGCGGCGAGCACGCCGAATTCCACTATGCATACCTGAAACCCGGTTTCGTCCGGATGGACTTCGTGTCGCCGCATCACGGCGCGGTACTCGCGTACGATCCCGGCGCCGGCAAGGTCCGGCTGCGCCCGTTCGGCGAGCATGCGCTGCCCGCGCTGACCTTGTCGCCGTCCAATCCGCTCGTGCGCGACCGCAGCGGCCATCGCGTCGACCGGTCGGACGTGGGCGAACTGCTGCGCAACGTGCATGCGCTGCAGCAGGGCGGCGCGACGGTGACGGAAGGCGAGGAGACCATCGGCGGCCGGACCACGCTGCGCGTGTCGGTGACGGGCGCGCCCGCACATGTGGTCGCAGGCGTGCATCGCTACCGGCTGTGGCTGGACACCAAGGACGGCTTTCCGCTGAAGGTCGTCAGCTTCGCGGATGGCGACGGCGGTCCGCTCGAAACGGTGACGCTCGACGACGTCGAAATCGACGTCGCGTTTCCCGCCCGCTTTTTCTCACCCTGATCCCTGACCCCGACTCGTACCGGAGGCTGCATGGCGGAATACCGGTTTTCGACGACGTGGCGCGTGGACGCGCCGCTCGCGGCGGTCTGGGACGCGATCTACGAGGTCGACCGCTGGCCCGACTGGTGGAAGGGGGCCGTGCGGACCGTCGAGATCGAGCGCGGCGACGCGCGCGGCGTCGGCGCGCTGCAGCGATACACGTGGAAAGGCGCGTTGCCGTACCGGCTGACCTTCGACATGCGCGTGCTGCGCGTCGAGCGGCCGCATGTGCTCGAAGGCCGCGCGAGCGGCGCGATCGAAGGCGACGGCTGCTGGTCGTTCGCCGGCGACGGCACGCGCACCGTCGTGCGCTACGACTGGCACATCCGTACACGCGAGCGCTGGATGAACTGGCTGGCGCCGGTCGCGCGCCCGCTGTTCGTCTGGAATCACGACGTCGTGATGCGCGAAGGCGCGAAAGGTCTCGCGCGTCTGCTCGGCGCGACGGTCGAGACCGACGGCCGGACGTTCCAGCCGGTCGCGGGCTGTCCCGACATGTGACGATCCGGCGCCGGGCTTTTGCGCCGCTGCCGGCGCGCAAGCAGGTTTTTTCATCCGATGCCGGACGACCGCGGAACTCGGTGCTTACCCCGTGTCAAATCGATGCGATGGTCGGGATATCCCGCATCGTGCCCGCACCCGGAGCGCCGGGTTGATGGTTATTTGATTGTTTTGAAAGGGTTTTTCGGTTTCCTCCCCGTTTTCCCGCCGCCTTGCCCCGCGCGAAAAAACCTCCCGCTCCCCTTCTTGAATTTGTCAAAACCCGTCCATATAATTAGCACTCGCTGCACGAGAGTGCTAACAATTCTCTGCCGGGCGACCCGCCGGGCAGATTCCCTAAGCGTTCTTCAATCTCAGTCAAGAGAGGAGTGAATATGAACCTTCGTCCTTTGCACGATCGCGTGATCGTCAAGCGCCTGGATCAGGAAACCAAGACCGCCTCGGGCATCGTGATCCCCGAAGCTGCTGCTGAGAAGCCGGATCAAGGCGAGATCCTCGCGGTCGGCCCGGGCAAGCGCGACGACAAGGGCGCGCCGATCGCGCTCGACGTGAAGGTCGGCGATCGCGTGCTGTTCGGCAAGTACGCTGGCCAGACCGTCAAGGTCGACGGCCAGGAACTGCTGGTCATGCGCGAAGAAGACATCATGGCCGTGGTCAACGCGAAGTAAGCGTCCACTGACGGTACATATTCCCAAGAATTCAAGGAGTTAGAAGATGGCAGCTAAAGACGTCGTATTCGGCGATTCCGCCCGTTCGAAGATGGTCGAAGGCGTGAACATTCTCGCCAACGCAGTCAAGGTCACGCTGGGTCCGAAGGGCCGCAACGTCGTGCTCGAGCGCAGCTTCGGCGGCCCGACGGTCACCAAGGACGGTGTGTCGGTCGCGAAGGAAATCGAGCTGAAGGACAAGCTCCAGAACATGGGCGCGCAAATGGTCAAGGAAGTGGCTTCCAAGACCAGCGACAACGCAGGCGACGGCACGACGACGGCAACCGTCCTCGCGCAATCGATCGTTCGCGAAGGCATGAAGTACGTCGCATCGGGCATGAACCCGATGGACCTGAAGCGCGGCATCGACAAGGCAGTCGCAGCGGCTGTCGAAGAGCTGAAGAAGATCAGCAAGCCGTGCACGACGAACAAGGAAATCGCACAGGTCGGCTCGATCTCGGCGAACAGCGACACGTCGATCGGCGATCGCATCGCTGAAGCGATGGACAAGGTCGGCAAGGAAGGCGTGATCACCGTCGAAGACGGCAAGTCGCTCGCCGACGAACTCGACGTCGTCGAAGGCATGCAGTTCGACCGCGGCTACCTGTCGCCGTACTTCATCAACAACCCGGACAAGCAAGTCGCCGTCCTCGACAACCCGTTCGTGCTGCTGCACGACAAGAAGGTGTCGAACATCCGTGATCTGCTGCCGGTGCTCGAGCAAGTCGCAAAGGCTGGCCGTCCGCTGCTGATCATCGCTGAAGACGTCGAAGGCGAAGCGCTCGCAACGCTGGTCGTCAACAACATCCGCGGCATCCTGAAGACCGTTGCGGTCAAGGCGCCGGGCTTCGGTGATCGCCGCAAGGCCATGCTGGAAGACATCGCGATCCTGACCGGCGGTCAAGTCGTCGCGGAAGAAACCGGCCTGACGCTCGAGAAGGCAACGCTGGCAGAACTGGGCCAGGCGAAGCGCATCGAAGTGGGCAAGGAAAACACGACGATCATCGACGGCGCAGGCGAAGCCGTGAACATCGAAGCGCGCGTCAAGCAAGTTCGCACGCAAATCGAAGAAGCGACGTCGGACTACGACCGTGAAAAGCTGCAAGAGCGCGTGGCCAAGCTGGCCGGCGGCGTGGCAGTGATCAAGGTCGGTGCTGCGACCGAAGTCGAAATGAAGGAAAAGAAGGCACGTGTCGAAGACGCACTGCACGCAACGCGCGCAGCTGTGGAAGAAGGCATCGTGGCAGGCGGCGGCGTTGCGCTGATCCGCGCTCGCACCGCGATCGCAGGCCTGACCGGCGCGAACGCCGACCAGAACGCCGGCATCAAGATCGTGCTGCGCGCAATGGAAGAGCCGCTGCGCCAGATCGTCACGAACGGTGGCGAGGAAGCGAGCGTCGTCGTGGCGGCAGTGGCTGCAGGCACGGGCAACTACGGCTACAACGCAGCAACGGGCGAGTACGTCGACATGGTTGAAGCCGGCGTCGTCGACCCGACCAAGGTCACGCGCACCGCACTGCAGAACGCAGCGTCGGTTGCAGGCCTGCTGTTGACGACGGACGCAGCTGTCGCGGAACTGCCGAAGGAAGACGCACCGATGCCGGGCGGCATGCCGGGCGGCATGGGCGGCATGGGCATGGACATGTAATCGACTTCGGTCGATGGTGTCCGGAACGCGCAGCGATGCGCGTTCCAGCCAAAAGAAAAGACCCGCAGCGATGCGGGTCTTTTTTTATTGGTGCTCCAGGGTGATCGGGATTAGAAGCCCGGCAGGTAGCACGAAGCGTCGTCATCGTTGTCGTGAAGGCCATAGCTACACGCAAACGGATCATGCCAGCCATTGTGACGGCCATTGTAGAGATAGACCGTGTCACCGCTGGAGGCCCACGTCAGTGACGCGGTGCCACCCGAGTAGACGCGCCACCTCCCCGAACTGCCGTCCGGGAACGAAACGGTGCCGCTTGAATGGCAGGGCGAGTAGTAATCGTGGACCACAAACTTGCCGTCAATCGGCGCAGCTCTGGAAAAGAATCGCTTCAGTTGATCGACGGTTGGTGTGAAGTTCCTGCACGCCTGCTTTGAGAGTGGATCGTCCGGGTTCGACGTCTGGCCGGATTGCTCGACTGTCACGGCACTTACCCCTCTGGCCTGGCAGATGGCGATCGGGACGCACAACGCAACCGCGGCAGCACATCTGGCTAGATTCATGACGTTACTCCCAGCGTGCCGTGCTAGCCTCGGTTGCGTTCTTGCGCCCGACTTCCGGGTGCCGATATACCTCCCTCATCTCGACGTTCAGCGTCTCCGACAATTCGCGAACCAGCCATTTGAGCGATGCATTCTGTTCGGCAGTGACGTTTTCGTAGACGAGTTCCGCAGTTTTCTCGTCGGGGTAGTACATGCCGACAAGCTCGATTCCGATTGCGTCCGAGTTGGACGGATAACGATCCGGAAATGCTTTCCGGGATTCGTGGCGATGGGACGCAGCGGGACCAGTTTGATACGCGCGCCTAGCCGCCCGGAGATCCGCAGTCGGGCACTTGAGTGTGGTGATGCAACGCGACTGCAATTTGCCGACGTGATTGGTGATTCTGTTCAGAGAGGCGGTCTGATAGATCGTGCCATCCTTGTCGATCAGGAAGTGGGCGCCGTTCGGTACGTGCGCGGCGTTGCTATAGCTATTGAAAGTGCTCGAGACAGTGGCGCCTCCGGTTTGATGGACGACGATTCCGTTCACGTGTTCCATCGGCCCTCGTTCGAAGGATGAATATATTTTGACGATCACGCGTTCGGCATCGACATGGCCCTGCTTTGAAATGAAAAGCATGACTGCCTCCGGTTCTCAGGTCGCTTTGCCGGTTTTGATGTCGTATCCTGCCGCGACCGTTTCGCCGCTCCCACCTCGGGCGTTCTGAACAACATACTCCTGCCGAATGCGGGCGAATGAGAGTTGGACTTCCTCTCGTGGTCGCGCCATGTTGAAATTGGCGACTGAATTGATTCGCGTGATCAGTACGTCATCCAGCGTGATCTTCAGGTACTCGAGCGGGATGCCGCCAGCCTTGCGCGCGACCAGAACGGCGTTCTCGATATGATTCCCTTTCAGGCAATGCAGCATGAGGATCGGCGATGCGTGATCGACATAATGCTCGATAGTCGGATCGTTGGCCGTGCACTTGCCTCCAATGCTGCCTGTCCCTGAGCGCGTGGTAGATGTCTGGTCGGCGGACCAATCCCACGCCAATACCTCGATTTCGTCAGGATGAGCGGCATCTCGAGATTCGCCTCCGATACCGGTCAGTTTCAGGAAAATGACTTGCGCCATCGCATGCTCCTTTGCATCGGTCACATTGAATGAAATGAACCCTAGCATTGCGCTTGGCGGCCAATCTATTGGACCGGTTCGATTTTCGGCGCGATTGGACGTTGAAAAGTACGACGCCAGGCCATCGGTCAGCCGAGAATCGATATAAGTAGGGCAGGCCCGAACGCGGATTCGGTTGCGATAAGTGAATGGGCGGGATCGCGCGGGTCGTCAGATCGAATCTTGGGCTGCGCAGGGCGGGAAACCGAACGTTGGGAGGGTGTCGCTCCGAGCCGGCGGTTGGGTTGTTGTCGATGTATTGCGTGCATCAGCGTCGATTGGCCGATGCGGGATGTGTAATGCTGAGACGACAAGAAGGGCGGCCGGCGTTTGATCGCTCAAACTCCGGCCGCCCCAGGCAACTCAATGGCGGTGCGACGTCCTCGGCACCGGATCGGCCTTCACGGCCGGCGGCGTGTCCGCATCATCGTTGCTGCGGGCCCAGAAGAACCGGTCGGGCAGGTGCGCGCCCATGCCGGGGCGGAACGCGTCGCGCACGGCCTGGTACAGGTATTCTTGCGCTTCGCGCACCGCTTCGGGCGGCTCCTGGCCATTCGCGAGCAGTGCCGCGATCGCCGCGCCCAGCGTGTCGGTGATGCCCATCAACCGGTGCGGCGAGCGATCCCACATGTCTTCGCGAAGCTGGCCTTCCTCGCCGTACAGCGTGTTGACCAGCCGGTGCGAGCCCGTCTCCGACGACAGGATGTACTCGCAGCCCTGCGACAGCAGGTGCGACACGGCTGCGTCGAGATTCGGCGCCTCGGCATCGCCGTCCGGCTGCGCGAGCGCGATCAGCGTCGCGTGGTCGGCGACCAGCAGCGTCGTCTGTGGCGCGAGCAGGTCGGCGATCGATTCGCGCAGGTCGTCGGCGGCGAGCACGTGCTCGTCGTCGAGCGTGAAGTCCGGTGCGAGCACGAGCGGCACGCCGTCGTAGTCGGCGACCACTTCGGCGATCGCGCTCACGACTTCCGCGCGCGTCGCCGCGCCGATCTTGAACGCGGCGACCGGCATGTCCTCGAGCAGCATGCGCGCCTGGGCGGCGACGACATCGGGATCGAGACCGGTCACTTCGTCGCAGGCGGCGGAGTCGCGCACGGTATAGCCCGTCAGGACGGACACGCCGTGACAGCCCATGCTCGCCAGGGTCATCAGATCGGCTTGGAGGCCGGAGCCGCCGGTGGGATCGGACAGGCCGAAGGTGAGGACGATCGGAGGGGCGTTGCTGGACATGTAAAAATGGGGCAAGAAAAAAACGGGGAAGCGACGGAGCTGCGGACGGCGAGGCGAAGTGGGCGTTTGGGCCCTGTGTTGCCCGGCAGGCCGCACTTTCCAGCCATTATGCGGCGGAATCCGGCCCGCACGACGGATTTTTTAGCGCAGCGCAACGTAGTCGCCGTACTCCAGTGCGATTGCTAGGCAGTCCGGCCCCGACACGGTACCATCATGGCTCCCGAATTTACCGACTTTTCCCCGACGCGGCTTAAGATGGAATACAAGAGCTGGATGTGCCTGATTTGTGGCTGGATTTATGACGAAGAAGCCGGGCTGCCCGAAGAGGGCATCGCCCCGGGCACGCGCTGGGAAGACGTCCCGATCAACTGGACGTGCCCCGAATGCGGCGCTCGCAAGGAAGACTTCGAGATGGTCCAGATCTGACCGGACCTTGGCCCACGGACACACCGCTCCGGCCTCGCGGTTGCCCGGCGCTTGCGCGCCGCGGCCGGCGCGAGCGACTTGACGATGACAGGCGCGCGTGTCCATGACGTCCGATCCGGCGAACGTTCCCCACCCTGACGCACTGCCCAACCCGCGCGGCGGGGCTGTGCCCGCGGCCGACGCGTGGCTCGCGGCGGCCGCCGACGCATTCGAGCGTCACGACGACGCGGCCGCGCCGCTGTCGGCCGCCGCCGCCGTGCTGGCGGAGGCCGGCTGGCTGCCGGCCTCCCGTTTCGCCGGGCAACTGGCTGCCGCGACGCCGCTCGTGGCCGCCGAACCGACCGCCGCCGCCTGGCACCTCGCGCTGCGCGATTTCCGTGCGGCGGTCGAGCGCCACAATCTGCGCGAGCTAGCCTGTTCGCCCCTCCTGTTCGACCATTTCCGTGCGCTGCGCGCGCAAAGCGCGGCCGACCTGCACGCGAGCGTGCCGCTCGACGTGCTGGCGCTCGTCGGGCGCGCAATGCCGCCGGCGACGCTGCGTGCGCTGCCCGACGCATTCGCGAGCCGGGCGCGGGCCCGTTACGAGCAGGCGCTGCTCGGCGTGCTGCGCGCGCCGCACGGCACATCGGACGGAGCGCTCGACGAACTCGACACGACCCTGACCGCGCTGGCCGACGACGCGCCGTACGACTTCTGGCGGCTCGCCGCCGCGTGCCTGCGCGCGCTGCGCGCCAGCGCCGCGCCCGAACTGAAGCGTTTCCTCGCGCGGACCAACCTGCTGCTCGGCGAGCACGCGCAGGGCAGGCGCAGCGCGCCGCCGGCGCTCGTGCGCGAGACGGCCGCGCTGCTGTGGCGCGATTTCGCGTTGTTCGGTGCGGCCGCGGAAGACGTCGCGCTCGTCGACGTGCTGCACGACTATGGACTGACCGTGGACTGGCACGTCGCCGGCACGCCCGCGTCCGAGGCGCTGTGGGAAGCCGACGCCGCGCGGGCCGAGCATGATGCGGTCGCGGCGGCACCCACCCGCATGCTCGGTGTCGTGACCGTCAACGCGCATGCGTATGAGGATTTCCTGCAGACGGCCGACGCGTCGATGGCCGATCTGGCCATCGATCCGGCCGCGGCCGATGCGGGGGCCGCATGGCGCGCATCCGCGGCCGCCTACCGGGTCGGCACGGCCGCATGCGCGCTCGGGCTCGGTCACGCGGCGCTGCTGGCCGATACGTTCGGGCTCGCGTGGCGCCGTGCCGCGCACGGCGTGCCGCTCGCCGGCGGCGGGCTCGTTGCGCACGGCCGCGCATCCGACATGCTGCGCGGCGCGCTGCTGAAGATCGCCGCGGGGGTGGCGCCGCCGGACCTGACCGCGGCGTCCGAGGCGCTTGGCGAGGCGCTCGGCCGGACCTGATACGCAACGGGGCGCGACCGCGGCGGCAACCCTTGCCGCGCGGGCCGGCAACACGCTGCCGATAGCACCCGCGCGCGTGTTAGAGTGCCATGTGATCCGCGCGCGTCGTTGCCAGCGTCGCGCGGCGTTGCTTGTTGATCGCGGCCCGGTCAGGTCGCGGCGTCTTTGCTAAAATTCAAACCATGTCAAAGCCTTCCGATCGCATCAATCTCACCAACCAGTTCCTGATCGCCATGCCGAACATGGCGGATCCGACGTTTTCGGGAACGGTGGTCTACCTTTGCGATCACAGCGAGCGCGGTGCGCTTGGCCTCGTCATCAATCGTCCCACCGACATCGACCTCGAATCGCTGTTCAGCCGCATCGACCTGAAGCTCGACATCGAGCCGCTCCTGCATATTCCCGTGTACTTCGGCGGCCCGGTCCAGACCGAGCGCGGCTTCGTGCTGCACGAGCCGGTCGAGGGCGCGAACTACAACTCGTCCATGTCGGTCGAGGGCGGGCTCGAGATGACGACGTCGAAGGACGTGCTCGAGGCGGTCGCGACGGGTACCGGCCCGAAGCGCTTCCTGCTGACGCTCGGCCATGCCGGCTGGGGCGCCGGGCAGCTCGAGGAAGAAATTTCCCGCAACGGCTGGCTGACCGTGGCCGCCGATCCGCGCATCGTGTTCGACACGCCTGCCGAGGAGCGCTTCGAAGCCGCACTCGGCCTGCTCGGCGTCAGCTCGTCGATGCTGTCCGGCGAAGCAGGGCACGCATGAGTGGCGCGAGCGCGCGTGATGCGACGCTCCTGGCTTTCGACTATGGCGAGAAGCGGATCGGCGTCGCGATCGGCAATGCGCTGACGCGCTCGGCCCGCGCCCTTGTCGTGATTCCCAACCTGAACCGCGAGCACCGTTTCAAGGCGGTCGGCGAACTGCTGGCCGAATGGCGGCCGGACGCGCTCGTCGTCGGCCTGCCGATGCATCCGGACGGCACGCCGCACGAGATGACGCAGCAGGCCAAGCGTTTCGGCAACCAGCTGAACGGCCGCTTCGGGCTGCCCGTCACGTGGGTCGACGAACGCTATTCGTCGGTCGAGGCCGAGGCCGGGCTGCGCGAGCGCAACGTGCGCGGGCGCGCACGCGCCGAGATGCTCGATGCCGAGGCCGCGCGCGTGATCCTTCAACAGTATCTCGATCAATTGTCCGACCATGAGCACCATTGACGCCGACGCGCTCTACCGCGTCCTGCTCGATCAGATCCGCGACGCATATGGCACGGCATTTGCCGAGCCGGGCGGCCCGCGGCTCGCCGGCATTCACAGCGGCGGCGCGTGGCTCGCCGAGCGCCTCGCGCGCGATCTCGGCGCGCCGGGGTTCGGCGTCGTGAACGTCGCGCTGCACCGCGACGATTACGCGAAGAAGGGGCTGCACAGCCAGGCGAGCCCCACGTCGCTGCCGTTCGAGGTCGATGGCGCACGCATCGTGCTCGTCGACGACGTGCTCTACACCGGCCGCACCGTGCGCGCCGCGCTCAACGAACTGTTCGACTACGGCCGTCCGGCCGCGGTCGAGCTTGCGGTGCTCGCCGATCGCGGCGGCCGCGAGCTGCCGGTCGCCGCGCGCTTCGCGGGCGGCACGCTCGACGTGCCGGCCGATGCGACGCTCGTGCTCGCGCGCGACGAAGCCGCGCAGCTCACGCTGCACATCGAGGCGCACGGCGCCTGACCGAACCGCGAAACCGTATCCCGGGCCGCCGGTTCGTACCGCGGCCCGTTTGCATAGTTGGAATCACGCACACCATGACCACCGACACCACTGGCCGCACCGGCAATCCCGCTGCGGCCGCGAGCCCCGAGCGGTTCCGCTACGGTTTCCTGAAGGGCAACCCGCAGCTCACGAAAAACGGCGAGCTGAAACACCTGTTGTCGATCGAGGGCCTGCCGCGCTCGATCGTCAACCACATTCTCGATACGGCCGAGCAGTTCGTCAGCGTGACGGATCGCGAGGTGAAGAAGGTGCCGCTCCTGCGCGGCAAGTCGGTGTTCAACCTGTTCTTCGAGAACTCGACGCGCACGCGCACGACCTTCGAGATCGCCGCGACGCGCCTGTCGGCCGACGTGCTGAACCTGAACATCAACGCGTCGTCGACGAGCAAGGGCGAGTCGCTGCTCGACACGATCAACAACCTGTCGGCGATGCATGCCGACCTGTTCGTCGTGCGCCACGCGTCGAGCGGCGCGCCGTACCTGATCGCCGAGCACTGCGCGCCGCACGTGCACGTGATCAACGCCGGCGACGGCCGTCATGCGCACCCGACGCAGGGCCTGCTCGACATGTACACGATCCGTCATTACAAGCGCGACTTCACGAAGCTGCGCGTGGCGATCGTTGGCGACATCCTGCATTCGCGCGTCGCGCGCTCGGACATCCACGCACTCACCACGCTCGGCGTGCCGGAAGTGCGCGCGATCGGCCCGCGCACGCTGCTGCCGGGCGGTCTCGAGCAGATGGGCGTGAAGGTGTTCCACAACCTCGACGAAGGGCTGAAGGGCGTCGACGTGATCATCATGCTGCGCCTGCAGAACGAGCGGATGAGCGGCGCGCTGCTGCCGTCCGCGCAGGAGTACTTCAAGACCTGGGGCCTGACGCCCGAGCGCCTCGCGCTCGCCGCGCCCGACGCGATCGTGATGCACCCGGGCCCGATGAACCGCGGCGTCGAGATCGACTCGCAGGTCGCCGACGGTCCGCAGTCGGTGATCCTCAACCAGGTCACGTTCGGTATCGCCGTGCGGATGGCGGTGATGGGCATCGTCGCCGGCAACAGCGACTGAGCCCGCATTCGCGCATCCTTATTCACGCAATCAACGCATTCACAGACAGCGCATGAAGATTCATATCCAAGGCGGCACGCTGATCGACCCGGTCGCCGGTACCGAACGGCAGGCCGACGTATTCGTCGCGGACGGAAAGATCGCCGCACTCGGCACCGCGCCGGCCGGATTCAACGCGGAGAAGACGATCGACGCGGCGGGCCTGATCGTCGCGCCCGGTCTCGTCGACCTGTGCGCGCGGCTGCGCGAGCCCGGCTACGAGCACAAGGCGACGCTCGCGTCCGAGATGGCCGCGGCCGTCGCGGGCGGCGTCACGACGCTCGTGTGCCCGCCGGACACCGACCCCGTGCTCGATGAGGCGGGCCTCGTCGAGATGCTCAAGTTCCGTGCCGGCAACCTGCACCAGGCGAACGTCCATCCGCTCGGCGCGCTCACCGTCGGCCTCAAGGGCGAAGTGATCACCGAGATGGTCGCGCTGACCGAATCGGGCTGTGTCGGCTTCACGCACGCGAACGTGCCGGTGCGCGACACGCAGGTGCTGCTGCGCGCGCTGCAGTACGCGAGCACCTACGGTTATACGACGTGGCTGCGGCCGCTCGACGCGTTCATCGGCCGTGGTGGCGTCGCCGCGAGCGGCGCGCTCGCGTCGCGGCTCGGGCTGTCCGGCGTGCCGGTCGCGGCCGAGACGATCGCGCTGCACACGATCTTCGAACTGATGCGGGTGACGGGCGCGCGCGTGCACCTCGCCCGCCTGTCGTCGGCGGCCGGCCTCGCGCTCGTGCGCGAGGCGAAGGCCGAGGGGCTGCCCGTGACGTGCGACGTCGGCGTGAACCATCTGCACCTGATCGACGTCGACATCGGCTACTTCGATTCGCAGTTCCGGTTGGACCCGCCGCTGCGCGGCGAGCGCGATCGCGAAGCGATCCGTGCGGCGCTCGCCGACGGCACGATCGACGCGATCTGCTCCGATCACACGCCGGTCGACGACGACGAGAAGCTGCTGCCGTTCGCCGAAGCGACGCCGGGCGCGACGGGGCTCGAACTGCTGCTGTCGCTCACGGTGAAGTGGGCCGATGAAACGAACACGCCGCTCGCGCAGGCGCTGCGCCGCATCACGGCCGCACCGGCCGACGTGCTGCAGTTGCCGGCAGGCCGCCTGGCCGAAGGCGGCGTGGCCGACCTGTGCGTGTTCGACCCGCGCGGGCACTGGCGCGTCGAGCCGCGCGCGCTGAAGAGCCAGGGCCACAACTCGCCGTTCCTCGGCTACGAACTGCCGGCCTGCGTGCGTGCGACGCTCGTGGCGGGGCGGGTCGCGTTCGAGCGTCATTGAACCCAGCCGGATCTTCGCCATGACCGCTCTTCGCAAGCTGCGTCTCGTCTTTCACCTGCTGCGCGGCATGGCGATCGTCGCGCTGCGCTTTTCGCACGTGAGCCCCGCGCGGCGCGTCGAGCTCACGCGCCGCTGGTCGGTCAAGCTGCTGCGGATCTGCGGGATGCGCCTCGTCGTCCACAACGATGGCGCACGCCTCGACGCGGGCGCGCTCGTCGTCGGCAACCACGTGTCGTGGCTCGACATCTATACGGTCAACGCGTGGCGGCCGACGCCGTTCGTGTCGAAGGCCGAGGTGCGGCAGTGGCCGGTGGTCGGCTGGCTGGCCGAGAAGCTCGACACCGTGTTCCTGCAGCGCGAGAAGCGCACCGAGGCGATGCGGGTCATGCACGAGATGGCCGACCGGTTGCGCAACGGCGGCGTGATGTGCGTGTTTCCGGAGGGCACGACGTCGGACGGGCAGGCGCTGCTGCCGTTCCATGCGAACCTGTTCCAGGCCGCGGTGTCGGCCGGTTGCGCGGTGCAGCCGATCTGCCTGATGTACGAGGACGCGCGGCAGCGGCAGTCGGTCGCGCCGGCCTATACGGGCGAGTTGTCGCTCGGGATGTCGCTCGACATGGTGTTGCGCGGCGGGCCGCTCGTTGCGCATTTGTACGTATGCGAGCCGATTCCGCCGGGCGGTGATCGTCGCACGACTTCCGCGGCGGCCCGTGATGCGATCGCGGCCGCGCTCGAGAGGCTGCAGGCGAAGGTCGGCAAGCCGTCGCCCGAGTCGCTGGTGGAGCTGGAGAAACATGCGTATCCGGCAACCGAAGTCGGCGCCGGTGCGGCGGGCGATGCGGCGGCCGAGGAGCCGGTGCCGGGGCGCGAGGGCTGACGCGCCGTTTCGTTCGCGCGTCTCGCGGGCGGGCTATTCGCCGCCCGGTGTGCGGCATGCTTCGCACTGCACCTGCGTGACCGTGCGCTGCGCCGGGTCGGCAGCCAGTCGCACGGCCGACAGCTGATTTCCCCACACGCATCCCGAATCCAGCGCGACGACGTTGTCGCGCAGCATCAGGCCGAGCGCGGCCCAGTGGCCGAACACGACCGTCACTTCTTCGGTGCGGCGGCCCGGCACGTCGAACCACGGCAGGTAGCCGGGCGGCGCGCTTTCGGGGCCGCCGTTTGCCTTGAACTCCATCGCGCCGTCGGGCGTGCAGAAGCGCAGGCGCGTGAACGCGTTGAACGCGACGCGCATCCGGTCGCGTTTTTTCAGGTTCGGACTCCATTGATTTGGCTCGTTGCCGTACAAGCCTTGCAGCGTTTCACGCCAGTCGGGGGCGCGCAGCGCGCGCTGCAGTTCGTCAGCGAGTTCGAGCGTTAGCGTTGTGTCCCATTGCGGCAGTACGCCCGCGTGGACGAGCAGCTTGCCGTCCTCGAAGTGCGCGAACGGGAGGTGGCGCACCCAGTCGAGCAGCGCGTCCGCGTCGGGCGCATCGAGGATTTCGCCGATCGTGTCGCCGGGGCGTTCGGTGCGAATGCCGGCGGACACCGCGAGCAGGTGAAGATCGTGATTGCCGAGGACGACGGTCGCGCGCGGGCCGAGGTCGACGAGGGCGCGCAGCGCGGCGAGGGAGTCGGGCCCGCGGTTGACGATGTCGCCGGCGATCCATAGCGGTGTGTCGGCGGGGGCCGAAAGCTTTTCGAGCAGCGACTGGAAAGCGGAATGACAGCCTTGGATGTCGCCGATGGCGATTGGGGTACGGGTCATGAAAGCGTGAATGTTACAAATTTCGGGTGTGCGAGAAGAATAATCCGTCCGATGCCGTGCGGCGCAACGTTCATTCCGCGAAAGTTCGTTGATTTGGCATGAATCTATATGTCACATAGAGGTTCGTAGCGCTGTATCAAGTTGTTAGCGGCATGGCTTTTGCGAGGCGCGGCTCCCTATAATTGTCGTTTTCCCGAACAAAATTAGCATTTCATGACTTTGGCGGCCATGTCGACCGGTTAAAATTCCCGGTTGGATGTGACAAACACAAATACTTGCGAATTTGATACAGGCGGCACCTGACGGTGTTTGCTGCGAATTGTTAGAGGGAACTCCATGATTCTGGTTACGGGCGGTGCAGGTTTCATCGGTGCTAATTTTGTACTCGACTGGCTGCGAGAATCCGATGAAGCCGTGCTCAACGTTGACAAGCTGACCTATGCAGGCAACCTCCGTACGCTGCAGTCGCTGGATGGCAATCCGAAGCACGTGTTCGCGCGCGTCGATATCTGCGATCGTACCGCGCTCGATGCACTGTTCGCCGAGCACAAGCCGCGCGCGGTGCTGCACTTCGCCGCCGAAAGCCACGTCGACCGCTCGATCCACGGCCCGGCCGATTTCGTGCAGACCAACGTTGTCGGCACGTTCACGCTGCTGGAGGCGGCCCGCCAATACTGGAATGGCCTGAATGACACCGACAAGGCGTCGTTCCGCTTCCTGCACGTGTCGACCGACGAGGTGTTCGGCTCGCTGTCGGCGACCGACCCGCAATTCTCCGAAACCACGCCGTACGCACCGAACAGCCCGTATTCCGCGACGAAGGCCGGTTCGGACCACCTGGTGCGCGCGTACCATCATACGTACGGCCTGCCGACGCTGACGACGAACTGTTCGAACAACTACGGCCCGTACCAGTTCCCCGAGAAGCTGATCCCGCTGATGATCGCGAATGCGCTCGCCGGCAAGCCGCTGCCGGTGTACGGCGACGGTCAGAACGTGCGCGACTGGCTGTATGTCGGCGACCATTGCAGCGCGATCCGTGAAGTGCTGGCGCGTGGCGTGCCTGGCGAGACGTACAACGTTGGCGGCTGGAACGAAAAGAAGAACCTCGAGGTCGTGCATACGCTGTGCGACCTGCTCGACAAGGCGCGCCCGAAGGCGGCCGGTTCGTATCGCGACCAGATCACCTACGTGACGGATCGCCCGGGCCACGATCGCCGTTATGCGATCGATGCACGCAAGCTCGAGCGCGAGCTCGGCTGGAAGCCCACGGAAACGTTCGAGACCGGCCTCGCGAAGACCGTCGACTGGTATCTGGACAACCAGGTCTGGGCCGACGAAGTGGCATCGGGCGAGTACCGCAAGTGGGTCGAGACCAACTACGCGAAACGCGCTTGAGGAGAGAGACGATGGCACGTAAAGGCATCATTCTCGCAGGCGGTTCCGGTACGCGGCTGTATCCGATTACCCACGTCGTATCGAAGCAGCTGCTGCCGGTGTACGACAAGCCGATGATCTACTACCCGCTGTCGACGCTGATGGTCGCGGGCATTCGTGACGTACTGATCATTTCGACACCGCAGGACACGCCGCGCTTCGAGTCGATGCTCGGCGACGGCAGCCAGTGGGGCATGAACATCCAGTACGCGGTGCAGCCGTCGCCCGACGGCCTCGCGCAGGCGTTCATCATCGGCAAGGAGTTCGTCGGGAACGATCCGTCGGCGCTGATCCTCGGCGACAACATCTTCTACGGCCACGATCTCGCCAAGCAGCTCGAGCGTGCGCACGCGCAGGAAAGCGGTGCGACGGTGTTCGCGTACCACGTGCACGATCCGGAGCGTTATGGCGTCGTCGAGTTCGACAAGTCGTTCCGCGCGCTGTCGATCGAAGAGAAGCCGGCGAAGCCGCGTTCGAACTACGCGGTGACGGGGCTGTACTTCTATGACAACCGCGTGTGCGACATCGCGGCCGACATCAAGCCGTCGCCGCGCGGCGAGCTGGAAATCACCGACGTCAATTCGCGGTATCTCGCCGACGGTGCGCTCAACGTCGAGATCATGGGGCGCGGTTACGCGTGGCTCGATACCGGCACGCACGATTCGCTGATCGAGGCGGCCAGCTTCATCGCGACGCTGCAGAAGCGGCAGGGTCTCGTGGTCGCGTGCCCGGAAGAGATTGCCTACCGACGCAGCTGGATCGACGCGGAGCAGGTGCTGAAGCTTGCACAACCGCTCGCGAAGAACGCGTACGGGCAGTACCTCAAGAACCTTCTCACGGATCAAGTCGCATGGCCATCCAAGTAACGGCGACGGCGCTGCCCGAAGTTAAGATCATTGAGCCGAAGGTGTTCGGCGATGCACGCGGGTTCTTCTACGAGAGCTTCAACGGGAAGGAATTCGCCGAGCAGGTCGAACCCGGCATCGAATTCGTGCAGGACAACCATTCGCGCTCGTCGAAGGGCGTGCTGCGCGGGCTGCACTACCAGATCCAGCACGCGCAGGGCAAGCTCGTGCGCGTCGTCGAGGGCGAGGTGTTCGACGTCGCGGTCGATATTCGCAAGCGCTCGCCGAACTTCGGCAAGTGGGTCGGCGTGGTGCTGTCGAACGACAACCACAAGCAACTGTGGGTACCGCCCGGCTTTGCGCACGGATTCGTCGTGCTGTCGGAGGCCGCGCAGTTCCTCTACAAGACGACCGACTACTGGTTCCCCGAGCACGAGCGCAGCATCGTGTGGAACGATCCCGAAATCGGGATCGAGTGGCCGATCGATTTCGAGCCGCTGCTGGCCGCGAAGGATGCGGCCGGCAAGCGTTTGAGCGAAGCCGAAGTCTATGCGTGAGGTGGGTGTGAAACCTGAACCGACGATTCTCGTGACGGGTGTGAACGGGCAGGTCGGGTTCGAACTGCTTCGCTCGCTGCAAGGCCTGGGGCGCGTGGTGGCATGCGACCGTTCGATGCTCGATCTGACCGATCTCGATCGGGTGCGCGGCATCGTTCGCGAGCTCAAGCCGTCGATCATCGTGAATCCGGCCGCGTATACGGCGGTCGACAAGGCGGAGACGGACGTCGATGCCGCGCGTCGACTGAACGCCGATGTGCCGCGCGCGTTTGCGGAGGAAGCGGCCCGCATTGGTGCGGCGCTGGTTCATTATTCGACCGACTACGTGTTCGACGGCACCAAAGAGGGCGCCTACGTCGAAACGGACGCGACCAACCCGCAGAACGTGTACGGGTTGACCAAGCTCGAGGGCGAGCAGGCCATCGCGGCAGCCGGCTGCGCGCATCTGATCCTGCGTACGAGCTGGGTGTACGGGCGGCGCGGCAAGAACTTCCTGCTGACGATGCTGAAGCTCGGCAGCGAGCGTCCGGAGCTACGCGTGGTCGCGGACCAGATCGGTGCACCCACGTGGTCAAAAACCATTGCAACGGCAACGTCGCACATCGTGGCCCAAGCGCTGGCCGCCGATGGCACGGACTGGTGGGCGCGGCGTTCCGGCGTCTACCACTTCACGTCGGCCGGTGCGACTTCGTGGCACGGTTTTGCCGAAGCCATCTTCGCGAATGCGTTGGGCGAGCGTGCGCCCAAGGTCGTGCCGATTCCGGCTAGCGACTATCCGGTGCCTGCCAAGCGCCCGTCCAATTCCCGACTGTCGCACGACAAGCTGACCGAAGCGTTCGGGCTGCGGTTGCCGGACTGGGCCGATGCGCTGAAGCTGTGCCTGAGTGAGTAACTTGGACCAGCAGCCCCCGCATCAGGAGCGCACCGGTGTCGTGATCGTGTTCTATCGACCGGATCACGGTTGCGTGGCGCGCGCGAATCGACTTGCCAAAGTGTGGCCGTGCGTCGTGGTCGACAACACGGAGAGCGTGTCCACGCCGGCTGCGCTTGGGCTCGACGCACGCGTCAACTACATCGCGAACGGCGCGAACCTCGGCATTGCGACGGCGCTCAACCAGGGCATCGAACGACTGATCGCGACGGGTTGCCGGTCGGCATTGCTGTTCGATCAGGACAGCGAGCCCTCGGACGAATTGCTGGTTGAGTTGCCCCGGACGCTGGCAGCCGAGCGCATGCGCAGTCGTCGCGTTGCGCTGATTGGGCCTGCGTACGAGGATGCTCGACTGGGCGGGGTTGCACCGTTCGTCCGCTTCGGCTACCTGAAGCTGCGGCGCGTTCAGCCGGAAGGGGTGCAACCGATCGATGTCGACTTCCTGATTACGTCAGGATCGTGCGTGAATCTCGACGTGTGGCGTGACATCGGTCCGATGGACGACGCGCTGTTCATCGACTTCGTCGATCTCGAATGGTGTGTCCGGGCGCGGTCGAAAGGCTATTCCGTGCTCGGCGCGCCGGCGTTGCGGCTGATGCACGAGCTGGGCGGCGAGCCGGTCAAGGTTTTCGGGCGAAGCTATCCCGGCCACGGCCCGGTTCGGCATTATTATCTGTTCCGCAATGCGATCGCGCTGATCCGGCGCGCCTATGTGCCGTGGAGCTGGAAGTCGACGGAGCTCGTCAAGATGCCGGTCCGGCTTGCGATCTACGCGCTGTTCATGCAACCTCGCCTCGCGCACCTGCGGCTGTCGCTGCTGGGGATCTGGCACGGACTGACCGGTCGTACCGGCGCGCTGTGACGCGCACCGGACGCTGTTTTTCAATCTTCACTCAATTAGAAAGCTTGCATGCTGACTCTTTCACTTGCTGACCTCAAACAGAGCATTGCGTCCTGGCGGTTGTGGACGCTGCTCGGCTGGCTCGAAATCCGGCAGCGCTACGCTCGCTCGCGACTTGGCCCGTTCTGGCTGACCATCAGCATGGGCGTGATCATCGGTTCGATCGGCGTCGTCTACGGCACGCTGTTCGGGCAGAAGATGGGCGACTATCTCCCGTTCCTGGCAACGAGCCTCGTGATGTGGTCGATGTTTTCAAACACGATCCAGGAGGGCTGCATCTCCTATATCAGCAGCGGTTCGTATATTCGCCAGGCGTCGACGCCGAAGCTGGTCTTTGTGCTGCAGGTGGTCTGGCGCAATCTCGTCGTGCTGATGCATAACTTCGTGATCATCGTTTTGCTGCTCGTGCTGTTTGGCGTGAAGAGTTGGCAGACGCTGCCGCTTTTCATCCCGGGGCTTCTGATCTACATCCTGAATGCAATGTGGCTCACGATGGTCGTGGGCCTGCTGTCCGCGCGCTTCCGCGATCTGCCGCAGATCATCGGCGCGCTACTACAGGTTGCCTTCTACGTGACGCCGATCATCTATCGGCCCGACTCGCTCAAGCGCTTTTCGTTCATCGTCGAATGGAACCCGCTTGCGTATCTACTCAACGTCGTGCGTGAGCCGCTGATCGGGCAGGCGCCCGACGCGACGACGTGGGCAGTCACGATCGGCATGATCGTCGTGGGTTGGCCGCTGGCGCTGTCGTTGACCGGCCGTTTTCTGAAGCGTATTCCGTACTGGGTTTGATGGGGCGAGGCCATGGCATTTATCGAATTGAAAGAGGCAACGCTCGACTTGCCGATCTACGACGTGAAAGGCCGCTCGCTGAAGCAGCAGGTGATGCGTATGGGACGGCGCAACCGGATCGCCGAGGATACCGATGGCGTGATCGTCGTACGCGCGCTGGATCACGTGAGCGTGCGCTTCGAAAGCGGTGACCGGATCGGACTCATCGGACACAACGGCGCCGGAAAGTCGACGCTTCTGCGCACGATGGCGGGAATCTATCCGCCGACGTCCGGATCGATCGTCCGTGAAGGCAAGGCGGTGCCGTTGCTCGACATCGGCCTTGGCATGGATGAGAACTCGACGGGCATGCAGAACATTCGCCTGCGCGGCCTGTTGCTCGGCATGGCCGATGCGGAGATTCGCGCGAAACAGCAGGAGATCGCCGACTTCAGCGAGCTGGGCGACTATCTCGATCTGCCGATGCGGACCTACTCGAGCGGGATGAAGGTCCGTCTCGCATTTGCCGTGTCGACCGCGGTGGATGCGGAAATCCTGCTGCTCGACGAAGTGATGGGTGTGGGCGACGCGTCCTTCATGCACAAGGCCGAACGGCGTCTCGCCGATCTGCATAGCCGTGCCGAGATCGTCGTGCTCGCAATGCACGCGAATAGCGAGATTCGGAAGGTGTGTAACAAGGTGCTGTGGATGGAGCGCGGGCAGGTTCGCGCGTTCGGTGAGGTCGAGGAAGTGCTGTCGGCCTACGAAGCGGAGACGGGGGGCTGATCGCCCTGCCGGGCGACGGGGGCGAACCGTCGTTGTGCCTTGGTCGTGCCCGGTGGGCGTCGTGAAACTCTGTCCGTGATGTCAAGCAATGCAAAAAGATACGTTACCCGATCACCGCGAAGTTGTAGAGTCCCAGACCTTGCTGGCGTGTATTTCGCCTGCGTCGTTCTGGGTGCCGCGTCACCTTGTCGAATCGGCGTGGCACGAGCATGCGCCGTTTGCGTTCTGGCTCGTCCAGGCCGTCGAGCCGCGTACGGTCGTCGAACTCGGCACGCATGCCGGCTTCTCGTTCCTGGCGTTTTGCCAGGCGGTGCAGCAACTCCGTCTGCCAACCGCGTGCTATGCGATTGATACGTGGCAGGGTGACGAGCATGCGGGCCTCTACGACGAGCGCGTGTTCGCCACGCTCAGCGCGCTTCAGTCGCGCGAATACAGCGCATTCTCGCGCCTGATCCGTGCCCGCTTCAGCGAAGCGCTGCCTTCGTTTGGCGACGGGTCGATCGATGTGCTCCATATCGACGGGCGCCATCGGTACGACGATGTGGTCGAGGACTATTCGAGCTGGATGCCCAAGTTGTCCGAACGCGCGATCGTGATCTTTCATGACATCAATGTGCGAGAGCGGGATTTCGGCGTGTGGCGCTTCTGGGAGGAAATCCGCACCCGGCACCCGTCGTTCGAATTTCTGCATGGTCACGGACTCGGTGTGCTGTGCCCCGGGCGCGAGATTCCGGTGCGCGTGCGACCGCTGTTCGATGCGCCGCAGGGCGATCACGCTGCGATTCGGCAGGCCTACGCGACGCTCGGAGCGACCGTGTCGGCGCGCTATCAGCTCGAGCTCGCGCACGGACGGATCGGCGAGCTTGACGATGCCCTGACGCGTTTGCAACGCGAAATTCAGCGTCAGGCTGGCGAGATCACACAGCATGCGCAAGAGGGGCAGCAACTGGCCGCACGGGTGGCGGAGCAGTCGGAAGCGATGCGCGAGCAACAGGGCGTCATCGGCCGCAGTGCCGCGCGCGTCGATGCGATCAAGGATGTCGCGCGTGGTCGTGCGCAGTTGCCGTCGCAGCAGCCCGACTGTGAGCGCGGTGCGGAACTGACCGGTAGCCTGGGTGAGCTTGAGTCGCTCGTCGAAGGCCTGAGAGGCGACCTGTCGAATGCGCAATCCCGCCAGCGGGAATGGCAGGCTCGCGCGGAGCGAAGCGAGCGCGAGCTGAGCAGCGTACAGCACAGCACGATCTGGCGCGCGCTCATCAAGGCGCGCGCGATCGCTTTAGCGATGCCGCCCGGCATGCGCAGCGCCGGGCGCAAGGCGCTGAAGGCCGCATGGTGGGTCGCGACACCGCACCGCATGCCGGCGCGTCTGCGTTTCCTGCGTGCGAGACATGCGGCGGCCGAAGCGTACGGCAACGTCCCCAACCGCGTACGCTATCCGGACGGTCAGTATCTCGTGTATACGCCGGCAGACGGGAGCAACGCAGGCGCGCGCGGCGGACGGTACGACCTCTCCGGCACGGCAGGCGGCTACGTATACGTCCCGCCACGCAAGCCCGACGACATCGATGCACGCATCGCCGCGCTCACTGTGCGGCCGAAGTTCTCGATCGTCGTGCCGCTCTACAACACACCGTCTGACCTGTTCGACGCCATGATCGGTTCGGTGCTCGCGCAGTGGTATCCGCACTGGGAACTGGTGCTGGTCGATGACAAGAGTCCGTCACCGGTTGTTCGCGAGCGCCTCGCAAAGCTCGACGACCCGCGCGTCAAGATCATTCTGCTCGATGATAACCGCGGCATCTCGGGCGCGACCAGTGCGGGTCTCGACGCGGCGCAGGGCGACTACATCGTGTTTTTCGATCACGACGACGAACTGACGTGCGACTGCCTGTTCGAGCTCGCTAAATGCATCGCGGCGGAGGATCCTGACTTCTTGTATAGCGACGAGGACAAGATCGAGACGGACGGGACGTACGGCCAGCCATTCTTCAAGCCGGACTGGTCTCCAGACACGATAATGAGCACGATGTATACGTGCCACGTATCGTGCGTGCGCAGGTCGCTACAGCAACGCGTCGGTGGCTTGCGCTCAGAGTTCGACGGTAGTCAGGACTGGGACTTCGTGTTGCGCCTCTCGGAGCAGGCGAACAAGATCAGTCATATCCGGAAGGTGCTTTATCACTGGCGTGTGATTCCCGCGTCCGTTGCCTCCGACCTAAATGCGAAACCGTATGCGGTTGATGCAGGGCGTCGTGCCCGCGAGGCCGCAATCGAACGGCGCGGCTTGAAGGGAACGATGGAGCCGGTGCCGCAGTTGCCCGGGTATTTCCGCACACGCTATGCGTACGAGGGCGAACCGACCATCTCGATCGTCATTCCGAGTAAGAACAACGGCGATGTGCTGAAGCGATGTGTCGAGTCTATCCGGGCCAAGTCCACATACCACAATTTTGAGATTGTACTGATCGACAACGGCTCGACGGATATTGACACGCTACGGGTGTTTGAAGACATGGCCCGGATGCAAAGTGTGAAAGTGATTCGCCACGATGTGCCGTTCAACTATTCCGAAATCAATAATGTGGGTGTCCGCGAATCGGTCGGTGAATTTCTGGTATTTCTGAACGACGATACGGAGGTTGTCACTGAAACGTGGCTTTCCGACATGCTCGGATATGCGCAGCTCAATCACATTGGAGCGGTTGGCGCGAAATTAATCTATCCACGCGGGCGCCAAGTACAGCACGTCGGACTCGTGAATCTCGCGGATGGTCCGAATCACGCGTTCCTGTTTCAAGATGCCGATTCTCCTTGCTACTTTGCCCGGAACTTGCTCGAGTACAACTGGATCGGGGTGACCGGCGCGTGCTTGATGCTGAGCCGCGAGAAGTTCGACCGGATCGGCGGATTCGACGAGGCGTTCCCCGTTGCATACAACGACGTCGATCTGTGCTTCCGCCTCGTCAAGGCGGGTTGGTACAACGTCGTTTGTCCGGGTGTTGAACTGATCCATTACGAGTCGCTGAGCCGTGGACGCGACGACGCGAATACAGAGAAAATCAAGCGCCTGGCGAGTGATAAGGAACGCCTGTACCTCAAGCATCCTGACTTTTTCATGTTCGATCCGTTTCACAGTCCGAATCTGGATCAGCAGGACGTCAACTTCGCGATTCCCGCGGCATAAGCGCGACCAGGACCGATCATGGAAACCCGAAATCTGGATAACGCCGTGCATGCGCCGACGCTGACCCCGCTGCAAGAATCGATCGCTGTGGCCGAGGCGGTTTCGTTCGATATTTTCGACACACTATTTGTGCGCTTGCTGCGCGAACCGGAAGACGTCTTCGATCTGCTCGGACACAGGTATGGCATTGCGAATTTCCGCACGCTGCGCCAGCAGGCGCAGCAACGCGCGTTTCAACGGATGCACGAAGCCGGGGACGAGGAGATCACGCTCGACGGGATCTACGAGTGCTTCGACTCGGTCGCCGTACCAGCCGCGACGCTGCGCGACGCCGAACTCGAGCTCGAATTGACCATCACGGTGCCGAATCCGCGCCTGATCGAGATCTTCAATACTGCGCTCGCGAACAAGCCGGTCGTGATCACGTCCGATATGTACCTGCCGCGCGCATTCTTCGATGAGCTGTTTCGCCGCCATGGTCTGTGTCCGTCGGGTGTGTTCGTGTCGTCGGAGCGCAATGCGACGAAGCGCGATCGCGGCGCGCTGTTCGACATCGTTGCTCGGGAGTTGGGTCTTGCGCCATCGCGCATCCTGCATATTGGCGACAACCCGTTGTCGGACATCACCCGCGCGCAGGAGCGCGGCTTCTCGACGTTTCATTACGTCGATACCGTCATGGCGAGCAGGGTTGGCCAATCGACGCCGCTCGCGTCGCTGGGAAGCGGGTTGCCCCGTGCCATTCCAGACGGGCCGCTGGTTGGCACGTTCGCCGATCTCGGCTTTCGTTACGGCGGGCCGGGCGCCGTCGGGTTCCTCGACTGGATCGCTGGTCAGGCGCGGCGCGACCGTATCGATCATCTGCTGTTCGTGTCGCGCGACGGGTACGTGCTCGAGCGCATGGCGCGCGAGCTGGATGGGCAGGGGCTGCCGCCGTTCTCGTACTTCAAGGGGTCGCGCGTCGCATTTGCGACGGCCGCCGGAAACGAAGCGAATTTCGATGAACTGACAGATTTCTTGATTGCTGGGGCGCACGGCTTGCAGCCGATCGAGGTGTTTGAGCGAATTGGCGTGACGCCACCCGCCGACACTGTGATGAACGACCTCGACCTCGGCGCGAACGTCGTCGTCGATGATCGCAACCTCGATAAGGTACGTGGCCTGCTGCGCGCGTGCCGCGCGGACATCTTGCGCGTCTGCCGTCGCAATCGCCGTGGCTTGTTCCAGTATCTCGTCGAACTTGGCGTCAGGCCGGGCATGCGGGTCGCCGTCGTCGACGTCGGCTGGAACGGCACCGCGCAGGAGATGCTCGCACGCGCATTGCAGGAACTGATGGATATCGAACTGCACGGCTATTATTTCTGCCTGAACGACTCGGAGCAGACTCGTGCGCGCGAACGGACAATGCGGATGAGCGCATTGCTGTCGCGCACGTCGTTCGATCCTGCACGCCTTGCGAACGTGTATGCGAACCGGGTGGCGGTCGAACTGTTTTTCTCGGCGCCGCACGACGCGGTGATCGGTTACGAACCAGGCATCGGCGAGCCGGTTCGTGCAATCGAGGACCCTGGCCGCATACCAATGGCAGATCACCGCGATATTTCCCAACAGATTATCGACGGAATGCTGGCGTTCGGCCGGCATTTCAGGGCGATGAAGGCTTCGCTGTCGCTGCGGGACGACCCGCTCGATACCGTTGCGCCGCTTGTCCATTTTGTCGAGCATATCGACGACACGACTGCGGAATTGTTCGCGCAGATCGACAATTTCGACGCATGGGCGAGCACGCGTAATCAGCGAGTCACATTAATGTCATATCTTGCCCGTCGGCAGGTGTAGTGCAATCGGCAATGCTGATCGGGCAGCGGTGCAGGTCGGCTGGTCGCCGGTGTAATGCATACTGTTGTGAAAATGAAAGAAAAATGTGATCCACTTTTAAAGTAGGCCCCGGTCCGGAGTGGATTGGACTCCTATGTGAAGATTTCTGCGCCTTCTCCCGTATTATCGGGCCGATGAAAGACTCTGCGGCATATGGGCTCCAGCGCACCATCGATTAGAATGGATGCTCCACTGCTTAGTGATGACCAAGCAAAACGCGCCGCGTATCGGGCTAACCCTCTCTTCGGCAGCAATGCCGGGCGATGTCGTTGCAAAGGCAAGACTGGTATGGTCTGTGCTTGATGCGGCGGTTTCGGCGGGGCTAGCGAAGCAACGCGCCAGCTAGATCGATCAATGATTTTCACGTATCGAGCGATAAGAACATGCACTGTTTGCTATTGGGGGGCGGCGGCTTCATTGGCGCCGCCGTTGCCGACGAGCTGCTCGCTGCCGGGTATTCCGTCCGGATATTCGAGCGGCCGGACGTACAGCCCCGCACCGCCCCATCGTCCGTCGAGTGGATGTCGGGCAATTTTCTAGACCAGGGCGATATCGCACGAGCCGTTGCTGGTGTGGATGCGGTGTTCCATTTCGTCTCGACCACTCTCCCGAAGAGCTCCAACGACGACCCAATCCTCGACATTCAGTCGAACGTATGCGGCACGCTGCATCTGCTCAACCAGATGGTGAAGCACGGCGTGAAGCGGATCGTGTTTGCGTCGTCCGGCGGAACGGTTTACGGCATGCCCGAGCACATGCCGATTCGCGAAGATCATCCAACCGATCCGCTCGTGTCATATGGCATCGCGAAGCTGACGATTGAAAAATATCTTGCGCTTTACCGGCGTCAGTACGGGCTGGAAACGGTCGTGCTGCGGGTGGCCAACCCGTACGGCTGGGGGCAGCGTCTGGGGGTTGCGCAGGGTGCCGTCGGCGAATTCATCAACCGCGCGCTGTCCGGCGAACTGATCGATATTTGGGGTGATGGCACGGTGGTGCGTGATTACCTGTATGTGTCCGATGTCGCGCGTGCGTTCCGTCTCGCACTTGGTTACCGCGGGGCCGAGACCTTGTTCAACATCGGATCGGGGGTCGGCACGTCGCTCAACGATCTGATCGTGGCGATCGAGCTGATTCTCGGCCGCACGATCGAACGCAAGTATAGCCACGGGCGCAGCTTCGATGTGCCGGTGAGCGTGCTCGACATTTCGCGCGCGCGCAACGAACTCGGTTGGGTACCTGAAGTGGACCTCGCGAGCGGTCTGCAAAAGACGGTCGAATGGTTCGCTTCCAAGCGGCAGCTGCATTTGCCCGCCGGATTGAGTTTGTCGACGGCGCGCGCATTCAATGGAACCGCTTGAATGTACGACCATTACATATCACTCGGCATCAATTGCGAGGCCGGCTTCCAGTTTAGGCGCGCCCTGGGAAGAGATAGATCGAGTTTCTTCAACTGGAACGTGACGCCGCCCGATGCGCTTGAGAAACTTCTGGAGTGTGATTTCGCCGACATTGGCCTTCCGGAGAACCTGCGGTTCGAGGGCAATGGCACGCTCGTTCGCGACGTGCTCTACGACTACCATTTCCACTGGTTGGGAGAGCGACTCGACAGCGTCAATGACGGCGCCAGTGACGAATTCCGATCCAACCGTTCGCGGCTGGATCATCTGGTCGAGAAATTCCGGACGACTTTGCGCGCCGGCAGCCGGATCGCCTTTTTCTATACCTGCAATGGCGGCGACGTGCTGGACCGATTGCCGCGCATCGAAGCGTTGCTCGACGGGAAGCATGGAGCGAAGGAGTTCACACTCGTTGCGCTGCTGAGCGCCGAACATGCGGCACAAGCGCGGACCTTTGAGTCCCCGCGCCTTGTTTGCCGCACGGTCAAGCGGTTTGCGCCGTGGTCAGATGCGACGGACGGTCATGTGAGCAGTTGGGATGCGCTTTTCCGGGAGTTTCCGCATGCGTCGCCGATGACGCTGGCGGGATACTGAATCGGCTGATCCGGAGGCGAGCAAGAAGTCCGGGCGGCGGCCCGAAACCGGGTGACGTTCACCCAAAACGGGCAGCGGGGGCGCGAAGTACGGGGCGTGCCTTTTCTGTCTGGCCTTTGCATCTGCGAGAGCCGGGCATTTCGCCATGCCGTTCATGCGTTCTTTGGCAGGCGAGTGCCGCATGGACAGTGCATATATAGAGAGTCGAATGTGTTGGCGGCATCGCGCGTGAAGCGGTGTTCGTCGAACTGATTGGCAAGAACGATGAGCAGCAACGGGAAGTCCGGGATGAGATTGTCCAGAATCAAACGACTGGCAGGTCGATTTATGCCAGGCACGGCATGCACGCAGAACGCGTCCGATCATACTGATTACGCGCTGGTGGAACAGTCCGGTATGTTCGATCGGAACTGGTATGTGGCCGCTAACGCGGATGTCGCGACAAGCGGCGTCGATCCGCTGGCGCATTATCTCGAACACGGCTGGGCGGAAGGACGTAATCCGAATCCACAGTTCGACGGCGCATGGTACGTGCGTAAATATCCGGATGCGAGTGTCTCAAGTGCCGGGCCGCTCGTTCATTACTTGCGTATCGGCCGTTCCAAGGGCTACGCGATCTCCACCCCATCGGGGCTTGTATCAGCGCCGCAAGCGGCAATTGACGAGTCTTCGCTTGCCGACGCATGCAGCGAGATCGAGGCATCGGGGCTGTTCGATCGCGAGGCCTACCTGCGCGATCGTCCTGACGTGGCGGAAAAGGGTATGGATCCCTTGCGTCACTATGTCGAGTGTGGTTGGCGCGAGGGCGGTCGCCCGAGCGCATTCTTCGATGCGTCGTGGTATCTCCGGCACAATTCCGACATCGCGCATACGGGAATCAATCCGTTGCTGCATTACATCCGGAATGGCCAAGCGGAAGGCCGCGCGCCGAACGCATTCTTCGATCCGGCCTGGTACGAAAATTTTATCGTGCGGACTCCAGAAGATATGGGGCGTTCGCCGTACGCGATCTTCGTATCCCGCGGTCTCGCGGCCGGGCATTGGCCGCTACCGGAGTTGCAGCCGCTGTACGGCAGCCGGACCGACGTGCCGGACGACACGTGGAGCCAATACGTGCGGCTTGTCGCAGCCGCGCAGCCGTGGTGGGATCGGTACGGGCGCAACAAGTTTGCAATTCTGGTCGCGTTGTTTTCGCCGGGTGGTGAACAACCGGGTGTTCCGGCGGAAAGCGACGACGCGGTCGAGCGATTGATTGCGTTTCTGACGGCGGCATGGAACACCGAGATCGACCCGGGGCCTTTGTTCAGCACCGAGCATTACAAACTCGTCGCACGCAACCGCGGTCTCACGCTGCGGGACCGCGGCGAGACCGGGCTGCAGCATTTCCTCCGGGAAGGGTTCGACAGGCGGATCGTTCCTACACGGTATTTCGATGAGAAATACTATAACGAGACGTATCCGGACATCGCCGCCGCGCACATTTGGGCATTCGAGCATTTTATCCGCTGGGGGGTGTTCGAAGGGCGTCGCGTATCGCGACGGCCGCGCCCGGTCGTGATGCAGTTGTCCGTGTCGATGACGGATCAAGAGTCGCGGCTCAATAACTGGAAGTATTTCCTATCGACATGTGGCAGCGGTAGCCCGTTCGGGTACCTGTATCGAGGCGTGCCGTACTATTCGCAGATCATCGGAGACATTGTTGATTCGGCGGCTTTCGCGGAGACGATGCGGCGCGCGTCGCAGATCGAGCCCGCTCTCGGCGACGTGCTCGACATAGGCGAAGTACTGGTGCCGCCGTTTCACGACGCCCGAAATCTCGCGCGAAAGGCGCTGCGTGCGCTCCTCGAGCGCGACCATTACGATACGATCGTTTGCGTGCCGTGGATCCGTACGGGCGGTGCCGACCTGGTCGCGTGCCAGATCTGCGAGGCGGTACGGCTCGCGCGCCCGGACGAGTCCGTGCTGCTGATTCGCACCGACCAGCCGAATTTCGATCGACCGGAATGGGTGCCGGCGGGTGTGGACGTGGTCGACGCATCACGCGTGTTCCGAAGCCTGCCGTCGATCGACGCGCAGGCCCTGATCTATGGCGTTTTCATGGGACTGGCGCCGTCACGCGTGATCAACGTCAACAGCCGGCTGTGCTGGGATACGATGGCGCGATTCGGCGTGCGGCTATCCGAAAGCATCAATTTGTATTCGTACCTGTTCTGCTGGGATCAGACGGCAAGCGGGTATCGTGTCGGCTACCCGAGCGAATTCTTCCCCGAGACCGCGAATAGCCTGCGCGCGGTGTTCACGGATACGATTTACTTGAAGAACGAGCTGACGAAGATCTACAACTTGCCTCCGCCGATTGCGGAGCGCATCGTTCCACTGTTCTCGCCGTCGCGCGGACAGCTTCCCGATGGTCCGACCAAAACCGAGGAAAGTCTCGCGGGCGCGAACAAGCGTCGCCGCTGGAAGATCCTGTGGGCAGGTCGTCTCGATCGACAGAAGCGGTTCGATCTTGTTCAGGAGATCGCGCACCGGATACCTGACGCAGATTTTCTGTGCTGGGGCACGGCGTTGCTCGACGCGCCGCCGGATCACAGCCGCTCGCCCGGCAACCTGATCTTGAACGACGGCTTTTCGTCGTATGACGAGTTGCCGCTGGGGGACGCCGATTTGTGGCTCTTCACGTCCGAATGGGAAGGCATGCCGACCATCCTGATCGAACTCGCGCATCGCGGCGTGAGCATCGTGGCCAGTTCGGTGGGCGGCGTACCCGAGATGATCGACGACGACACCGGCTGGCCGGTCGAGGACGTGCGTAGCGTCGACGCCTATGTCAAGGTGATTCGCGCCGCGCTGGCCGCGCCGAGGGAGCGTGTCGCGCGTGCACAGCGGCTGCGCGAGCGGGCACGCGGCAGGCACAGCATGCCTGCGTACGTCGAGCAGATTTCGGAAGTTTTGAATAAAGAGGTGAGTGCCTGATGCAAGTTTCCGCAATCATGACGGGCCATCGCGAAGGTTTGCTGAGCGGTCCTTCGATCACGAGCTTTCGCGAAGCGATCGACCATGCGAACGATCATGGCATTTCAGTCGAGCCGATCATCATTCTCGATCGTCCGGATGCGCTCACCCGAACCATGTTCGCCGATGTGGACCGCTGGGGCGCGAAGGTCGTTTCGACCGATTTCGGCGATCCGGGGCTGGCACGCAACCACGGCGCCATGCTTGCGTCGGGGAAATATGTCACGTTCCTCGATGCGGACGATCTCTGGAGCTTCAACTGGATCGTTGCCGCGCATCGCTTCTGCACCGAGGCCGGGCGGCCCGTCATCGGCCATTCGCAACTGAACATCGTTTTCGGCCGTGAGCGACTTTTCTGGTTGCATGTCGATTCGGAAGATCCGGATTTCGATCGGGACTATCTGCAAATCGGCAATTACTGGGATGCGCTGTCGTTCGCACCCCGGGACGTCTTTGCTGAATACCCGTTCCACAAGAACGAGCTGGCATCGGGTTATGGCCATGAAGACTGGCACTGGAACTGCCTGACGCTTTCGAAAGGGTACCCGCACAAACCCGTGCCGGACACCGTCCATATGAAGCGTCGGCGGCACGGATCACAAAGCGCACGCGCAAACAGCAGCGACGTCGTGCCGTGGCCGACGGATCTCGTGCGTTTCTCGCGGTGACGGCACTGACAGGCTGTGTCCGTGCTGTCATCCGACGGCGGAGGAAACCAATTGGATATCAGACAGATGCGCATCGCGCTTGAGAACGCCGAACTCTCATACATGCGCTGGAATGCCCTTTACTCCCCTCGGCACAAGCTGCTGTACGTGCCGACACCGAAGGTGGCATGCACGTCGCTCAAATGGTGGTTCGCGACGCTGCTGGACATTCCGCGGGACAGATTCGATGGTATGGAAAGCGCGGAAAGCGATCCGGAGCTGGTCATTCATGACGTTCTTTACCGCTTTGCACCGGAGGCTACCTGTGTCGATCCGGACGTGCTTGCGCGATGCATCGGCGACGACGAGGTCTTCCGGTTTGCCATGGTGAGGAATCCGTATCAACGGATTTTCTCCGCATGGCAATCGAAATTGCTGGTACACGAACCCCAGCAATCGAAGCAGTATCGCGACTGCGCATTTTTCGGCATGCCGATGGAGACCCCGGGCGACATTGCGCTCGGCTTCGAAGGTTTTCTCGAGCACTTGGCGAGCAGCTCCCCTCCCGTTTTCGGCGATCCGCACTGGACACCGCAGGCGGATCTGTTGCGGCCAGATCTCGTCCCTTACACATGCGTCGCGCAGATCGAATGTAAGGAGCCGCTGCTGGCAGGCTTGCAGGCCCATCTCAGGAGCGATGCCACCAACCCGTTCGGTGGCTCGCGTGCGAACGAAAGCCTGCTTCACTATTCGCCACAGTTCTTCACGAAGCGCGCCGAAGCGCTGACGCGGCAGCTTTACGCGGCCGATTTCGACCATTTCGGATATTCGACGGCGCTGCCAGACGCACGGGGCAGCATGACGGATGCCGAACTCGATATTGCGCTGCGTGCCGTCAAACTGATCCGTGGCCGCCATGAGCGGATTGCGCAAATGATGGCTTCCCGCGCAGCGGACAACGATGCGACGGTTGAGCAGCAATTGCGCGAGCAGGTTGCCAGTCTGGAGGGGCAGGTTCGCGAGCTGAAGGCCGCGTACGCGCAACTGGAGGAGGGCAATCGCTGGCAAGAGACGCAATGCGCGGCGTGGGAAAAGCGCTGCGGCATCCTGGGAGCCGAATTCGCGGACCTTCGCGGATTCGCCGCCGAGCAAGCGAAGGCGATCGAGTGGCACGAGACTCAAAGTGCGGCATGGGAGAAACACGCCGGCATTTTGGAGGCAGAAATCGCGGATCTTCGCGGCTTCGCCGCCGAACAGGCGAAGGCGGTCGAATGGCACGCAACCGAGCGGGCGCGCCTGGAATCGAAGGTCGGGGATTCCGACACGAAGCTTCGCGGAGACAACGAATGAAGCGCCTACCGCAAGGGGCGGTGCGGCGACGTTGCGGCGCGATGCCCGACAGCGGCTTGTCGCCGCTATGCAATAACATCAGGAACACAACTCACCATGTCGACGAATGATCGTAAGCCGGACAACCAGACGGCGCGCGTGTTTGGGCTGGACGTGCTGCGGGCGATTGCAGTGCTCTCCGTGCTGGCAGGACATTCCCTCGCGCACGGAACGCCGCCGGGCTGGCTGCTGCGCTACATCGGGCCGCAGGCGATCACGGGCGTCGAAATCTTCTACGTGCTGAGCGGATTCCTGATCGGCCATATCCTGCTGCGATCGGCGGCGTCCGGGCGCCTGCATACAGTCGCCGATATCGTCGATTTCTGGAAGCGCCGGTGGGCGAGGACACTCCCGCTTTACGTCTTCTTCCTGATCGTCTATATGCGATTCGACTACCACGGCGTTGCAGATGTCAGGCAGATTTGGCCGTTCTTCCTGTTTCTGCAGAACTTCGCATGGCCGACGTTGCCTTTCTTCACGCATTCGTGGAGCCTCGCTGTGGAGGAGTGGTTCTATCTACTGTTGCCCGTCGTGTTCGTCACGCTGCGTCTGCTGTTCAAGTCCGACCGCCGCGCGCTGGCGGGAACCGCGATCTTGTTCGTGGGCGTGCCGCTCGCGTGCCGGGTCGTGTTCGGGCGGCATGTCGCTGACTGGTCGGGCTTCGACGCGAATGTCCGCTCCATCGTCGTATGCAGGCTCGATTCGCTGTTCATCGGCGTATTGTGCGCCTATGTGCGGTTGAATCACCCGCGTGCGTTTGCACGAGTCGCGCGCTGCTGGCCGGTCGCGTTGGCGGCGTTCCTTGTACTGGGCGGCTTGCTGTCGGTCAACTCGATCATGATTTCCGACCATCCGGTTGCGCGCGTCGTTTATTTCCCGCTGCTCTCGCTCAGTGTCGCGTGCCTAATGCCGGCTGCGTTGCAATGGAAGTCGACGGGCATTGCGGTGCTCGACGCGTTCGTAACGCACACTAGCAAGGTATCGTATTCGCTCTACCTCGGCCACATCGCCATGTTGACGACTATGCTGGGCCTGATGGACCGGTTCGGGTGGAAGGCTGATGACCTCGCCAGCACTGTCTGGATGTATGTCGGGCTTGCCGTTCTCTATTACCTGTTCGCGAATCTCACGTACCTGTTCGTCGAGCAGCCGTACATCAAGCTGCGCGATGTCAAGCTCGGACATTCTGATACGCGCAGTGGCAATGTCGCGGTCGCGATGCCGCAGCACGGGGACGAGCGTCTGCGCACACCGGCAGGGGTTGGGCAGCCGGGCTGAATCCAGGGCGAGACCCGCGTGACGCCGCGGCGCATGCGCCGGCGCCGTCTTTCATCCGATCGACAACGTATGTGCCAATTGCTGAAGGACCGTCTCCGCCCGATTTCGGTATGTATGCTCCCGCATCGTCCGCTGCTGTGCAGCAGTTGCAATCGCCCTGGCGCGTTCGGGATCGTCCTTCAGCATGTCGATATGGCGCCGCAGTTCGATCGGGGAATCGAACAGCAGGATTTCACCGCGGGCCTCGCTGTAGTAGTCGTCGATCTCGAGCCCTTCGACGAACAGGCATTGCACGGTGCCGGCCGCGGCCGCCTCGAACGTCCGCGGCCCTGGCGTCGATGCGTCGAGCTTGAACCGCTCATTGGCGAGATCGTGGCGGCGGCCCATATTCAGCGTCGCGAGCGAGCTCGCGTGCATGTCCGGCAATTGCGCGTTCGGTACCCGCGTGTTGCTGGCGAACGGAATGTCCGCAGGCCAGTCCGCGCCCAGCACCTCGACCGCGAGGTCATTCAAAGCCGGCGCGCAATCGCGCAGCAGTTGTACCCGGTTGGGAAATCCGACGCCGCAGAAGAACACGTCGCGACGCTTGGTGGGCTCGAAAGGACGAAAGTGTGCGTCGGCGTCGGCCGCTAGCGGAAGATGGTGGACGTTCGGATGCGCATAATGAGCGGCGCTCCAGCGGTCGTTCGAAAAGATGATGTCTGCAAGCGGCGTGATCTTGCACGAGTGATCGAACTCGTACGGATCGTCGTGTAGCCAGAATGCGACGCAGCAGTCGAGGTCGAGCGCGGCCTGCTTAAGGTCGAGGTAGTGGCTCATCGCTGGCATGCACGAGCCAAACACAACGACTACGTCCGGTTTCAGCATGCGCAGTGTCTGCGTCGCGCCCTCGAGCGAGCAGGTATGCGCGCTGGCGACACCGGCTACTTCGCGGAAACCCTTGGCAACGTAACCGCGCAGCACCGCGTTGTTGTTGATCGCGTCGGGCGATGCGCCTGCAATCAGAATCTTCAATCCGAGATTCATCGTGAAGCCTTGAGTCGATTGGCCAGAATGCGTAACGTCGGTCGCAGGCCGTATGCGCTGTACAGATGCCGCAGTTTGCGGGCCTTCATCATCAGTTGCCGCATCGAGCGCGTGCCGGTGGCAGCCGCCTCGGCGCCTGCGTGCCAACTCGCCGACTGGATTACGACGCCGGTTTCGCATACCGGCACCGGCTTCGCGTCGGGCGCAGCTTCGCCATCTGCGCGAGCAGGGATGCGCGTCAGCAGATCCGAATAAATGGCGTCAAGATCGCGCGCATGCTCCGACATCTGCGCGTACAGCATGCCGGTGATGTTCTTGCCGAGCGTTTCGATCAGATCCGGCGCATCAACAAGCATCCTGATTGCATCGATCAGCGCACCCTCGTTGTCGGGCGGCACCTTCAACCCGTCGACCATGTGCGTGACCCGCTCGCCGAGCGCGCCGATAGCAGTCACGATCGGCACGAGCCCGAGCTGCCATGCTTCAGAAAGCGTCAGGCAGTACGTTTCGGGCCAGATTGAGATGTGCAGTGAGATATCGCAATCGCGCAGCGCGTCCGGCAGGGACGTCGGCGCATAGGTGCCGTGCACCTTTAAATTGACAGCGGGGCGCAGCGCCTTCTCGTATTCGGGGTCGATGCGCCCAAACACGTGGAATTCGACGGGCGAGTTCGCAAGCAACGGCACGATGCGCGTGAATACATCGCCGCCTTTCTGGCGGGTCACGTTGCCGAGGAATGCGACGCGCAGCGGCAGCCGACCGCGCGAGCGCGCCGGCGGCGCGCCGTCCGGGATCGGAACGGGCAGCACGCGAACGTTGGGATGAAGCCGGACGCCCGGGAAGATACCGCCATAGATTGCCCGGCCGCCTGCCGTGTTGAATGCCAGCAGATCGATGTGCCGCAGCACATCGTCCCAGAAATTGCGGCGCCGCGCCTGCGAGCCCGGCGCGATGCCGTGCTTCTGTAGCAAGCAGTTGTCGCACTGCGACAGCGAGATGTCCGGCGCACCGCAGAATTGTTGCTTGAACGACAGCAGGTTGAATTCATGGCACACGCCGAAATGATCGTGTGCGGTGAAGGCGGACGGAACGCCGGCTAGCTTGGCGACGTGTGCAAGAGACGGTACGTGACCGATGAAATGGTGAAAGTGAACGAGGTCGACGCGCTCGGTCAGCAGCACTTCGCGGAACGCGCGCTCTCGCTCGTCGCATACCAGTAGGTCCGGCGCATAGGGCTGCGAGAACTGAAAACGCTTCAGTTCCTCGTAGCTGGCGGAAAGCAGCCGCGTCGAGCGTCGTTGGCCGCCCGTGTCGGCGACGTAGAAGAGAATCTTCCAACGCGCGGGCAGCGCGCTGCGCACTCGATCGAGATAGACTTCGACGCCGCCGAAGTGTCCGTGCCCTAGTGTGTTATGGACAACGAAGAGTAGCGTGCGGGTATTGTCCCGCGCCGCCGGACTTTCTTTCGCGCGGATGTCTGCCGCGCGAGCAAGGATCGTCGCGACTCGACGATCGTAAGTATGTCGCTCCAGCGCGGTGCGACGGGCTGATTCCGCGATCGAGTTGCGATAGTCTCGATCGTTGATCAGGCGTCGCGCCTTTTCGAGAAAATCCGTCTCGGATGAAAAGAGGACGACGTCCCGATCGGGCACGAACGATTGATCGACCTCGGTGAGTGACTCATGGATCATTTGGGCGCCGCCGGCAAGCGCCGCCTCGTAGAGGCGCGGCGGCGGCGTTTCCGCATACGCCTTGTTGCTCGACGCAGAGAATACGCGTGGCAGCATCAGTGTGATCGCGCTGCGGTTCACGAAGCGGGCGAAATCCGCGGGTGAGGTCCGCCACGACAGCATGCTGGGTGGAAGGTCAACCTCGTGCGGCGGCAGGAACGGATTGGTTGGCAGCGCGAGCTTGCACTTCCAGTCGTCAGGCAGCTTCGGCAGAATCGCGCGCAGGAATGCGCTGCGATTGGGCCATGCGGTTCCCGCGAAGAACAGCGCATAGCGCAGCGGCTGCGCGGCATTCAGCACTGGCAGCGAATGAAATTCGAGCGCGCCGCCGAGCTGAAGATGATGGCCGCGGTCGCCGTAGGCTGCCACGCTCGATGAATCGTTCGTGAACACCACGTCGAACAGCGGCGCATGCCGCAGGTTCACGTCGAGTTCGTAAGGATCTTCGGTCACCCACAGCACCGACCGGCCGCAGATTTGCGCGAGCTTCGCGCACAGCGGCGCGTTCATCTCCTCGCCGTCGAAAGCGATGAACAGGTTGCAGCGCTGCGAGATCGCTGCGGACAACGCGTCCAGCGGGTCGGCCTTCACTGCACATTCCACATCCGGATGCCGCTTGAGTGCGTTGTAGATGGCGAGGCAGATGTAGTGATTCGGATTGCGGTACTTGGTGTCAAGCAGGAGGACTCTGAACTTTTCCTGGCTCATGCTCGGATAGGGCGGTGGTGCGCGGAAGACGTCTATCGTAACAGACCGGGATGCGCGTGTCGCAGGCCGGGGGGGACGAGGTAATGCCGTGCGTGGTTTGCCGGGCAGAACGTGATGCGAATGCGGTCGTGCGCGGAAACGCCGGGTCGGATTTATATCGGGCCCTATTTTTTTGAGAGGGGGGACTTATGCTGTCCGGCGTGTTCTGCGAAGGGCGAGACCGATCACGCTTGCACCCGAGTTGATCGCGATGTAGATCAGGCATTGGCAGAGCGTGTCGTGTCGCTCGAAGCACGGCCTGCCGAACTGGTAATAAGCGGCCGCGATGGTCAACAGCGTGATTGCCACGCATTCCAGCGACAGGACCGCCAGCCAGCGGGCCGCACTTGCGCGGGCGCCGGGTTTCGACAGGCGCGTGGACATGCCGAAGAATGTCGGAACACGAGTACTTTGCCGACTGTCGTGCGTTGCAGAACCGTCTCCGACCGTTCCAGTCGGAGACGACGGATGTTTGATTGCCCGCACGAAGTAATCGGGGTCGGCTATTTTTCTTTGATACCGATGCCCATACGAGCGCTAAAATGGCGGCGCTGGCACCGCGTAACAAACGGAAAGCATGCTTGCCCGATCCAGTGGATACGCGCGAGACTTTACGTTTTGCAACGCTCTGCAGGCCTGTCCAACCGGCGCTTCGTCATGCAAGCGCGTAGTCGACCCACGGATGAATGTCATAAGCGCGCCGTCCCGCGATACCGACGGCTTGTCGGTCTCCATCGTTGTATACCGTCCCGATGCCACCCAGCTCGAGCAGACGCTCGCCAGTCTGGGCGTCGCCTGCGCATGCCTGCGCGCGGCCTCGCCCGGATACCCAATCGATCTGTTTCTGGTGGACAACGGCGGACTTGGCGACGTCAGCATCATGATGGACCGGCTCGGCACGCAAGGCATCAGGTGCCAGATTCTGGCGGGACACGGCAACGTCGGCTATGGACGAGGGCACAATCTCGCAATCAAGCAGTCGATACGTTCGCTCCATCTGATCCTGAATCCTGATATCGATCTGGATGCCGAGGCGCTGGTGGCGGCGCGTACGTTCTTGGATTCGCATCCCGATGCAGGCGCGCTCGCCCCCCGCATCGGCGACGAATCCGGCGGATCGCAATATCTCTGTCGCCGCTACCCGTCGATCTTCGACCTGCTCGTGCGTGGCTTCCTGCCAGCACGGTTTCGGCAACCCTTCAGGAATCGTCTCGCCCGCTACGAAATGCGCGACGTGATCAACGACCGCGACATCGTCTGGGATCCCCCCATCGTCAGCGGATGCTTCATGCTGTTCCGCACCGAAGTGCTGAAGAAACTGGGAGGCTTCGACCCGCGCTACTTCCTGTACTTCGAAGACTACGACCTCAGCCTGCGCACGCACGACGTCGCCCGCGTCGCCTACGTCCCGTCGGTCCGCGTGATTCATCACGGCGGCGGCGCGTCCCGCAAGGGCTTCGCGCATATCCGGATGTTCGCCGCGTCGGCCTTCAAGTTCTATAACCGTTTCGGCTGGAGGCTGTGGTGAGCCATCTCGTCGTCACTGGCGCAAACGGCTTCGTCGGCCGCGCGGTCTGCCGCCGCGCGCTGGACGCTGGGCATACCGTGACTGCCCTGGTGAGGCGCCCGGGCGGATCCGTCGACGGCGTGCGTGAATGGGTGCACGACGCCGCCGATTTTGACGGCCTCGACGAGGGATGGCCAACCGACCTGGTAGCCGACTGCGTGATCCATCTCGCGGCCCGCGTGCACGTGATGCGCGACGAGTCGCCCGATCCCGACGCCGCGTTCGACGCGACCAACGTCGCCGGCACACTGCGTCTAGCCAAGGCCGCGCGCCATCACGGCGTGCGCCGCATCGTCTATGCAAGCAGCATCAAGGCGGTTGGCGAGAGCGATGGCGGGGTGCCGTTGTCGGAAGCCGCGCCCCCCGATCCGCAGGATGCGTACGGCCGCTCGAAGCTGCGCGCGGAGCAGCAGCTTGCGCAGTATGGTGCGTCGAACGGGCTCGACGTCGTGGTCGTTCGGCCGCCGCTGGTCTACGGTCCGACCGTCCGTGCCAACTTCCTGCGAATGATGGACGCGGTTGCGCGCGGGATGCCGCTGCCGCTCGGTTCCATCCCGGCACGCCGCAGCATCGTCTACGTCGACAACCTTGCCGACGCACTGCTGCAATGCGCGATCGATCCGCGCGCGGCCGGAGAATGCTTCCACGTCGCCGACGACGACGCGCCGTCGGTCACGGGCCTGTTGCGCCTGGTCGGCGACGCGCTTGGCAAGCCGGCGCGCCTGATTGCCGTCCCGTCCGCCGTGCTGCGGGTGCTCGGTGCACTGACCGGCCGCCGCGCGGCGATCGACCGCCTGACCGGCAGCCTCCAGCTCGATACGGGTCGGATCACGCGCGTGCTCGATTGGCATCCGCCATATACGACACGCGAAGGCCTCGAAGCGACCGCCGCGTGGTATCGTTCGCGCAATACACAACAATAGCCAACATGCCTTTCCCGTTATCCACGTGGCCCGGTGCGGCCGCGGTGGCGCTGGCCGGTGCCATCGCGTCGACGGCCATCCTGCGCGTGCTGCTCGCGACCGGCCTTGCGTGGCGCCTCGCTACCGACATTCCGAACGACCGTTCGCTCCATACGCTGCCGACGCCGCGTGTCGGCGGATGGGGCATCGTGCCGGTATGCGTCGTCGCGCTGCTCGTGCTGGCGCCGCACTTGTGGCTGATCGCTATCGGCGCAGCCGGGCTCGCCGCGATGTCCCAGATCGACGACCGGCGCGGGCTGCCGGCACGCGTGCGGTTCTCGGCACACCTCGCGGCGGTCGTCGCGCTGATCGTCGTGTTTCCAGCAGACGCGCCGTGGTGGCTGCTGGCAGGCGTCGGTTTCGTGATGGTCTGGCTGACGAACCTGTACAACTTCATGGACGGCGCCGACGGCCTCGCGGGCGGCATGGCGCTGTTCGGTTTCGGCGCGTACGCGATCGCGGCGCTGACCGGCGCGACGCCGTCGCCGGATCTGGCCGTGGCCGGTTCGGCTGTCGCTGGCGCCGCGTTCGGCTTCCTGCTGCTCAATTTCCATCCGGCCCGGCTGTTTCTCGGCGATGCAGGTTCGATTCCGCTGGGATTCCTGGCCGGTGCGCTCGGCTATTGGGGCTGGCGGGCCGGCGTCTGGCCGATCTGGTTCCCGGCACTGGTATTCGCGCCCTTTATTACCGATGCATCTGTAACACTTTTGAGACGACTATTACGTGGCGAAAAGTTCTGGCAGGCGCACCGGGAGCATTATTATCAAAGGATGGTCCGAGCGGGGGTAGGTCACCGCCGGACCGCTCTTTATTGGTACCTCATCATGCTCGCCGGCATAATCGTCGCCGTGTGGGCAAAGGGCCGGCCGGAACTGCAGCAGTGGCTGTCGTTCGTCGCGTGGTACGGCGTCCTGGCATGTATCGGACTGGTGATCGACATGCGCTGGCGCCGGTTTCAGTCGGCCGCCGAAAATAACTCTTGAGGTTTCCCGCCGATGTTGCGCTCCAAAGCATCGTGGTTGTCACTGAGTGCTTTCCTGTTCGACCTGACGGCGGTCGCCGCCTCGTGGTTGTTTGCTTACCTCGTTCGCTTCAACGGTAGCGTCCCATCGGACTTCCTCAGCGGTGCGCTGAAGGCGCTTGTCTGGGCGCTGCCCGTCTACGGGCTGATGTTTCGCGCATTCGGTCTTTATCGTGGCCTGTGGGTATTCGCGAGTCTTCCCGACCTGATGCGGATCTCGAAGGCGGTGATCGGCGGCGGCGTGATCGTGATGATCGGCGCCGTGATGCTTCAGCCGTCGCCGATCATCCCGCGCTCGGTGCTGCTCGTGTCGCCGCTGATGCTGTTCCTCGCGATGGGAGGCGCCCGCGCGCTGTATCGCGCGACGAAGGAGTTCTACCTTTACGGCGGGCTCGTCGGCCAGGGCAAGCCCGTGCTGGTGCTCGGCGCTGGAACGGCCGGCGCGAGCCTCGCGCGCGAACTGTCGCGTTCGGGGGAGTGGCGACTGGTCGGTCTGCTCGACGATGACGTCACGAAACAGGGGCGCGAAGTTTACGGCTACAAGGTGCTCGGCTCGTTCAACGACCTGAAGCACTGGACCGACGCGATGAAGGTCGAATACGCGATCATCGCGATTCCATCGGCATCCGTCGAAACACAGCGCCGCGTCGCGACGCTGTGCGTGCGCGCCGGCATCAAGGCGATGGTGCTGCCGTCGCTGACCGCACTGATGCCGGGCCAAGGGTTCCTGTCGCAGGTGCGGAACATCGACCTCGAGGACCTGCTCGGCCGCGATGCCGTGACGATCGATACGCCGCACGTCGAAGCGCTGCTGCGCGGGCGTGTCGTGATGGTGACGGGCGCGGGTGGCTCGATCGGTTCCGAGCTGTGCAGGCAGATTCTCCGCTTCAAGCCGGCGCAACTGGTCGCGTTCGATCTCTCCGAGTACGCGATGTACCGCCTCGCCGAGGAATTGCGCGAGCGCTTCCCCGACCAGCCCATCCTGCCGATCATCGGCGACGCGAAGGATTCGCTGCTGCTTGACCAGGTGATGTCGCGCCATGCGCCGCATATCGTCTTCCACGCGGCCGCGTACAAGCACGTGCCGCTGATGGAGGAGCACAACGCGTGGCAGGCGCTGCGCAACAACGTGCTGGGCACGTACCGCGTCGCGCGCTCGGCGATTCGCCACAACGTGCGCCATTTTGTGCTGATCTCGACCGACAAGGCGGTCAATCCGACCAACGTGATGGGTGCGAGCAAGCGTCTTGCCGAGATGGCGTGTCAGGCGCTGCAGCAGACGAGTGGTGGTACGCAGTTCGAGACCGTGCGCTTCGGCAATGTGCTCGGCAGCGCAGGCAGCGTGATTCCGAAGTTTCAGCAGCAGATCGCGAAGGGTGGTCCGGTGACGGTGACGCATCCCGAGATCACGCGCTTTTTCATGACGATTCCGGAAGCGTCGCAACTCGTGCTGCAGGCGTCGAGCATGGGGCACGGCGGCGAGATCTTCATTCTCGACATGGGCGAGCCGGTCAAGATCGTCGACCTCGCGCGCGACCTGATTCGTCTGTACGGTTTCTCGGAAGGGCAGATCCGGATCGAATTCACGGGGCTGCGGCCTGGCGAGAAGCTCTATGAGGAACTGCTCGCGGACGACGAGACGACCACGCGCACGCCGCATCCGAAGCTGCGGATCGCCCGTGCCCGGGAAGTGCCGGATCATCTGCTCGACGAACTGTTGCCGTGGCTGATGCAGCACCGCGTGCTGACCGACGACGAGGTGCGGCGCGATTTGCGGCGCTGGGTGCCGGAATATCAGACGACCGTTGCACCGGTGCTGCAGAGTGTGCCGAGGGCGCGAGCCGTATCCAATGAGTGAGCGCCGGCGTTAGCCGGAGCATGAAAAAAGCGCCCCGCGGGGCGCTTTTTTTCGTTCGGGTATCGTCGGGCTCAATGCCCGCGCTTTTCCTTCCTCACCACCATCCACCGCGGCACCCTGAACCGCACGATGCTGAGATAAAGCCACACATACGTCAGCGCGAACAGCACGACAAAAACGAACAGATGCACGGTATGCCGCCAGAACAGCGTCGCCGGAATCACCGCGACGAGGCACAGCAGCCAAAGATAAGGTGAGGTGAGCGAATTCCGCCGCGTGAGATCGTGCGCATGCTTCGTCCCGACGGCCCAGCGCATCAGCCGCTTGTACACGAGCATATGAAGATGCACGCCGTCCGGAATCCCCGGCGACATCCCGCGAATGAACTTCTTCCGGTAGATCGAGAAGCAGGTCTCGAAGATCGGATACATGAACAGCAGCACCGGATACCACGCCGACACTTCGCGATTGCGCATCACCAGCATGATCGCGAGTTCGGCAAGCATGAAGCCGATGAAGTACGCACCGCCGTCGCCGAGGAAGATCAGCCCGGCGGGGAAATTCCACAGGAAGAAGCCGAGCACGGCGCCCATCATGATGATCGACGCGGACATCACGACCGGGTCGCCCACATGGAATGCCACATACGCGAGCGACGCGAACATCATGAAGCTGACCATCGACGCGAGCCCGTTGAAGCCGTCGATGATGTTGATCGCGTTGGCCAGCGCCGCGACCGCGAGCACCGTGATGAATGCCGAAATGGCGACGTAGTGGAGCAGGAAGTCGAGCGGCGGCACGCTGATGCGCGTAACCGCGATGTTCAGCAGCCAGAACGCCAGCGCGGCGGCGCCCATCGTGCACAGCAGCCGCGCCCGCGGCGACACGCGCTTGGTCAGATCCTCGACGAGGCCTGACAGGAACGCCGGCATCCCGCAGGCGACGATCCCGAGAATGCTGCCGGCGATCGTCGGATAGCGCCGGGACAGGATCAGCGCGGCAATGACGACCCCGGCGAGGATCCCGATGCCCCCGACGCGCGGCACCGGCCGCACGTGGAATTTCTGCACACCGGCCAGATCGCTGTCGATCGAGAATTTCTCGTGCAGATGCGCATAGCGCACGATGAACAACGTGACGAGCAGGGAGACGATGAAGCCGGACGCGAAGCTGAGCATGGGATCGCTCGAAAAATGGACAGCGGATTATACAAAACCGCGGGGGTTCCCCTCCTGCCATTTCCAGTGGTCGGCGCACATCTCGTCGATCCCGAGCGTCGCGCGCCAGCCGATGAGGTCGGCCGCGGCCTGCGGATTCGCGTAGCACTCGGCGACGTCACCGGGGCGGCGCGCGACGAGTTCGTACGGCACCGGGCGGCCCGACGCCTTCTCGAACGCGCGCACGACCTCGAGCACGCTGTAGCCTTGGCCCGTGCCGAGGTTCACGACGAAGCTCGCATCGCGCTTCGCGAGCGCGTCGAGCGCGGCGATGTGCCCCTTCGCGAGATCGACGACGTGGATGTAGTCACGCACGCCGGTGCCGTCCGGCGTCGGGTAGTCGGAGCCGAACACGCGCAGCTTCTCGAGCTTGCCGACCGCGACCTGCGCGACGTACGGCATCAGGTTGTTCGGGATGCCGGCCGGATCCTCGCCGATGAGCCCGCTCGCATGCGCGCCGACCGGGTTGAAGTAGCGCAGCGTCGCGATGCGCCACGTCGGGTCCGATACCTCGAGATCGCGCAGGACCTGCTCGGCGATCAGCTTCGACTGGCCGTACGGGTTGGTGGCGGACAGCGGGAACGATTCGTCGATCGGCGAGCGCTCCGGCACGCCGTACACGGTCGCCGACGAGCTGAACACGAACTGCCGGACGTTGCGCTCGCGCATGATTTTGAGCACCGAGAGCAGCCCGCCGAGGTTGTTCTGGTAGTACTCGAGCGGCTTCGCGACCGATTCGCCGACCGCCTTGAGCGCCGCGAAATGGATCGTGCCCGTGATCGGATGCGCGTCGAACACCTTCGCGAGCGCGGCTTCGTCGCACACGTCGACCTGGTGGAACGCGGGCGTCTTGCCCGTGATCCGCTCGATGCGCCGGACGGACTCGGCCTTGCTGTTGACGAGGTTGTCGACGATCACGACATCGTAGCCGTTGTCGAGCAGCTCGACGGCCGTGTGCGAGCCGATATAGCCCGCACCGCCGGTAACGAGGATGGTGCCTTTAGCGGTCATGCTGATGCGCTCCTTCAGAGTGTGATGCCGGTCAATGTGTGAATGGTCTGCCGGTAGCGTTCGACGACCTGCTGTTCGTCGAATTCCGCGGTCACCTTGCGGCGCCCGCGCGCGCCCATCGCGTCGCGTCCGGCGGTCCCGAGTTCGATCATGCGGATCAACTGCTCCGCGAGGCTCGCGTTGTCGCGCACGCGGCACAGGAAGCCGGTTTCGCCGTCGGCGACGACGTCGCGGCAACCCGGCACGTCGGTCGCGACGATCGGGCGGCCCATCGCGGACGCTTCCATCAGCGTGCGCGGCACGCCCTCGCGGTACGACGGTAGCACGACGCAGTCGGCCGCCGCGATGTGCGGGCGCACATCGTGCGCCTCGCCGAGATATTCGACGACGCCTTCGCCGACCCACGCATCGACGTCCGCGCGGCCGATCGCGCTCGGATTGTCGACGCCGAGCGGCCCGAGCAACTGGAAGCGCGCGTCCGGGTAGCGGTCACGCACGACGCGTGCGGCCTCGACGTATTCGCGCACGCCCTTGTCCCACAGCAGCCGGCCGATCAGGATGAACACGGGGCCACGGCCGGCGGGCAGCGGCACCGGCGCGAACTGGTCGAGATCGACGCCTTCGCCGTGCAGCAGCCGTGCGCGGTCCGGGTGCGCGAGCAACTGCTCGTCGGTGAAGGTCGCGAGATCGTCGCGGTTCAGGAACCAGACTTCACGCGGGAAGCGGAACGCGAACCGGTACAGGCGCTTCGCGACGCTCGCCGCGCGGCTTTTCTGGATGAACACGTAGCCGAGGCCCGTGGTGACCGCGATCGACGGCACGCGTGCGAGCCACGCGGCGATCGACCCGTAGATGTTCGGCTTGATCGTGTAATGGAACACGAGATCGGGCTTGAGCGCGCGGTAATGGCGCACCAGCGCGACAAGCGTGCCGAGATCCTCGCGCGGGCTCGTGCCTTTCGACGCGACGGCGAGCGCGACGTAGCGGCAGCCCATCTGCTCGAGCAGCGGCACCGTGCGGTCGTGCGGCGCGATCACGATGACCTCGGCGCCGCGCGCGACGAGCGCACGGATCAGCCCGTGGCGGTATGTGTAGATCGCCCAGGCCGTGTTGCAGACGAGCGCGATGCGCAGCGAGGGGGTAGCGGACATGAAAAAAAAGAAAAAATAAAGCGTCGAAATTGCCGGGTGCGGGCTACGCGGACGGCCGCGCCGCGAACAGCGTCTGCTTGATCCGCTGCAGCGTACGGTACGGCGTCACGAAATGCAGCAGGTTCTTGGCGAGGCCGGCCCAGTCGTACGGGTTCAGCACGTTGAAGTGCCGCAGCAGCAGCGATAGCGTCGATATCAGCTGGCGGCGGCGCTTGGTCGCGCTGATCCCGCCCTCGTTGAGCTCGTAGTAGAGGCCGAGCTCGGGCAGGTTCGCGCAATCGTAGCGTTGCATTAACCGCAAAAAAAGATCGAGATCCTCGGCCGCACGATACTTCGCGCGATAGTTGCCGACTTCGCGCACGGCGTCGATGCGCAGCATGACCGACGGATGCACGAGCGGCGAACGCAGGAAGCGCGTGCGGCGCAGAGTGCGCGGGTCGGCGGGCGGCGTCAGCATGAAGCGCGGCTCGCCGGCGCGCGACACGACCTGGGTCCACATGCCGACGCAGGCCACGCGCGGGTGCGCATCGAGATACGCGCGCTGCTTCGCGAGGCGCTGTGGCGCGGCGAGGTCGCCGGCGTCGATGCGGGCCGCATAGCGGAAGCCGCGCGCCGCGAGCGCGTCGATACCGGCCTCGAGCGCGCGCTCGATGCCGCCGTTGCGCGGCATGCGCAGCACTTCGACCGCGAGGCCGGGCAGGTCGGGCGCCGCAATCGGCGGCGTGCTGCCGTCGTCGACGATCAGTACGTGCACCGGCGCGTCCTCGCGAAACGACGCGAGGGTGCGGACGACGTCGTCGTGTCCGTTGTAGGCCGGCATCAGCACGGCCACGTCGTCGAGCGGGGGCGGGCAATCGGGAGACGTCATGGGCGCAGCTTGAAACGAATGTAATAAAAATTAACGGCGGCGGCGGCGACATAGCCGGCCGCGAGCCCGACGAGCGCGCCGTACAGGCCGAGCCGGGGGATGGCGAACACGTTGACGAGCGCGGCGATCGCAAGCGCGAGCACCCATTTCGCCAGCAACACGAATTTTGCTTGATATTTGAGAACGATAAGATTGCCTATCGCCTCGATGCCGGCCGGCACGGACAGCCACACGGCCCAGCGGAAGATGTCGACCGACGCCTCGTAGCCGTGGCCGAACACCTTGCCGACGATGAGCGGCGCGGCCGCGTCCAGTACCAGCGCGCCGGCCGTCATCAGGCCGGCGGTCATCGCGATCAGCCGGACGATGTTGCGGCGCAGCCGCGCGAGGTCCTGCACGCGGTACACGAACGCGGGCGCGATGGTCTGCGCGAGCATCAGCGCGAGCGTGATCCAGTTCTCGTTGAGCTGCTGGGCCGCCGAGTAGCGGCCGAGGTCGGCGAACGACACGTGACGCTCGAGCATCAGGCGGTCGAGCTTCAGGAACAGGTACATGCAGATCAGGCCGAGCCAGAACACGGTGCCGGCGGTGGCAAAGTGCCTGAACAGCGGTTTGTCGAACGTCCAGCCGAGCGCGCCGCCGTTACGATGGCGGTAGTAGAGCAGCAGCGCGAAGCCGATCACGGCGGCCTCCAGCGCCCACAGCCACGCGAAGCGGGCGGGGCCGGCGGCCGCGCGGACCAGCAGCCAGACGAGCAGCGCCTTCGCCAGCGCGGTGACCATGCTGGTCACGAGTTGCGGCTTGCTGTAGGTCAGGCTCTGCAGCCAGGCGTTGATCACGCCGACGAACGGCTCGCGGAACACCATCGTGACCGCGAGACCCGCGAGCATCGCGCCGACGAGCGGGTCGAACGCGCCGGCGCCGATCGCGATCCAGGTCGCGACGAGCGCGGCGGCGGACACGCCGATGCGCAGCGCAAATGCGCTGCCGAGCACCGCGCCGAGTTGCGCGGGCGGGCGCTGGATGATGGTCGGAACCAGGATTTCGGCGCCGCACACCCAGGTGAGCGGCGCCAGTACGAGGAGAAGCGTATTCGCATACTGCCATTTGCCGAACACGTCCGGCCCGAAATAACGGGCCAGAAGACCGCTGATCGCGATCGCGACGCCGATCTGGGTGAGCCGTTCGAGCCCCAGCCAGACGAGATTCGCGACGGCCTTCGCGACGTCCGGGTTGCCGAATCGCTTCAGCATGCGGGGCAACCGTACGCGCGCGAGGCGGCCGGCAGGGCGCCTGGGGGCGGCAGGTTGGCGGCGGCGGAACGGCTAGGCATTAAAATGGACAGGATACGCGTCATCAAAACCCGCGATTATAAGTTGGATCGGGGCCGCTCCAGCCGTCCCGTTCCTTGTTCCGCAAGGCCGGCATGTATGATGCCGGGCATGCGCGAAAGGCGGCCAGATTATTTTCCATGCACGCAACCGAGAGAGAATCGATGATCTCCCAATCCATCTTCAAGGCATATGACATTCGCGGTGTGGTCGGCAAGACGCTCGACGCCGA
>NZ_QTPO01000031.1 GCF_003853645.1 Burkholderia sp. Bp9143 | reverse complement strand
AATAGATGTACTACGCTGTCTCGGGGTGGGTCAGATTTAGATGAAATCGGTGGGTTAAGACTCGGTGGAAATCAACAGCTGAGCCGGGCTCGGGGGTTTTTCAGCAGGAGCAGCGCACCATTAATCTCGGTCGCCGGCCCTTTGGTCGGGTTGATTTCGCCCAAGCCGCGCTTTCGCAGCAGGCGACCGTAGACCTTCCGGAGCAGGTCGTCGATTGTTTCTGCGGTCAGGTACATAGCAAGAACGGCACGCCGAGCGTGGTCTATCGCCAGCGGAACCGCGAAAGTTGAGACGACGCGAAACCCGAAGCTCAGTCAAACAGCCGAAGCTGAGAGTCTGCTCTTGCGAGCGATTCTTGAAGTTCGAGTTTCAATTGGCGACCACGCAAAACGAGCGTGCGTCGGTCGGCCTGCATCGCGCCCCGACTCAGTGCTACGTCCCTGACTTCAACAGTGACGTCGTAATGCGGTAACGACGCTTGAGCCTGAAACCAGCCGCGCTTCAGCCCTATGGACTTCGCGAACCCGTGCAGCTCATCAAGCGAATCGGCAACCAAATGGCACCACTGGCGGCCACGCCACGCTATCCGAGCGTTGTCTACATAGACCGCCAAGGTCTCTCCCTCGCAGAAAGTCTTTTACTTTTACGCCACTACGACGAGGATGATACTCGAAATCATTGTTGCGATGACCGCGGTACATCCGCCATGCATAACTGCGACGGTGCGTTAGCACACGATGGTCATCGCTTCCAGATACCATCAACCTTGGGGTTTACGTTTTCCTTGCATCTGCTCGTTCAGATTCCTGCCAATACGCTAAATGCTATCGCACGTATCCGGATGAAACGCCAACGAGTGATGTTGCAGTGGAAAAAAACGACGGCCACCTCAATGAGGCGGCCGCAGTTATGTGCAGAGTAGCGTTAGGCTAAGCACCAGAAGTCCGAGCTATCGGGACTCAGTCAGTAATACATGTCTCAGTGGATGGTTCCCAAAATCTCACCTTATGGGTCACGCTACAGGCGCCTTCAAACGTCAATATTCCCCGCCCGCAACGCATTTGACTCAATAAACGCCCGCCGCGGCTCGACCTCGTCCCCCATGAGGGTAGTAAAGATCCCATCCGCAGCAATCGCGTCTTCGATCTGCACGCGCAGCAGTCTTCGCACCGCCGGATCCATCGTCGTTTCCCACAGCTGCCCGGGGTTCATCTCCCCCAGCCCCTTATACCGCTGCTTCGAAACGTTCCGCTCGGCATCCGCCAGCAGCCACTTCATCGCGCTCTTGAAGTCGTTCACGGCCATGCTGCGCTCGCCACGCTTGATGACCGCGCCTTCCCCGATGAGCCCCTTGAACGTATTCGCGGTGGTCACGAGCTGCTGATAATCCGCCGTGTGCTGGAATTCCTGGTCGATGACCGAAACCCGCACGTTCCCGTGATGCGTACGTTCGACATGCAGCGACCGCTGTTCGCGAACCGGATCATACGAAGGCACGACACGAACTTCGTTCTTCAAAGCCTCGTCATGCAACGCAGCGTGTAGCGCCTTTGCCGAAGCCTCGGTCGAAGCCTCATTGGAAAGATCGATCTCCACCCCATCCATGACGGCCTCGAGCGCCGCCGGGTCATACAACCGGCTCAACCGCTCGATCACGCTCTTCGACAGCAGATACGACCGCGCCAGCTCGCCAAGCGCATCACCCGAAATCGCCGCCGCATTCTCACCCGGCACCAGTTCTGACCCTTGCAGCGCCAACCGCAGCATGTGCGCGTTGAGCTCCACGTCATCCTTCAGATACCGCTCGTCCTTGCCCGCCTTGATCTTGTAAAGCGGCGGCTGCGCGATATACACATAGCCGCGCTCGATCATGTCCGGCATCTGGCGATAGAGGAACGTGAGCAGCAGCGTCCGGATGTGCGCACCGTCGACGTCCGCGTCGGTCATGATGATGATGCGGTGATAGCGCAGCTTGTCGAGGTTGTAGTCTTCCTTGCCGATCCCGCACCCAAGCGCGGTCACGAGCGTGACGATCTGTTCCGACGACAGCAGCTTGTCGTAGCGCGCCTTCTCGACGTTCAGCACCTTGCCGCGCAGCGGCAGGATCGCCTGGAACTTGCGATCACGACCTTGCTTCGCCGACCCACCTGCCGAGTCGCCCTCGACGATGTAGATTTCGCACTTCGCCGGGTCTTTCTCCTGGCAGTCCGCGAGCTTGCCCGGCAGACCGACGCCGTCGAGCACGCCCTTCCGACGCGTCATCTCACGCGCCTTCCGCGCAGCATCACGCGCACGCGCAGCTTCAACGATCTTCCCGCAGATGATCTTCGCGTCGATCGGCGTTTCCAGCAGAAATTCTTCCAGCGCCTTCGCGACGACTTCTTCAACCGGCGCGCGCACTTCCGACGAAACCAGCTTGTCCTTCGTCTGCGAGCTGAACTTCGGTTCCGGCACCTTCACGGAGAGCACGCACGACAACCCTTCGCGCATGTCGTCGCCGGTCGTCTCGACCTTCGCCTTCTTCGCGATTTCGTTATCGGTGATGTACTTGTTGATGACGCGCGTCATCGCGGCCCGCAGGCCGGTCAGGTGCGTGCCGCCGTCGCGCTGAGGAATGTTGTTCGTGAAGCACAGCACGTTCTCGTTGTAGCTGTCGTTCCACTGCATCGCGACTTCGACGCCCACGCCATCCTTCTCGCCGTTGGCGAAGAACACCGTCGGGTGCAGGTTGGTCTTCGTCTTGTTGATGTACTCGACGAAGCCCTTCACGCCGCCGGCGAACGCGAAATCGTCTTCCTTGCCCGAGCGCAGGTCCGTGAGACGAATCCGCACGCCGTTGTTCAGGAACGAAAGCTCGCGCATCCGCTTCGCGAGGATGTCGTAGTGATACTCGACGGTCCCGAAGATCGTCGGATCAGCCATGAAATGCACTTCGGTGCCGCGGTTCTCGGTATCACCGGTCACCAGCATCGGCGACACTTCCACGCCGTCCACCGTCTCGAGTACGCGATCCTGCGCAACACCGCGATGGAACTCCATGAACCGCTTCTTGCCGTCGCGGCGCACCGTGAGGCGCAGCCAGCTCGACAGCGCGTTCACGCACGACACACCCACGCCGTGCAGACCACCCGACACCTTGTAGCTGTTCTGGTCGAACTTCCCGCCCGCATGCAGTTCCGTCATCACGATTTCAGCCGCGCTACGCTTCGGCTCGTGCTTGTCGTTCATCTTCACGTCGGTCGGAATCCCGCGGCCGTTGTCGGTCACGGAAATCGAGTTGTCGGCGTGAATCGTCACGTGGATGTCGTTGCAGTACCCGGCCAGCGCTTCGTCGATCGAGTTGTCGAGCACCTCGAACACGAGGTGGTGCAGACCGGTGCCGTCCGACGTGTCGCCGATGTACATCCCGGGGCGCTTGCGCACCGCTTCCAGACCTTCAAGGATCTGGATCGACGAGGCGCCGTAGCTGCTGTTATCGGGTTGCGAATTGTGCTGTTCACTCATGGATATCTTCCGGTTCTGCGAGGCCACTCTCGTGGCGGCGCGGTGCGTTTCAGCGAGAGAAATCGCCGGGCCGCTCCAGTTTCCTGGCCCGCCCCAAGCACCGAAAAGGCACCAAAGGGACGGGTTGTCGGTTCGCCATAAAAACGCCAAAGGGGCTTGCCGCCCCCTGGTGTGTGTTGTGATGTCGAGCGCGTCAGATGCGCATCGGCATCACGACATACTTGAACTCGTCGTTCTCGGGCACGGTGATCAGCGCGCTCGAGCTGGCGTCGCCGAGGCTCACCTGCACGGTGTCGACCTTCAGGTTCGCGAGCACGTCGAGCAGATACGTGACGTTGAAGCCGATGTCGACGGTATCGCCCTGGTAAGCGATTTCCAGTTCTTCCTGCGCCTCTTCCTGATCGGCGTTGGTCGACATGATCTTCAGCTGGCCCGGCGCGATGATGCAGCGCACGCCCTTGAACTTGTCCGAGGTCAGGATCGCCGCACGTTGCAGCGAACGCTGCAGCTCTTCACGGCCGATCTCGAACGTGTTCTTGTGCGCCTTCGGGATCACGCGCTGGAAGTCGGGGAACTTGCCCTCGACCAGCTTCGACACGAGCTCGACCTGGCCGAACGTGAACTTGGCCTGGGTTTGCGCGATGTCGATGGTGACGGTGTCGTCGATGTCCTCGAGCAGGCGCTGCAGCTCGAGAATCGTCTTGCGCGGCACGATGACTTCCTGGCGGCCGAACGTGCCGCCCTCGATCTTCATCGACGAGAACGCGAGGCGGTGGCCGTCGGTGGCCACGGCCATCAGCTGGTCGCCGTCGACGACGAGCAGCATGCCGTTCAGGTAGTAGCGGATGTCCTGCTGCGCCATCGCGAAGTGCACCATGCCGAGCAGCTGGCGGAACGACTTCTGCGGGACGGTCAGGGTCGCACCGAAATCCTTCGCCTGCGCGACGGTCGGGAACTCGTCGGCCGCGAGCGTCTGCAGTGCAAAGCGGCTCTTGCCGGACTGGACGGTGAGGCGCTTGTCGGCGAGCGACAGCGTGACCTGGCCGTCAGGCATCGCGCGCAGGATGTCGAGCAGCTTGCGGGCCGCGACGGTGGTGGCCACCTGGTCGCCGCCGACGCCGAAATCGGCGCGCGTGGTGATCTGCAGCTCCAGGTCGGTCGACAGGAACGAAACGTCCGGGCCGTTCTTGGTGATCAGCAGGTTGGCGAGGATCGGCAACGTATGGCGGCGTTCGACGATGCCGCTGACCGTTTGCAGCGGCCTGAGGAGGGTGTCTCGTTCGGTCTTGACCAGTTGCATAGAGTTCCTTCGTTGAGTAACGGCCTGCAGCGCAGCAGCCTCGCAGCGCCCCGCCGGCCGGGCTCTTGGCCCGCCACCACCGGGGCGGTCAAACCAGTATTGTGCCTCAAAACCGAACCGCCCCCCTTAAATTGGGGCGGAGGCCGAATTATCAAGCGCGCCCCGCGCGCTCAGCCCTTCAGCGTCTGTTCCAGCACGTGCAGCTCGTGGTTGAGCTGCGCGTCCTTGCTGCGCTCGTCGGCGATCTTGCGCACGGCGTGCAGCACGGTGGTGTGATCGCGCCCGCCGAACAGCTCGCCAATCTCGGGCAGGCTCTTCTGCGTGAGTTCCTTCGCCAGGTACATCGCAATCTGCCGCGGCCGCGCGATGTTCGCGGGACGCTTCTTCGAATACATGTCGGCGACCTTGATGTTGTAGAAGTCGGCGACGGTCTTCTGGATGTTCTCGACCGAAATCTGCCGGTTCTGCACGGTCAGCAGGTCCTTCAGCGCTTCCTTGGTCAGCTCGATCGAGATCTCGCGGCCGTGGAACTTCGAATACGCGAGGATCTTGCGCAGCGCGCCTTCGAGTTCGCGCACGTTCGAGCGCAGGTGCTTCGCGACGAAGAACGCGACGTCTTCCGACAGGTTCACGCCTTCGGACTGCGCCTTGCGCATCAGGATCGCGACGCGCATCTCGAGCTCGGGCGGCTCGATCGCGACGGTGAGGCCGGAGTCGAAGCGCGAGATCAGGCGATCGTCGATGCCCGAGATCTCCTTCGGATACGTGTCGCTGGTGATGATCACCTGCGCCTTGTTCGCGACCAGCGCCTCGAACGCGTAGAAGAATTCCTCTTGCGTGCGCGACTTGCCGGAGAAGAACTGGATATCGTCGATCAGCAGCAGGTCGAGCGAGTGGTAGTAGCGCTTGAAGTCGTCGAACGCCTTGCGCTGGTACGCCTTCACCACGTCGGACACGTATTGTTCGGCGTGGATGTAGCGGATTCGCGCGCCGGCCTTGTCGAGCAGCAGCTGGTTGCCGATCGCGTGGATCAGGTGGGTCTTGCCGAGGCCGACGCCGCCGTACAGGAACAGCGGGTTGTACGAGATGCCGGGGTTGTCCGCGACCTGGATCGCGGCGGCGCGCGCGAGCTGGTTGGCCTTACCGGTCACGAAGTTGTCGAACGTGAGCACGGGGTTCAGCTTCGAGCGTTCGTACATCGAATCGGCTTCGCCGCCGTTCGCGGGCGCGGCACCGGGGCCCGGACGCCACGTGCGCCGGCCGGCCGCCGCTTCGTGCGCGGGCAGGCTCGGCAGGTCGATGTCGGCGTCGTCGGCGTTCAGGTGGTGCGCGGCGGCCGCCGACGGCGTCATCGGCACGTCGGCCGGTGCGCTCGGCGCGGCCGCGGCCGCGGCATGCGCGGTCAGGTTGGCGGCGATCGCGGCGACCGTCGCGGCGGGGCCGCTCGGGGCCAGCGGCGCGCGCGGGGTGGCCGGCGCGGCGGCTGCGCTGCGCATGCCGGCCTTCGGATCGAGGACGAACTGGACTTCGATCGGCGCATTCCAGAAATCTCGGGCCAGATCGGAGATGCGGCCCGAAAACTGGCTCTTGACCCAGTCCAGCTTGAAGCGGTTCGGCGCGGCGATGGACAGCGTGTTCGCCGATGCATCGAAGGCCACCGGGGCCAAGGGTTTGATCCACGTCACGTACTGCTGGGGCGTCAGCTCGCGCTCCAGCAGTGCGGAACAGTGTTGCCAGAAATCGTTCATCAAGTAACTGTCGTTTTTTGCGTGCACAGCGCGGCTCGCCGGCGCCCTTGTCGCGGTTGCGCAACAAGGCCCGAAGCGGTCGTGCGAGCGTGCCTCGGACGCCTGCGTCACAGTCTTGGAGAGGCAGGCGAGCGCCGAAGCGGCGTGCGGGATTCTTGGAGATAAGGCGAGATTCTAACGCCAAACGCGGCCACAGCGGGACTTATCCACAGGCTGTGATTGTGGGGCGCGGGGCCGGATCGGCCGGGGGCGGCACAGGCGGACGACTCGTAAAGTATTGACCGTCAAGAGAAAAACGGTTTAAATAGCGGGTTCCGCGAAAACCAATCCTGTATTCCCGGCGATTGCGTTCGCCCGAATGCCTCCGGTTAAGGGCACGCGGTCCCCTGAATTTCGACATTCTCGAACAAGTGAGAACATCATGAAACGTACTTACCAACCGTCCGTGACGCGCCGCAAGCGCACCCATGGCTTCCGTGTCCGCATGAAGACGGCAGGTGGCCGCAAGGTCATCAACGCTCGCCGCGCGAAGGGCCGCAAGCGCCTCGCCATCTAAGGCAGGTTGCGCGCTGTGTCCGCCGTCCGCAGTCCTGCGGAAGGTACCGTCGAGCCGGGTGCGAATCCGTCGCAGACGAAAGCCGCCTTCCCGAAAGCTGCGCGACTTCTGAAAACGGATGAATTTTCATCCGTTTTTCGTTTGCGCCCCTGGCGGCGCTCCGCGCACTTCGTGATCTACGGCAAGCCGACCGGCCAGCCTGCCCGTCTGGGGCTCGTCGTCGGCAAGAAGTATGCGCCGCGTGCGGTAACACGTAACCTCGTGAAGCGGCTGGCGCGCGACGCGTTTCGCTTGCGCCGGGCCGAATTCGCCGGTTACGACCTGCTGCTGCGGCAGCACACGCGCTTCGACAAGAAAGCGCTGCCGAGCGCGGCTTCCGCCCCGCTCGCGGCGATGTGCGCGGCCGAAATCCGCGAACTGCTCGACAGGGCAGTCCGGGAGATCGCCCGCCGGGCGTCGAAGCCCGCGTCCGAGTGACGCATCCGTGTCCGGTGCGGCGTTCGCGCCTGCCCGGCCGGTTTTGACGCGGCGTCGAACGGCGCCGCCCAAGGTATGGAAACGGTATTGATCGCCTTGCTGCGCTTCTACAAGGTTGCCGTGAGCCCGATGCTCGGCAACCGTTGCCGTTTTTATCCTTCCTGTTCGGATTACGCGCGCGAGGCAATCCAGTATCATGGCGCCGCGCGCGGCACGTATCTCGCCGTCAGGCGCGTGTGCCGATGCCATCCGTTTTCCGCGGGCGGCATCGACCTCGTCCCGCCGCCCAACTCCGACACTCGCGCTCGCGGCGAAGCCGACGCGCGGTCCCATCGACTCTGAGACAACGCATGGATATCAAACGCACCGTCCTATGGGTGATCTTCTTCATGTCAGCTGTCATGCTGTACGACAACTGGCAGCGGTCCCATGGACGCCCGTCGATGTTCTTTCCCAGCGCCACGCAGACGGCCCCCGCGGCTGCCGGCGGTGCATCGGGCACGGGCGCGACGACGACCGCAGGTGAAGTGCCTGCCGCCGCTGCAGGCGCCGCACCGTCGACGACGGCACCGGCCGCGCAGGCGCAGCTCGTGAAATTCTCGACCGACGTGTACGACGGCGAAATCGACACGCGCGGCGGCACGCTCGCGAAGCTGACGCTGAAGAAGCAGGGCGACGGCAAGCAGCCCGACCTGTACATCACGCTGTTCGACCACACGGCCGGCCACACGTACCTCGCGCGCTCGGGCCTGCTCGGCGGCGACTTCCCGAACCACAACGACGTCTACACGCAGCTGAACCCCGGTTCGACGTCGCTGACGGGCGACCAGAACGCGCTGAAGCTGTCGTTCGAATCGCCGGTGAAGGGCGGCGTGAAGGTCGTGAAGACCTACACGTTCACGCGCGGCAGCTACGTGATCGGCGTCGACACCAAGATCGACAACGTCGGCACGGCCCCGGTCACGCCGACGGTCTACATGGAACTGGTGCGCGACAACACGGCCGTCGAAACGCCGATGTTCTCGCATACGTTCCTCGGGCCGGCGGTCTACACGGACGCGAAGCACTTCCAGAAGATCAACTTCAGCGACCTCGACAAGAACAAGGCCGACTACGTGACTTCCGCCGACAATGGCTGGGTCGCGATGGTGCAGCACTACTTCGCGTCGGCCTGGATTCCGCAGTCGGGCGTGAAGCGCGACATCTACGCTGAAAAGATCGATCCGACGCTGTATCGCGTCGGCGTGAAGCAGCCGGTCGCCGCGATCGCGCCGGGCCAGTCGGCCGACGTGCAGGCACGCCTGTTCGCCGGTCCGGAAGAAGAGCGCATGCTCGAAGGCATCGCGCCGGGCCTGGAACTCGTGAAGGACTATGGCTGGGTGACGATCATCGCGAAGCCGCTGTTCTGGCTGCTCGAGAAGATCCACGGCTTCGTCGGTAACTGGGGCTGGGCGATCGTGCTGCTGACGGTCCTGATCAAGGCCGTGTTCTTCCCGCTGTCGGCTGCGAGCTACAAGTCGATGGCGCGTATGAAGGAAATCACGCCGCGCATGCAGGCGCTGCGCGAACGCTTCAAGAGCGATCCGCAGAAGATGAACGCCGCGCTGATGGAGCTGTACAAGACCGAGAAGGTCAATCCGTTCGGCGGCTGCCTGCCGGTCGTGATCCAGATCCCGGTGTTCATCTCGCTGTACTGGGTGCTGCTCGCATCGGTCGAAATGCGCGGCGCGCCGTGGATTCTGTGGATTCACGACCTGTCGCAGCGCGATCCGTTCTTCATCCTGCCGGTGCTGATGGCCGTCTCGATGTTCGTGCAGACGAGCCTGAACCCGACGCCGCCGGACCCGGTCCAGGCGAAGATGATGAAGTTCATGCCGATCGCGTTCTCGGTGATGTTCTTCTTCTTCCCGGCCGGTCTGGTGCTGTACTACGTCGTGAACAACGTGCTGTCGATCGCGCAGCAGTACTACATCACGCGCAAGCTCGGCGGGGGCAAGAAGGCCTGACGCCCGTGGCGCATGCGGGCGGCCAGCCGCCCGCGATGTACGTAGAAAAGCCGCATGGTGCGAACCATGCGGTTTTTTTGTTTCCGGCGGGTGGGTGCGGCGGCCCGTGTGGTGGTTGACCGCTGCCGTTCAGGCCTTCTTCGCTTCGATTTTCGCGTCGCTGCCGTAGAACTGCTCGATCAGTTCCTGAACGAGGTAACGCTGATGCGGCGGCAACGCCTCGATCTTCGACGCGAGTTCGATCGTCTCGGGCGTCGGCGGATAGCGCTCGTCGCGTGGCAGCGGTTGCGGCGTCGTATGTTCGGTCACGCTCGGCGACGGGCCGTAATGCAGCCAATGCAGTTCGACGCGCAACCAGTCGGCGAGCGTTTCGAGCTTGTCCGACGTCGGAATCGTGCGGCCCGTCAGCCATTTGTGCGCGGTTTGCGGCGAAACCGGCTGCGCACCGCGGTGACGCAGGTTGAACCGGTTCGCGAGCTCCGTCGCGCCGGTGACCTTGTCCGGGCTGCGCCGCAAGGCGAATTTCAGGCGTTCCGAGAACGCTGCTTTTTCTTCGGGTGTCGGCATGGGAGTGATTGTGCAATTCGACCGACGCGTCTCAGACAACCATGTAAGATAAACGTAGCTTATTCGGATGAATCCCAACCTGCCGTGGACCGTGCGGCGGAATTGGGGGCCCCAGTGTCGGGCCACTCCGATAGGCATACTCGTCCGAAATGGACAGTATGCGGTTGCCCGAGATTTGTACTCGACTTATCTCCATCGGGATAAATTCGGGCGAGTTCGAAGCTGATCGGGCGTCCGGTGGCGTGCGGGCCGGCACGCTACAATGCCGGCGTCCCGTGCTCGAACTGTTGCGCGGGCGCACCATTGACTCTTTGTTGACCCGATTCATCCGATTCCCATGCTCGCTACCGATTCCGATCCGATCGTCGCTATTGCCACTGCTGCCGGCCGGGGTGGCATCGGCGTCGTCCGCGTGTCGTTCGGGCGCGGCGGCGAGGCGGCCGCGCTGCCGCTGATCGATGCGTTGTGCGGGCAGCGGCTCGCGCCGCGCCACGCGAGCTACGTGCCGTTCCTGGACGAGCACGGCGCGCCGCTCGATCGCGGGATCGCGTTGTATTTCCCCGCGCCGCATTCGTACACCGGCGAGCACGTGCTGGAACTGCAGGGGCACGGCGGGCCGATCGTGATGCAGCTGTTGCTGCAGCGCTGCCTGGATGCAGGGCGTGGTTTCGGGCTGCGGCTCGCGGAGCCGGGCGAGTTCACGCGGCGCGCGTTCCTGAACGACAAGCTCGACCTCGCGCAGGCCGAGGCCGTCGCCGACCTGATCGAGGCGAGCACCGAGGCGGCGGCGCGCTCGGCCGGGCGCTCGCTCGACGGTGCGTTCTCGCGGCAGATCCACGCGCTCGTCGAAGACGTGATCACGCTGCGGATGCTGGTCGAGGCAACGCTCGATTTCCCGGAAGAGGAAATCGACTTCCTGGAAGCGGCGGATGCGCGCGGCAAGCTCGCGAAGATCCGCGAGCAACTGGCGCACGTGCTCGGCGACGCGCGGCAGGGCGCGTTGCTGCGCGAGGGGCTGTCGGTCGTGCTGGCGGGGCAGCCGAACGTCGGCAAGTCGTCGCTGCTGAATGCGCTCGCCGGCGCGGAGCTGGCGATCGTCACGCCGATCGCCGGCACGACGCGCGACAAGGTCGCGCAGACGATCCAGGTCGAAGGGATCCCGCTGCACATCATCGATACGGCTGGGCTGCGCGAGACGGAAGACGAAGTCGAGCGGATCGGGATTGCGCGCACGTGGAGCGAGATCGAGCGCGCGGACGTCGTGCTGCACCTGCTCGATTCGCGCACGGGGATGACGGCGGACGATGGGACGATCGCGGCGCGGTTCCCGGCCGGCGTGCCGGTGGTGCGCGTGCTGAACAAGACGGACCTCACCGGCGTGACGGCGTGCGTCGAGCATCCGGCGGCCGAAGGCGACCTGACCGAGGTGCATCTGTCGGCGAAGCGCGGTGACGGGATCGACATGCTGCGCGCGGAGCTGCTGCGGATCGCGGGGTGGCAGGCGGGCGCCGAAGGCGTCTATCTGGCGCGCGAGCGGCATCTGATCGCGCTGCGGGCTGCGCAGGAACACCTGGCGCAGGCGGCCGATCATGCGGAGCAGCGCGCGCAATCGCTCGATCTGTTTGCGGAGGAGCTGCGGCTCGCGCAGGAGCAGCTCAATGCGATTACCGGGGAGTTCACTTCGGATGATCTGCTGGGAGTGATTTTCAGCAGGTTTTGTATCGGAAAATAACCAGTCACCCAAGGTTGTCCAAGGTCGTCTACCGTTCCCGCTAAAACCCTTGTGGATGCTAGGCTTGATCGCCTAGCGTTGCCCAAGGTTGTTTATTGACATCCACCCTTTGATGGTACACATTTAGGTACACAAGGACGTTGTGTCCCAATCGATGTGTACCAACCATGCCGAAAACCGTCGTTCCGCTGAATGACACCCGCATCAAGGCGCTGAAGCCGAAGGCGGCGCGCTATCGTATCTCGGACGGTGGCGGCCTCGTGCTGGAAGTCATGACGTCGGGTTCGAAGGTCTGGCGCTACCGGTACACACTGCACGGCGAACGACAGCCGATGGTGACGATTGGGGACTACCCCGCGATCACTTTGCAGGATGCTCGCGAGAAGGCACGCCGATACGCCGAGGTCGTCGCCAAAGGCGTTTCCCCTATCGCTGATGCCAAGAAGGATCGGGGCGCCGTGAAGCGCTTCGATACGGTTCGGGAATTCGGCGACGATTGGTACACAACCCAGATCGCGTCGATGTCGGTCGAATACGCTCGGACGATCAAGCGCGCGCTTGAGAAGGACATCTATCCCGCGATCGGCAACAAGCCGCTGCCGGACGTGACGCCTGGCGATGTGCTGGCGATCTGCGACCGCATCAAGGCCCGCGGTGCGCCCAAGATGGCGCTCTCGACCCGAAACGTCATCAAACGACTGTTCGAGTATGCGATTGCCCGGCAGCTCGCGACCACAAACCCGGCACACGCAGTAGTCGCGCGTTTCGTCGCCACTCAGGACAGCCGCACGCGCGTCCTCTCTCCCGATGAAATTGGAACAGTCCTGCGTGCTGTTTACGCATCAGATATTCGCCGCGCGTTGCAGCTTGCGCTTCACTTGCTGATTCTCACGATGGTGCGCAAGTCTGAACTGGTTGAGGCACGGTGGTCAGAATTCGATCTCGACGCCGGCATCTGGCGCATTCCAGCCGACCGGATGAAAAAGGACAAGGAGCATTGGGTCTACCTCTCCTCGCAGGCGGTCGCGATGTTTCGCGAGTTGTACGGGCAGACCGGCAACCACGAACATGTATTTCCGTCGACGCGCGGTCGTGGTGACAAGCCGATCGCCAAGAGCACGCTCAATCAGGCGGTGCGAGCCTTGAGCCTGGACGTTCAGCACTTCGTCTTGCACGACTTTCGCCGCACTGCGTCAACGCACCTGCACGAAATGGGTATGTCGTCAGACGCGATCGAAAAGGCGTTGGCGCATTCGATCAAGGGCATCAAAGGCGTCTATAACCGCGCTGAGTACGCCGATGAGCGCCGCAAGATCCTTCAACTGTGGGCCGATTTCGTGGATACAAAGATTGAGCGCGGCCGGAGGGTTGTTGTCGGAACTTTTGGCCAGACGGCGGCATAAGTTCTCATGCGGTCTGACAGTATCTATTACGACGCGGCGGCGGTAGGTGTGGGAGCACCAACCGCCGCCTGACCAAAAAGCGACCTGCAAGGAGGCTCGCGTCATGGCTAGTTGCGATTCTAAGGACTGCACTCCGTGGGGTACAAATGTCGATGATGAGGCGCGAGCACTTGAGGCAATGAGGAATGTTCGTCAAGCAGGTGGTCAAGCGTGGAACGGCCCGCGGCCTGCCGGTGCGTGGATCGTGCGCCGCGAATACGAGGCCCGAACGCGGCACGGTCGGCCGCAATACCGTGAAAGGAAGCGTCGCGGCAGATGGTCGATGAGATCGCTTACCGAGCAATACCTGGACGATGAATTTCGGAAGTATCGCGCCGCATATCATCGGGTATTGGGGCAGGCCCGCGCATCAGCGGCCGGTGTTGCCGCGAGGCGCGCAACGGCTGCGACGCTTGAAGAGGACATCGTCGCAACGTTCGTCAGTTTGGGAGCGGGGAAGCGGCCGATGCCTGTTCGTAACCGCACGGGTGTAATTGCCCGGCGCACCGGCAAGACCAAGAAACACGTTCTCTATGTGCTGAGAACGCGTGGTCTGAGATAGCGTCGCTCAACAAAATCCACCTGACCGGAAACAGAAATTCCGCAGCGACGGCGCGCTTCATATGCTGTCCGACATGACCGCAACACGTGCGGTTAGACAACTTCAAATTTTCTTGGAGTCGCCATGTCGGACCACGTCTCGGATACCTACCTGCGTCCTGCTGCCGCCGCGAAAAAACTCGGTATCGGTGTCAGCACCCTGTGGCTTCGGATCAAGCATGATCCGACCTTCCCTCGTGCAATCAAGTTGTCTGCACGAACTACCGTGCTCAGCGAACGTGAGCTTGACGCATATGTCGAGCAGTGTGCAAACAAGCCGTGGGGCTGACCATGAGTGCACATGTTCTCTTGTCGCGCCTCGTGTCCGTGAGGTGCACCGGCCGGTGTCGCTGGCAAGCGCGCTGCCCCGCCCATAATGATCACGGTCCTTCACTCGCGGTACGAGAACTGGATGACGGTCGTCTGCTGGTGCACTGCTTCGCGGGTTGCCACATAAACGCCGTCATGGATGCGGTCGGGCTGACCGTGTCTGATCTGTTTCCCGTGCCGATCGGCGGACCAATCGGCCTGAAACCCGAACGGCATCCCTTTCCGGCGACGGACGTATTGGCATGTATCCGATTCGAGGCGCTCGTGGTGGTGACCGCCGGTGTGGCGCTGCTCGACGGTCACCCGTTCACTGTCGATGACCGCGCGAGGCTTATTCTGGCCGTGAAGCGCATCAACGCGGCGCTTGACGCAGCAGGAGTGTCCCATGAATGATGCCGCAATCGTGCGAGGGCAATCGTTCTTGGACGAACTCGCCGTGGTCAGCAAACAGTCCGCCGGTTGTGCGCCGTGGCCGGATCATCCCGAGCCCCTGCCGAATGCGTTGTTGCCGGTAGAACCGTTCGACTACGAGCTCGTGCCCGAGACGCTGCGCCCGTGGGTGTGTGATGTGGTCGAGCGCATTCAATGCCCGCCTGATTTTGTTGGCGTTACGGTTATGGCGGCGCTCGGTATTGTGATCGGGCGGCGTATCGGTGTTCGCCCGAAACGTCGTGACGACTGGACCGAATATGGTAACCAATGGGCCTGCCTGATTGGTCGACCAGGTGTCCTCAAGAGTCCCGCAATGTCGGCCGCACTTGCACCCCTACATTACTTGGAAGATATTGCTTCGCGTCGCTACGTCGCTGAGAAGGCCGATTATGATGCAGTCGCACAGATTCACGCGATGCGGCTCGACGCGCAGAAAAAGAGCATTGCAAGACGGCTTGCGGAGAATCCGACTGCAAGTATCAATTTTGAATCGATCGTGGAACCCGAAGCCCCGGGTATGCGGCGCTATCTGGTCAACGATACGACGTGTGAAGCGCTGCTCGAAATCTGTCGTGAGAATCCGAATGGCATCGGGGCCTATCGTGACGAGTTGGTGTCCCTGTTGCAATCTCTTGAACGGGACGGACAGGAAGGTTCACGCGGCTTCTATCTGACCGGGTGGAACGGCAACCAACCATATGTTGCTGACCGAATCGGCCGTGGCCGTAACCTGCGCGCGGAGGCTGTTTGCCTGTCCGTGCTCGGTTCGACGCAACCGGGGCGAATTGCGGGATATATCCGTGCTGCGACACAAGGTGGTGCCGCCGACGACGGATTGATTCAACGCTTTGGCCTGCTGGTGTATCCAGATGTCGCAGGCGAATGGCGCAACGTCGATCGAATTCCTGACAGTGACGCGCAGCGAAAAGCATTTGCGGTATTCGCAAGGCTTGATGCTGCTGATCCGCTGAGCGACTGGGGAGCGGAAACCGTCACCGGACACGACAATCAACCAAATTTCGGACAGCCGCCTTTCCTTCGACTCGACGAGGCGGCGGCCGAGCACTTTCTTGAATGGCGAATTGCTTACGAGAGCGATCTGCGCAGCGGACATCTGCACCCGGCTGTCGAATCCCATCTCGCGAAGTACCGGAAGCTTGTCCCCAGTCTGGCGCTGCTCTGTCATCTTGCGGACGACGGCAAGGGGGCAATAAGTGATTCCGCTATGCTGCGTGCGCTGGCTTGGGCACATTACCTTCGATCGCATGCCGAACGTGCTTATGCCCTGGGAACCGGTGATGACCTTGACAGTGCAAAGGCGCTGCTCAGGCGGATACGTCATGGTGAGGTGGCTGACCGGTTCACGGCACGCGACATTTATCGTCACCATTGGTCGATGTTGCAAACACCGGAAGATGTTGGCAACGCGCTTAACGTGCTCGGCGAGTATGGCTGGGTTCGCGGTGTCTCGGTAGCAACAGACGGGCGCACGAAAACGGTGTTCGAAATGCACCCGGATGCGCGAACATGAATCCGTATCTCGAACGCCTGAAATTGAAAAAGGGCGTACACGCCTCGGTGCCAGAAGTGCCAGAAGGACCTTATGGCACTTCCGGTACTTCCTTGACTGACGCTCTTTCTGATCGCGACTCCGGTGTCGGCTGGCCCCGTGACGAAGAGAGCGGAGCATCGTTTTGCCCTTGGGGGCCGTGCATCACGCTGGAGATGCTAGCGGAGTGGCGGTGCGAACTGCGCATGCTGGTCGCGGAGTTAGCTGCGATCGACAGATGGTCAGCAGAGTACCGCGCCTACATCTTCTACCTGGTTGAGCACCAGCCTTCGCTCTCGACCGTGCGCGACGATCTCACGTGGTTTCGCGACAGGCTGAACGTCGTGCGCAGCCGCGCCGCGCAGGACGTTCAGCAGCAACCACCGCCGGTAATACCACGCTCGGGTACCGGGGGGGTGCCATGACAATCAAGACTCGTATCGAGCGACTTGAGGAGGCGCTCGCTGTTCAGTCCGTCGAGACGAACGTTACCTACTGCGTGCTGATCTACGATCCTAGCAACCCGCCGGACTTCGACGTGGTTGCGCGAGAACGCGACCTGACTTACGTCGTCTGGTTGCCAGATAACGGCCGTCGCGACCGTGAAAAAAGGGAGGTGCTATGCGGCGAAAATTCACAAACGCCTACCCGGTGAGCGAGGCGACGACTGAACTCGTCGTTTTGCCTGCCCCCCGCGTCAACTTGCACAACCTCGACGCTGTGCGCCGGGAAATGGCGAAAGTCTACCGCGACATGCGGACGAACCGGATCGACAGCCAGGACGGCGCGCGCTTCGTCTTCGCGCTGTCGCAGATCGCGAAGATGTTCGAAATGTGCGATCTCGAACAGCGCATCAGTTCCTTGGAACGGCAAACCAATGTGTCGTGAATTGGTCCGCGTGGCCGCCATGTGGACCCCGTTTCAATTTTGCAACCGGAAGTGCGGTCGGGACGTCTTCGAGTGAGCCACGGTCCTACTTGATGGCGCTAGCCGTTCGACAAGTCGAATCTGGTACGAAATACGCGAACTGATGATGTCTCGCGATGAAGCGGTGGCGCGAAAGAATCTTTCTTGTGCGCATTCAGTACAAGCACGTCCTCACACAATTGAGGGTTTGCACGTGTGGTAGACACGAGGTGGGTCTTGTTTCAAAACTGAATCAACACGGTATGGGTGCCCCGCCCGACATCGTTTCCCCATTCCCCAAACCGATCCCGGCTGTGCGTCAGGGGGAGGTGGCATATCTAATGCGTGCTCGATTCACGCGCCCTTTGCGCGAGATGGAAATCGGGGAATAAACAACAAGCGCGTCGGCGGCGACCAACGGCTGATACGTGGCGCGCGATACGAATCGGGGAAGACGATGAAAACGATATGGGTAGTGACGGGGCTGTTGTCCCTGAGCGGTTGTGCCTCGATCATCGACGGCTCGGCGCAGGTGGTGTCGGTCGAGACGCGAAGCTCGACGGAGGCGGTGACCAGCGCGAGTTGCAAGCTTACGAACGACAAGGGTACGTGGTTCGTCACGACGCCTGGTTCAGTTTCTCTGCATCGATCGATGGGGGACCTGAACATCAAGTGCGACAAGGAAGGGCGCGAGTCGGGTATCTCCACCGTGGCTTCATCAGCGCGCGGCATGGTCGCCGGCAACCTTCTGTTCGGCGGCATCGTCGGCACGGCGATCGATATGGGTACGGGAGCCGCTTATGACTATCCGACGCTGATTACCGTCAGCATGGGCGCGGCGAAAATGAGCGCGGCTCCTGCGGCGGCGAGCGGCGCACCTTCAATGATCCCAACGTCTTCTCCGGCACCGTCCCCCATCGCCACTGCCGCGGCAAACCCCGTTGCCGGTCCAACCCAAGCGCGAAACTTCACCATCATGCCCTCGTGTTCGACCATCACATCCGGCCCGCGAGTCAACTGCACGGTCCCCTGACGATCGTAATGCATGTTACCCCGGGCGGCGTCTGGTGGGCTCGCAGCCGAACAAGACACGATGGTGTTGGAGTGCGGCTCAATGTTGTGCGTCGATAGTCCGTCTACTTATCGCGTGATTCATTTATTTCGTTATGGTACTTGGAGAAGATGGAATGAACGATTCTGCTCGAAACATGATGATGTACGACGCGCGGAAAAAGAGCGGCGTTGTGGCTTTTTTACTGTGGCTCTTTCTCGGCGGCGTGGGCGCACACCGGTTTTATCTGGGGCGCACTAGTTCGGGTGTCGCTCAACTTCTGCTATTTATTTTCGGCTGGTTGACGGTATCTGCATATATTGGCGTCTTCCTGCTTGTGCCGCTATACGTGTGGGTTTTGATAGACGCATTTCAGATTTCAGGAATTGTTCGTGAGCATAATTGCCAGCTTGCGAATGCTCTTTCTTGAAAATTGCCTCTGCGTGCAATGTATCGCTTTCGCTTCATAAAGTCGCTGCTGCCGCTTATTTGATTTGAATCTTAGTGGATAATTGCAACAGATTTGGGAGGTGGAATGAACAGGTGGAGCGTATTCTGGATTTCCGCCGCAATATGTTGTGGCGCGACCATTGCGGCGTATAAGGAAGCCACTACCTACGATCCGGTAGCGGCTGCGCGAGTGGCGGCGGAGCAAAACGAAGCACAAGCTCGTTACCTGGCTGCTACCGAATTTAATCGGTGTATGAACGAGCCTCATCCGTGGAACTGTCCTACCTACGGGCAGGAGCTGGCCTCGATACGTGACGCTTTTCAGAACGGAAGCATGCGTTTTGCTCGCTCTGAGCCTGATGGCGGGCCGATCGCATATATCGTAGCTGCGTTGATCTCGGGCGCGATTGCATTGGCGCAGCTGCTGCGTAGGCACCATGCGCAGTAACCAAGACGGAGGAACGGCTTGCTGCTCCCTGACGACCGCTCACGAAGTAATTGCGTGCCCCCGCCCGGCCGAGTCGGGCAGGGGCTAGAGGATTCAAATAGTCCCGATTCTTCGTCCGTTCGTCCGTGCTCGAATATGGGGCCGGATGTGGCATGGAATTCTCCTCACCGTGCGTGGATATTTGTGCTACGCTGCCCAAAACCGCCCGCATTATCACATCTACAATCTGATATCAACAAAATTGAAGCCGTGAGTCCGAGCCCAGAAGGAAGCGTGCGTGCGCCGGTAAAGTTTGTTCGGCCGCCGGTTTTTGAGGTCGCATGCGGAATCCACTTTTCGAGTGAGCGCCCCCTAGTGACTGCTCATATTGGGGCGTATTGGGAGCGCGTGAGAGATGCGTATCCAAAGGCCGAAGATGCTGCCCCTCTGCAAAGCGTTGTCGAGCAGCCAGGCCTCGGCGCCATGTCGGTATTCGAGTTCAGCAATCTTCCCCCACTTCGACGTGCCTGGCTGTTTAGTGCTGACCGACGGAATTTAATTCAACTGCAGCAAGACCGGTTTATCTTCAATTGGAAGCGCGAGTCGGCGGGAGACTCATATCCGAGCTACGCGGTAGTAATCGAGCAATTCGAGACTCAGTTGTCTGATTTCATTGTTTTTTGTAATGAAATTGGGGTGGGAGGGTTGACTATCAGGCAGTTCGAACTTGCCTATGTCAATCATATTTCTGCATCTAATGGTCTTGGCGCGGCAGCAACGGCCGACACAATCCTTGTCGATCATTTGAGATCGACAAGCGCGGAGCGTTTTTTGCCGGAACCAGAAGGCTTTAACTGGGCGACGTCTTACGCGCTGCCACGAGACTTGGGGCGCTTGCACATCACTGCACAGTCCGCGTCCCAGTTGCCAACTCAAGAGCGCTTTGTCCGACTCGATCTTACTGCGCGTGGCATTTCGACGGATTTGTCGGCTACTGGAAGACGAGAGTGGTTCGACGTCGCACATGAGTGGATCACACATGGATTTGCCGATGTTACGACGCCCGCAATACACGTGGCGGAATATTGGGGGAGAACTTCATGAGCGACTACTGGTATGCAATTGAAACGTCCCCGGATAGCATTACTGCTTTTTCCAACAATGATTTCACCCACGATCTAGGAGCGACACCAAAGAAGCGGTATATGAGCATCGTCAAAGCAAATGCGGTCCAGCGTGCTAGAGACGTTGGGGCGAGAGATGGCGTAGTGGTGGCGTCCGGATTACTGACCGACGACTCCTTGCCGGTGGGAAAAGTGACAGACGCGTCCATTGAGCGTGCCAGAGAGCGGGAGAGATTGATTTCGCTCATTGGGCAAATGAATCAGGACGGCTATTCATGCATGCGCGATCGACCGAGCAAGATTTCGGATGAGAGCGCCGCCGCTGCTCGGGCGTTGTTCGAGATGCTACTGCCCACTCACGAGGTGCCTAAAGTCGCACCAGATGGTGAAGGCGGCCTGATTGTTGTTTGGGACGATCCGGGTAGTTCCACGGTCCTCGTGATTGACAATTGGAAGCTTCATCTTGTTGTTAATGCAACGACCCCAGAAGCTCGCTATTTTGACGATGTTCCCTTTGACGGCGAGCACCTGCCGGACGTGATCGTTGAGTCGATTCCACGCTGATGGGGGGGCGTCCGTGGCGGACGAGAACAACAATGCCGCGGCGGAGTTAGAGGTCGAGCCAATTCCCGGCGCCGCAATCATTACTAGGCTGATCGATGCCCCGCGCATGTATGAACCTGTAAAGGGCTTGCTTTGGGATAGCACGTTTGAGTTTCCGGGGGGCGCCGGGGAGTCGGTGAATTGGGACAAATACGCGCCACCTCCAGACGAGGTTCATCGTCTAGGCAAGCAGCGTCAGATCGCGAAGCAAGCCGTGCGGCCTGAGTTTGTTTACGCTGGTTACATACCCACGGAAGCCGAGCGCGTACGCACGATTAGAACTGCGCGTGGACATGGTTTTGATGTCGAGCATGTTCCGTCAGAGGGCATTCACCACGCAGAAATTCGGCGGCGCGTCAGCGAGGTAAATCCTCTGAGCAAAGGCGATAAGGGCGAGTTGCGCCTTGCTCTGCAGCGAGCATTTGCCCCTTTGGTGCCATGTCCACCCGAGGCATCAGACTAGCGGTTTGTTGGTTGGGTACACACTACGGTACACAAAGGCCTCGTGAGTCAGGCGGGGCCTTGTCGCGTCTTCGTTGAAGCGAAATCGATAGGTTCTGTATCGAAGTGAGCAGATGCTCCCTCGACCGTCCGCGTGTTCCGAACTTCTCTGTTCATCCTTTGTGAGTCGGGCTTGAGTCCGCGATGAGTGCCCTACCGATGGCCGACGCCGTGCCGCGCGGTATCGACCGGGAAAAAATCGTGTCCCTCGCGCGCCAGAAATTTGCTGGAGCGTTGGCCAACGACACCAAGTGGAACGAGTTGATCACCTTCGTGCGCGGCCTGGAGGGCTGGCGGCCCTCGTATCGATCAAAGTCGGTTAACGGCCATGTGACGGGATGGGATGTCGAGTGGTTCTACCATCTGCCGCTCCCGTTCGTCGGCGTCGAATGGCTGGATATCGGGCTGCATGAGCAAGCGTCGCCCCGCCATCAGGTGATCGATTACTCGGTGCTGCTGGGCAAGCTCGCGGAAATCGGCTTCGAATTCGAGGCTAGAGGCGATGTGGTGAGAGTCTGGGGCTACGCGCCGAAGTCCTATGAAGACTTTCCGCCCGACACGTAGGTCGCGGACAATCCCATCAAATCCATGCGGTCATGCTTGCGGCGGCTTGCGGTCCGGACCGTCGATGCCGTATCGACAGATCTGCTCGTCGAGGCATCCGGTCCGCACCCGCCATCAATCCCAATCCCGATGATGATGGTGGTAATACCCGCCACCACCGTAATACCCGCCGCCATCCGGCACCACGATGCAGCCGCTCAACAGCACCGCCACACCTGCAATCAGCAAAAGGGTCTTCTTCATCGCGTTCACCTGCTCGGATTCGACATGAACCCAGCATAGCGAGCGCCGTCAACACCGGCTGTAAGCGATCGTTTCCCGGCGCCGCAATCCGTAACGGCGGATTATTCCGGTCACAATGACCGTAACAAATCCCCAATCCGCAGATGTTTTCACGCCGCGGCGACGCGGTTTCGCCCCGCATCCTTCGCGCGGTACAGCGCCGCATCGGCGGCCTCGATCAATGCATCGGGCGTCGACAGGTCGTCGGCCGACAGGGTCGCACAGCCGACGCTGACGCTCACGCGCCCCGCCGGCGACCCAGGCATCGCGAGATCAAGCCGCAGCACCGCTTCGCGCGCCTCCTCGGCAACGACCCGCGCACCGCGCGCGCCGGTGTTCGGCAGCACGATCGCAAACTCCTCGCCGCCGTAGCGCGCGACGATGTCCGCCGGCCGCCGCACCGCACCGGCCAGCGCATTCGCGACGGCGATCAAACATGCATCGCCCTTCACGTGACCGAACGCGTCGTTGTAGGCCTTGAAGTGGTCGACGTCGACCATCAGCAGCGACAACGGCTCGCTTTGCCGCCGCGCCTGCGGGAACAGCGTGTGGAAATAGTCGTTGAAGTGGCTGCGGTTGAACGCGCCGGTCAGCGCGTCGCGCGCGGACGAACGAACCAGCGTCGCGTGCGCCTCGAACAGCTGCTGATACAGCTTCGTCACTTCCCAGGCGAGCACGCACACCAGAATGCCGGGGGTGAACATGCTGAACACGCGCGCGAGATACCAGCCGACCGTGAAGCGGTTCGTGGTCAGCAGGTTCAGCGTCGTGTCGGTGAGGCAGGCGAGCACCGCGATCGCGAGCCACAGGTCGAGCGTCGTGCGCAGCCGGCCGGCGGCCACCACGGCGACGAGCGCGAGCGCATTGAGGATCCACACGACCAGCGCGATTCCGTTGACGGGCAGTGCGGCCGCATCGCCCGGCGGATGGAACGCGGGCGGCAGCGCGACGTTCAGCGCCAGCACGCACAGCAGCGCGGCCGCGACGGCCGGGCCGCCGACCAGTGCGAAGGTCCACAGGCGCGTCTGCGCCGCGCTGACCGGTGCACGCGTGAGCCGCTCGCGCGCGAGCAGCGCGAGCATCACGAACCACGGAAAGCCGGCATGCCAGAAGATCCACATCCACGCGGCGGTTTGCGGACGCGCGTCGAACAATCCATGCGGCGCAAATACACCGGGAAAGGTGAGCAGCTGCAGCGCGACGGCGAGTGCGGTGAACGCATAGGCGCCGCCAAGCGCACCGAGCACGGGCTGGCGCGTGACGGTGAACTGTGCGCCGAGGAAGAAGGCGGCGATGCTCGCGGTGGTGAACACGGTCAGCGCGCACATCGGCATGAACGGCTCGACGGCCGGCAGCGCGACGTCCGCGTGCGGCACGGCGATCCCGAGGGCGAGCACGATGACGAGTGCCGTCAACGCGCCGAACCAAAGCTGGCGACGCGTCGTATGCTGGATCAGGATGCCTTCCATGGATTCCCCCGGGCGCTCGTGCGGTCACGCCCGGTCTTGGCGCCGGGCAGCATGCATCCGGCCGCAATGCGACCGGTGCGGCCCGATCCTATCGCGTTATTCGCGCGCGCTCAAATGCCGAGGCCGGGGCCGAAGTTGCCGGCGACCCAGCGCGTGACGGCATCGACGTCCGCGTAATCCTGTTCGGGCAGGCCGTCGAGCATCGATAGCACTTCGTTGCTCGCGCCGGCGTCGCGTGCGGCGTCGACGATCGCATCCTTGTTTGCCGGGTAGCGGACGGCGGCCAGCACGTCGGCGATCTGCAGGTCGATCGCTTCGCCGGGGATATCGTGCGGAGGGAGAGCGGGTTTGTCGTTCACGTCGGCGTCTCGCTGGTTGAGCGGGAATCGGTTCGAAGCGGGTTCGTAGCAGAAGGCGGTTGCACCGTTCCGGGCGCCCCGCCAGGACGGGTGCCCGTTCGGGGATGGTGATCGACTCAGTGCCCGCGCCGCACCCGGCGCCACGGATGCTTCCAGTCGATATGCGGTGCGTTTTCGTCGCGCGGATGCTGGCGCCGATGTTCCTGCCACAGTTCGTCGGAGAACAGCGCAGCCACGATCACGAGTGGCAGCACGAGGAAGATGCCGAGTATGACTTGCTCGATCACGATAGCCTCCTCGCGGTGGCAGGAACCCTTGCTCCCATTCTAGGCTCTGAACTTCGCCCGCGGTCAACTTCTTGCAGCGCGGAACGCACCCCGTCCGCGGCGGCGCTGAACGGGTGTTTCACGCGCGCGCGGGCATCAAAAAAGGACACGAACATGCCACTCCAGAACGACAAGCACACGCTTGCATTGCGGCCGCTGGAGCGCGAGGACCTGCGCTTCGTTCACGAGCTGAACAACGACGCGAAGATCATGCGCTACTGGTTCGAGGAGCCGTACGAAACCTTCTCCGAGCTGTCTCAACTGTATGACCGCCACGTGCACGACCAGCGCGAGCGCCGCTTCGTCGCGGTCGATCCGCAGGACGAGCTGGTCGGCCTCGTCGAGCTGATCGAGCTCGACTACATTCACCGTCGCGGCGAGTTCCAGATCATCATCGCGCCGCAATGCCAGGGGCGCGGCTATGCGGGGCAGGCGACGCGCCTCGCGATCGAATACGCGTTCAAGGTGCTGAACATGCGCAAGCTGTACCTGATCGTCGATACGTCGAATGCGGCGGCCATCCACGTATACGAGAAATGCGGATTCCAGCACGAGGCGGAATTGAAGGAAGAATTTTTCGGAAACGGCGCGTATCACAACGCTTATCGCATGTGCATCTTCCAGTGCGATTATTTCGAGCGCCCGCAATCGGCCTGAAAAACGTCAGAAAACAACACCGTTGAATGCGCCCTGCGGCCCCGCCGCCGCAGGCGCCCGGCTCACTCGGGAAAATACGGGTAAATACGAGTGCGCTTATACCTGGCATTTTTCTTGTATCAGGTAAATCCGGCCCCGCACTGCGGTAAATTCATATCGCTTCGGACGACTTTATGTGCAACGCGTCAAAATGATCCCGATTTTGAAATGAATTATCCAAACCGTTCAACGGGTGCATTGCCGCTTCGCTGAAAGTCTTGCCGGACAACGCTTTGCGCCCGATGGGGCGGGCGAGTCCGCCGGACGGCAGGCGCCGCCGCGCGTGCGCGGCAAGTCAAAAACCGGGTGCGCGCAGGGTGCGACAATTCGCCGCTATTGCGATCGCACAACAAATGTGCTTGATATCGCTTGCCGGTCTTCTAAAGTAAAAAACGCGGGTTCACGATCATCTTTAAACACATAGCTAACCCAGCCTGGTGCCCGCAAGCCTGGAGACAGAATATGATGAAGCGAACCGGTGTCCTTTTTGCCCTTGTCGGCGCATTTTCCGTGGTGTCGATCGCCCAGGCGGGCGGCGATGCGGCTGTCCAGCCGAAGCAGGAAATCCAGCTGACGAAGAATGCGTGGGGCTGTCTGTCGAAAGACAATCTGGACTCCGTACTGAGCCACGAGCGTGACGGCAAGTCGCAGGCGAAGCAGCAGTATTTCGACGACTATCGTTGCCTGTCGGTGCCGGAAGGCCAGCGCTTCCGCGTGGTGTCGGTCGATCAGGGCGACGTCCAGTTCGTCAGCGCCGACAACAGCGACCAGCAGGGTCTCTGGACCGATTCGCGCTTCGTCAAGCAGTAACCCGCACGCGCACCTCTCGCCTCGGCGCGCCGGCCCGAACCGTCGGCGGCGCGACCTGAACGCGGCCCGGCCGATGCCGGGCCGTCGTGCTGTGGCGCGCCCGTCACGCGCCGGACGGCGCGCATTCGGTATCATCACGGCCCGACCGAACCGAATGCCCGCCCGGGCCCTATCCGCATGGCGCTGAAATCCACGATCTACAAAGCCGAGCTGCAAATCGCCGACATGGATCGGCACTACTACGCCGATCACGCGCTGACGGTCGCCCGTCACCCGTCGGAAACCGACGACCGGATGATGGTGCGCATCGTCGCGTTCGCGCTGTTCGCGCACGAGCGTCTCGAATTCTGCAAGGGGCTGTCGGACGTCGACGAACCCGATCTGTGGCAGAAGGACCTGACGGGCGCGATCGACGTGTGGATCGAGGCTGGCCAGCCCGACGAACGGCGCATCTCGAAGGCGGCCGGCCGCGCCGGGCAGGTCACGGTGATCGCGTACGGCGGCAAGACCTCGGATATCTGGTGGCAGGGCGTGCGCAGCAAGGTCGAGCGGCTGCGCAACGTGCAGGTGCTGTCGCTGGGCGACGGCGTCGCGGCCGCGCTCGGGCGCCTCGCCGAGCGCACGATGCGCTTGCAGTGCACGGTGCAGGACGGCACCGCCTGGATCTCGAGCGCCGACCACGATCCGGTTGCGGTCGAATGGACGGTGCTGAAGGCGCGCGCCGACGCGTGACGGCCGGCGCTCAGCCGAGCGCGGCAGGCGGCCCCTTGAATTCCAGCATGTTCCCCTCGGGATCGAACAGATAGATCGACGGCCCGTAGCCGCCGGCGCCGTAGCGCTCGGCGGGCGCGCCGGGGCGCGCGCCATGCGCGGCGAAATGCTCGATCAGCGCGTCGGGGTCGAACGGCTCGACGCGCAGGCAGAGATGGTCGAGATTGCGGCCGGTGCCGGGCGGGCCGCTGTCGGGACGGTCGATCGGGCCGCCGACCGACAGCAGGTCGATCAGCGCGTCGCCGGCGCGCAACTGCACGAGGCCCAGGTCGGGCTGTTCCTTCTCCACGTGACAGCCGACGGCCTCGCAGTAAAAGCGCGTCATCGCAGCCATGTCGGTCACGCGCAGCACGACGTGATCGATCGCGCGGATGGTCGGTTTCATGAGCGGGGCACTCCTTCGCGGATGGCGTGCACCGAGTGTAGACCGCGCCGGCGACGCATGCCGGAACGCTGCACGATCGACGGACGAAAAAAAGCCCGTTCACGCGGAGCGGAACGGGCTTAATCCATATCAGGAGGAGACATGGAGGAGACAGTTCCAACTATACACACGGCGATGGTGCGTTGCAATATTCCGAGTGTAAAAAATGGTCAGGACGGCGATTTGTCGCAGCTGCACTGCAGCAAAAGGGTGACGGAATCGTGACGAAAGCGGCGTCGCGGCAGCGCTTGCGTGGCTTTTTGTCCGATCGATCGATTTCGATGCGTCCCCGGTTTCGCCGGCGCGAATCACAGAGCAAGATTCAGGGCGCGACGGCCTGGGCCGATGTCTAGAGTAGGCACCATCTACACTAGAGAGTGCGAGGTTCAGATGAAAACCGCCTATCCGACCGACGATGCCCGCTGGGGCGCCGTGACCGCCCGCGATCCGCATGCGGACGGCGCGTTCTTCTATGCCGTGCGCACGACCGGCGTGTTCTGCCGCCCGACCTGCGCATCGCGGCTGCCGCGGCGCGAGCATGTGTCCTTCTTTGCCAGTCCGGCCGACGCGCGCGCGGCCGGCTTCCGCCCGTGCAAGCGCTGCCAGCCCGAAGGGCTGCCGCGCGAGCTCGAGATCGTCAATCGTGCATGCGCGGTGCTCGACGCGCATCCGGAGCGGCTCACGCTGCAGCAGTTGAGCGACGCCGTGCACGTGAGCCCGTTCCACCTGCAGCGGCTGTTCAAGCGCGTCGTCGGCGTGTCGCCGCGGCAGTACCAGGCAGCGCAGCGCGGCGCCGCGTTGCGCGAGGCGCTGCAAAGCGGGCAGCCGGTCACGCAGGCGGCCGTCGACGCGGGTTTCAACTCGCCGTCGCGGCTCTACGCATCGGTGCCGCGCGAGCTGGGGATGGCGCCGTCCGCATTTCGTCGCCAGGGCGCGGGCCTGCGGATCGACTATGCGACCGCGTCGACGCCGCTCGGCACGGTGCTCGTCGCCGCGACCGAACAGGGCATCTGCCGGATCGCGTTCGGTGACGAGCCGGCGTCGCTCGTCGCCGAACTGAAGGATGCGTTCGCGCGTGCCGGGCTGGTCGAATCACCGTCGCGGCTGGCGCCCTTCGTCGCGCAGATTCGCGCGTACCTGGACGGCACGCGGCACGCGTTCGACCTGCCGCTCGACATCGCGCCGACCGCGTTCCAGCAGCGCGTGTGGGAAGCGCTGACGCACATTCCGTACGGCGAAACGCGCAGCTATTCGGAGATCGCCGAGGCACTCGGCTCGCCGCGTGCGGTGCGGGCTGTCGCATCGGCCTGCGCGTCGAACCCGGTCGCGCTCGCGATCCCGTGCCACCGTGTCGTGCAGAAAGGCGGCGCGCTCGCCGGATATCGCTGGGGCGTGCGCCGCAAGGCGACGCTGCTCGCGTCCGAGGCGCGCCATGTGCGCGACGATGAAACCGAAGCCGTTGCGGAGGGCAACGCAGTTTGAGCATCGAACCAACCACGATCACGTCGATCGCGGACGGCGGCCTGGTGCCGCCGTCCGCGCAGATGGAGTTGCGCTTCAAGGCGCCGTACGACTGGGCGCGCGTGCTGCGCTTCTTCAGCGGGCGGGCGATTCCGGGTGTCGAACAGGTCGTCGACGGCGTGTATCGCCGTATCGTCGATCTGAACGGCGATGCGGGCCGGCTCACCGTCACGAAGCATCCGCGCCGGCATTGCCTGATCGCGACGGTCGAAGGGGCCGCCGCGCGCCATGTCGACGACGCGTTCGCGCACCGCGTCGCGTCGATGTTCGACCTCGGCGCGGACCCGGCCGCGATCGGCGACGGGCTCGCGCGCGACCCGTGGTTCGCGCCGCTCGTCGAGGCCGCGCCGGGGCTGCGGGTGCCGGGCGCCTGGTCGGGATTCGAGCTCGCGGTGCGCGCGATCGTCGGCCAGCAGGTGAGCGTGAAGGCGGCGACGACAATCGTCGGCCGGCTCGTCCAGCGGGCCGGCGAGCGCGTCGCGCACGACGACGGCATGGCGGCGCCGGACGGCGTGCCCGCCTGGCGTTTTCCGACGCCGGACGCGCTCGCCGCATGCGATCTGGAGAAGATCGGGATGCCGGGCAAGCGGGCCGCGGCGCTGACGGGCATGGCGCGTGCGGTGGCGGCCGGCCACGTGCCGCTCGATCCCGCACAGGCCGATCTCGCGGCCCTGCGCCGCGCGTGGCTCGATCTGCCCGGCATCGGCCCGTGGACCGTCGAATACATCGCGATGCGTGCGTGGCGCGACCCGGACGCATGGCCGGCGTCCGATCTCGTGCTGATGCAGTCGATCACCGCGCGCGATCCGTCGCTCGACCGGCTCGCGAGCCAGAAACGCCGCACCGAAGGCTGGCGGCCGTGGCGCGCGTATGCGGCGCTGCATCTGTGGAACGACGTGGCGGACCGGGCCGGCGGCGCGCGCGGCGGATGACGGTCGCCGGCGGCCGGCGGGTGCGACCGGGCAGGGCGGTGCTGCAACCCGCAAAGGGCGCGGAGCCGGCAGCGATCGGTCGGTCGTCCTCACGGTTGCGACGCTTGACGGCGATCTGGCCGCTTCGGCGCCCGTCGCCCCCGCCGTATGGTCGGGTCGACCGTGACGGCGATGCATCGTGGGTTCGGCTGCGCGGGTTGCACCTGGCGGCACCGTTGCGCGCACCGCTCACGTTCCTTCCGACGAATTTCGCGTGATCGCCGCGTCCGGCGGCACCGAAGACGGTTTGCCGCGCGTGGCGATCATTGCCATCGGCCCGTCCGGCGGCCCGCTACGGGCGGGTGCGCACCGCCCGGAGCCACCTCAAGCGCGCGTCTCGGCGAGATGTTAAAGTGCCCGCTACCAACGAAGCGACCCATAATCCAGCCGGCCGCGCGGCGTCCTGCGCGCGGCCGTCACGCACTTGCGTCTCCATGTCGAACACCATGACTCTCCGCCAGTCCGAACTGCTGCTGAATCGTCTCGAAGCGCTGAGCTCGGGCCCGACGCGGCAGCATCTGCCCGACGGCCTGCGCGGCATCGAAAAGGAAAGCCTGCGCGTGACGCGCGACGGGATGATCGCGTTTTCGCCGCATCCGCGCGCGCTCGGTTCGGCACTCACGCACCCGTCATTGACGACCGACTATTCCGAAGCGCTGATCGAACTGATCACGCCCGCGGAAGCCGATGCGTCGATCACGCTCGAACGCCTCGACGATCTGCACCGCTACGTGTATACGTCGCTCGGCGACGAGATGCTGTGGAACGAATCGATGCCGGGCCAACTGCCGGCCGACGATCAAATCCCGATCGCCGACTACGGCACGTCGAACATCGGCCGCCTGAAGACGGTGTACCGCCGCGGCCTCGCGTATCGCTACGGCCGCACGATGCAGTGCATCGCCGGCATCCACTACAACTACTCGCTGCACGAGGAAGTGTGGCGGCGCCTGCATGCGGAAGAGGGCTCGACGGCAACGCTCGTCGACTACCAGTCGGAGCGCTATCTCGCGCAGATCCGCAACTTCCGCCGCCGTAGCTGGCTGCTGATGTACCTGTTCGGCGCATCGCCCGCGCTCGACGCGAAATTCCTGCGCGGCAAGCCGCACAAGCTCGACGCGTTCGATGCCGATACGCTGTACCGGCCGTATGCGACGAGCCTGCGGATGAGCGACCTCGGATACTCGAACACGACCGCGCAGGCCGCGCTGCACGTCGACTACAACACGCTGCCCGGCTATCTCGACGCGCTGTCGACGGCCGTGAGCGAGCCGTATCCGCCGTACGAGGCGATCGGCACACATCGCGACGGCGAGTGGATCCAGATCAACACGAACGTACTCCAGATCGAGAACGAGTTCTACTCGACGATCCGGCCGAAGCGCGTCACGTATTCGGGCGAGCGTCCGCTGCATGCGCTCGCGTCGCGCGGCGTGCAGTACATCGAAGTGCGCTGCCTCGACATCGATCCGTTCGAGCCGACCGGCATCGCGCTCGAGACCGCGCGCTTCATCGACGCGTTCCTGCTCGCCTGCGCGCTCGACGAGAGCCCCGTGCTCGACTGCGACGCCTACAAGGAAGCGAATGCCAACTTCGGCAGCGTGACGATGGACGGACGCAAGCCGGGGCTCACGCTGATGCGCGACGGTCAGCCGGTCACGCTGCAGGCGTGGGCGGACGACCTGATGGCCGATATCGAAACCGTCGGGCGCCGTCTCGACGAGATCCGCGGCGGCGACGAGCATGCGCGCGCGATCGCCGCGCAGCGCGAGAAGCTCGCCGATCCGGAGCGCACGCCGTCGGCGCGCGTGCTGCGCACGATGCGCGAGAACGGGCAGTCGTTCCTCGCGTTCGCGCTCGCGCACAGCGAAGCGCATGCCGCGCATTTTCGTGCGAACCCGCCGTCGGCGGAGACGATGCGCGCCGAGCAGGCGCTCGCGGCGAAGTCGCTGGCCGAGCAGGCCGAGCTGGAAACGAAAGAGGCCGGATCGTTCGACGCATTTGTCGCGGCCTATCGCGCCTATACGCTGAACCGCTTCAGCGTTTGATCGCCGCCGCCCGCCGCCCGCTGCGCGGCGGGCGGCGGGCAGGTCGGCTGCGGGCCGAGGGGGCCCGCGTTCACGCGCGCGGCCCGGTTTCGTCCGCTTCAGTGATGCGCGTACGTGTCGCGATCGACCGCGTGCGGCAGCGCCGGTTTCCCCGATTCCCCATTCGCATGGACGTCGCTGCCGTAGCCGGCCGCGTCGCCGCGCGCCTGCGCGGCACGCTGCATGATCGCCTGCATGTTCTGCGGAAAGTCGGGACTGCTGGCGAGACTCGCCCGGTAGCCGGCGGCCTGCAGTTCCGCGAGTTCCTGACGAACTTCCGCGCGCGTCAGCGTCGACGCGGCTTGGGCCTGGGCGGCGACAGCCGAGCCGATCAGCAGTAACGCGCACGCCGCATGTTTCATGGTCTTCATCGTTTTTGCTCCGTGAGGTGTCCGGAGCCGCGCATTCGTCGGCGCGGGCGGAATCGATGCGGCCAGTCTAGGCTTCGGACGCCAAACGAAACACCCTGCTCGCCGTCAGGCACCTTTGTCGCCTGAGCAACATTGCGCCGACGGCTTGCCGGCGTGCGCGTCAGCGGGGCGCCAGCCGCCGTTCAGCATGCGGCGGATTTGTGTATCGGCACCGCGCGCATCGGGCTTGCCCCCCTTGTGCAAGCGCGATGCGCCTCCTAACCTTTTTTAAGCGACCGATCGGTCGGCGCTGCGGCATGGTTGCATGCGCAAGCGTCGATCGGTTTTCGCCGCTGTCGAACGCACGTTTGATACGGGACCGGGGCATGCGCAGGCACCAGAGCGCCCGCGGCGTTGCATGGGGGCAGGCGCCGTGGCGCCAAGTCCCACCGACTTCCGGTCGACCGCGAAGCGTGGGGCTGGAGCAAGCGCTAAAGCGCTAACTCCGGTCGACCGCGAAGCATGGGACAGGCGTAAGCGCTAAAGCGCTAACTCCTGTCGACACGGAGACACGATGAATCCTACCGCCGCCCTGCCGCCGGGCATCCTGTTCGCGCAGCCGTTGACGCCCGTCGCCAACTCGCTGTTCCTGTCGTTCCTCGTCGCCGTGATCCCGATCGCGGTTGCACTGATCGCGCTCGGCGTGCTGCGCCGGCCGGCGTGGCAAGCGTCGCTCGCCGGGCTCGTCACCGGCCTCGCGGTCGCGATCGGCGCGTGGGGCATGCCGGCCGGCCTCGCGTTCAACGCGGTCGGCGCCGGCATGGCGCTCGCAGTCGTGCCGGTGATGTGGATCGTGTTCAATGCCTTGCTGCTATACAACATCGCGGTGAAGTCGGGCCGCTTCGACCAGTTCCGGCAGTGGATGCTCGACAACCTGCCCGACGATCGCCGCCTCGTGCTGCTCGTCGTCGCGTTCTCGTTCGGCTGTCTGCTCGAAGGGATCTCCGGGTTCGGCACGCCGGTCGCGATCACCAGCGCGCTGCTGATCGCGCTCGGCTTCCCCGCGCTCGAAGCGCTCACCTACACGCTGCTGTTCAACACGGCACCGGTCGCGTTCGGCGCGCTCGGCGTGCCGATTACCGTGCTCGGCGCGGTCACGTCGCTGCCGCCCGCAACGCTCGGCGCGATGGTCGGCCGGCAACTGCCGTTCTTCGCGCTGCTGCTGCCGTTCTACGTGGTCGGCGCGTACGGCGGCCTGCGCTCGATCTCGAAGCTATGGCCCGCGCTGCTCGTGTCGGGCGGCAGCTTCGCGATCGCGCAGTTCGTCACGTCGAACTTCCTCGGCTACCAGCTCACCGACGTGCTGTCGTCGCTGACGTCGTTGATCGTCACGATCGGCTTCCTGCAGGTGTGGAAACCGCAGCCCGATCCGCAATTCGCGCTCGCGCGCAGCGCGCCCGCCACGGCCGGCGCCGCGCGCGCGGGCTTCGGCGGCTGGCTGCCATGGATCGTCGTGTCGGTGGTCGTGATCGTCTGGGTGCACGCGAACATCGCGGCAATCGGCGACGTGAAGATCAAGTGGCCGGGCCTGCACAACACGGTGTTCGTGTCGCTGTACCACAAGCCGTATGCGGCGATCTGGGACTTCCAGCCGCTCGGCACCGGCACCGCGATCCTCCTGTCGGCGATCATCACGGCGGCGCTGACGCGCACCGGCGTCGGCGCGTTCCTCGAATGCGTGGTCAAGACGTGGCGGCAGACGTGGATCGCGATCATCACGGTGATGATGATCGTCGGGCTCGCGTACCTGCTGAACTACTCGGGGATCAGCTACACGCTCGGCACCGGCGTCGCGTCGACGGGCGCGCTGTTCCCGCTGGTGTCGGCGTCGCTCGGCTGGATCGCGGTGTTCCTGTCCGGCAGCGACACATCCGGCAATGCGCTGTTCGGCAACCTGCAGGTGGTCGCCGCGCGGCAGCTCGGCTTCGATCCGGTGCTGATGGCGGCGACCAACTCGTCCGGCGGCGTGATGGGCAAGATGATCTCGCCGCAGAACATCGCGACGGGTGTGTCGACGACCGACCTGAAGGGGCAGGAAGGCGTCGTGTTCGCGCGCACCTTCTGGCACAGCGTGATCCTCACGCTGCTGCTCGGCGTGCTCGTGTTCCTGCAGCAGCACGTGTTGACGTGGATGATCCCCGCGCTGCCGAAGTAACGCGCGGCGGGGAGCAACAAGGCTGGCACGCGGAGAACAACAGCACCGGAAAAGTAAGGGGAAGTGCGGCGGGAAAGACGCCAAGCCGGTGAGTGCGCGGCGGCTCAGCGCGCGTTCACCTGCCGCGTCATGTCGTGCGCGTCGTGCGCGTCGTGCGTGACGGGCCGCGCCGGCAGGATGCACGCGAGGAACGCATCGATCGCCGGGCTCTGGCGACGTGCCTTCAGGTAGTACACGTATTCGTCGATCGTCGTGTCGACGCCGCGCAGCGCGACGACGCGCAGGTCCGGATGACGCTCGGCCTCGCCGCGCGGAAACAGGCTTCCGCCCACGCCATGCAGGATCGCCTCGCGGATTGCTTCGCGGCTGCCGATCTCGGCGACCGACGTGGCCGCGACTCCGGCCGTCGCGAGGATCGTCTCCGTGCAGCGGCGCGTGACCGACCCTTCCTCGCGAATCAGGAGCCGCACGTCGGCGAGCTGCGCGGCGTCGATCGCGTCGAACCGTGCGAGCGGATGGTCGCGATGCACGACGAGCACGAGCGGATCGGTGGAAATCACCTTGCGTTCGAGGCCGTCCGCGTCATTGCGCTGCGACGACACCGCGAGGTCGATGCGGAACTCGTGCAGTGCCTGCAGGATTTCCTCGGAATTGCCAATCCGGCACGTGAGCGCGATCGACGGATGCGCGTGCGAGAAGCGGCCGACCGCGTCCATGATGTAGTACGGCCCGGTCGCGCCGATCCGCAGGTGTCCTTCGAACAGGCCGCCAACGTTGCGCAGCATGATGTCGGCCTGCGCCTCGAGCGCGATCATCTTCTCGACGAGCGGCAGCAGCTCGATGCCGGTCTCGGTGACCTCGAGCTTGCGGCCGCTGCGATAGAACAGCTCGACGCCGTACAGTTGCTCGACCTGCCGGATCTGCGCGGCGATTGTCGGCTGGCTCACGCCCAGGTGGCGCGCGGCGCGCGTGATGCTGCCCTGCCGGACAGTCGCGTGGAACGCCTTCAGCTGATCGAACACGACTCGGCTTCTCCCCCCTCTTCATCGCGCGTCAGCGTAGCGCACGCATGTGTCGGCCGGATGAAAGGCGCATCGTGCGCCGCTTCGAAAAAAAGCTGGGGGTGACCGCAAGAAACCTGCTGGAACCGGTCACGGCCGGGACATGCCGGTGCGGAGTAATAACGGCAACGCACCGACCGCCGGCCCCGCTCGACCGGCGCCACCCTTACCGACCCACAGGATCCCCTTCATGTCCGCCACCAATCGACGCGATTTCCTGCGCCTCGCCGCCCAGTCGGCCGGCGCGATGGCCGCCTACGCCGGCTTCCCGCCCGCGATCCGCAAGGCGCTCGCCATGCCGGCCGCGTATCGCACCGGCACGATCCGCGACGTCGAACACGTCGTGATCTTCATGCAGGAAAACCGCTCGTTCGACCATTACTTCGGCGGGCTGCGCGGCGTGCGCGGCTTCAACGACCCGCGCCCGCACCTGCTGCCGAGCGGCGCGCCGGTGTGGCAGCAGCCGCCGGCGTCGGTGTTCACGAAGCACTACCATTCGCGCGGGCTCGACCCGTCCGCGCCGTACGTGCTGCCGTTCTACCTCGACCCGAAGCAGACGACCGAATTCCAGCCGGGCACCAACCACGGCTGGAGCAGCGGCCACCTCGCATGGAACAACGGCCAGTGGGACCAGTGGGTGAACCAGAAGCAGGACGTGCTGACGATGGGCTACCTGAAGCGCCAGGACCTCACGTACCACTACGCATTGGCCGACGCGTTCACGATCTGCGATGCGTACTTCTGCTCCGCGCACGCCGACACGGCGCCGAACCGCATCTACCTGTGGACCGGCACGGTCGACCCGCGCAACATCTACGGCAACCCGCCGAACGGCCCGGGCATCGGCGAGCGCGACGACGTGAACGGCTACACGTGGACGACCTACGCGGAACGCCTCGAGAACGCGAAGATCAGCTGGAAGGTGTACCAGGGCGGCACGGGCATCCCGGGCGACCCGACCGACAACTACACCGACAACTCGCTGATGTTCTTCAAGCGCTTCCAGGTGAAGGAAGGCGCGAGCGGCCCGCTGGTCGACAAGGGCGCGTCGGACCACACGCTCGCCGAGCTGAAGGCCGACGTGCAGGCGAACCGCCTGCCGCAGGTGTCGTGGATCGTGTCGCCGTACAAGTACAGCGAGCACCCGCAGGCGTCGCCGACCGACGGTGCGTTCTACATCAACATGGTGCTCGAGGCGCTGACGTCGAACCCCGAGGTGTGGGCGAAGACGGTGTTCATCCTCAACTACGACGAGAACGACGGGCTGTTCGACCACGTCGTGCCGCCGGTGCCGCCGGTCACGAGCGGCGTGGGCGGCCAGGGCATCGTGTCGTCGAACCTGCTGTCGAACCTCGGCGACGAACTGCTCGACCTGAACAAGTACCCGGGCGAGATGAGCCCGCTGGTGCCGGGCGCGGACCCGGGCGGCATCCAGCCGATCGGCCTCGGGCCGCGCGTGCCGCTGATCATCATCTCGCCGTGGACGAAGGGCGGCTGGGTCTGCTCGGAGACGTTCGACCACACGTCGGTGCTGCGTTTCCTCGAAGCGCGCTTCGGCGTGATGGAGCCGAACATCAGCGCGTGGCGCCGGTCGATCTGCGGCGACCTCACGTCGGCGTTCGATTTCTCCGCGCGCCCCGATACGCGCACGGTGAGCTTCGCGGTGCCGCAGCACATCGCCACCGCCGGCCAGGCGTACCAGGTGCCCGCACGGCAGTCGATGCCGGCGCAGGAGCCCGGCACGCGTCCGGCGCGCGCGCTGCCGTACGAGCTGTTCGTGCATGCCCGCGTGAACGGCCGCGACGACAGCGTGTCGCTCGATTTCGCGAACTCGGGTGACGCGGGCGCCGCGTTCTACGTGTACGACCGCCGCAATCCGGCGACGCCGCCGCGCCGCTACGCGGTGTCCTCGCACGACCGCTTCGCCGATACCTGGAGCACGTCAGCCGCGCGCGGCGACTACCATCTCGCCGCCTACGGCCCGAACGGCTATCTGTGCGAATTCCAGGGCAACACGCGGCTGGCCGCGGACGGCCGTCACGCGAACCCGGAAGCGAAGATCGGCTACGACGTGCGCAACCGCCACGTGTACCTGCAGTTGCGCAACAGCGGTCGTGCGGCGTGCCGCGTGGTCGTCGACAACGCGTACAGCCATGCGCATGCGCGCAGCTACACGCTGGAGCCGGGCGAGCGCATCGAGGATCACTTCGAGCTGTCGTCGAGCCACGGCTGGTACGATCTGACGATCACCGCGACGACGCTGCGCGGCGGCGACGACAAGGTCGTGCGCCGCTTCGCGGGCCACGTCGAGACGGGGCGGCCGAGCCAGAGCGATCCGGGGCCGGCGAAGCAGACGGCCTGACGACAGGCCCGCGTCGTGCGGTCCGGCATGTTCACGCCGGCCGCGCGACGCCGCGTGCCGGCTGCATTCCGGCACGCGGAGACGGTTTTTGGAAACTGAAAACTGTTGACAATGTATCAGGCCGAGGGTATATAAGGATCATTCGCCGACATGGCGCCCTCGTTTTTCACCCGCAGCTCCGCTGCCTGCCCGACCATGACAGCCCCGAACGCGCTCAACGCCATCGAACTCCTGCAAAGCCAGTCGCTCGCGATGATTGTCCAGGACATGCTCGAGCGCGCGATCGTGTCGGGCGAATATGCGCCGGGCGAGAAACTCAACGAAGTCGATATCGCGACCAAGCTGAACGTGTCGCGCGGCCCCGTGCGTGAAGCATTCCGCGCGCTCGAGCAGGCCGGGCTGCTGCGCAACGAGAAGAACCGCGGCGTGACGGTGCGCGTCGTGCCGCTGCGCGAGGCCGAGGAGATCTACGAAGTGCGCGCGATGCTCGACGAGTCGGTGGCGCGCGCGCTCGCGAAGCGCATTTCGCCCGACACGCTGAAGGTGCTGAAGGGCATCATCCAGTCGATGAAGGATGCGGCGAAGACGCACGACGTCACGCGCTACACCGAGCTGAACGTGCAGTTCCACGACGCGATGGTGGTCGGCGTCGGCAATACGCACCTCACCGACACCTATCGCCGGCTCGTGCGCCAGCTCGGGCTGCTGCGTCAGGCCGCGATCGAGGCCGAGGAGAATGCGATCGCGGTGTCGGCGGCCGAGCACGACAAGATCGTGCAGGCGCTCGCGAGCGGCGACGAGGAGAAGGCCGTTGCGCTGGTGCGCGAGCACGTCGCGCACGGCCTCGCGCGGATGCGCCGCACGCACGAGCAGGGGCTGCCTGCGACGGGCAAGGCGGCGCGGGAGAAGGCCGGCGCGTGAGCGGACACGGTATGTGTCGCCGCACATCGATGACGAAAGGGTGTTGAACCTGTCGATCACCGCCTTTTATCGTTGCATCGCGCGGTTACGCGTGGCCAGCGCGTCGCGCCGCAAGGGCGCAGTTCCGGTCGAAATCGGTGATGCCCGGGTCGGATGCGGTGAGCGCACGTAGGCGATTATTTGCCGCCTCGTTTATCGAAGAAGTCATCGAGGACCCAGCCTGTACCGGACCCGCAATGCACCTGAGTGTATGCGTAGATTTTGGCAACACGATCCGCTAGTGGAGTGCAGGACTCGCCCTTCCTGATCGTAAAGGTCGGCTGGGTTCTATCGTCGTTGGGCTCGGCGAAGGCCGGCATATCTTGAAGCGCCGTCCATTTCTCATCTCTATATTTCGAGCACGCACTGAGCATCACGATGAGTGTGGCCAATAGTAGAAAGCGCATCATTTCTTTGGATATCGTCGGATTCCAATCAATCGTTTCGAATGGTGCAGACCAGTCATCAAATCCGCAGGGGCTATGATACCCGGGAGTTGCCATCTCGGGTCGTAAGCCAGAATTCCCGCCTTGCCAAGTATTCCGGCTATATTCGATGAGCAGTTGTTGTCGACAAGAGAGTAGCGCTTGTTTTCATGTCGCCTCTTTGTTATCTCGGAAATAATAATTCTTTTCTCTGCCTCGGATGCATTGATGAGATAGCCGATCGTATCGCGTTGCATCTTTGTTTGCTGGCGATTCAGGTAATTCAAGGCATTATCAACGTCCCATCCCGGGTGTGCTCTGCCATATACGACTCCATCGATTGCGATCGCTGCATGTCCGAACTGTGATCCCCGCGAGATGGATTGGGAGTCACTAATCAAGACTTCAATGGTGGATGATCGGTGCATGAAGATATGAGGGATTCATCTTTTGTGGAAAGCCTAAAATCCTATCATGTTATTTTTGTCAATGAAATCGAGATAATGATATTGCAAAAAGAAGATGTATATCGTGTAATGCATGTCTCGTTAATCCGCTGCGCGTTAGGACATGTCTTATTGGGGGTGATTATTTACATGAGGGGATGCCTGTTTTAGAGAAAACAAGGAATCGGCGATCTGACTTGTTCTATTGAAGGATTTCTCTTTCTTGTTATCCGGGCGATGCGTGAGTCCGAATCAAAGTCGGCGACGCGGTAGCCCTGGCGATCCGGGCGCGTTTCTTGATTCCCATCGCATCGCGCTCGTCGTCACGCCTTGTCGGCCTTGCCCGCCGCGCTCGCGAATTTCGCGAGCCACGTGTCGACGATCGCCGGCCGCCGGCTCTCGTCTTCCGCACGCTCCTTGCGGCGGATTGCATTGCGCACGACGTGCGCGCCGACGTAGCGGATCGGCTCCGGCGGGAAATGGCCAAGCGGGCCGCGCACGATCGGGCTGCGCGTCCACGCGTTGTCGAGGCCGAGCACCAGCGACGACAGGATCTGCCCGCCCATGTAGGTCGGCCCGACGCCGTTGCCCGAATAGCCGAAACCGTAGAACACGTTCGGCGCGCCGTCGAGGCGGCCGAAGAACGGGAAGCCCGTCACCGAGCGGTCCGACGGGCCGTTCCAGCTCGCGGTGACCGGCACGCCCGCGAGCGACGGGAAGAATTCGCGCAGGCTCTGCGTGAGCTGCGCCTCGTACGGCGAGCGCCGGTCGAACACCGGCGCGATGCGGCTGCGCCACGAGAACGTGTTACCGCCCTTGCCGAGCATCAGCCGGCCGTCGGCGGTCGTGCGGTAGTAGTACACGAAGATCCGCGAATCGAGCACCGACACGCCGTCCACGAGCCCGGTCTGCTCGAGCAGTTCCGGGCATTTCTCGGTGATGACCATGTCGCTCGACACCACCGCGATCGTGCGTTCGAACTGCGGGAAGCGGCTCGCCATCCACGCGTTGATCGCGAACACCAGCTTGCCTGTGCGCACGCTGCCGGACGGCGTGCGCACGATGGCCGGCTGCCCGGGCGTGAAGTCGACGAGCGGCGTGCGCTCGTAGATCCGGATCCCCATGTCGAGCGCGACGCGGCGCAGCCCGCGCACGAGCTTGCCCGGATGCACGGTCGCGGCGATCGGCGAGTACACGCCGTCGAGATTGCGCGCGGAGCCCGAGCGGCGCGCGACTTCCGCAGCCGGCAGCGGCTCGTAGCTGTGGATGCCGCACGCGGCGAGCGCGTCGAGCACCGGTGCGAGCGTGCCGACCTGCGCACGCGACGTCGCCGTGTACAGCGTGCCGTCGAGCCGCAGCTCGGCATCGATGCGATGCGCACGGCAGAAGTCGGCGATGTGCTGGACGGCCGCCTCCGACGCCTTCACGAGCCGGATCGCCTCCGCTTCGCCGAACAGCCTCCGCAGCGTCAGGAATTTCGCGGACCACGTGAGCAGGCACCCGCCGTTGCGCCCGCTCGCGCCGGCGCCACACAGGTCGGCCTCGAGTATCGCGATGTCGAGCGCAGGGTTCTGCTGCTTCGCCTGGATCGCGGTCCAGAGCCCCGTGAAGCCGCCGCCGACGATGCAGACGTCGGCCTGCGTCGCGCCCTGCAGCGCGGGGGCGAGATCGCCGTCGTTGAACAGCGCTTGTTCGATCCAGAAGGGTCGCATCGGATGTCGTGCCAGTAAGGGTCGGGGTTGCCGTGCCGCACACGGCGGGAAAAACGAAAGCGAAAACGAAACCGCCGCACGGCGACGCACGGCGGTGAGCCGCTCGCCGCCGTGCGGCCCGGTGCGTCGCGTCAGGCCGCCGCTTCGGCGGACACGCGGCGCACGCCCATCGCCTTCAGCGTGTCGGCGATCGCGGCGACCGCGCCCGGAATACCGGCTTCGCCGAAGTGGCCGATGCAGCCGACGCGGAACGTGTCGACTTCGGTCAGCTTGCCCGGATACAGAATGTAGCCGCGCTTTTTGACCTCCTGATAAAAGCGCTTGAAGTCGTAGTTCGGATCGTCCGGCGCATGGAACGTGACGATGATCGGCGCCTGGATCGCCGGATCGAGGAACGGCCGGAAGCCGAGCGCGCGCATCCCGTCGATCAGCGCGCGATAGTTGCGCTGGTAGCGGCCGCCGCGCGCGGCGAGCCCGCCTTCGTCGACGTACTGCGCGACGGCCGCGTCGAGCGCCGCGACCACGTGCGTCGGCGGCGTGAAGCGCCACTGCGTCGTGCGCTGCATGTACACCCACTGGTCGTACAGGTCCATCGCGAGCGAGTGGCTGTTGCCTTCGCAGCGCTCGAGCGCGGTGCGCCGCGCGATCACGAAGCCGAGCCCCGGCACGCCTTCGAGACATTTGCCGGACGCCGCGATCACCGCGTCGAACGGCGTCGTGCGCGCATCGATGTCGATCGCGCCGAACGAACTCATCGCGTCGACGATCAGCCCGCGGCCGTGTTTCGCGACGACCTGCGCGACGTCGTGCAGCGGGTTCAGCACGCCGGCGCCGGTCTCGCAGTGGACGAGCGCGACGTGCGTGATGGTCGGATCGGCCGCGAGCGCACGCTCGACGTCGGCCGGATCGACGCGGCGGTCCTCGCTGTAGTCGATCGTCGTGAGCGTGCGGCCGAGCACGCGGCAGATCTTCGCGAGGCGCGCGCAGTACGCGCCGTTGTTCGGCACCAGCACGTGGCCGTCGCGCGGCACGAGCGTGCCGATCGCCGCCTCGACCGAGAACGTGCCGCTACCTTGCAGCGGCACGCATTCGTGCGTGCCTTCGCCGTGCACGATCTGCAGCAGCCGTTCGCGCAGCCGCGCGGTGATCGCATTGAAGTCGCTGTCCCACGAACCCCAGTCGCGCAGCATCGCGTCGCGCGTGCGGTCCGAGGTCGTCAGGGGGCCGGGGGTGAGCAGGATGGGCTGGGTGGCGAGCGTCATGGTGTCTCCTTGGTGAAGTCGGGACGTCACGTGAATGCGGCGAAAGATCAGCGGCGATGCGGGGTGCGCCAGGCCTGCGTGCGGCGCAACAGGCGGTGCGAGATGCACGCGAACAGCACGCAGGCGAACGACGAGGTCGCCAGCACGAGCGTCGCCATCGCGGCGGCTGGGCCCATCTGGCCCGCGTCGTCGAGGTTCAGGATCGCGACGGAGGCGGGCTGCGTGTCCGGCGAGTACAGGAACGCGACGGCGGAGACCGTCGTCATCCCGTTGACGAACAGGTAGCGCGCGATCAGCAGGATCGCGGGCAGGCACACGGGCACGGTCACGCGCAGGAAGGTCTTGTAGAACGGCACCTTCAGCGACGCCGATACGGCCTCGAACTCGCTGTCGATCTGCCGCAGCGCGGTGACGGCGGTCAGGTGGCTCGACGCATAGTAGTGGACGACCGTGACGATCGCGAGCAGCCACAGCGATCCGTACAGCCCGTTCAGCGGATTGCCGGGCGCGTTGAACAGGAAGATGTAGCTGATGCCTAGCACGAGACCGGGCACACCCATCGGCAGGATCGCGCACAGGGCGATGAAACCGCGCAGCCAGCGCGCGCCGCGGGTCTTCTCGATCAGGTAGGCGCCGCCGAACACGACGATCGTGCCGCCGAGCGCGACGGTCGCGGCCATCCGCAGGCTGTTCTTGTACGCGTCGAAGATGCCGGCGCCGATCAATCCCATCTCGTAGTGCTGCAGCCCGAGGCTCATCTGGTACGGCCAGAATTTCACGAACGACGCGAATACCGAGATGCCGACGACCGCGATGAAGAACGCGCACACCAACGCGCAGTACGCGAGCATCGCGGCGTCGAAGCCGCGCGACGGCTTCGGCTGGTACGGCGTCGAGCGCGCACCGAGCTGCGACTGCTGGCGGCGGCGGATGAAGAAGTCGACGCCGAACGCGACGAGCGCGGGGCACAGCAGCATCAGGCTCACGACCGCGCTGCGGTTGAAGTCCTGCAGCCCGATGATCAGCTTGTAGATGTCGGTCGACAGCACGTTGTACGAGCCGCCGATCACCACCGGCACGCCGAAGTCGTTGATACACATCGTGAACGCCACCATCGTCGCGCTGATCAGCCCGTACTTCGCGCCGGGCAGCGTGATCGTGAAGAACTTGCGCGTGCGGCTCGTGCCCATCGCGTCGGCGGCCTCGTAGAGCCGGCCGTCCGCGAGCGACAGCGCGGTGACGAGGATCATCAGCACGTGCGGGAACGAGGCGTACACCATGCTCAGCACGATGCCCGGCAGCCCGTAGATCGAGTGGCCGTGCAGCAGCGGCTTCAACAGCCCCGCGTTGCCGAACCAGTAGATGAACGACACGGCCGACAGCAGCGTCGGCGCGAGCAGCGGCAGCAGCGCGATCGTGCGCGCGGCGTTCTTCAGCGGCATGCACGAGCGCGTCAGCGCGTACGCGAACGTGAATGCCATCGGCACGACGATCGACGTGACGAGCGCGCCGACCGTCAGCGAATGAAGCATCGAGCGCAGCACGCCGCTGTCCTCGAGATACTCGACGAAGTTGTGCGCGCCGACGAAACGACCGTCCGCGTCGACGAAGCATTTCTGCACGACGAGCGCGAGCGGCAGCAAGAGGAACAGCGACATCAGCGCGGCCATCGCGACGAGCGCGAGCTGTGCGAGGCGGTCGTGCCAGTGCGTGAGCTGCCGCACGTCGGCGGGGGCGGCCGCGCCGCGGCGGCGTTCGGTGAGGACGGTGCTCATTGCAGTCGCTCCTTCGCGCTCGGGAACACGCGGACATGCTCGCGATCGAGCGCGAGGTCGATGCGCGCGCCGGCCTGCACGCCGGTGCGGTCGACGTCGTGATACGACAGATCGGCGACGATCTCATGGCCGTCGAGCCCGTCGATCCGGAAGCTCACGCGGCAGAACGCGCCGAGGAACTCGAGCTTCTCGACGCGGCCGGCCAGCACGTTGTCGGCCGTCTCGCCCGGCATGCGGATGCGCAGGTCCTCGGGCCGCACGTAGACCGACACCGCCGCGCCCTGGGCCGGCCGGGTGGTGCCGTGGCGGCAGTCGAAGCCGACGCCGCCCGCGCGCAGCGTGCCGTCCTGCGCGACTTCGGCGGGGATCGTGTTGACGCGGCCGATGAAGTCCGCGACGAACGGCGATGCGGGCTGCCGATAGATTTCGAGCGGCGTGCCGATCTGTTCGATCACGCCATGGTTCATCACGACGATCCGGTCGGCCATCGACAACGCTTCTTCCTGGTCATGCGTGACCATGATCGTCGTCACGCCGAGCCGCTGCTGCAGCGCGCGAATCTCCTGGCGCAGCCGCACGCGCACGCGCGCGTCGAGCGCCGACAGCGGTTCGTCGAGGAGCAGCAGGCCGGGCGATGTCGCGAGCGCGCGCGCCAGCGCGATGCGCTGCTGCTGGCCGCCGGACAATTGACCGGGATGCTTGCGATGGCTGTCGGGCAGGCCGACCAGCGCGAGCAGCGTATGCACGCGTTCGTGGATCGCGTCGCGCTTCATCCTGCGGTTCACGAGCCCGTACGCGACGTTGTCGTAGACGGTGAGGTTCGGAAACAGCGCGTACGACTGGAACACGATCCCGTAGTCGCGCAGTTGCGGCGGCAGCCGCGAGATGTCGCGGCCGTCCTGCATGATGTGGCCGGCGCTTTGCGCCTCGAGCCCCGCGATGATCCGCAGCAGCGTGGTTTTCCCGCAGCCGGACGGCCCCAGGAAGCAGATCATCTCGCCCTTCATCACGCTCAGGTTGATGTCGGTGAGGACCTGTGTGTCGTTGTACCGCTTCTCGATGCGTTCTACGCTCAGATAGGGTGCCATGCACGCCTCCACGCTGCGGGCGGCCCGGACGCGGGCCGGATACGACGATGGAAAGGGATGCGGGGCGGCGCGTGGCGCGGCCCCGCCGCCGGTCGCGGCGTTACTGCCGGGTCATTGCTGGGACTTCGCTCCGTAGCGCTTCTGCCAGGTATCGAGGATCGACTGACGGTTCTTCGCGGACCACACGAAGTCGTTCTTCACGAGCAGGTCCGCATAGTTGTCGGGGATGCCGGCGAGCTTGCGCGCGACGCCCGGGTACGCGACGATCGCCCACCAGCGCGCGGTGATCTGGTTCGCGTCCTTGCTCGCCATGAAGTCGGCGAGCTTCTTCGCGGCGTCCGGCTGTTTCGTCGTCTTCATGATCGCCGTGCCTTCCATGTCCCAGCCGAGCCCTTCCTTCGGGAACACGAGGTCGATCGGCGCGCCCTGCGCCTGCAGTTCGTGGCCGCGGAACTCGAACGAGATGCCGATCGGGAATTCACCGGTGCCGGCGAGCGTGCACGGCTTCGAACCCGAGTGCACATACTGCGCGACGTTCTTGTCGAGCGCGTCCATGAACTTCCAACCCTTGTCGTCGCCGAAGGTCTGCAGCCATGCGGTCACGTCGAGATAGCCGGTGCCCGACGACACCGGGCTCGGCATCACGATCGCGCCCTTGTAGACCGGCTTGGTCAGGTCTTCCCACGACGTCGGCTTCGGAATGTTCTTCGCCTGCGCGGCGACGCGGTTGTAGCAGATCGTCGCGCCCCACACGTCCATGCCGACCCAGTGCGGCGGCGTGTTCGCGTCGCTGTACTTGCGCGTGAGCTGGTCGAAGCCCTTCGGCGAATACGGCATCAGCATCCCCTGCAGGTCGAGCAGCGTGAGGCTCGATGCGGCGAGGCCGAGCACGACGTCCGCGCGCGGGTTGTTCTTTTCCGCGAGCAGCTTCGCGGTGACGGAGCCGGTCGAGTCGCGCACCCAGCGAATCTCGATATCGGGGTTCGCCTTCTCGAATGCGTCCTTGTAGGGTTTCATCGCTTCGTCTTCCAGCGCGGTGTAGACGAGCAGCGACGTCTTCGCGTGCGCCGCCTGCGCGGCGCCGAGCGCGACCGCGGCGGCCAGCGCGACACGCGCCGCGCCCGTCGCCCATGCATTGAAACGCTTGTGTACCGGCACTTCGTTCATCTTCAGACCCCTTGACTGTGGCGCCGCGGCACGCGGCGGATGAGTGGAGACCAGCCCTCTTCGTGCTTCCTCGTGTTTCCGTCTTTTGCTTTCTGTTCTCTGCATGTTGTTGACAATCTACAAATCATCAATTTTAATGTCAAGCATGGAAAACACCTCCTCGGCGCGGCGCGGGCGCCGACAGCTCAACCCCCTTCGAACCGAAAGGACTGAACGTCATGACTGAAACGCCTGTATCCGTGGAAGTGAACGGCCGCCGCTACAACTGGATGAGCCGCCCCGTGGTGGTCGTCTGCGTCGACGGCTGCGCCTATGAGTATCTCGAGATGGCGGCCGAGGCCGGCGTCGCGCCGTTCCTGCGCACGCTGCTGAAGCCGGGCACGGCGCTCAAGGGCGAGTGCGTGGTGCCGAGCTTCACGAACCCGAACAACCTGTCGATTGTTACCGGCGTGCCGCCGGCGATCCACGGGATAAGCGGCAACTACTTCTACGATCGCGACACCGGCGCCGAGGTGCTGATGAACGATCCGAAGTACCTCGTCGCGCCCACCGTGCTCGCGACCTTCGCGGAACAGGGCGCGCGCGTCGCGGTCGTCACTGCGAAGGACAAGCTGCGCCGCCTGCTCGGCAAGGGGCTCAAGGGCATCTGCTTCTCGTCGGAGAAGGCCGACGAGGCGAGCCTCTCGGAAAACGGCATCGACAACGTGCTCGAGCTGGTCGCCAAGCCGGTGCCGAGCGTGTACAGCGCCGACCTGTCGGAATTCGTTTTCGCGGCCGGTGTGCGCCTGCTCGAGACGCGCCCGATCGACCTGATGTACCTGTCGACGACCGACTACGTGCAGCACAAGTGCGCGCCGGGCACCGATGGCGCGAACGCGTTCTACCAGATGATGGACACCTACCTGAAGCGGCTCGACGAACTCGGCGCGATCGTCGCGATCACGGCCGATCACGGGATGAACGCGAAACACGACGGCGAGACCGGCGAGCCGAACGTGATCTACCTGCAGGAGCTGTTCGACGAATGGCTCGGTCACGACGCGGCGCGCGTGATCCTGCCGATCACCGATCCGTACGTCGTGCACCACGGCGCGCTCGGCTCGTTCGCGACCGTCTACGTGCCGGCTTCCGCCGATGCCGATGCGCTGCGCGCGCGGCTTGCCGCGGTGGACGGCATCGAGGTCGTGCTGACGGGCGCCGAAGGCTGCGCGCGCTTCGAACTGCCGCCCGACAGGATGGGCGACCTGATCGTGATCTCGAGGCAGGACGTCGTGCTCGGCACGCGCCGCATCAAGCACGACCTGTCGGGCCTGGACGTGCCGTTGCGCTCGCACGGCGGGATCTCCGAGCAGATCGTGCCGCTGATCTTCAGCAAGCCGGTCGCGACCGACGTCACGGGCCGCGCGCGGCTGCGCAACTTCGACATCATCGACATCGCACTCAACCATCTGCAGTGACGCGGACGGATCCGCCAGGGAGACACTCATGAACGCCATTGCAGCATCGACGGAGGTCCGCGCGCTTCATCGTGAAGCACTGCGAATCGATGGTGAAAGGATTCATCGCGACGCGGTGATCGAGGTGCGGAACCCGTATGACGGAACACTCGTCGGCACCGTGCCGAAGGCGACGCTCGACGACGTGCGGCGCGCATTCGCGGTCGCGCGTGCCTATCGGCCGTCGCTCACGCGCCACGAGCGCGCGGCGATCCTGCGCCGCGCGGCCGACATCGTGCGTGCGCGCACCGCCGAGATCGTGGCGCTGATCACGGCCGAAGCCGGGTTGTGCATCAAGGATTCGACGTATGAAGCCGGGCGAGTGGCCGACGTGCTCACGTTCGGTGCGGGCGAAGTGCTGAAGGACGACGGGCAGATCTTCTCGTGCGATCTGACGCCGCACGGCAAGAAGCGTCGCGTATACACGCAGCGCGAGCCGTTGCTCGGCGTGATTTCCGCGATCACGCCGTTCAACCATCCGATGAACCAGGTCGCGCACAAGGTCGTGCCGTCGGTCGCGACCAACAACCGGATCGTCGTGAAGCCGTCGGAGAAGGTGCCGCTGTCGTGCTACCTGTTCGCGGACATCCTGTATGAAGCCGGCCTGCCGCCGCAGATGCTGCAGGTGATTACCGGCGACCCGAAGGACATCGCGGACGAGCTGATCACGAATCCTGCGATCGACCTGATCACGTTCACCGGCGGCGTGTCGATCGGCAAGTCGATCGCGTCGCGGATGGGCTACCGGCGCGCGGTGCTCGAGCTCGGCGGCAACGATCCGATCATCGTGATGGAAGACGCCGATCTCGACGAGGCGAGCACGCTCGCCGTATCGGGCTCGTACAAGAACTCGGGGCAGCGCTGCACCGCGATCAAGCGGATGCTCGTGCACGAGGCGGTGGCCGACCGCTTCACCGAGCTGGTCGTCGAGAAAACCCGCGCGTGGGGCTACGGGAACCCGGCCGATCCGTCGGTCGACATGGGCACGGTGATCGACGAAGCGGCCGCGAAGTTCTGCGAGCAGCAGGTGAACGATGCAATTGCGCGCGGTGCGCGGCTCCTGATCGGCAACGTGCGCGACGGTGCGCTGTATTCGCCGACGGTCATCGATCGCGTGACACCCGACATGCCGCTCGTGAAGTACGAGACGTTCGGCCCGGTGTCGCCGATCATGCGCTTTCGCGACATCGACGAGGCGATCCGGATGTCGAACAGCACCGACTATGCGTTGTCGTCGTCGGTCTGCACGAACCGCTTCGACAACATCACGCGTTTCATCACGGAGCTGGAAGTCGGCAGCGTGAACGTGCGCGAGGTTCCGGGCTACCGACTCGAACTGACGCCGTTCGGCGGCGTGAAGGATTCGGGCCTCGGCTACAAGGAAGGCGTGCAGGAAGCGATGAAAAGCTTCACGAATACGAAGACCTATTCGCTGCCCTGGTAAGCGGCACTGCACGATATACCTGCGCGGGTGCGCCTACCGGTCGAGCACGGTGGCGACAATCGCCTCCGGCGCATCCTCCTGGACCAGGTGACCCGCGCGCGGCACCCTGATCAGCTTGCCGTTCGCGATGCGATCGGCAAGCGCCTGCCCCTGTTCGAGCGGAATCCACGCGTCGTCCTCGCCCCACACGATGCGCACCGGAAAGTCCGGCGGCGCATAGCGGGTCTCCGCTTCCTCGATGTAACGCTGGCGCATCTGCGCGATCTGTCGATAGAACGCCGGCTGGCCGGCCGGCGTGAGCCATGGCGAGCGATAGATCGACAGCACGTCGTCGCTCAGCGGCCGTGCGACCGCATTGCCGATATAGGCAGACACGAGTGCGTGGTGCGCATACGCCGGCAGCCCGGTGAACGCGGCTTCGTGCTGCGCGACATGCCGCACGAACGGCGAGCCTTGCGGCGCGATCGCGACCGGGTTGACGAGCGTCAGGTCCGAATACGCGATGCCGTCGAGGAAATGCGCGCGCAGCACCGTCGCGCCGCCGTAGTCGTGCGCCAGCACGCGCGGGCGTGCAATATTCCATTCGTCGAGCAGCGCGCCGAACAGCACGTTCTGCCGGCCGAGCGATACGTCGGCGTCGGGCATGTCCGACTGGCCGTAGCCGAGCAGGTCGTAGAAGAACACGCGATGGCGCCGTGCGAGCCACGGCGCGATGCGGCGCCACACCTGCGATGAAAACGGCGTGCCGTGTACGAGCACGAGCGGCGGCCCTTCGCCGAGCGTGCCCCACGCGATCCGGTGACCTTCAAAAATGAAGCGCTTGGCGAGATCGAGCATCGGTGCCTCCGTGCTAACCTGTTTTGGTTGTTAACAGGTTACGCCTGTTCATCCGGATATGAAACCGATAGGTGGAAATAAATGGTTACTCTACACGAACCTGCGCGCCAGGCGCACGCATGGAGTGCGGCCGATTTCGTCGGCGGCCATCCGGCGCTCGACTTCCTGAACACGGTGGCGGACACGGGCAAGACGCGCGACGAGGACAAACTCGTCGACTGGCCGACCGTGCGGGCGTGGGCCGGGAAATCGGGGTTGCTGGCGGATGCCGATCTCGCGCGTTTCCTGCGTCATCCCCGGCAGGACGGCGCGGACGAACTCGCCGCGCTGCATGGTTTTCGCGAGGATGCATATGCAGCGCTCGCGCACCTGTCGGCCGGCGATGGCGGCCGCGCCGGCGCGCGAGCGGCGGACCGGCTCGCCGAGGCGATTCGCGATGCGATCGGGCGCAGCAGATTCGACGCGGTCGATGGCCGCTTCGCGTGGCGGCCCGATGCGTGCACCGCGTCGCGCTGGATCGATGCAGCCGCGCTCGGGTTCGAGCATCTGATGCGCGGCGACGACTTCGCGCGTGTGCGGCAGTGCGGCCGCTGTACGTGGTTCTTCGTCGATCGCGGCCGCGGTGTCGGGCGACGCTGGTGCGACATGCGCACGTGCGGGAATCGCGCGAAGGTGGAGGCGTTCAGGGAGCGGTGAGGCCGGTGCCGTGGCGTTGACGGGTCGGCTCCGCGTTCGTCATTCAGCGAGTTCGTGCGGCCGATGCTCGGGCCACAGCCCCCCGACGACGAACAGTCCGGCGACGAGGAACGGCGCGCCGATCGCGAACAGGATCGCCGTGAGTCCCCACCGATCCCAGAACCGGTCGATGACCGCGCGCTCGGGCGTGACGGGGTCGTACAGCACGTTGACCACCTCGCCTTCGTACAGCCCGGGATGCGATGAAGCCGAGTCTTGGGCGAATGTGACCGGGCGGCCGCTGTCGGTCGTGAACGCGACGCTCACCGAATAGAGCGACGTGAGGGTGCGGGACGAGCGTGCGGTTTCGGCGATCTCGACGACATGGCCGGTCGAGTGCGCGTAATGGCGGGCGATCTGCCACTGGCGCAGCCCGGCAGCGCCGGCGCCGGCCAGGAAGCCGGTGCCGATCGCGATCGGAATCAGCACGATCGCGATGTTCCAGCGGCGCCGGGCCGTCTTGCGGGCGGCCGGTGCGGAAAGCGCGTCGGCTTGCCGGCCGCGGCGCTCGTTCACGTACAGCAGGCTACCGATCGCCAGCGACGCGACCGCGAGCAGTGCCGGCACCGCGACGGGAAACCAGCGTTGCGTGAAATCGTCTATCAGCGCGGGACGGTTCGGATGGGCCGGATCGACCAGGACGTCCACGCTTTCGCCGATGTCGTACGCCGGGACCACCGATGCGGTACTGCCTGCGACTTCACGGCGGTGGCCGTCGTTCGCGAGATAGGCAACGATCGGGCGGTATGCACGCATCGCGTCGCTGTCCTGCACGATGCGCACGACCGTGCCCGGCGCGCGGACCAGGTCGCCGGCCGCACGGCTTGCGGTGATGGCGAGCGTGGCAGCGACCACGAGCAGCGCAACGCCGAGCGCGAGCGCGACGAGCGCGTCCTTACGCTGCACGGCCGGATCCGCAGTGCGCGCCGTGCGACGGAGCCGGATGCGATCGGGGGGATGGCGCGACTCGACGTGCGCGCCGCTGTCGGCGTGACCATGCCCTCTGAATGGTCGCGTCTCGCTCACATGATTCCATGTCTGACGTCCCATGCTCTCTCAGTGCCGGCGGCGATACGGAGATCGCCGTCCCGGTCGTGTGATATTTGTCGGACGATTCTAACGGAAAGTATATGGGCGGGGCATGTATGTGATGCTTGCCGTGATGCGGGGGGGAGTCAGTCGGGCGCCGAAATGGAAAAAGGCCGGTCAGCTTGCGCTGACCGGCCTTTGGAATTCCTGGTGGGGCGTGAGTGACTCGAACACTCGACCTACGGATTAAGAGTCCGCTGCTCTACCAACTGAGCTAACGCCCCCCAACAGAAGATAAATTATGCACGTGTATTTTGGATTTGGCAAGCCCTTTCTGCGAATTTCCTCAAAATATTTCGTCACGGCAACGGCGGCTGTCCGCGCGGTCACGAGCCATCGCAGTTGGCGCGCTCCCGGTATGATGACGTCCACACGCGTTGCGCGGCGGTCGCGTAACGTTTTCTGGACATTCGAAGATGGACGAAAACGCAGTCCGCGAATTGCTGGATCGCCTGCTGGCCCCGTGGGTCCGCTCGCTCGGTCTGGTCCCCGTATCGATCGGCGACGACAGCGTCACGATGCGCCTGCCGTTTTCCGGCGAATTCCGTCATTCGGGCGGCATCATCTGCGGCCAGGTGTTCACGGCCGCCGCCGACACCGCGATGGTGGTAGCGATCTCGGCCGCGCTCGGCGAATTCCGGCCGATGACGACCGTATCGCTGAACACGAACTTCATGCGTCCGGTGCGCAAGGGCGACGTGCTCGTCACCGCGCGCGTGCTGCGGATGGGCCGCAACCTGGTATTTGGCGAAGTCGAGCTGTTCGACGAGGACGGCAAGATGGCCGTGCACGCGACGTCGACCTACGCGCTCGTCAGCTGAGCGGCGCGATGTTCGACCAGATCGTCTTCGCGGGCGGCGGCAATCGCTGCTGGTGGCAGGCCGGCTTCTGGGACGTCGCGCAGCCGGCGCTCGGCTTGCGCCCGCGCGTGATCGCCGGCATCTCGGCCGGCGCGGCGACGGCCTGCATGCTGTATATGCGCGACGCCGCGTGGGTGATGCGCTATTACGAGGAAGCGCTGCGCCACAACCGCAAGAACGCGTACTGGGGCAACCTGTTCGGGCGAGAGCCCGTGTTTCCGCATTACCGGATCTATCGTCAGGCGCTGCTCGACATCTACGGCGAGCCGTTCCCGCGGCTCGCCGACGCGCCGGAGATCCGCATCGGCGTGTCGCACGTGCCCCGCTGGCTTGGCGCACGCAGTGCGGTCGCCGCGGGCCTTGTCGCGTACAACATCGAAAAGTACGTGCGCAAGACGCTGCACCCGACGCTCGGGCGCACGCTCGGCTTCCGGCCCGAGTTCGTGCGCGCGCAGGCGTGCACGAGCGTCGACGAACTCGCCGACCTGATCCTGCAGTCGTCGTGCACGCCGCCGTTCACGCCGGTGCTGCGCCGCGGCGGCCGGCCGGTGCTCGACGGCGGGATGGTCGACAACGTGCCGGTCGGCGCGCTCGACGCATCGCCGGGCGATGTGCTGGTGCTCGTCACGCGGCTGTATCCGCGCCCGCAGATGTTCACGGTCGCGCACGGCGACCAGCGGCGGCTTTATATACAGCCGTCGAGCAAGGTGCCGATTTCGAGTTGGGATTACACGCGTCCGTCGCAGATGCGGCATGCATACGATCTCGGACGGCGCGACGGCGAGCATTTCCTCACGCGTGTCGACGCGATGACGGGCGGCCGCGTGGCCGCCTGAAGGCGGGAACGGAGAAGCAGGGCCGTGCGGCGAGCGCGGCCCGCGCCGGTCAGCGCACGCGGCGCGGCGTCAGCGCTTCCGGGTTGACGACGCTCGACAGGTCGCCCTGGTCGAACGCGAGGATGTTCCGGAACGCCGCGCTGAAATAGAGCTCGTAGCTCTCGCGCTCGACGTAGCCGATGTGCGGCGTGCAGATCACGTTTTCCATCCGCAGCAGGCTGTAGCCCTGCAGGATCGGCTCGCTCTCGAACACGTCGATCGCGACCATCCCCGGACGGTTGTGCGACAGCGCGTTGACGAGCGCGTTTTCCTCGAGCAGCTCCGCGCGGCTCGTGTTGACGAGCAGCGACGTCGGCTTCATCCGCATCAGGTCTTCCTGCTTGACGATCCCGCGCGTGTCGTCGTGCATGCGCAGGTGCAGCGACAGCACGTCGCTCTGCTCGAACAGCGCCTCGCGGCTCTCGGCGGCCGTATAGCCGTCGGCGCGCGCGGCCTCGAGCGAATGCTCGCGTCCCCAGATCAGCACGTTCATCCCGAACGCCTTGCCGTAGCCGGCGACCAGCCGGCCGATCTTGCCGTAGCCCCAGATGCCGAGCGTCTGGCCGCGCAGCACCTGGCCGAGGCCGAAGTTCGGCGGCAGCGCCGACGTCTTCAGGCCCGACTGTTGCCAGGCACCCTGCTTCAGGTTCGCGACGTATTGCGGAATGCGGCGCTGGGCGGCCATCACGAGCGCCCAGGTCAGTTCGGCCGGCGCGACCGGCGAACCCGTGCCTTCGAGCACCGCGATGCCGCGGTCGGTACACGCTTCGAGGTCGATGTGGGTCGAGATGCGGCCGGTCTGGCTGATCATGCGCAGGTTCGGCAGCTTGGCGAGCAGTTGCGACGAAATCGGCGTGCGCTCGCGAATCAGCACGAGCGCCTCGACTTCCGCGAGACGACTCGCGAGTTGCCCCAGGCCGCGTACCGTGTTGTTGAAGACCTTCACGTCGTGCTCGGCAAGCATCTCGAAGCAGTTCAGCTTGCGGACGGCGTCCTGGTAGTCGTCGAGGATGGCAATTTTCATGGTCAGCGGGAGTCGCGCGTTGAAAGCGGCAGTGGCGGCGGCGCACGTCGCGCACCCGTCCCGCCCGGCCGGGGCCGACATGATGCTACGTCGGCGCACGTCGTGGTGTCTTTTTAACAGGTTGTTACGCTCCGCCGCAATCGGCGCCGGCCTGACCCGGCGCCGCTCCCGTCGGGTGGGGCGGGTGTGCTGCTGTGTCGCATCAAACACGTCCTTCCTGATTCGGCCGCTTACTCGACGAGGTTCACCCAATTGTTGCTGCAATCAGAATAATTGGATCATCCATTCGCGATGAGTGAGGATTTTTGACTATTTTTATCTCGTTTCTCGGTGCCGTTAGGCAACTCTGCATCATTTCCGCTGTCGTAGGAGAATTACGCATTTGCTTCAACTTTTTGAAGTTGTAACAGCGGCAGGAGTCGTTTATGGATCATTTGCAGTCGATGCGCGTGTTCGTCAAGGTTGCGGATCTCGGCAGTTTCGCGCGGGCCGCGAGTGCAATGGATATCTCCAACGCGGTCGCGACGCGTCACGTCGCCGATCTGGAAGGCCGGCTCGGCACGCGTTTGCTGAACCGCACCACGCGCAGCCTTTCGCTGACGGAGTCGGGCCAGGTCTATCTGGAGCGGGCGCGCCAGATTCTCGATGAGCTCGAGGATGTCGAACAGATGGTCGTTGCGCGCAATCACGAGCCGGTCGGCACGTTGCGCATCGTCGCGCCGGTCGTGTTCGGCCTGCACAACCTTGCCCCCGTCCTGCAGTCGTACACGGAGAATTTCCCGAAAGTCGTGCCGGATCTGACCCTGGTCGACCGCCAGGTCGATCTCGTCGAGGAAGGTTTCGACGTCGGCATCGTCGTCACGCGCCAGATGCGCAGCGCAAGCATCGTCACGCGTCGGCTGACCACGGGCTGCATGACTGTGTGCGCGACGCCGAGCTATCTGGAAAAGCACGGCGTGCCGACCCATCCGGAGCACCTCGCCGAGCACCCGGCGCTGAGCCTGCCGACCGAATACTGGGGCGACGAGCGCGTGTTCACGGGGCCGGACGGCGAAGTGCGCGTGCGTCCGACCAATGTGATCGTCGCGAACAACACCGCGATGCTGCGCCAGTTCGCGCTGCTCGGGATGGGTGTCGCGATCCTGCCGAGCTACCTGATCGGCAGCGACATCGCGCGCGGCGCGCTGGTGCGGCTGCTGCCGGATTTCCGGCTGCCGCAGGTCGAGATCAACATCGCGTATCCGAGCCGGCGCCATCTGCCCGCGAAGGTGCGCACGTTCATCGACCACCTCGTCGAGTATTTCAGCCACTCGACCGACGCGACGATGGGCGAACAGTGGGCCGCACAGGGTGCGGCGCCCGCGCCGATCGGCGTCGAGATGCGTGCCGAGCCGCCCGAATCGACCGACCCGAACCTTCAGCCGCGCCTCGCACGGTCGCCGCGCGCGCGCGTCGCGGTGCCATCGCCGCTGTAGCGCCGCGGCGGCCGCGTACCGTCACGGCCGGCATCAGGCACCAAGAAAAAACGCGGATCGAGCGATCGATCCGCGTTTTTTTATCGCCGTTTGACCGGCGTGCAACTGGCCGGGGGAAGCCCCGGCGGCCGGGTCGTCACGAGCCCGTCTTGCGCGCCGTCGTCTTGCGGGCGGCGGTCTTGCGGGCCGGCGCCGGTTTCTCGTCGGCGCCTTCCGTCACGGTTTCGGCGTCCTTCGTCGCCGATTTCGCCGTCTTCTTCGCGGCAGCAGCCTTCGGCTCCTTCTTCTCGAACTCGAAACCGATCTTGCCGTCCGGCTGTTTCACGAGGAATGCCTTGAAGTTGCGGCCCGTGCGCGACGACTTGAAGCTCGGCAGCAGATCCGTGCGGCCGTCGGCCAGCAGCTTGGCCATCTGGTCGCGCGTGATTTCCTGCTGCAGGATCACCTTGCCCGAACGGAAGTCGCAGGTCTTAGGATTCGCGACCGAGTGCTCGCACACATAGCTCATCCCGTGCTCGAACACGCGGCCCTTGCACTTCGGGCACGCGCCAACCGGTTCCTGCGCGGAGAAGTCGGGCGCTTCGCCTTCCTCGCCGCCCTGGTCCTGGCCGAAGTCGAACTCGAGCTTGTAGTTCTTCGTTTCGTCGTCGAACGAGAGCTTCAGGATCGCCGAGAACGGACGGCCCATCTTGCTGCGGAAGCCGGACAGCGGACCGATGGTCTTCTCCCGCAGCAACTCCTCGACTTCCGCGATCTCGAACTGCCGGCTGCCCGGAATCTTCGAGATCGAGAACTCGCACTTCGTGCACGCGAAGCGGCGGTAGTTTTCCTTCACCTGGCCGCCGCAGTTCGGGCACGGCGTCTCGAGCGTCGCGTAATCGCCCGGGATCGTGTCCGAATCGTATTCCTTCGCGCGCTTGACGATCTGCTGCGTCATGCGGGCGATTTCCTGCATGAACGCGTCGCGCCCGAGGTTGCCGCGCTCCATCTGCGACAGCTTGTATTCCCATTCGCCGGTGAGCTCGGGCGCGGTCAGTTCCTTCACGCCGAGCCCGCGCAGCAGCGTCATCAGCTGGAATGCCTTCGCTGTCGGGATCAGTTCGCGGCCTTCGCGCACGAGGTATTTCTCGCCGAGCAGGCCTTCGATGATCGCCGCGCGCGTCGCTGGCGTGCCGAGGCCCTTCGCGGCCATCGCCTCGCGCAGCTCGTCGTCCTCGACGAGCTTGCCCGCGCCTTCCATCGCGGAAAGCAGCGTCGCTTCCGAGTAGCGTGCGGGCGGCTTCGTCACGAGCGCGACGGCGGCGATCTCGTCCGTCTTCACCTTCTCGTCCTTCTGCACCGGCACGAGGTTCGCATCCGCGCCTTCCGCGTCGCGGCCGTACACCTGCAGCCAGCCCGGCTCGACGAGCACCTTGCCTTCGGTCTTGAAGTGATGGCCGGCGACTTCCGTGATCCGCGTCGTGACGCGGAATTCGGCCGCCGGGAAGAACACCGCGAGGAAGCGCTTCACGACCATGTCGTACAGCTTCTGCTCCGGCTCGGACAGCGACTTCGGCGCCTGCAGGGTCGGGATGATGGCGAAGTGGTCGCTGATCTTCGAGTTGTCGAAGATCCGCTTGTTCGGCTTCACCCAGCCCTTGTCGAGCACCTGCTTCGCATGCGGCAGGTAGTTGTGGCTCTCCTTGAGCATCTCGAGCGTGGACTGCACCGTCGAAATGTAGTCTTCCGGCAGCGCGCGCGCGTCGGTACGCGGGTACGTCAGCACCTTGTGCTTTTCATACAGCGCCTGTGCGAGGCCGAGCGTGTTCTTCGCGGAGAAGCCGAAGCGGCTGTTCGCCTCGCGCTGCAGGCTCGTCAGGTCGAACAGCAGCGGCGACAGCTGGGTCGACGGCTTCGATTCCTCCGACACCGTGCCGACCTGGTCGCGGCATGCGGCGACAATGGTTTCGGCGGCTGGCAGGCTCCACAGGCGGGAGTCGCGCTTTTCCGGATCGAACTCGTCGCGCTTGAATTTAGGGTCGAACCACTTGCCTTCGTAGAAGCCGCCCGCGCACGCGAACTCGGCCTTCACTTCCCAGTAGTCGCGCGGGATGAATCGACGGATTTTCTCTTCACGTTCGACGACGATCGACAGCGTTGGCGTCTGGACGCGACCGACGGTCGTCAGGAAGAAGCCGCCGCCCTTGCTGTTGAACGCCGTCATCGCGCGCGTGCCGTTGATGCCGACGAGCCAGTCGGCCTCCGAGCGGCAGCGTGCGGCGTCGGCGAGCGGCTGCATGTCGGTGTCGCTGCGCAGATGTGCGAAACCGTCGCGGATCGCCTGCGGCGTCATCGACTGCAGCCACAGGCGCTGGACCGGCTGCTTCGCCTTCGCGTGCTGCACGATCAGGCGGAAAATCAGCTCGCCCTCGCGCCCCGCGTCACATGCGTTGATCAGCCGGTCGACGTCCTTGCGCTTCATCAGCTTGGTAAGGACCTTCAGGCGCGATTCGCTTTTTGCGATCGGGTTCAGGTCGAAATGCGGGGGGATGACGGGCAGATGAGCGAAGCTCCATTTCCCGCGCTTGACCTCGTACTCTTCCGGGGCGGCAATTTCCAGCAGGTGGCCGACCGCGGACGAAAGGACGAATTCGTCGCTCTCGAAGTATTCGTCATGCTTGGTAAAGCCGCCCAAAGCGCGCGCGATGTCGTTCGCGACAGAAGGCTTTTCCGCAATGATCAGAGCTTTGGACATGACAGGTGTGTGTTGGTAGACCGGGTTCGCCGGTGTGGGTCCCTTTTACGACGGCTTTATAGCACACGCCGCAGCGACGGCGGCTCGGCGTGCAAAAAGCGGCTCATCATAGAGGGGGGCCGCAACGGCGGCAAGCGCCCGGCGCGGCGGCGCGCGCAACGGCGCGACAAGCCGCCCGGCCGGTGCGCGGTTTACGCCTCGACGTTCAGGATGTTGCGCAATTTCGGTGCGTGCGGCGCGCCGGGTACCGCGCTCAGGTCGGACAGCATCCGTTCGACGATCGCCGCATGCGGCAGCACCGTGCCGAAGAAGCGCGCGGTGTTCGCGTCCTCGATCAGGATCGTCGGGAAATTCTCGACGTCGAGGTCGTCGAGCCGGTCGGCATGGGTTTCAATGTCGATCCACGCGAAGCAGGCGTCGGGATGGGCGTCGGCGAGCTGGTCGAAGGCCGTCCGGTAGTCGCGGCAGGTGCCGCACCACTCGGCGCACAGGCAGGCGACCAGCAGCGTGTCGGGATCGGCGAGGCGCTCGGCGATCCGATCGGCATCGGTGTCGAGATTCAGCGCGGGCATGGCGTTCCTTGGGTATCGTCGGCGGCACGGCCGCCTCTATGCGGGGGAATGTAGCACGCCGGACGGGGGCGGGGTGGGCGCCGCGTCAAGCCGCGCGAAGCGTCCGCCGGGCACGCTCGCGACGCGGCCGGCCAGTTCGAGCGCGAGCAGCGCGCGGTGCAGCACGTCGTCGGACAGGCCGCTGTGCTCGGCGAGCCACTCGTAAGTAACGGGGCCGTATCCCAATGCAGCGAGCACGGACTGTTCGGCCGGGTTGTCGGGTGGCGCACCTTCGATTCTGGTGGATGCGGCGGTGGGAACGGAGGCGTTCGTCTTCGCGATGTGCTCGCCCGCGCGTTGACCCGTGGCGGCAGCTTCGCCGTTATCGGGGTGCGAACGCGAATTCGCCGTGGTGTGACCGGTGTGAGCTGCCGGTTCGCCCAGCCCGTATTCCTCGAGCACGTCGAGCGGCGTCGCGGTGAGTTTCGCGCCGTCGCGGATCAGTGCGTGGCAGCCTTGCGCGAGCGGCGCGTGGATCGAGCCCGGCATCGCGAACACGTCGCGGCCCAGCTCGTTCGCGAGCCGCGCGGTGATCAGCGAGCCGGAGCGCGGCGCGGCTTCGACGACGAGTGCACCGAGCGCGAGCGCGGCGATCAGCCGGTTGCGCTGCGGGAAATGCGACGCCCGCGCGGGCGTGCCGAGCGGCCATTCGGATACGATCGCGCCGCGTGCGGCGATCTCGTGCGCGAGCGTGCGGTGCCGCGCCGGATAGACGAGATCGGCGCCCGTCGCGATCACCGCGATCGTGCTGGCGAGGCCGTCGAGGCCGCCGCGATGCGCGGCGCCGTCGATGCCGAGCGCGAGGCCGGAGACGATCGCGAGCCCGGCATCGGACAGCGCATGCGCGAAGCGCGTCGCGTCGGCGAGCCCTTGCGGCGTCGCGTGGCGGCTGCCGACTACGGCGAGCCCGCGCGCATGCAGCAGGTCGAGCCTGCCCTTTACATATAGCAGCGGCGGCGGATCGTGCAGGTCGCGCAGCCGTGGCGGATAGACGGGATCGTTGAGCGTGACGATCGCGTTGCCCGGTGCATCGAGCCATGCGAGTGCGGCGTCGGTGCGCGCGTCGAGGTCGTCCCGCTCGCTGGCGCGCACCGCCCGCGCGGCGGCAGTGCTGCTCGCCGCGCCGATGGCCTGGTCGGACGCGCGCAGCAGCGCCGCCGGCGAGCCGAACGCATCGAGCAGCGCGTACAGCACGGCGGGGGCGAGGCCCGGCGCATGCGCGAGCTGCAGCCACGCGCGCAACGCGGAGGTCGTCAGCGTTTGCGGCGACATGAGGTTCCCCTCGAATGCGGCGGCCAGCGGACCGCGTGGCGCCATGATAAAATTTTCATCATCCGAAATACTCGACAGGGCCGCGCGCACGAGCGTCCGGCCAATTGCAGGAGGCATGACCTGCGGCGTTGATATGCCGCGCGTCCGCCTCATCTTCATTGCATCCCGGCGGCGGCGCCAGCCGGCCGGATGGCCGATGCGGCACGCCGCCCCACCGAATACCGAACACCATGGCTTTGCTGAACATTCTTCATTACCCCGACAAGCGGCTGCACAAGGTCGCCAAGCCCGTCGACAAGGTCGACGACCGGATCCGCAAGCTCGTCGCCGACATGGCCGAAACCATGTACGCCGCGCCCGGCATCGGCCTTGCGGCGACGCAGGTCGACGTGCACGAGCGCGTGATCGTGATCGACGTCTCCGAGGAGAAGAACGAGCTGCGCGCGTTCATCAACCCCGAGATCACCTGGTCGAGCGACGTGAAGCAGGTCTACGAGGAGGGCTGCCTGTCGGTGCCCGGGATCTACGACGAGGTCGAGCGTCCGGACCACGTGCGCGTACGCGCGCTCAACGAGCACGGCGAGGCTTTCGAACTCGACTGCGAGGGCCTGCTGGCCGTGTGCGTGCAGCACGAGATGGATCACCTGATGGGGCGCGTGTTCGTCGAATACCTGTCGCCGCTGAAGCAGACCCGCATCAAGACGAAGATGAAGAAACTCGAACGCGCGATGTGACGCGCGTGTGCCCAGCCCGATCCCGAACGCTGTCATGACCCATACGTTGCGTGTGATTTTTGCCGGCACGCCGGAATTCGCCGCGGCCGCACTCGCCGCGATCCACGAGGCCGGTTTCCCGGTGCCGCTCGTGCTTACCCAGCCCGATCGCCCTGCCGGGCGCGGGATGAAACTGCAGGCGAGCGCCGTGAAGCGCTATGCGGTCGAGCACGGGATGCCCGTCGCGCAGCCGCCGTCGCTGCGCCGCGCGGGCAAGTACCCGGCGGAGGCGGCCGACGCGATCGAGCTGCTGCGCACGACCCCGCACGACGTGATGGTGGTCGCCGCATACGGCCTGCTGTTGCCGCAGGAAGTGCTCGACATTCCACGCGCCGGCTGCATCAACATCCACGCGTCGCTGCTGCCGCGCTGGCGCGGTGCCGCGCCGATCCACCGCGCGATCGAGGCAGGTGACGCCGAGACGGGCGTCACGCTGATGCAGATGGACATCGGCCTCGACACCGGCGCGATGATCGAGGAGGCGCGCCTCGCGATCGCGCCCGACGATACGACCGCCACGCTGCACGACCGGCTGACCGCCGACGGCGCGCGGCTGATCGTCGAGGCGCTGGTTCGGCTCGAGCGCGACGGCACGCTGCCTGCCACGCCGCAGCCGGCCGACGGCGTGACTTATGCGGAAAAGATCGGCAAGCACGAAGCGGTGCTCGACTGGCGCGAGGCGGCCGACGTGCTCGCGCGCCAGGTTCGTGCGTTCGACCCGTTCCCGGGCGGCGTCGCGACGCTCGACGGCGCGGCGATCAAGCTGTGGGCGGCCGAGCCCGTGGCGGCGCGCGGCGACGCGGCGCCCGGCACGATCGTCGAGGCTGCGCCGGAAGGCGTGGTCGTCGCCTGCGGCAGCGGCGCGCTGCGCGTCACGCAACTGCAGAAGCCGGGCGGCAAGCGGCTGCCCGCGCGCGAATTCCTGGCCGGCTCGCCGCTCGCCGTGGGCCAGCGCTTCGCGTTGCCCGACGTGGCGTGAGCGTCATTCGACCCGACATGCCAGCCGCATGCAATCGGCCGGATGGCCGAGTCGCGCGGCGCGGCTGGCGCGCGTAGAATTTTCCTGCGCTTCCCGGTTTAGAGGTTTTCATGCTTGGCATCACCCATTTCGGCTTCTTCGTGCTCGCGGTTTTCCTGCTGAACGTCACGCCCGGCCCCGATACGGCGTACATCGTCGGCCGCAGTGTCGCGCAGGGCCGCGGCGCGGGGCTGATGTCGGCGCTCGGCATCTCGACCGGCTGCTGCGTGCACGCACTTGCGTGCGCGTTCGGCCTGACCGCGCTGCTCGCAGCGTCGGCCGCTGCGTTCACGGTGATTAAGCTGGTCGGGGCCGCTTACCTGATCTATCTCGGCGTGCGCATGATCCTCGTGAAGCAGGCTGCCGCGCCGGCAGGCGCCGAGGCGGCGCAGGCCATGGCCGCGAAGCCGCTGCGCCAGCTGTTCATGCAGGGTTTCTGGACCAACGTGCTGAACCCGAAGGTCGTGCTGTTCTTCGTGTCGTTCTTCCCGCAGTTCGTGTCGGCGGACAGCCCGCACAAGGCGCTGGCGTTCCTGGCCCTCGGTTCGGTGTTCGTCGTGATGAGCACCATCTGGACCTGCGTGGTCGCGTGGGTCGCGGGCAGCGTCACGCAGCGCTTTTCCGGCAAGCCGGGCGTCAAGAAGTGGCTCGACCGCACGGTCGGCAGCGCGTTCGTCGGCCTCGGGCTGAGGCTCGCGGCGGCGCAACGCTGAAATTGAATTTTTCCGGCAAGACCTTATCTAACAAATCACTTACAATTTTCCGCCGTGCACGGTGATGTGCGGCGGGTCCCCTGACGGATAAGGAGTGGGTATGTTCAATTGGGTCAAAACGGCGATGCTGATGGCCGCGATCACGGCCCTGTTCATCGTGATCGGCGGCATGATCGGCGGCTCGCGCGGCATGACGATCGCGCTGCTGTTCGCGCTCGGCATGAATTTCTTCTCGTACTGGTTCTCCGACAAGATGGTGCTGCGCATGTACAACGCGCAGGAAGTCGACGAGAACACGGCGCCGCAGTTCTACCGGATGGTGCGCGAGCTCGCCACCCGCGCGAACCTGCCGATGCCGCGGGTCTACCTGATCAACGAGGACGCGCCGAACGCGTTCGCGACGGGCCGCAACCCCGAGCACGCGGCGGTCGCCGCGACGACGGGTATCCTGCGCGTGCTGTCCGAGCGCGAGATGCGCGGCGTGATGGCGCACGAACTCGCGCACGTGAAGCACCGCGACATCCTGATCTCGACGATCACCGCGACGATGGCGGGCGCGATCTCGGCACTGGCCAACTTCGCGATGTTCTTCGGCGGCCGCGACGAAAACGGTCGCCCGGCCAACCCGATCGCGGGGATCGCGGTCGCGCTCCTCGCGCCGATCGCCGGTGCGCTGATCCAGATGGCGATCTCGCGGGCGCGTGAATTCGAGGCCGACCGCGGCGGCGCTCAGATCTCCGGCGATCCGCAGTCGCTCGCCACCGCGCTCGACAAGATCCATCGCTTTGCGGCCGGCATCCCGTTCCAGGCGGCCGAAGCGCATCCGGCCACCGCGCAGATGATGATCATGAACCCGTTGCATGGCGGCGGCCTGCAGAACCTGTTCTCCACGCACCCGGCGACCGAGGAGCGCATCGCGCGCCTGATGGAGATGGCGCGTACCGGCCGCTTCGACTAAATCGCGTCGTGCTCGACACGTCACCCCGCACGCCCCGCGCTGCGGGGTGTTTCATTTGTGCATCCCGTAAAGGGGCCGCATGGCCTCACGCTACAATGCGCGGTTTGGAATCGCGGCGGCCGCGCGGCCGCTGGGTTCCCGCCGCTCGCGGCGCCCGTTTGCCGATTTTGCTCCGATGACACGAACCCGTTCCTCCGCTCAGTCCTCATCCGGCCGCCCTGCGCGCCTGTCCGCGGTGCATCTCGCGCCCGATTCGCTGGGCTTTGCGCTCGACGCGGCCGCGCAGGCAGTCGATGCGGTGCGGCGCGGCACCGCGCTGCCGGCGGCACTGGCCGCGGTGTTCGCGCAGATGCCGGCCGGCGCGCAGGCGCTGGCGCGCGGCGCGACGCAGGACGTCGCGTACCGGACGATGCGCCGCCTCGGCACCGCGGACTGGCTGATCGGCAAACTCGTCAGCAAGGCGCCGCCCGCGCACGTGCAGGCGGTGCTCGCCGGCGCGCTCGCGTTGCTGCTCGATCCGGAAGAATCGGCTGCGTATCCGGCGTTCACGATCGTCGACCAGGCCGTGACCGTGATCGGCGCACGGCGCGAATATGCGTTCGCGAAGGGGCTGGTCAACGCGGTGCTGCGCCGTTTCCAGCGTGAACGCGACGCGCTCGTCGCGGCGCTGCAGGACGATCCGGTCGCCCGCTGGAACTACCGCCCGTGGTGGATCGATGCGGTGAAGCGCGCGTGGCCGGACGCATGGCAGGCGATCCTCGCGGCCGGCGAGCGCCAGGGGCCGCTGACGCTGCGCGTGAACGCGCGTCACGCGACCGTCGATGTATATCTCGACACGCTGCGTGCGAACGGAATCGACGCGATCGCGATCGGCCGCCATGCGGTGCGGCTCGCGTCGGCGCTTCCCGTCGATCGCATTCCGGGCTTCGCCGATGGCGTCGTGTCGGTGCAGGATGCCGGCGCGCAACTCGCGGCCGAATGGCTCGGCGCGCGTGACGGCATGCGCGTGCTCGACGCGTGCGCGGCACCGGGCGGCAAGACCGGCCATATCCTCGAGCTTGCCGACGCGGACGTCGTCGCGCTCGAAAGCGACGCGACCCGTGCTGCGCGCATCGGCGAGAACCTCGCACGCCTGTCGCTCGCGGCGGACGTGCGCGTCGGCGATGCCGGCGCGCCGGACGCGTGGTACGACGGCCGTCCGTTCGATCGCATCCTCGCCGACGTGCCGTGCTCCGCGTCGGGCATCGTGCGCCGTCATCCCGACATCCGCTGGCTGCGCCGCGAAGCCGACATCGCCGCGCTCGTCGCGGAACAGCGCCGCATCCTGACGGCGTTGTGGCCGCTCGTGAAGCCGGGCGGCGAACTGCTCTATGTGACCTGTTCGATCTTTCCCGAGGAGGGCGAATTGCAGGCCCGCTGGTTTGAAGCGTCCTGTGAAGATGCGGTACGATTGGACGCGCCCGGCCAACTGCTGCCGGGCGGCGTGCACGGCGGGGCGGCCGGCGCACGCGACCAGAACACCGATCACGACGGATTTTTCTACGCGCGGTTTCAGAAACGGTGACGATCAAACACCTTTTTCCACTTCGGCTCGCGGCCGTCCTGCTGGTCGCGCTGGCGCTGTGCCTGACTGTCGTTCGGCAGGCGCGCGCCGAGTCGATCGCCGTGCAGCGCGCATCGCTGCAGGCTGACGGAAGCGGCTGGAGTCTCGATGCCCGCTTCGATTTCGAGCTGAATCCGAACCTCGAGGATGCCGTCAACAAGGGCATCCCGCTTTACTTCACGACCGACTTCGAACTGGGCCGCGCGCGCTGGTACTGGTTCGACGAGCAGCCGGTGTCGGTGTCGCAGACGATCCGGCTGTCGTTCCAGCCGCTCACGCGCGAGTACCGCGTGTCGACGGGCGGGCTGCAGCTCGGGTTCCCGTCGCTGAAGGACGCGCTCGCGGTGGTCCGGCACATCACGTCGTGGCATGTGATCGACCGCAACCAGGTGCGCGCCGGTGAAACCTATACGGCCTCGGTGCGGATGCAGCTCGATACGGCGCTGATGCCGAAGCCGTTCCAGGTCGACGCGGTGAACAACCGCGACTGGACGCTCGGGTCGGACTGGAAGCGCTTTACTTTCACGGTGACCGAACGTGCTAAATAAAGTGCGCCGCGCGGCCAGCGGGAAGAGCCTCCTCGTTCGCGTGATCGTCTCGACCGTCGCGATCACCGCGCTGCTGCTGCTCGTGCTGCTCGCGGCCGCGAGCGCGAACACCGAATTCTTCGACCGCTACTACTCGTGGCTGTACGCGATGAACATCATCGTCGCGCTCGTGTTCCTGCTGGTGGTGCTCGGGCTGATCGGGATGATCGTCGCGCGCCTGAGGAAGGGCAAGTTCGGCACGCGGCTGCTCGCGAAGCTCGCGGTGTTCTTCGCACTCGTCGGCGTGGTGCCGGGCGGCATCATCTACATCGTGTCGTACCAGTTCGTGTCGCGCAGTATCGAGTCGTGGTTCGACGTGAACGTCGAGACCGCGCTGACGGCCGGTCTGAACCTCGGCCGCGGGATGCTCGACGCGTCGCTGTCGGACCTGCAGACGAAGGCGCGGCTGATGTCCGACCAGCTTGCGAGCGTCGATGCGAATACGAACGGCACGACGCTCACGCTCTTGCGCCTGCGTGACCAGTTCGGCGTGCAGGACGCGACGATCGTCGAGCCGAGCCGCGGCGGCTCCGGCGCGGCGCCCGACCTGCACATCGTCGCGCAGGCATCGGGCAATTTCGCCGCGCTGATTCCGGACGACCTGCCGACGCCGCTGATGCTGAGCCAGGCGCGCGAACACGGCGCGTACGCGGCGATCGAGGGCGAAGTGGACGGCGATCCGCGCGCGCACGGCGCGAAGGGCGCGTTGCGGCTGCGCGTCGTGCGGCCGATTCCCGATGCGACGACGTCGCTGCTGCAGCCGGCGGAGCGGTTCCTGCAGCTCACGCAGCCGGTGCCGCCCACGCTCGCGCACAACGCCGACGCGGTGCAGCGCGCGTATCGCGAGTACCAGGAAAAGTCGCTCGGCCGCACCGGGCTGCGCAAGATGTACATCGGCACGCTGACGCTCGCGCTGTTCCTCGCGACCTTCATCGCGATGATGCTCGCGCTCGCGCTCGGCCAGCAGCTCGCGCGGCCGCTGTTCCTGCTCGCGCAGGGGACGAAGGAGATCACCGAAGGCGACTACACGCCGAAGCGCGAGATCAAGTCGCGCGACGAGCTCGGCTTCCTCACGCAGTCGTTCAACGCGATGACGCGCCAACTGTCCGAGGCGCGGCTCGCGGTCGAGAAGAACCGCGTCGCGCTCGAGCATTCGAAGACGTATCTCGAGAGCATCCTCGCGAACCTGACCGCCGGCGTGTTCGTGCTCGACCGCCAGTTCCGGCTGACGACGGCCAACCGCGGCGCCGAGCGGATCTTCCGGCAGCCGTTCAGCGCGATGATCGGCACGGCGCTCGACCGGATCGGCGTCGTGGCGGAATTCGGCGCGATGGTGCGCAAGGCGTTCGCCGATCGCGAGGCGGCTTCCGACGACGGCAGCGGCGATCGCGGTCACTGGCAGCAGCAGTTCGCGATCGAGGTGCCGGGCGAAGCCGATCCGCTGACCCTGCTCGTGCGCGGCACGCGCCTCGTGTCGACGGTCGAGGGCGAGGCCGACGATCCGCAGACGTCCGGCTACGTCGTCGTGTTCGACGACATCTCCGACGTGATTTCCGCGCAGCGTTCGGTCGCATGGGGCGAGGTCGCGCGGCGGCTCGCACACGAGATCAAGAATCCGCTGACGCCGATCCAGCTGTCGGCCGAGCGGCTGCAGATGAAGCTGTCCGACAAGCTCGCGCCGCAGGATGCGGACGTGCTCAAGCGCGGCGCGACGATGATCGTCAACCAGGTGGCCGCGATGAAGCGGATGGTCGACGACTTCCGCGAATATGCGCGCACACCGCCCGCGGTGCTCGCGAACCTGCAGTTGAACGAACTGGCGAGCGAAGTGCTCGGGTTGTATGGTGTCGGCGAAGGCAAGAGCGCGATCGTCGCCGAACTCGCGCCGTCGCTGCCGGTGATCCGCGGCGACGCGACGCAACTGCGCCAGGTGATTCACAACCTGCTGCAGAACGCGCAGGATTCGGTCGCGGAAGTCGCGCATCCGCGTGTGTTGATCGAAACCAAGACAGTAGAATATGGCGATCCCGACGCCGAGGGCAAAACGCGCGTCGCGGTCCGTCTTACCGTGTCCGATAACGGGCCCGGTTTTCCGGCACGCATCCTGACCCGTGCGTTCGAGCCTTACGTGACGACGAAGGCGAAGGGCACGGGGCTCGGGCTGGCCACGGTCAAGAAAATCGTCGACGAGCACGGCGCGCGGATCGATCTGCGCAATCGCATGCACGGCGAGACCGTCGAGGGTGCGCAGGTGTCGATCCTGTTCCTGCAGATGGCGAGCGATACGCCAGATGCCGAATCCGGCGCGCAGGGCGGGACGGCTCCCGCTAAGACAAAAGCAAGTGTGCAGACAAAGGCAGCGTAAATGGCAACCATCCTGGTGGTAGATGATGAAATGGGCATCCGGGAATTGCTCTCGGAGATCCTCAGCGATGAAGGGCATGTCGTCGAGGCGGCGGAGAACGCGCAGGCCGCGCGGGAATACCGTCTGAATCAGGCGCCCGATCTCGTGCTGCTCGATATCTGGATGCCCGATACCGACGGCGTCACGCTGCTCAAGGAATGGGCGGCGCAGGGCCTGTTGACGATGCCCGTGATCATGATGTCCGGGCACGCGACGATCGACACGGCCGTCGAGGCGACGAAGATCGGCGCGCTCGATTTTCTCGAGAAGCCGATCGCGCTGCAGAAGCTGCTGAAGTCCGTCGAACACGGTCTCGCGCGCGGCGCTGCACCGGTGTCCGTCAACGCGGCGGCGAAGGGAGGTGTCGGCCAGGCGTCGGGCCCGGCGGCGGTCGCGTCCGCGGCCGCGCTACCGACGCTCGGCGACGACATGGCGGCGGCGCTCGGCCTCGCGGGCCAGACGGCCGCGATTCCGTTCGACATCCCGTTGCGCGAAGCGCGCGACGCGTTCGAGCGCGCGTACTTCGAATATCACCTCGCGCGCGAGAACGGCAGCATGACGCGCGTCGCGGAGAAGACGGGCCTCGAGCGCACTCACCTGTATCGCAAGCTCAAGCAGCTGGGCGTCGAGCTTGGCAAGAAGCCGTCGGAAGGCGTCGCATAAAAATATTTTGCGAAAACCCTTGCGCAAGTGAAGAGGGCTGGATATACTTTCTCTTCTTCGTTGGCCCGGTAGCTCAGTTGGTAGAGCAGCGGATTGAAAATCCGCGTGTCGATGGTTCGATTCCGTCCCAGGCCACCAGCAGTTCCAACCCCAAGAATCGGAAGGTTCTTGGGGTTTTTCGTTTGTGGTGGTTGGCGTGGTATCGGTGGCGCGTCCGGCAGCATTCGCCGGGGCATGATAAAATCCGTGCCCGCTCAATGACTTAGCACATCGCTTCATGCGCACGGCAGGGCTGCCCGCAGGCGCCGCCGTGACGATCGGCAACGATGCCGCGCGATGGGCGGTATAAGCGCGCCGCCGCGTTCGCAGCCGATCGCGCTGCCTATACTGGTCGAGCCGGCGCAGGTCGGCACGCGTCGGGCCGCCCGGCGGCAGCCGGCCCCGGGGCGCAGCGCGACGCGAGCCTATACATTCACGGAGTATCACGGTGATTCGGACAGACGCTAAAGACGGCGCGCTCGTGTTGTTTTCCGGCGGGCAGGACTCGGCCACGTGCGTGGCCTGGGCCCTGGAGCGCTACCAGACGGTCGAGACGCTCGGCTTCGATTACGGCCAGCGCCACCGCGTCGAACTCGAATGTCGCGAAAGCGTGCGCGACGCGCTGAAGCGCCAGTTTCCCGCTTGGGCCGACCGTCTCGGCGACGATCACATGATCGACCTGTCGGTGCTCGGCGCGATCAGCGATACCGCGATGACGCGCACGATCGAGATCGAAACCGCGGCGAACGGCTTGCCGAATACGTTCGTGCCGGGCCGCAACCTGCTGTTCATGACGATCGCGGCCGCGATTGCCTATCGCCGCGGATTGCGCGTGCTGGTCGGCGGAATGTGCGAGACCGATTTCTCGGGCTATCCCGACTGCCGCGACGACACGATGAAGGCGCTGCAGGTCGCGCTGAACCTCGGGATGGACACGCGCGTCGTGCTCGAGACGCCGCTGATGTGGCTCGACAAGGCGCAGACCTGGCAACTCGCCGAGCAGCTCGGCGGCGAGGCGCTCGTCGAGCTGATCCGTGTCGAGACGCACACGTGCTACGTGGGCGAGCGCGCGGAACTGCACGACTGGGGCTTCGGCTGCGGCGAATGCCCGGCCTGCAAGCTGCGCAAGCGCGGCTACGAGGCCTACCTGAAGGGCGAGCGGGTGACCGAAGCGCCGCTGTGATGCGGTTGCGCCGGCAGCGCTTGATGGATAACGGATTCTGATCGACAACGAGCGGCGCGAGCCGGACGAAGCACGATGACTTACGCGGTCAAGGAAATTTTCTACACGTTGCAGGGCGAGGGCGCGAACGCGGGCCGTCCGGCCGTGTTCTGCCGGTTCGCCGGCTGCAATCTGTGGTCGGGCCGCGAAGAGGATCGGGCGGAGGCCGTGTGCCGCTTCTGCGACACGGACTTCGTCGGCACCGACGGCGAGAACGGTGGCAAGTTCAAGGACGCCGAGGCACTCGTCGCGACGATCGCCGGCCTGTGGCCGGACGGCGAGGCGCGCCGCTTCGTCGTCTGCACGGGCGGCGAGCCGATGCTGCAGCTCGACCAGCCGCTCGTCGACGTACTGCACGCGGCGGGCTTCGAGATCGCGATCGAGACCAACGGCTCGCTGCCGGTGCTCGAGACGATCGACTGGATCTGCGTGAGCCCGAAGGCCGATGCGCCGCTCGTCGTCACGAAGGGCAACGAACTGAAGGTCGTGATCCCGCAAGACAACCAGCGGCTTGCCGACTACGCGAAGCTCGATTTCGAGTATTTTCTCGTGCAGCCGATGGACGGCCCGTCGCGCGATCTCAACACCAAGCTCGCGATCGACTGGTGCAAGCGGCATCCGCAGTGGCGGCTGTCGATGCAGACCCACAAATATCTGAACATTCCCTGAGCCACGGCTTTTGACATCGTGCTGATTACCCGAAAACTCGAATTCGACGCGGGCCACCGCATTCCCGATCACCGCAGCCAGTGCAGGAACCTGCACGGCCATCGCTACGTGCTCGAAGTCACGCTGCGCGGCGATCTCGTCGATACCGAGGGGGCGCCCGACCGCGGCATGGTGATGGATTTCGCCGACGTGAAGGCGCTCGCGGTCGAGCACCTCGTCAACAAGTGGGATCACGCGTTCCTGGTCTACGCGCGCGACGAAGTCGTGCGCTCGTTCCTCGAGCAGATGGCCGATCACAAGACCGTCGTGATCGACCGGATCCCGACCGTCGAGAACCTCGCGGCGATCGCATTCGACATCCTCGCGAACGTGTACGACGCGCACTACGGCGTGAACCTGCGTCTGGAACGCGTGCGTCTGTACGAAACGCCAAACTGCTGGGCCGACGTCGAGCGCCAGCCCGGCCGCTGATCCTGTCTTCCCGTTAGCCCCGCCAGCCGGCGCGGGCTGCCTGCCACCGTGCCGGGCGGCCTCGTCCGGCGCCGCTCCCCGCCTGTTCCCACATTCCGTGTAACGCCGCGCTATGATCGTTGCGTGGCACCGGAAAACGCATCCGTGCGCCGTCGCGCGGCCCGCGCTGTCAGATCGGCCGCCCACGGCCGACTGACGTTCCTGGGCCCGGTCCGGCGCCGCCGGGCATGGCGGTCCGGCGTGTCGCGCCCGCTTCGCCTGTTGCTTGTCCCGTTCGATTGCCGTTCCGTCCAGGAGGCCGTATCGATGAGCACGCTCACCAATTCCCTCAAACAACGTCTGCACGACGGCGACGAGCCGCTGTACGGCCTGTGGCTGTCGCTCGGCTGCGATTCGGCCGCGGAAGCGCTCGCGCATGCCGGCTACGACTGGCTCTGCATCGACATGGAGCATGCGCCGAACGACAGCCGCGACGTCGCATCGCAACTGCGCGCGCTGGCCGCCGCGCACCTGCCGAGCGAGCCCGTCGTGCGCGTGCCGGGGCGCGAGCCGTGGCTCGTGAAGCGCGCGCTCGACGCCGGCGCGCGCACGCTGATGTTCCCGTGCATCGAGACGCCTGACGAGGCCGCGCACGCGGTACGGCTCACGCGCTTCCCGTCGCCGGATTCCCCGGACGGGCTGCGCGGCGTGGCCGGCATGGTGCGCGCGGCGGCGTTCGGCATGCGCCGCGATTACCTGCAGACGGCCAACGCGCAGGTTGCGGTGATCGTGCAGATCGAATCGGCGCGCGGGATCGACGAAGTCGAACGGATCGCCGCGACGCCGGGCGTCGACTGCCTGTTCATCGGCCCGGCCGATCTGGCGGCGAGCCTCGGGCATCTCGGCGACAGCCGCCACCCGGACGTCGAGACCGCGATGGCGCGCGTGCTCGCGGCCGGCAAGCAGGCTGGCGTCGCGGTCGGCATCTTCGCGAGCGATACGGCGACTGCGCGCCAGTATCGCGAGGCCGGCTACCGGATGATCACGCTGTCGGCCGATGTGAGCTGGCTGCTGCGCGCGACGCGCCAGGCGTTGCAGGAGGTGCGGTCATGAACGGTGGTGATGGCGCGGGGCCCGGACGTACGCGGCGTACGATCGGCGTACGCGGGCGGATCGGCGCGATGCTCGGGCTGTGGGCCGTATGCGTCGCGGCGCTTGCGCAGAATGCGTCGCACGCGAAGCCTGATCCGGCGCGCGAGACGCAATCGGCGGTGGCCGACTACAACGCCGGCGATTATCGTGCGGCGCTGGTGCAGTTCCACGACGCGGCCGAACGCGGCGACCGGCTCGCGCAGTTCAATTACGCGATGATGCTGCTCACCGGCGTCGGCGTGACCGCGAACGTCGACGAAGGGCTGCGCTGGCTGAAGCGGGCGGCCGACGCGAACATGTCGCACGCGCAGTACGTGTACGGGCGAATGTTCGACGACGGCGAGTTCGTCGCGCGCAATCCGGCCGAAGCGCACCGCTGGTTCCTGCGCGCGGCGAAGCAGGGACACGTGCAGGCCGAGTTGTCGCTCGCGAACCAGTTCCTCGACGGGCGCGGCACGCCGCGCGACAACCGGCAGGCATTCGCGTGGTACAAGCAGGCGGCCGACGCGGGCGAGCCGACCGCGCAGTACGTGACCGCGTCCTTCTACGAACGCGGCGGCGACGGCGTCACGCAGAACCTGAACATCGCGCGTGCGTACTACGCGGCCGCGGCGGCGCAGGGCGACGAGACGGCCGGGCTGAAATTCAAGGAGCTGAGCGCGCGGCTGAAGACGCAGGAGCCGGCATCGGGTGCCGGTGCGGACCATGGGAGTCCGCGCGCGCCGCCGCAGTGAGTGGGCGCTGCCCGCTGCATTCTGCCTGGTCAATGAAAAACGGCGCCCGAGGCGCCGTTTTTCATTGCTGCGAGTGCTCGCGGCTGCGTGCCGCGCCGCGTCGTCAGCTCTTCATCAGCCGCCGCTGCCGCCCGACGCTCATGATCATCCCGATCGCGACGCCGAGCGTCGCGAGCGCGGTGCCGCCGTAGCTCATGAACGGCAACGGCACGCCGACGACGGGCAGCACGCCGCTCACCATCCCGATGTTGACGAACGCATAGACGAAGAACGCGAGCGTGAGCGAGCCCGCGAGCAGCCGGCCGAACAGCGTCGCGCCCTGCGCGGCGATGTAGAGCCCGCGCGCGATCAGCGCCATGTACAGCGTCAACAGCACAAGGCCGCCGGCGAGCCCCCATTCTTCCGAGAACACCGCGAAGATGAAGTCGGTGTGCTTCTCCGGAATGAATTCGAGGTGGGCCTGCGTGCCCTTCAGGTAGCCCTTGCCGAGCGCGCCGCCCGAGCCGATCGCGATCACGGCCTGGATCGTGTGGAAGCCCTTGCCGAGCGGGTCGGAAGTCGGGTCGAGCAGCGTGCACACGCGGTGCTTCTGGTAGTCGTGCATCAGCGGCCACTGCACTTCGGGCTGGCAGATGCGCTCTTCGAACACGGCGATCGAGCCGACCGCGATCACGCCCGCGACGAGCACCGGCACGATCAGCTTGAACGACAGGCCGGCGAGGTAGATCACGAAGAAGCCGGCTGCGAACACGAGCAGGCCCGTGCCGAGGTCGGGCTGCTTCGCGATCAGGCCGACCGGCACCAGCAGGATCCCGAACGCGGCGATGAAGTCGTACCAGCGCAGCCCACCTTCGCGGCGCTGGTAGTACCACGCGAGCATCAGCGGTGTCGCGATCTTGAGGATCTCCGACGGCTGGATCACGACGCCGACGTTCAGCCAGCGCTTCGCGCCCTTCTTGGTCATCCCGAACAGTGCGACCGCGACCAGCAGCGCGACCCCGAACGTATAGAGCGGGACCGCGAAGCGCATCAGCGTGGTTGGCGGAATGTTGGCGATTACCCACATCAGCACGAACGTCAGCAGGATATTGCGCAACTGGTCCTCGACGCGGCCCGGCATGTCGATCGCCGCGCTGTACAGCGTGACGATGCCGACACACAGCAGCAGGAACACGATGAGGGCGAGCGGGCGGTCGAAGCCCGCGAACATCTGCTTGATCTTGTCGAGCCAGGCGCGCTTGTCGAATTGCATGCCTATCTCCGTTAATGAGCGGTGCCGGCATTTGCCGCTTTCGCGGCGGCCGTGGCACGGGAGTTGTCGTCGCGTGGCGCCGTGGCGAGCGGCTGCGCATCACTGGCGGGCCGGCGCGGCCGGTGCGGGCGCCGGATCGGCGGCAGGCTCGCGGCCCTCGGCGCCGCGGCGCTCGCGTCGGACGCCTGCGCCGCGCTCGCGCCGGCTGCGCCCGACGCATCGGGTGCCGATGCGGCCGATGCCGCATCCGCCGCGCTGGCCGCGTTCGGCACGACCGGCTGCGGCAGCGCGGTGAAGCCGGCTGCGACGACGGCGGGCTTCACCGCGTCGCCGATCACGGGCGCGCTCACCGGCTCGGTTGCCGACGCGGCCGCGGCCACGGCTGCGGCCTCGTTCTGCGGATTCTGGCGCTCGACGAGGTAATAGTCGAGCACGCGGCGCGCGATCGGGCCTGCGGCCTGCGCGCCCCAGCCGCCGTTCTCGACGACCAGCGCGAGTGCGATCTGCGGATGGTCGACGGGTGCGTAGGCGATGAACAGCGCGTGGTCGCGCAGGTGCTCGGCAAGCAGGTGGCCCTTGTAGTTCGAGCCCTGCAGCGAGAACACCTGCGCGGTACCGGTCTTGCCGGCGGCGAGGTACGGCGCGCCGCGGAACACCTTGTACGCGGTGCCGGACGGGTTCTCGATCACGTTCTCCATCCCGCGCTTCACGACGTCGATGTCGGCCTGCTTGAGCGGGATCGTTTCGCTTTCCTTCGGCACCGTCAGATGGCGCGCGCGCGTGATCGGATCCTCGACTTCCTTCACGAGGTGGGGCTTCATCACGACGCCGTTGTTCGCGAGTGTCGCGGTGGCATGCGCGAGCTGCAGGATCGTGTACGAGTTGTAGCCCTGGCCGATCCCGAGGCTGATCGTCTCGCCGTCGAACCACTTCTGTTGCGCGGCCTTCTTGAACGCCTTCTTCTTCCAGTCGGTCGACGGCAGGATCCCGCGTGCCTCACCCTGGATGTCGATGCCGGTGATCTGGCCGAAACCGAACGGCTTCATGAAGTTCGCGATCGCGTTCACGCCGAGGTCGCGCGCGAGCATGTAGAAGTAGGTGTCGTTCGACACCATGATCGCCTTGTTCATGTCGACCCAGCCCTGGCCCGAGCGCACGTCGTTGCGGAACGTGTGGCCGCCGAACGTGAAGTAGCCGGGATCCTGGAAGCCCCAGCCCGGCGTGCGCTTGCCGAGCGTCAGGCCGGCCAGCGCCATGAACGGCTTGTACGTCGAGCCGGGCGGGTAGGTGCCGTGCAGCGGGCGGTTCAGGAGCGGCTTGTCGGACGAGTTGTTCAGCTCGTCCCAGGTCTGCTGGTCGATGCCGTCGACGAACGAGTTCGGGTCGAAGCTCGGCGACGACACGAACGCGAGCACGTCGCCCGTCTTCGGCTCGATCGCGACGAGCGCGCCGCGCTTGCCGGCGAACGCCTGCTCGGCGACCTGCTGCAGCGCGATGTCGAGCGACAGCACGAGGTTGTTGCCGGGCGTCGCCTGCGTGCGCGACAGCGTGCGCACGGGCCGGCCGCCGGCCGTCACCTCGACTTCCTCGAAGCCCGTGAGGCCGTGCAGCTCGGTTTCGTAGCTCTGCTCGACGCCGATCTTGCCGATGTAGTCGGTGCCCTTGTAGTTGTTCGCGTCGCGGCGCGGATCGTAGTGTTCCTGGTCGCTGTCGTTGTCGTCGCTCATCGCGTCGATGCGATCCTGGTCGCGCTTCGAGATCCGGCCGATGTAGCCGATCACATGCGCGGCCGTCATGCCGAGCGGGTACTGGCGGAACAGCCGCGCGCGCACGTCGACGCCGGGGAAGCGGAAGCGCTGCGCGGTGAAGCGCGCGACTTCCGCGTCGGTGAGGCGGGTGCGGATCGGCAGGCTCTCGAAGTTCTTCGAGTCTTCCTGCAGCTTCTTGAAGCGGCGGCGGTCGCGCGCGTCGATCGGGATGATCTCGGACAGCTTGTCGATCGTGTTGTCGAGCGTGTCGTTGAGCTTCGACGGCGTGATCTCGAGCGTGTACGCGGAATAGTTCTTCGCGAGGACCACGCCGTTGCGGTCGGTGATGATCCCGCGGTTCGGCACGATCGGCGCGACCGAGATGCGGTTTTCCTCGGCCTGCAGCGCGTATTTGCCGTGCTGCATCAGCTGCAGATAGAAGAAACGGCTTGCGAGCAGCCCGAAGCACACGAACACGAACACGCCCGCCGCCGCGACGCGCAGGCGGAACTTCGAGAGCTGCTGTTGGGTGTCGTTGAATTCGGTCATGCCTAGGGTCTATTTACATATGGAACGTGCATGCGTTGCCACGAGAACGGCCGCTCGCGAGGCGCGCGACGCCGCGAATACTGACGTATTCGCAAGGAGCGCAACGCGGCGAGCGGCCGTTCTCGTGGCAACCCCAAATTTAAAATTCATTCCACGGGAATGCCCGAAATCGCTCGTATGGCGGCGTCGCTCGTCACTTGTTTGGCGCGGCCAAACGGCGCTCCTCACTTCTTGCCCTCCGAGCGATTTCGGGCATTCGCATGTACGTTCCATATGTAAATAGACCCTAAGGTCGATCCGGCCCGTGCGCGGCGCACGCGCGCGGGCGAGGGGCCGCCCCGGAGCGCGGCGCGCGGCGGGCGTGGGGGCGGCGGGTATTCAAGGTCGGTCCTGGTGCGGCTCAGATGGGGCGCGTATCGTCCGGGTCGACCGGGCGGCGTTGCGGCATCAGCAGCAGGTGGCTCGCGATCGGCCACAGCGCGGCCTCGACGAAACCATCCACCAAATAGCGCCAGCCGGGAAACGCCGCACCCATCACGAGGCGGATCACGAACGGCACCAGTTGCGCGACGACGAGCAGCGGCGTGACGTACAGCACCTGCACGCCGATCGGCATCCACAGCACGCGGCGATGGATCGTAATCGCGCCGTACGACAGCAGCGTATAGGCGAGCGCGTGCTCGCCGAGCAGCCCCGCGTCATGCACGTCCATCAGGATGCCGAGCGCGAACGCGACGCCCATCCCGACCTTGCGCGGCTGGTGGATGTTCCAGAACAGCAGCACGACCGCGACGAAGTCGGGCACGCCGGGCAGGCGGCCCCACGGCATCAGGTTCAGCAGGAACGCGGCGGCGAGGCTGAAGACGATGAAGTACGGGTTGACCGGCTGCAGGATGTATTGCGGACGGTTCATCGCTGGGCTCCTGGTTGCCCGGCCGCGGGCTTCGCGGGCGCGGCGGCGGGCTTGGCCGGAGCGGCGGGCGCAGCCGGTGCGGGTTTCGCGCCGGGCGCGGCCGCGGCGGCCGGCTTCGCGTTCGCGTCGGCCTTCTCGGCTTTCTCGCCCTTCGCGGCGGCCTTGGCGCCCTTCTTGCCCTTCGCGTTCTTGTCGGCGGCCGGATCGGGCTCGGCCGGACGCGGCGGGACGTCGTTCTGGTAATGCAGCACGAGCATCTGGCGCGCACCGCGCACGGCGGCGACCGGCGCGCAGGTCACGCGCGCGAACGCGGTATCGGCGAGCTTGTCGACGCGAACGACCTTCGCGACCGGCAGGCCCGGCGGGTACACGCCGTCGAGGCCGCTCGTGACGAGCTCGTCGCCCGCGACAAGGTCCGAACTCGTCGGCACGAAGCGCAGATCGAGCGAATCGCCCTTCGGCGTGCCGTAGATCACGCTGCGCAGGCCGGTGCGCAGCACCTGCACGGGAATCGCGAGATCGCGGTCGGTGATCAGCGTGACTTCGGCCTGCAGCGGGAACACGCGCGTGATCTGGCCGATCACGCCGTCCTCGCTGACGACCGGCGAGCCGTTCTGGATGCCTTGCTGCGAACCCTGCCCGATCACGATCTTCTGCGTGAACGGGTCGCTCGTGTCGTACTGGATCTCGACCGGCGTCGATTGCGTCGCGATGTGCTGGCGCAGCTCGAGCACCGCGCGCAGATGCGTGTTTTCCTGCGTGAGCACGGCGGCCTGGTTGGCCTGCGTGGACAGCTGCAGGTTGCGCTTGCGCAGCGCGTCGTTCTCGTGGCGCAGCGATGCACCCGTGACGGCGATGTCGGCCGCGCCCATGAACAGGTCGCGCGGCACGAGCGCCGCGCGCTGCAGCGGATACAGCACGGTGCCGAGCACGCCGCGGACGATTTCGAGCGTGCTGAAGCGCGCGTCCGATACGAGGAGCGCGATGGCGAGGGCGACGAAGAAGATGAGCCGCGCGAGCGCGGGCGGACCTTGCTTGAAGAGGGGCGGCGGACTGTATTCCATGGTCGGCGCCGGGCGCGTGGTGATCGGTTAAATGATGCTCAGACGCGCAAACGGCGTGGCGGTTCGTTCTGAACGAGCGATCCGGCCACGCCGCGGGTGCGTCATATCAAACGGGACTGCTTAGGCGATCACTCGGCGATCACTCGTACGAGAAGATGCTGCCCAGCTTGTCCATGCGTTCGAGCGCCATGCCCGAACCACGTACGACGCAGGTGAGCGGATCTTCGGCGACGAGCACCGGCAGGCCGGTTTCTTCCGCGAGCAGGCGGTCGAGGTCGCGCAGCAGTGCGCCGCCGCCCGTCAGCATCATCCCGCGCTCGGCGATGTCGGCGCCGAGTTCCGGCGGCGTTTGCTCGAGGGCGATCTTCACCGACGACACGATCTGGTTCAGCGGATCGGTCAGCGCTTCGAGGATTTCGTTGCTGGAGATCGTGAAGCTGCGCGGAATGCCTTCCGACAGGTTGCGGCCCTTCACTTCCATTTCCTTGACTTCGGAGCCCGGGAACGCGGAGCCGATTTCCTTCTTGATCGCCTCGGCGGTCTGTTCGCCGATCAGCATCCCGTAGTTGCGGCGGATGTAGTTGACGATCGCTTCGTCGAACTTGTCGCCGCCGACGCGCACCGAGCCCTTATAGACGATGCCGCCGAGCGAGATCACGCCGACTTCGGTCGTGCCGCCGCCGATGTCGACGACCATCGAGCCGGTGGCTTCCGACACCGGCAGGCCCGCGCCGATCGCGGCCGCCATCGGCTCCTCGATCAGGTAGACCTGCGATGCGCCGGCGCCGTGCGCGGCTTCCTTGATCGCGCGGCGCTCGACCTGGGTCGAGCCGCACGGCACGCAGATGATGATGCGCGGCGACGGCGAGAACATGCGCGACTCGTGGGCCGTCTTGATGAACTGCTTGATCATCTGCTCGGTGACGGTGAAGTCGGCGATCACGCCGTCCTTCATCGGGCGGATCGCCTCGATGTTGCCCGGCACCTTGCCGAGCATCTGCTTGGCTTCCTTGCCGACCGCCTGGATCGTCTTCTTGCCGTTGGGGCCGCCTTCCTGGCGGATCGACACGACCGACGGCTCATCGAGCACGATGCCCTTGCCGCGCATGTAGATCAGGGTGTTTGCGGTGCCGAGGTCGATCGCCAGATCGTTGGAGAAGTAGCTGCGCAAAAAACCGAACATTCAGAATCCTGTTTCGCTCTGGGCCGGCCCTGCATAGCGAGCGCTGAGGGCGGCAGCGGAAAAAATAACAGCCTCGGGAAGCGTGGCGGAAGCGGCCGCCGCGGCGCACGAAGCTGCGAGTGATGTCTACCGGGGATCGCACGAAGCACGCACGGCTTGCCGAAGCGGGGCGAAACGGTGCGGGAAAAGGCTGCCGGGTTTGGGTCGAACGCGTAATGATACCTTATAATTTCACGGTATTTGAATCGAAACGGACGGTATTTTTGCCGCTTCGGCCCCGATTTTTGAGGGTGGGATCGCACCCTCCAACCCCCCGCTGCAGCGCGGTTTTTGATGCGCTGCGCAGCCTTGTTTTTCCGGTGATCGCATGGCCCTGACCCTGACCGATGTGAAACGCATCGCGCACCTGGCGCGACTCGAAATGGCCGACGCCGACGCCGAGCATACGCTCGGCCAGCTCAATGAATTCTTCGGCCTCGTCGAGCAGATGCAGGCGGTCGACACCGCCGGCATCGCACCGCTCGCCCACCCGATCGAACAGATCCAGGAAGTCGCGCAGCGCCTGCGCGACGACGCCGTGACGGAAGTCGTCCATCGCGACGACAACCAGCGTCCGGCGCCGGCCGTCCAGGACGGCCTCTATCTCGTGCCGAAGGTGATCGAGTAAGCATTCGATGAGAAGTGCGCCGGCCGGCTTGCGCCGCGCGCCACCCAGAATTCCCAGGAAAACCACTCAATGCACGCAAAAAGCCTGACCGAACTGCGCGCTGCGCTCGCCGCCAAGGAATGCTCGGCCGTCGAGCTCGCGCAGCTCTACCTGAAACGGATCGACGCGGCACGCGACCTGAACGCGTTCGTCCAAGTCGACGCCGACCTCACCCTCGCGCAGGCGAAGGCCGCCGACGCCGAACTCGCGCGCGGCGCGGGCGGCGCGCTGACCGGCCTGCCGATCGCGCACAAGGACGTGTTCGTCACGCGCGGCTGGCGCTCGACCGCCGGCTCGAAGATGCTCGCGAACTACGAGAGCCCGTTCGACGCGACCGTCGTCGCCCGCCTGCAGGCGGCCGGCATGGTCACGCTCGGCAAGACCAACATGGACGAGTTCGCGATGGGCTCGTCGAACGAGAACTCCGCGTTCGGCGCGGTGAAGAACCCGTGGGACACCAATGCTGTGCCGGGCGGCAGCTCGGGCGGCAGCTCGGCGGCCGTCGCCGCGCGCCTCGCGCCGGCCGCGACCGGCACCGACACCGGCGGCTCGATCCGCCAGCCCGCGTCGTTCGCGGGCGTGACGGGCATCAAGCCGACCTACGGCCGCGTGTCGCGCTACGGGATGATCGCGTTCGCGTCGTCGCTCGACCAGGGCGGCCCGATGGCGCAGAGCGCGTCCGACTGCGCGCTGCTGCTGAACGCGATGGCCGGCTTCGACGAGCGCGACTCGACGAGCCTCGAGCGTGACGACGAGGATTTCACTCGCCACCTCGGCCAGCCGTGGGCGGCCGGCAACGACGCCGGCAAGCCGCTCGCGGGGCTGCGCATCGGCCTGCCGAACGAGTATTTCGGCGACGGCCTCGCCGACGACGTGCGCGCGTCGATCGACGCCGCACTCAAGCAATATGAAGCGCTCGGCGCGACGCTCGTGCCGGTGTCGCTGCCGAAGACGGAACTGTCGATCCCCGTGTACTACGTGATCGCACCGGCCGAGGCCTCGTCGAACCTGTCGCGTTTCGACGGCGTGCGCTTCGGCCACCGCGCCGCGCAGTACGGCGACCTGCTCGACATGTACAAGAAGTCGCGCGCCGAAGGCTTCGGCCCCGAGGTGAAGCGCCGGATTCTGGTCGGCACCTACGTGCTGTCGCACGGCTACTACGACGCGTACTACCTGCAGGCGCAGAAGATCCGCCGCATCATCGCGCAGGATTTCCAGGAGGCGTTCAAGTCCTGCGACGTGATCATGGGCCCGGCGTCGCCGACGGTCGCATGGGATCTCGGCGCGAAGGGCGACGATCCGGTGCAGATGTATCTCGCGGATATCTACACGCTGTCGGTGAGCCTCGCCGGCCTGCCGGGCATGAGCGTGCCGTGCGGTTTCGGCGACGGCGCGAACGCGAAGCGCCCGGTCGGTCTGCAGATCATCGGCAACTATTTCAACGAAGCCCGGATGCTGCAGGTCGCCGACGCGTTCCAGCGCGCGACCGACTGGCACAAGCAAGTTCCGGCGGGGGTGTAAGCATGACTCAATGGGAAGTCGTCATCGGTCTCGAGACGCACGCGCAACTGTCGACCGTCTCGAAGATTTTCTCCGGCGCCTCGACGCAGTTCGGCGCGGAGCCGAACACGCAGGCCTGCCCGGTCGACCTGGCGCTGCCGGGTGTGCTGCCGGTGCTGAACCGCGGCGCGGTCGAGCGGGCGATCCGCTTTGGCCTCGCGATCGGCTCGACCATCGCGCCGCGCAGCATCTTCGCGCGCAAGAATTATTTCTACCCCGATCTGCCGAAGGGCTATCAGATCAGCCAGTACGAGATTCCGGTCGTGCAGGGCGGCCAGATCACGATCCAGGTGCCCGCCAACGAAAAGGCCGGCAAGCAAGCGTACGAGAAGACGGTCAACCTGACCCGCGCGCACCTCGAGGAAGATGCGGGCAAGTCGCTGCATGAAGACTTCGCCGGGATGACCGGGATCGACCTGAACCGCGCGGGCACGCCGCTGCTCGAGATCGTCACCGAGCCGGAAATGCGCAGCGCGGCCGAGGCCGTGGCGTATGCGAAGGCGCTGCATGCGCTCGTCGTGTGGCTCGGCATCTGCGACGGCAACATGCAGGAAGGCTCGTTCCGCTGCGACGCGAACGTGTCGGTGCGCCCGGTCGGCCAGGAGAAGTTCGGCACGCGCGCCGAGATCAAGAACCTGAACTCGTTCCGGTTCCTCGAGGAAGCGATCAATTACGAAGTGCGTCGCCAGATCGAGCTGATCGAGGACGGCGGCGAAGTTGTGCAGGAAACGCGCCTCTACGATCCGGACAAGCGCGAGACGCGTTCGATGCGCAGCAAGGAAGACGCGCACGACTACCGCTATTTCCCCGACCCCGACCTGATGCCGCTCGTGATCGGCCAGGACTGGGTCGAGCGCGTGCAGGCCGGGATGCCCGAACTGCCGGCCGCGATGCAGCAGCGCTTCGTCGAGCAATACGGCGTGTCCGCGTACGACGCGGGCGTGCTGACGTCGAGCAAGGCGATGGCCGCGTACTTCGAGGCCGTGGTCGCGAAGGCCGGCGCGGCGAACGCGAAGATCGCCGCGAACTGGCTGATGGGCGACGTGTCGTCGCAGCTCAATCGCGACGACATCGAGATCGACGCGATTCCGGTCTCGGCCGCACAGCTCGCGCTGGTGCTGCAGCGCATCGCCGACGGCACGATCTCGAACAAGATCGCGAAGGAAATCTTCGCGACGATCTGGGACGAGAAGGCGACCGACGATGCCGCGGCCGACCGCATCATCGACGCGAAGGGCCTGAAGCAGATCTCCGACACCGGTGCGCTGGAAGCGATCATCGACGAGGTGCTCGCGGCGAACGCGAAGTCGGTCGAGGAATTCCGCGCGGGCAAGGAAAAGGCGTTCAATGCGCTGATCGGCCAGGCGATGAAGGCGACCAAGGGCAAGGCGAATCCTCAGCAGGTCAACGAACTGCTGAAGAAGAAACTCGGCTGAACATGGCCGCGCGCCTGAACCGCGCCTGACGACGGGCCGCCGCCGGATTCGTTCGGGGCGGCCCGTCGCTTTGGTGCATGCGTTATCGTGTGCGCGTGTGCATCGCACCGTCCAACGGAGGAACGAATGGCGAAACAACCGTCGCTCGACGATTTCCGCGTGCCGTACAGCACGCGCGAGAAGGAAGCTGCCGCATTCAAGCTCGACGCGTTCGATCCGGCCGCGAAGCCGTTCTCGTCGGGGTCGAAGGATGCCGACCGCGAACGGCTGTCGGCCGTGTCGACCGAGCTCGACGTACAGCAGGAGCGCCTGCACACGCAGCAGAAGAAGCGCGTGCTGCTCGTGCTGCAGGGGATGGACACCAGCGGCAAGGACGGCACCGTGCGCGCGGTGTTCCGCGAGGTCGATCCGCTCGGCCTGCGCGTCGTGCCGTTCAAGGCGCCGACGCCGATCGAGGCCGCGCACGACTTCCTGTGGCGCGTGCATGCGCAGGTGCCGGCCGCGGGCGAGCTCGCGATCTTCAACCGCAGCCACTACGAAGACGTGCTCGTGCCGCGCGTGCTCGACGCGATCGACAGCAAGGAGTGCGAGAGCCGCTACCGCCAGATTCGCGATTTCGAGACGATGCTGTTCGAGAACGGCACGACGATCGTCAAGTGCTTCCTGCACATCTCGAAGGACGAGCAGCGCGCGCGGCTGCAGGCGCGCATCGACGATCCGACCAAGCACTGGAAGTTCGACATCTCCGATCTCGACGCGCGCAAGCACTGGGACGCGTACCAGTCGGCGTACCGCGATGCGCTCGCCGCGACGTCGGCCGAGCATGCGCCGTGGTACGTGATTCCGGCGAACTCGAAGACGCACCGCAACGTGATGATCGCCGAACTGCTGCTGCGCACGATGACCGACATGAAGCTCGAATTCCCGCCGCCGAAGCCGGAGCTCGAAGGCGTGAAGATCCGCTAGGCTGCGATCCTGCAAAAACATCGAACTGAACTGAACAACGGAACCCGACATGATGCGAGTGATTACCGCCAACCTGAACGGCATCCGCTCCGCCGCGAAGAAGGGCTTCTTCGAATGGCTCGGCGAACAGAATGCCGATTGCGTGTGCGTGCAGGAAATCAAGGTATCGGCCGACGACCTGCCGGCCGAATTCGTCGAGCCGCACGGCTTCAGGAGCTACTTCCACCACGCCGAGAAGAAGGGCTACAGCGGCGCGGGCGTGTATAGCCGCCACGAGCCCGATGACGTGATCATCGGCTTCGGCAGCAGCGAATTCGATTCCGAGGGGCGCTACGTCGAGGCGCGCTACGGCAAGCTGTCGGTCGTGTCGGTGTACGTGCCGTCCGGCTCGAGCGGCGAAGAGCGCCAGCAGGCGAAGTACCGCTTCATGGACGAGTTCATGCCGCACCTCGCCGCGCTGAAGAAGAAGCGCGAGGTGATCCTGTGCGGCGACGTGAACATCGTGCACAAGGAAATCGACATCAAGAACTGGAAGAGCAACCAGAAGAACTCGGGTTGCCTGCCGGAAGAGCGCGCGTGGCTCACGCAGCTGTTCGACGATGTCGGTTATGTCGACGTATTCCGCACGCTCGACCCGCGTCCCGAGCAGTACACGTGGTGGAGCAACCGCGGCCAGGCGTACGCGAAGAACGTCGGGTGGCGGATCGATTACCAGATCGCGACGCCGGGCGTGGCCGGCACCGCGAAGAGCACGTCGATCTTCAAGGACATCAAGTTCAGCGATCACGCGCCGCTGACGGTGGATTACGACTACAAGAAGTGATGTGCGGGGCTGCGCATCGCGCGTAGCCGGCACTCCGGATGCAAACGGGCCGCATGCCAAGCATGCGGCCCGTTTCGTTTGGGGCGCGGCGATCATACGTGTGGTCCGGAGTCTATTCGCCTCCAGCGTATGGCAGACACCACTTCTGTGCCGCCGTGATTCATTCGCGTAGCGCTCACATTTTCGAACTCATCCCATATTCACGCCCCCTCGAATTGTGGAGACTGCTCGACGAATATGCGCGTGCTTTCCGAACACGCGAAGCATTCGTCACGGCCATTCGCAGGCCGCGATGATCCGTTCACACAGGAGAACTCGGCATGTCGAAGCAAGCTATCAACGAAACGACGCATCTTTTCGCAACGATCGGCGCGCGAACCGAACGCGGTGGAAAGGTTACACGGGTGTCCACCAATGCTACGGTCGACGATCTGGGGCTTGCAGTAGTTGGCGATATCGTTGCATACGAGGACGGTACAGAGGCCACTATCGTAGACGGAGCCGGTCTTGCCGCTATGTGGGAAGACAGACCGGTTGCACTCGTCGGATCGCATTTGAGTAATGGCGATCGTATCGTGACGGCCGCGCAGGACGCGTTTGGCATTACCGTTCGTGACGGTGAGGAGATTCCTGGACTGTTTGATTCGACGTATTCGCCGACCATGGCTGATGCAGCTCGTACGGGAGGGCGCCATGCGTAAGGCGGCGATTCGGCACGATGACCCTACAACGACGGGCGGAGTCGTCTTCGCCTATTCGTCCACGATTTACGACGATGGAAAGCATGTCGCGCTGAGTGGGGACGAAGCGACGTGCGGCAACTGTGACGGGACATTCAAAATATTCGGAACCGGCAAAGGGATGTCGGAAAAGGGGCGGAATGTTGTTGTTGACGGTGACCTGGTGCTCTGCCCATGCAAAACGAATCGAGTCCTCGTTGGCCTCAATCCAGGAATATTTCTGACAACCTATAGCAATGAAGGATCGTCTGTTGCGAATGCGGTGGCTCAGAATGTAGTCATACTATCCGCAGACTCGGAGGAGGATCTCGAGCACTTTTTCGAGATTGTCGATGCAGTCTCTGGAAAACCTGTTGAAGGAATGAACTACAAGGTGCGGAGCAACGGACGTACGCTTGTCGATAATGCGCCTCTTGCACACGGTAGAACGCAGTCGTTCTCAATGAAAGCGCACCCTGATCTCACCGTCGTAGCTTGGCGTGCCGGGGCGGTGCGATGAGTGAAGAAATTAGCGAAGACTTGCGTCTGCTTGCTGCGATCGCATACGGTGAAGCGTCCGTTGCAAATGATTCGAACGAAATCGGAGGCATCGCCTTTGCTGTCGCAAACAGATGTCGGGCATGGGGCGGGAAGAGCGTATCTCAACTGCGTGCAGCCGATCGAAACTATGCCTATGCCTGGAATGGTGCCAATCAGCGATTCAACAAGCTGATGTCAGCCCCGGACGACAAGCTCGATGCTGACCCCGGGATGAAATTGGCTGTCGAGTGGGCACGCAAAGCCCTGGCAAATGAAGGTCCGGACCCGTCGAATGGTGCGTTTTGGTGGGACGGCCGTGACTTCATGACGGCGTATGCATCACACCCTAAGGTCAAAAACACATTTAAGTGGGGGGCGCCTTCGCACAACATTTTCGATGTGCAGGAGAATCCGGGATTGTTCGTCAAACGATGGAGGGTGGTGAACAAGAAGACCGGAAAGGCAGTTGACGGCGCTGAACGAGGCCGCTATGACTCGGTATGGGTTTCGACCGCAGCCCATGGAAGTACGATTTTCTGGAAATATAATCCCGATTATCTTGGGGCAACGGGAGCCAAGGCGCATCGATGACCATCGTAACGATCTTGGCAGTAGCAGTGGCCCTCTTGGCGCACGATGCCACGGCTGCGTCGTATGACGGCTACGATGCATTCTACGCAGCACGACCAAGCTCCGTATTTCGCGCGCCGGTCGAACGGGAAGTTGACCCGACCAGATCTGGTGCTCACGTACTCTATGCATACCCCGGAAAGCGAGGTGAGTTCGCGGCGTTGCACGCCGAATTGGGGCGAAAGGCACTCGCGCTCGAACTCTGGCAAAACCGCATCGTGGTCAATGGCAGAACGTATCGGTTTGGGCGTGCGAAAGCATTCCCCGGTGAGTACGCGTCCGACATTTTCCCGGACTCGGCCGTTGTGTTCGCCGCCGAGCGAACCAGTGCCCACCCGCCGCTGATCTGCGTGGAGGGTAACGGCAGTGCATCGGGTGAGGCGGCCAGCCGATACCGGCAAGTATTCCTGATGGTGAATCCCTTGGCGCGTAAGCCAACGTTTCTGCAATTGCCTGGACTGCTTTCGTCCTGTCGGGCCGTTGTGGTAACGAACGATGGGAAACTTGCGTTCCCTAAGAACAGCTATCTGCTCGACGATGCGAATGCGGTGCGGACCGGATTGCTGGTCGAGTACTACACGTTCGATGGGCGGCGCTTTGCTCGAACCCACGGTTCGCTCCGGCTCAGATTCGCCACGCCCGAAAATCCGTTTCAATTCTCGCTTCAGGATAGTGACTGACTTACCCATCGAAATCGCGGGCACTATCGAGGTGTCATCCCGCGATATCAGTTCGGCGTGCTCGCGGGTCGGTGCAAGGCCACGCAAGCACGCCTTCAGGCTTACCGCTTGAGCGACGCCATGTCCACCACGAACCGATACTTCACGTCGCTCTTCAGCATCCGCTCGTAGGCGGCGTTGATCTGCTGCATCGGAATCGTCTCGATATCCGACGTGATCCCGTGCTCCGCGCAGAAATCGAGCATTTCCTGCGTTTCCGCGATCCCGCCGATCAGCGAGCCCGCGAGGCGGCGGCGCTTGAAGATCAGGTTGAACACCTGCGGCGACGGATGGTCGTGCTCCGGCGCACCGACGAGCGACATCGTGCCGTCGCGCTTCAGCAAGTGCAGGAACGGGTTCAGGTCGTGCTGCGCGGCGACCGTGTTCAGGATGAAGTCGAAGCTGTTCAGGTGCGCGTTCATCTGCGCTTCGTCTTTCGAGATCACCACTTCGTGGGCGCCAAGCCGCTTGCCGTCCTCGATCTTCGACGGCGACGTCGTGAACAGCACGACGTGCGCGCCCATCGCGCGCGCGAGCTTCACGCCCATGTGGCCGAGGCCGCCGAGGCCGACGATCCCGACCTTCTTGCCGGGCCCGACGTTCCACTGGCGCAGCGGCGAGTAGGTCGTGATCCCCGCGCACAGCAGCGGCGCGGCACCGGCCGGGTCCAGCGTCTCCGGCACGCGCAGCACGAACGCCTCGTCGACGACGAGTTGCGTCGAATAGCCGCCGTACGTGACGTCGCCGGTCACGCGGTCCTGGCCGTTGTAGGTGCCGACGAAGCCGTTCTCGCAATACTGCTCGAGGCCTTCCGCGCAGCTCGGGCAGGTGCGGCACGAATCGACGAGACAGCCGACGCCGACCAGCTCGCCGACCTTGAAGCGCGTCACTTGCGGGCCGGTCGCGGTCACGCGGCCGACGATTTCATGGCCCGGCACGACCGGGTAGATCGTGTTGCGCCATTCGTTGCGGGCCTGATGCAGGTCCGAGTGGCAGACGCCGCAGTAGAGCACCTCGATCTGGACGTCGAGGTCGCGCAGCGCGCGGCGCTGGAATTCGAACGGGGCGAGCGGCGAGCGCGCATCGGTCGCCGCGTAAGCGTAAGTTGTGCTCATGCAGGGGGCTCCTTGTCCGGGAAAAACGTCCGGCGAATCAGACTGCCGCCGCATCATGTGGCGACGCGGCGAGACAGGTGCCCATCGTAAGGAGCCGGCCGCTTCGGCGAAATACACGAAGGTCTCGAAGATTTGCCTATTCCTCTCGAATTGCACGCGAACGGCCGTCAAAATGCTTTCAAGGTGCTACATTGCGAGCCTGATTCTCTTGCCGGACAGGACGACGCCGATGAGCTTCCAGCCCCTTTTCGACGACTCGGGCGACCGTGTGCGGCGCCGCATGATCGAGCTGCATTCGCGCCTCGCGCCGAACGAGGGCGATACGCTGGCGGCGCTCGACGGCGTGCGCTTCATCCGGGTGAGCCGTCCCGTGCCGCGCATGCCGGTGCTGTACGAACCGAGCATCATCGTCGTGTGCCAGGGCCGCAAGCTCGGCTATCTCGGCGACCGCTCGTTCGTCTACGACGCGCAGCAGTATCTCGTGCTGTCGGTGCCGCTGCCGTTCGAATGCGAGACCTTCGCGAGCATGGACGAGCCGTTTCTCGCGATCTCGATCCGCGTCGATCTCGCGGTGATCGCCGAGCTCGCGATCCTGCTCGACGAGACGCTCGGCGCGGCGGTCAGCGAGCCGCACGGTGTCTATTCGACGCCGCTCGATGCGCCGCTCGCCGACGCGGTGGTGCGGCTGCTCGAAGCGCTCGCGTCGCCGCACGACACGTGCGTGCTCGGGCCGGCGATCATGCGCGAGATCGCGTACCGCGTGCTGACGGGCGCACAGGGCGACGCGATTCGGGCGGCGCTCGCCCAGCAACATCATTTCGGCCGCATCGCGAAGGCGCTGCGGCGCATCCATGCGGACCTGAAGGCCGATCTCGACGTCGAGACGCTCGCGCGCGAAGCCGGGATGAGCCTCGCGGTGTTCCACGCGCAGTTCAAGCACGTGACGGCGACGTCGCCGATGCAGTATGTGAAGGCCGCGCGCCTGCACCAGGCGCGGTTGATGATGGTGCAGGACGGCGTCGGGGCGGGGACTGCCGCCGCGCGGGTCGGCTATGCGAGCGCGTCGCAGTTCAGCCGCGAGTTCAAGCGGCTGTTCGGCCGTAGCCCGGGAGACGACGTGCGCTGGATGCGCGAAAGCGGCAGCCGGCCGGCCGAATCGGAAGTCGGTGCATAGCGCCCGGCGTCACGTGCCGGCGATGCCCGAAGAGGACCACCGCCGGCTGCGGCGCTCAGCGCCGCACGATCTTGCGCCGTTGTGCGCTGATGCCGGCGTAGTCGGACAGCGTATCGACCCGTTTGCCGATTGCCTTCGCATACAGCGGCATCAGGTCCGGCAGGCGGTTCAGCAGATCCTGCCGCCGCGTCGCGCTGTACGGGTGCATGTAGATGAAGCCCGACGTCCTGTTCGCGCGCGTCGCCGCCGCGAGCTTGTCCCACAGCGTGATCGCCGCGCGCGGATCGAAGCCCGCGCGGGCGGCGATGTCGCCGCCGATCACGTCGGCTTCGGTTTCGTCGGTCGGGTCGTAGCGCAGCGTCTGCAGGCGCGCGCCGAGGTTCAGCGCCTGCGGCAGCGGATCGCCGACGCCGAACAGCGGCGGTAGCGTGGCCGCGCGCAGCGAGGTTTGCGACGTCTCGCTGAAATTGCTGCGCGCGTGTTCGCGCAGCGCATGCGCGATGCCGTGCGCGAGCAGCACGCCGAACTCGTCGTCGTTCAGGCGGACGCGGTCGAGCAGCCCGCCGTACACGAGCACCTTGCCGCCCGGCAGGCAGGTGACGCGGATGTCGCGCGAGCGGATCGCGTTGACGTCCCACGCCCAGTTCTTCACGCGATCGTTCCATTTCACCGAATACGGCGCGAGCTTCATGACGATCGCGCGCAGGCGTTTTACGCGCGGCTGGTTCGCGGGCAGCAGGCGGTCGCTGTCGGCGGCTGCCTGCACGATCTGCGCGTATTCGCTCGCGGTCAGCTGTTCGAGCAGCGGCGACGGGATCAGCGTGCGGAACGCGATCGCGTTGCCGTAGCGAACCTGCTGCGGCGTCGGCGTATAGGCTTTCGCGGGCACGGCCGCGCCGGTCGGCTGCGCGGCTTCGGCTGCAGACGGCGGAGCGGGGGGCGCCGGCGTGGACGGCGCAGCCGGCGCGGTGGCGGGTGCGGAGCCGGCCGTGATCGCACTGGTGTCGGACGCGTGAGCGCTTCCCGCCGCGCCGAGCGTCGCGATGCCGACGCTCAGCGCGGCGGCGACACGTGCCGCGCGATGCAGTCGGTCATTGTGCACGGCTGGCCTCGCCGTTGCGCGCGGTGCCGTTCCACGGCGCGATCTTGAACAGCAGCAGCATGCCGGGGATCGCGAGCGCGGTGCACACGATGAAGTAGTCGAACCAGCCGATCTTCGCGACGATGAAGCCGCTCGCGGCTGATGCGAGCGTGCGCGGCACGGACGCGAGGCTCGTGAACAGCGCGAACTGGGTGGCCGTGTAGCGCGGGTCGGTCGTGCTCGCGATATACGCGACGAACGCGGCCATCGTCAGGCCGGTCGTGAAGGTTTCGACGCCGTAGACGATCGCGAGCGCGACCGTCATCGGGCTGAACTGCGGCGTGACGGCGATGCCGAACACCGACAGCGCCGACGCGATCGCGTGGCTCGTCGATACCGTGAAGTCGTACAGCATGGCAAGCACGGGCGACCCGGGGCCGAGTTGAGCGAGCCACGCGAAGCCGAGCGTCGATACCATCTGCAGCGCGCCGAAGATCCATAGCCCGCGGCCGATCCCGATCTTCACGAGCCAGACGCCGCCGATGATGCCGCCGGCGACGCTCGCGACGAGCGCGGTGGTTTTCGCGACGATGCCGATTTCGGTGCGCGTGAAACCGATGTCGAGGAAGAACGACGTCGACAGCGTGGTCGCCATCGTGTCGCCGATCTTGAACAGGAAGATGAACGCGATGACGAGCAGCGCACCGGCCCAGCCGTCGCGCTGGATGAATTCACGGAACGGCAGCACGATCGCGTCGCGCAGGTTGCGCGGCGGCGCGCCGACGACTTCGGGCTCGCGCACGACGAGCGTCATCAGGATGCCCGGCAGCATGAACGCGCCGGTGAGCGCGAACACGGCATCCCACGGCATGTGGTCGGACAGGATCAGCGCCAGCGAGCCGGGGATCAGCGCGGCGAGCTTGTATGCGTTCACGTGCACCGCATTGCCGAGACCCTGCTCGGTGTCGCGCAGCAATTCGCGGCGGTACGCGTCGATCACGATGTCGGCGCTCGCGCCGAAGAACGCGACGAGCGTCGTGAGCGCGGCGACCGTCCAGATCGAGTCGCGCGGCGACACGAAACCGAGCGCGGCGATCGCGCCTGCGACCAGCACCTGCGTGAGCAGCAGCCAGCCGCGCCGGCGGCCCGGCCGCCAGCCGGGCAGGCGCGGGATGTAGCGGTCCATCAGTGGCGCCCACAGGAACTTCCACGTATACGGGAACTGGATCAGCGCGAACAGGCCGATTTCCTTCAGGTTCACGCCCTCGGAGCGCAGCCATGCCTGCACGAGGTAGACGAGCGTGAACAGGGGTAGACCCGACGTGAAGCCGAGGAACACGCAAATCAGCATGTGCGTGTTCAGATAGGCTCGCCAGCCGGGGTGATCCTCGTGAGCGGTGAGCGCGGGCGCCTCGTGTGGCGTTTTGGACATGGACTGGAACTGGGTAGCGTTGACTGATTGCGGCGGCAGCGCAGGCGGTGCGGACGGCGCAGAAGGGGCGGCCGCACGCGCGTGCGGGCCGGATCTTCGGTCAACAGCCCTCCGGCTCAGCTGCGCTTGACGCGATAGACAGCAAGACTACCACGCCAGTTCGCTCCCCATCGAATCGGCTGGCCTTCGTGCAGCACGACGCGGTCGAGGATCGTGACGCCGACTTCGGGCGCGAGCGCCTCGAAATCCTCGATCGTCAGCACCCGGACGTTCGGCGTGTTGTGCCACTGGTACGGCAGCGACTTCGACACCGGCATCCGGCCGTTCAGCACCGACAGCCGGTGCGGCCAGTAGCCGAAATTCGGGAACGACACGATGCATTCGCGTCCGACCCGCGCGGTTTCGCGCAGGATCGCGGCCGTCTGGTGAATCGTCTGCAGAGTCTGCGACAGGATCGCGATGTCGAAGCTGTGGTCCTCGAACAGGCGCAGGCCGTCTTCCAGGTTCTGCTGGATCACGTTGATGCCGTTCTTCGCGCTCGCGAGCACGCCCGCGTCGTTCAGCTCGATCCCGTAGCCGGTCACGTCCAGTTCTTCCATCAGCAGCGCGAGCAGCGAGCCGTCGCCGCAGCCGAGGTCGAGCACCGTCGAACGCGGCTCGACCCAGCGCGCGATCGTGCGGAAGTCCGCGCGCGCGGACAGGGAGTTCAGCGCTTGCTGGTTCATACGCCCACCTCGTTGGCGATTCGTTCGTAATACGCGCGGAGCAGGTTGTGATAGCGCGCGTCGTCGAGCAGGAACGCGTCGTGGCCGTGCGGCGCGTCGATCTCCGCGTAGCTGACCGTGCGCTTGTTGTCGAGCAGCGCCTTCACGATCTCGCGCGAACGCGCCGGCGCGAAGCGCCAGTCGGTCGAGAAGCTCGCGATCAGGTATTTCGCCTGCGTGTGTGCGAGCGCGGCCGTCAGGTTGCCTTCGAATGCCTTGGCCGGGTCGAAGTAGTCGAGCGCGCGCGTGATCAGCAGGTACGTGTTCGCGTCGAAGTAGTCGGCGAACTTGTCGCCCTGGTAGCGCAGGTACGACTCGACCTCGAACTCGACGTCGAAGCTGAAGTTGTATGCGTCGAGCGCGCCGTCGGCGCGGCGCAGCGCGCGGCCGAATTTCTCGGCCATGTCATCGTCGGACAGGTACGTGATGTGACCGATCATCCGCGCGACGCGCAGGCCGCGCTTCGGTTTGACGTTGTGCGCGTAATAGTCGCCGCCGTGAAAGTCGGGATCGGACAGGATCGCCGAGCGCGCGACCTCGTTGAACGCGATGTTCTGCGCGGACAGCTTCGGCGTGGACGCGATGTCGATGCAGTGCGCGACGCGCTCCGGATACATCAGGCTCCATGCGAGCGCCTGCATCCCGCCGAGGCTGCCGCCCATCACGGCCGCGAAGCGGTCGATGCCGAACGCATCCGCGACGCGCGCCTGTGCGTGCACCCAGTCCTCGACCGTGACGACCGGGAAGCGCGCGCCGTACGGCTTGCCGGTCGACGGGTCGATGCTCATCGGGCCGGTCGAGCCGAAGCACGAACCGAGGTTGTTCACGCCGATCACGAAGAAGCGGTTGGTGTCGAGCGGCTTGCCCGGGCCGACCATGTTGTCCCACCAGCCGGTGCTGCGCGGATCGTCCGCGTAGATGCCGGCGACGTGGTGCGACGCGTTGAGCGCATGGCAGACCAGCACCGCGTTCGAGCGCGCGGCGTTGAGCTCGCCGTACGTCTCGACGACGAGCTGATAGTTGCCGATCACGCTGCCGCTTTGCAAGCGCAGCGGTTCGGCGAAGTGCATGGTCTGTGGAGCGACGATGCCGATCGATTCCATTCGTTCCGCCTTATGACTGGGCGGCTAAATGGTGTCGGCGATGCGCGGAGGCGAAGGTGCGCGGCTGACGACCTCTTTAGCCGCATTTGTAGTGAACCGCCGGGGAACGACGCATCGACGCATCAAGGCCCCGGCCGGTTCGCGCGCCCGCAATCGAGTCAGCAAATCGGCGCGCTTCCGACCTGCCGCCAAGGAGGCGGCAGTCGGAGGAGTATAGCGGAATTCCGCAGGGCGCGGATTTCACGCTCCGCCGGCCGCCGACGACTTCACCAGCGGTATTTCGCCGAGAACTGTCCCTTTACCACCGAGTAGTCGGACAGATTGCCTTCCACGCCGATGCTCGCCGATATCGAGAATTGCCGGCTCAACTGCCCGGTCGCGCCGATCCGGACGGCAGCCCGGTCGCGCGGCACGCTGAACGAGAACGCATTGCGATCGAGCGTCAGCGAGTGCGAGCCGGGGCCGTGCCACCAGTTTGCCTCGATGAACGGCCGAAGTTCGCGTCCATGCGGCATCGCGGTGATGCCGTGCACACGTACGCCCAGGCGGGTGAGCACGTCGGTGGAGCCCTGGCCGTCAACGCGGCCGCCGGCCGTGCCGTGTGCGTCCGCGCGATAGTCGGATACGACGACCTGCGCTTCGGGCTCGACGAAGAATCGTGTGTCGCCGCGTTCATAGAACCCGAACGAATAGCCGGTTTCCAGCGAGCCCGTGACGGTGCGTGATCGGTACGAATCCGCCGCGAGGCTGCCGCCGACGCTGTTCGCATAGGCACCGTACATGAACCATGCGTCGACATAGGGGCCGCTCAGGATGTCGCGGTTGCCGTACCACGTGCTGTAGAGCCCGACGTTGTAACCGGAGACGCTGCCGCGTGCGGTTGCGTTCATCACCCGGTGCTCGATCGCGTTCCACAGCGGGCGCGTCGACCAGTTCGTCTGGCTGCCGTACATGCCCATCGCGCCGATACGCACGCTGCCGCCGCGACCATCGTCGAAGCGGAGCAGGTCGGCGCCCGCGTGAATCAGGCGGCCGTTGCCCGACACGCTGCGGTTGCCGCCCGACATCGACGTCATCTGGCCCTCGGCGCGCAGCCAGACCGCGCCGTCGAGCGGGCCGGCTGCTTGGGTGCGAAGCGAGCGATCGTCGCGCTGATGCAGTGTGTGGATTGCCATCGTCGACGCTGCATCGGCGTTCGCCAGGTACGCATCGGGCTCCGGTGCCGCAGTGCGCGGCGGACGCGTGATCTCCGGCTCGATCGGCGGGTCGGGGGCGACGGGGCCGGGCGGCGGCGGTGGCTCCGGCGGTTGCGGCGGTTGCGGCGGTTCCGGCGGGACAGGTTTTGCCGCGGAGACGAGATACCAGTCGTCCTCCCGGCCGCCCTGGCCGCCGCGCTTGAGCATGTAGTCGTAGCCGCCGGCAGACAAGGTGCCGAAGCCGCTCCGGTAGCCGTCCGATCCTGCATCGAGCGTGAAGGCCGACGCGTCGGTCGTGCCGCCATTGCGGGTTTCGACGATCGGAATGCCGACCGTCGTTGGCGCGCCATCCCCCCCGGCGCGCTTGACGACGATGCCGGTGTCGCCCGATGCGTGGCCGCCGTCGATCACGAGGCGGTCGGTGGGCGAAGCGTCGTCCTGCAGCGTCGTATGGAGGACCAGCTGGCCGTTGCGGGCCGCATAGTCGCCGGTCACGACGAGTGTGCGCGGCGTCGGCGTCCCGCGGGCCGCCGGCGCGGCGAACGCGATCGTCGAATCGTTCAGCGCGACGGAGCCGACCGTCGAATCCGCGGTGACGGTCCAGCGGCTGCTCGTGTCGAGCGACAGCGCGCGGACCACGTCGGTCGCGCCGGTCCACGCGGACGCATTGGCGAGCGCGACGTCCGTCACGGCATCCGTCGGGCTGCCGTCGTCGGTCGGCTGGTTGACGATGTCGCCGTCGGCACGGGAGCCGGCGTCGAGCGTCAGGCGCACCGGTGCGCCTGACTCCGCATGGACGGACAGCAGCGTGCCGTTGCCGCCGATGGCGCGCGTGCCGTTCTTCAGCGCGATGGTCGCGTCCGAGGCATCGATCGCGCCGTGGCGTTCGCTGACCAGCGAGCCGTCGTCGATCGTCAGCGTGCCGCCGTAGACGGCCGCTGCATGGGCGCCGTCGCCGGTCGCGCGCGCGCTGGTCCGCACCAGGTCGATCGTGCCGCCGGCGCCCGAATAAAGCGCGACGGCTTCCTTGCCCTGGGTTTCGACGCTCGTATCGACGAGCGACGCGACGGAGTCCGCGCCGGCCGACATCACGCCGCGCGCGCGTTCGCCGCTCGTGGTGATGTCGCCGCGCGTCATCGAGATCTTGCCGCCGAGGCGCGCGATCACGCCGATCGCGCGAGCGCCGGTGGTGGTCACGAACGTATCGGCTGCATTGACGACAGGCGTATCGGTGTACTCCTTCGATGCATAAAGCCCGTGCGCGCTGGTGCCGTGCGTGATGACGCGCGTGCGCGCGAGTTCGACGCTGCCCTCGCGCGTGTCCACGCCGAGCGCGTAGTCGCCGGCGGTTTCAAGGTGCGAGTCGCTGAATGCGACCGTGGAAGCGCTCGGCATGTACAGCACCGTCGCATAGTCGCCATCCGTACGGATATCGGTGCGGGTCAGTGTCGCCCGGACGCCGCCGTAACTGATGGACAGGCCGACGCCGAACAGGCCGCTGGTACGGACCAGCGTGTCGGCCACGTCGATGGTGCCGCCCGGCGCCAGGATCGCCATGATGCCATGCGCTTCCTGGCCGCGCGTCACGATCACGCTGTCGGACAGCGTGAGGCGCGCGTTGGCGCCGTCGACGAATGCACCATGCGAATAGTCGCCGTCGGTATCGATGGACACGCGCTCCGCGGATGCGTTACCACCGTTACGAAGGTCAATGCCGGCGCTGGAGCCGCCGCGGGTCCGGATTTCGGTATCGCGGAGGGCGACGCGCGACTGGCTGCCCCATGCGGCGACACCCGCCGCGGCGTTGCCGGTCGAAAAAACGCGGGTCCGGCTGTTGGTCGTCAGGATGCCGCCGTTGATCGCGGAAAGCACGGCATCGCCCGACTGGTGCGTCGAATATTCACCGGGCGCGACTTCGAGTTCGATGCCGTCGGCTCGCTGAGGGCCGCTGCCCGTGACTTGTGCGGTTGACGGGGGGGAGATCGCCGCGCCGGCGAGCAGAGCCGAATGAGCGACGCACAGGCGGACCCGCGCACGGGACGAGAGGAAATAACTGCGGTTCACTAGATCACCTTTATTAACTCGAACAGGTGAAAAGTAGTTTTGTTGAGCAGGTTTGGATATTGGACGAGTTCGAATTTTCGGAAGGGACTGACGAGCGGCACGGAGGACATGTGAGGCGCGAAGGCGCTTCGGTGCCGACTGTTTGAATGATGCGGGCTTTCGGGGGGGTATCGGGCCTGAAACTGCGCTGGCCAATTGCGTGTCACTCGGCGTGAGCGTTTCGGGCCGGGGTGGTGAGGGAATCCTGATAGAGGCGAGGTGCAGTGACGAACGCTCGAACGACAATTCCGTCGGCACGCGGATCGATCGCGCGTTGGTCCGCCGTGGATGTCGGGGAAGGGGCGCGCGCCCCCGCGCCCCGGTACCGAGCCGGCGCGCAGGACGCGCGCCGGCGCTCGGGCTTTACTGATACATGATCGAGTACATCACCGACGTGTTCACCGTGCCCTGGCTCGCGGCGCCGCCCGTCGCGACATACTGGGCGTAGTACGGCAGCTCCGCAGCGCCGTCCTTCAGCGCGACGGCCAGCGAATTTTCATCGGCCTTGCCGACACCGATGTTGGTCGTATCGCCGTTGAGCAGGCCGATTTCGACGTTCTTCGCGGTGCCCGATGCGTTGAGCAGCTGGCCAGTGGTCGAGTTGACCGTCGTGCCCGGCTCGAAGTGCGTGTAGACGTTGCCGGTGGCCGGCGAGCAGTTCTTCAGGCCGATCTTGAACGGCGTGCGGCCAGCCGTCGCGCCGCCGGCGGCGAGCGCCGACGTCGACACCTTCGGCAGCGCGACCGTGAAGTCCTTGCCGCCGGTGCCGTTGCCGTCGATCGTGCAGGTCTGCGTACCGATGTTGCCGTTGATGGTGATCGTGCCGTCGGCGGCGTGCGATACGGCCGGCAGGGTTGCTGCTGCTGCGACGACGAGTGCTGCGATGCTGGTGTATGCGAACTTCATATCGATTCCTCTAGTACTAGTTGGAAAATGGACTCCGTCGTCAGATCGCCCGGCCGCGTGAGCGGACATACGCACGACATTCGATTTCGTCCGAAAATACCTTCCGATTCAATCCAGCAGGACTGCGAAGCGGAAGGCTGCTCTGGTCATCGATTCGACGATGACCGCCAATGGGCACCGGGTCGCTCGCACTATCGGGCGATCGGTGCGCCACCGAATTACCTTGCTATTCAGTGATGCTTACTGATAGCTCATCGTGAATGTCGCGACACCCTTGACCTTTCCGGCGGAAACGCGGTCGGTCGCGATGTACTGCGCACTCAATGGGATGTGGTTCGTCGACGCCGACGGCCCGACATACCATTGATTCGGGTTGCCGATCGCGCCGGAGTCGGGGCCGTAGCTGACCGGTTGGCCATCCTTGAGGATTTGCAACTTCACGCCCTTTGCCGTCGAGTCTGGCGTCAAGGTCAGTTGGTTACCCGTGTTGCCTGTATCGGTCAGGTCGGTCAACGTGACATAGACACCCGATCCCGTCTTGCACGACAAGCCGATGTTGAATCCCGTATCGCCAGCGGTGGCGCCTACCGTAGGCAGTTTGGATGCGGCAATCGACGGCAGTGGCACCGGTACGTTGGGCGTGGTGACCGTACAGCTTTGTTGCATGGCCAATACCTTGCCCATGGGTTTGTTATCCATGGTCCATGTAAACACGCCGTTCGCCGGTGTTTCCGGGTATCCCGTGCTCCCATTGTTTATGGTTGAAAGGGAAACATAATTCATTTGATAGTTGACCCATTTCCCTATGTATTTGTATATCAAATCATTGAGTTTTACGATCTCGGCCTTGATTTTTACCGTGCCGCGGGTGGGCTGTGAGGGCGTTGATGGTCCCCATGGAACATATTTCCCACGCATGTTGGTCATTACTTGCCCCGTTTCTGCGTTGGTGATTCGAAACCCGATCGCGCCATGGAAATCAGTCAGCGGGGTGGTGTACGCGATGACTCCCGGGAATGGGGTGTCCTTGAAAAAATTCGGGTCTGGCGACGTCGTTTTGATCATGAATCTAAACCCGCCGCTGCCCTCGGTATTGGCAGGGCAGATATATTCCAGCTCGGTTAATGACGTTCCAAGAACCACTCCATTCGGTGCGTTCGGCGGAACGATGAGGTCTGGGTACTTGAGGAGCACATGTTTGGCCAACAGGCCGTCAGGATCCGGGCAGTATGAAAGATCAGCGGCAGCGGCGCTTCCAGTGAAAAATAGCCCTGCCCATGTAACGAGAGGGATGAAAATTGACCTTAAGAGTATTTTCATATCTGATGGAATTCTTATTTAAAGGGGCGATGGATCGGATTTTCGTGCGGCATTTGCCGGTCAGTCTTTTCCTGATCTGCTATCGCTGCCAGTGATGGTCGCTTCCGTGTGTGCATCCGAAAGTGCTGTAGCCGTGCCGGATGGCTTCGTGTTCAGCGGCGGACCGTAATCGCAAGTCGATTCGAGACGGGTGTAAATATCACGCGTACCGGTCTGGACGGGCAGTCGATAGGAAAAGGAACAGGATTCTGTCGAACGTTTGCCCCATTTCGCCGTCAATACGCCCGTCTCCGGGAGACCACGCGTGAATAGCTGCCCGCCCTGTCCGGTTGCCCCGACGACCTTGTCGGAGGAATCAACCACGGTGCTCCCGAACGGAACCGGCGCACCATTCGGTTGACGCATCGTCAACAGCGCTGCGCGGCCGGACACAGTCTCGAACTTGAGTTTGACGACTGAATTCGCTCGCGGCGCGATCTGCTGGCTCGTCGACAGCATCTCGACATCCAGCGGGATGCCCTTCGGATCGAGTTCGACGGTGTTCATCTGGTACGGCGTCAGATACGGAAGCACTGCATAGCCGCGCCTGTCGATCCGCACGTCCGTGCCGTTCGTGATGCGTGCGCCGACGGCATCTTTCGCCTCGACGATGGCGACGGTGTCGCCGAGATCGTTGGCGAGCGTGACGCCGCCCGCATGCCCGACGAATGCGCCCGAGATGCCCGCGGAGACGCTCGAATAGCCGCTGCCGCCGCTCGCGCTGCCCGAGAAGGTTGCGTACGGGCTGCGATACTGTGCGTTGCCGCCGCCGGAGGTTGCGCCGCCGCTGGAGGTCGCGTTCACGTTGTACGAGAACGCGTTGGATTTCCCGGCGGTACCGCTCAGCGACATCTGGCCGAGCATGCCGCCCTGGTTCTGGTGCGTGACGCTCGCGCTCAGCGTCGGTGCATACGCTTGTCGGCCGAGCGGGAGCGTGATGTTCGCGTATACCTGGTTGTTCAGGCTGCCCGTGTAGCCGTCGCGCTGTCGCGAAACCGACAGGTTGTAGCTGAGGTTCAGTCCTTTGAACCGGAGGTTGTTGTTGTAACCGAGCTGGAACTGCGTCGTCGTGCCCTGGCGATTCCAGTAGCTGGCCGTCGAGCCCACCGCGAACAGGCTGCCGCGGCCTTCGCCGAGCGTCTGGTTCAGCGTCAGCTGAATCTGGTTGCGCTGCCGGTACGCATCGTTCGGATCCATGCCGGCTGCCGCGCGTTCGCGGGCGGTCATCGCATCGCGCATGGTCCAGTAGCCACGCGACGAGTAGCGATACGCGGCGACTGCGATGTTCGTGCCGGTCGACTCGACGGACTTGCTGTAGCTCAAACGTACGCTCTGGCCGCTCGTCGCCGACACGCCCGGGATGCGTGCGCTCGCCTGCGTGACATCGACGGCGACCGCACCGATGGGCGTGTTGAATGCCGCGCCGACCAGCCCGGCCAGGTAGTTCTCCGCGGCGATCGCGCCGACATAGCCGGTCAACACGTTGTTGATGCCGCGCTGATACGTGGCCTGTGCGAAATTCGGGTGGCTATTCAGTCCCGAGTCGCGCAACTGACCCACCGCGAAAGCGTAGCGCGCGATGCCGGGACGCAACGATTGCGCGACCGCCGCGTAGGGCACGGTGAAGCTGTGCTTCCGGCCGTCGGCCTCGGTCACGGTGACGAGCAGGTTGCCGCCATAGCCCGTCGGATACAGGTCGTCGATCTGGAACGGGCCCGGCGCGACGTTCGTTTCGTAGAGCACGGCGCCGTTTTGCGACACCGCGACGTGCGCGTTGCTCGACGCGACGCCACGCACCACCGGTGCATAGCCGCGCATCGAATCGGGCAGCATGCGGTCGTCCGTCTCCAGCGTGGCGCCGCGCAGGCCGACGCTGTCGAACAGCGAGCCGTCGGTGTAGGTCTCGCCGATCTTCAACTGGCTGCGCCAGGCGGGCAGATCGCGCTGTACGTAAGTGTTGAGGCTCTGGTAGCGGCTGTCGCCTTGAGATTGCGCGGTATAGGTGCCGTTGTGCCGGAAATGCCAGTTCGCGATGTTGACGCCCGCGTTCAGCCCCAGGAATCCCTGCGTGCTCTCATAGCCCGAAGACGAACTGCGGAAGACGTTCGCGTTGTACTTGATCGTCGCGCTCGGCACGCCGCCGTCCCACAGTGCCGGACTGACATAGCCGCGCGGATTGCGCAGCAACGCGGCCTGCGGAATGCTGACGTTCAGGCGCAGATCGCCCATGTCGAATTCATATTTCGCATCGGCAACCAGCTTCTCGACGTCGGTACACTCGCCAGCCTGCACGCGTACCAGTTCGGCGCGCCCCGCATCGGTGAGCGCCTGGTCGTCGAGCCCGAGCCGCGCTACCAGCGTGCGGTCGAAACATGGCTTGGCGTTGTCCGTTTCGCCATCGGCGGCGAAACGCACCGACGAGCGGCCGTTCCATTGCCCGTTAACGTAGAAATCGACCGTATAGTCGCCCGGTGTGACCGGGTTGCCTTTCGCGAAGCGGTCGAGATCGAGCCGCTGCCCGCGCGGTTTCATCATCAACGTGTCGTTGAAGTGAACCTGGGCGATCTCGAAATGGTCCGCCGATGCGGCAGGTGTATCCACGGCGGCCGCATCGACTGCCCAGCCGCCAAGTGCGGCCATGACGAACAGGCAACTCGGCCTGAGCTTGAAATGAGTGGCGGCCACCGACGGCCGAATTTGATGATTCGCTCGCATGAATTCAACGTATCAATGCCGCATCGTCATAGCGCGAGCGACGGTGTGCCTTTATCGGTGCGATAACCGCACCGACTGCAGAGCACGGGATGGAGTCGGGTAAGGCGTTGGGCGTCAGTGCGCCGCTTTTGGCGCGGAGGTGCCATCGATGCCGGCGCCGTAGTCGTCGAGGAACGTGTAGTCGACCTCGATCGGTCCGGCGGGCTGCGACGCCACGTTGCCGACGTTGAACTGTTCGGTGCCGCCGGGCTTGACCATGCCGCCCGTTTCGTTCTTCCAGGTCGTGCCGCCGGATTTGACGGTCATCCGCGTGAACGTGACGTGGTAGGGCGTCGGATTCTTCGCTTCCAGTGCGTAGCCTCCGCCGGCCTTGGGTGCGAAGTTCCACGTCACCTTGGCGGCGGATTCGTCGGCGACGCCTTCCAACGAGGTGGGGCGGAAGAACAGCTTGATGCGCGAACGGAACGCGAGCTGCAGCAGGTTCGGCGTATCGGGATCATCGGCCGCCTGCGGAGGGACGTCGAGCACATTCAGCCAGTAGAGCGTTTCCTTGTCCTGCGCGAGCGGTTCATTCGTATAGATCAGCCGAAGGCTCTGCCCTTTCTTCGGGTCGAGACGGAACAACGGCGGTGTCAGCGTGAACGGCACCTTCGATTCGTCGGGCAGCGCATTGACGTTGCCGTCATCGATCCATGCCTGGACGAGCGACGGCCGCGTGCCCTCGTTGGTCAACTTCACCGTGACCTCGCGTTCCTTCTCCGGATACACCACGCGGGTGCCGCCGATTACCACGCTTGCTTCCGCTATGCCCGCACCGGACAGCGACGCGGCCAGCATTGCCGCACCCATGGTCGAGCGCCAGTTCATTGGCATCCGCATCGTTTAGTTCTCCTTTTCGATGAAAAAAGACATACCCGTCGGCCGGGCGCGGCCCGCGCGCCGCCATTACTGTGCGGACGCGGGCCGGTGATCGTGATACCGGGTTTTACTGATACGAGACCGAGTACATGACCGACGTGCCGACCGTGCCCGCGGTGGAGGCACCGCCGGTCGCGACGTATTGCGCGTAGTAGTCGAGGGTCGCCGCGCCAGCCGAGATCGCCACGGATTGCGAGTTCTGCTGCGCCTGGGCTGCGCCGAGCTTGATGTTCGAGCCATCCTTGTTCAGCAGGCCGACTTCGACGTTCTTGGCACTACCCGTGGCGTTGAACAGCTGGCCCGTCTGCGCGTTGACCGTCGTACCCGGCTCGAAGTACACCGATGCATTGCCCGAGTTCGGCGAACAGTTCGACAGTGCGATGCGGAACGGCTTGCGGCCAGCCGTCGAGCCCGCGACGGACAGTGCCGAGGTCGACACGTTGGGCAGCGTGACCGTGAAATCCTTGCCGCCGCCGTCGCCCGAGATCGTGCAGGTCTGGGCCGTGATCTCGCCGGTGATCGTGATCGTGCCGTCAGCAGCGTGGGCCGATGAAGCAGCGGCGAGGAGACCCGCGGATGCAATCAGAATGGAAAGTGCTTTCTTGGACATGTAAGTACCTGTTAGGGTCTGTTTACATTCGATGAAATGTGTTTACATCTTGTCTTTTGCGCGAGCGGGCCAAGATGATTCGAACGTTG
>NZ_QTPO01000030.1 GCF_003853645.1 Burkholderia sp. Bp9143 | reverse complement strand
GACTGCGACTGGGGGCGAGAATCATGCCGGGCCTGGCTGGCCAAAGCCCCAATTATCGGGGCGTGAAGATAGTAACGGGCGTGAGCGCGGTAGAGGAGAGCAGCTCGACTGGATGCCGGTCGACGGTTGACTCGGACACTTCTACGGCGATCACATCACGCACGCTCAACCGGCATCGACGAGAAATCGAGCGGCTCGTGCTTCACGATGGAGCCACCGGATCATATCCGAATGCTTGACCACGCCGACGAGCCGTCTGTCATCGTTCAACACGGGCACATCGTGATATGCATGGTCTGTGAATACTTGTACGAGGCTAGCCAGCGGCGTCGCCAGATGAACCGCATGGATACAGTCGGCCATGACAGCCTCTACTGTTTCTTCGACGATTCCCGAACGGCGCACAAAATCTCGGCGCAGTGCACGCCATGTGCGCGAGATGCCGGCCGGAGGCAGATCCGCAAGTTCGTGGTGCGTCACCATGCCGACCACGCGATTCATCGCGTCAACGACAGGCAGCATCGATACACGATGACGCTTGAGCAGTTCCCATGCTGCTTTTCGTTCCATCGACGCAGGCACAGCGCGGACTGTTGTGGACATGACGTCTTCGCAGGTGAGTTCTTCGAACGTCTTGCCACGCGCGCCAATGAACGTCTCCCTTCCTGATTGGGGCGACGCTCCCAATGTCGTCGCCCCGGGACCTGATGCAACTGTACGGTTCGCATCGAGCGCCGCGGCTGCCATTGCGCGCGGGTAGCGATGTCTCGTGAGCGCATGAAAGGCAAGCGCCAAGGACAGCAATGCGGCTGACTGGAATGCGATCGGCACGACGACGAAGCTAAAGCCCAGCGCATGTACGGCGGGACCGCCGAGCACCGCGGTCAATGCGACGGCACCCGAAGGAGGATGCACGCATCGGCAGGCAAACATCGCGCAGATGGCGAGTGCAATGGCGACAGACGCAGCGGTGACAGGGTCTTCAATCCATCGCGCACAGGCCACACCCACGAAGGCCGAAACAAGGTTGCCCCCCATGATCGACCACGGCTGGGCCAGCGGACTGTCCGAGGCGCCGAATAAAAGCACGGCCGACGCGCCCATGGGGGCGACGAGGAGCGGGATGTTCCCCGCCTGGCCGAACAACACGTGGGTTGCAAGGCCCGTGAATGCGATACCGATGAGCGCGCCGACGCACCGGCGAACGCGCTCCCGCCATTGCGGCGCTGCCGGATGGGGGGCGAAGCGCGTAAGCCATTCGATAATCGCAGAATGTGACATAGGCGTCGGCAGGACTGGTTGGCAATCATCCCCCGTGCTGTTGAACAGTAACCACCGTCACGCGTCGGGTGCGGCCAGAATAGTCTCCGGCAAGAAATATCAACAATTGATGTTTTTGATGGAAAATATAATTCATGCGTTATGCTTGTTTTGGTGGGCGCTCAAAGGTCTCCATTTACCCATTCCATTACACACAAGCCGGCGTGAGCGGCTTGTAAACTCTCGCGGCTTGCCGTTTACTCTTGCTTGTTGCACGACGCGCGAATGGCACGAGCAACGGAGAGCTCGGCGGCAATGAAATTCAAGGGTATTGATCTTGGCGACAAGCGCCTGAACCTGCGGGCGATCCTGCTGGCCGAGCAACTGTCGGGGAATCCGACCGCCGTTTTGCGCGACCCGAGGAGTTCGACTTGACCACCCGCACCTGGAGCATTCCAGGTGATCGCACGAAGAGCGGCCGGCCGCTTCGCGTACCGCTTTGTGATCGCGCTATCGAAATCGTGCGCAGCGCGCTACCGAAGGCCAAATATGGCTATCTGCTTCCGGGTTGCCAGGAAGGGCGACCATTGTCGAACATGGCGATGCTGTCGCTGCTGAAACGAATGTCATGCTTCGGGATCACCGCGCACGGCTTCCGATCCACATTTCGCGACTGGGTGGCCGAATGCACGGAATACCCGGATTCGTTAGCGGAAGAAGCCCTGGCTCACATCATCACTTCGCAGACGGTGGCGGCATACCGGCGTCGCGACCAGCTTGAACGACGGCGTCTGATGATGGACGACTGGGGTGCGTATTGTGCTGGTCAGCGTGCGCATGGTGAGTCAATGACGTCTGCCATGTCGCAGGCGTTTGCAGCGCGAGTCCTGGACTCGCGCTCGAATCGCGTTTAACGAGAGCGAGCCGATGCCAGAGTATCGATCAAATCGGCCCAGTTTTGCAGTAACTCACGACGCTCGTCTAACAGCAGAGTGCGGCTGTAGACACGAAAGATGATTTGCCTTGGTGGCAGGTTAGTCTCATCTTGACGACGTCGAGTACACGCTTGCCGACCCACAAAGGCAGCGACATCGACGCGCTGCTGCCGCATCGTTGGCAGCCGTCTCACGACGGCCGCCTAAACTGCTCGCCAAGACGTGTTGGCCAGCCGCTTACGATTGATCAGCGGATCGTAGAAGCTGGGCTTGTGTACGCCAGTCTGGTAACAGCTGCGTCCAGGTCGCTTCGGCGCACGTGTAGTTCGACGCACCGAGCACTGCGACGAAGCGCTCCGTTTCACGAATCGTCCCCAATCCCGACGACAGCAGCGTTCGCGAATCGCGCATCAGGCAATAGCCCGACGACGTGCTGGACTCTCGGGCAGGCGAACGAACGTGCGTCCGTTCTTACCTGATCCAAATCGAGGGTGTTGTCCGCTCGGCAGCGCATAGCGAGCATTGGGTTCCCCGATACCGTGACCAGCAGACGAAGATTGTGCGGCTCGCATCGGGCTGCATTCGAAATAAATCGTCGGACAAATTGGCATGTCATCTCGATCGTCAGTAATCCACACCACGACGCCGACTCGGAGAAACCCTTGTAGCGTACGATCAACGAACGTAAACGCGCGATGATCGAACGAAAATCTGTACTACTCCCTTGTCTCCAGCCGCCACGCGCGGCTACGCTTTCGATCAGTAAAGCGATGTAAGCGAATCGTTATTTGTCTAAAGAAAACGGAGACCATCATGACCGCATCCGCGGCTCACGAACCCCACGGCAAACACCAGTCGAAGAAAGCCGCCGCGAGCGGCTGGATCGGCTCGGCGCTCGAATACTACGACTTCTTCATCTACGCGACGGCGGCCGCGCTGATCTTTCCGCAGATATTCTTTCCGAAGGGCGATCCAACGACTGCGATCGTCGCGTCGCTGGCAACCTACGGCGTCGGTTATGTTGCGCGGCCGATCGGTGCGTTCGTGCTGGGTCACCTCGGTGACACCCATGGACGCAAGACTGTGCTGCTTTCGTGCATGTTCCTGATGGGCTTTTCGACCATCGGGGTCGGCCTGTTGCCCACCTACGACCAAGTCGGCCTGCTCGCGCCGGTATTGCTGGTGATCCTCCGCCTGATTCAGGGCTTTGCGGTGGCGGGAGAAATCTCCGGCGCCAGTTCCATGATCCTGGAACACGCGCCCTTCGGCCGCCGCGGCTTCTTCTCCAGTTTCACACTGCAAGGTGTGCAGGCAGGGCAGGTGCTGGCGGCTGCCGTGTTCCTGCCGCTCGCGCACTACATGCCAACCGAGCAGTTCAACAGTTGGGGATGGCGTATTCCGTTCCTGCTGAGCGTGGTGGTCATCATTGCTGGCTGGATCATTCGCCGCAAGGTGGACGAGACGCCGGCCTTCACTGACAAAGAGGGACGGCAGGCACGCTCGCGCTCGCCCGTCGTCGACGCGTTCAAGTACAACTGGACGGACATGCTGCGTGTAGTCTGCATGGCGCTGATGAACGTGATCCCGGTGGTCGCGACGATCTTTGGCGCGGCATACGCGGTGCAGCCGGCCTACGGCATCGGTTTCGCGAAGGACGTCTATCTCTGGATTCCGGTTGCGGGCAATATCGTTGCGGTGCTGGTGATTCCGTACGTCGGCAACCTGTCCGATAAGATCGGCCGCAAGCCGCCGATCGTTTTCGGTGCGCTGGTGTCGGGCCTGCTCGCGTTTGGGTATCTGTACGCGATCAGCATCAAGAGCGTGCCGCTGGCTTTTGCAATGTCGCTTCTGATGTGGGGCGTGGTCTATCAGGGGTACAACGCGGTATTCCCGAGCTTTTACCCGGAACTGTTCCCGACTCGCACGCGCGTCTCCGCGATGGCGATCTCGCAGAACATCGGTACCGCCGCTACCGCGATGCTGCCGGCGCTCTTCACGGCCGTGGCGCCACCCGGTGCCGCAAATATCTGGCTCACCGTCGGCGCGATCGCGTTCGGGGTCACCGTAATTGCCGCACTGGCTGCGTTGAGCGCTCGGGAAACCTATCGGATCCACATGAGCGATCTGGGTAAGCCCGATGCGCAACCGGTTGGCAAGACCGAGTACGAACGGTTGCGCGCACAGGCCCTGGCCGCCTAACGGAAGAGAGCACCACCAGTGATCATGATTTCCGGAAAGACCACCCTCATTGCGCACATCGGCTACCCGACCGAGAGTTTCAAGTCGCCGATGATCTACAACCCCTGGTTCGAGCAGAAGGGGATCGACGCGGTCGTGGTGCCGATGGGCGTCAAGGCCGAGGACTACGTGCAGAGTTTCGAGTCGATCTTCCGTTTCACCAACCTGCGCGGCGCGCTGGTGACGATGCCGCACAAGGTGACGACGGTCGGGCTCGTCGACGAAGTCACCCCGGCGGTGCGCATCGCCCGCGCCTGCAACGCGGTACTCAAGCGTCCCGACGGCACCCTGCTGGGTGACCAGTTCGACGGTGCCGGTTTCGTGCGCGGCATGTTGCGCAAGGGGAGGAGGCTCGACGGCGCGCGCGTGCTGGTTGCGGGCGCAGGCGGGGTAGGTTCGGCGATTGCAGCTTCGCTTGCTGCGGCCGGCGTGGCGGAACTGGCGCTGTATGACACGCGGCCCGAGGTCGCCGCCGAATTGGCCCGGCGGCTGCGCGAGCATTATCCGACGCTGACGGTGCGTACCGGCTCGAACGATCCGGACGGATTCGAGGTGGTGGTCAATGCAACGCCGATCGGGATGAGGGAGGACGATCCGCTGCCGTTCGACGTCGCACGTGTGTCGCCCGACTGTTTTGTCGGTGAAGTGGTGATGAAGTCGGAGTACACGCCGTTTCTGCGCGCAGCGCGCGACAAGGGCTGCGAAGTACAGGTGGGCACGGACATGCTATTCGAGATGATTCCCGCCTATCTGGAGTTCTTCGGCTTCGGCAGCGCCACGGCCGACGAACTGCGGCGCGCCGCGACCATCGCGTACTGAGGCCAATTTGTCCTTTGCATCACGAAAATGATTCGACAGACGTGTGTGACGGCACGTGCCGTCCGGCGCGTACCGTTTCCCGACCGCTCCCTTCGAGTCGTCGCAACGATCCCATGTGGAATACATCTTCACCGAGATATGCCTGAATGATTCGCCGCGGCTCCCTGAGCTTCGCATTGCTATTGCCCTTCCTGCTGGCTGCGCAGCCGGTCGCTACCGACAGTTACTTGCCGGCGCTGCCTGCGATCGCGGACGTGCTCGGGGCGGCCAGCGCCAGCCTGACGATGTTCGCACTCGCATTCGGCATCGGACAGTTGCCGATGGGGAGTCTCGCCGATCGCCATGGCCGCCGCCCCGTGCTACTAGCCGGGCTGGCAATCTACGCCATCGCCGCATTGGCTGGAGCGCTCGCGGGCAGCGCATGGATGCTGACCGCGGCGCGTGCGTGCCAGGGACTGGCAATGGCAGCAATCCTCGTGTGTGCGCGCGCTGCCGTACGAGACCTGTATCCGGCCAACGATGGCCCTCACGTCATGGCGCGTGGACTCACGGGGCTGGGAGCGGCAGCACTGACCGCGCCGATCATCGGCGCCTATGTTTCGCAATACGCGGGTTGGCGGTGGGTGCTCGCAGGGATGAGCCTGTACGCGCTCGTACTGTGCGTCGTGTGTTGGCGCGGCTTTGCGGAAACCCGTTACCAGGTGAGCACGGTACAAGCGCCCGTCGGGAGTATTCGCGAGATATTCAACAATGCGGAGTTTCGGGCGTGGGCGATGTTGGCCGCGACGACCTACAGCGGTATCTTCTGTTTTCTTTTGCTGTCGCCGATGGTGTATATCGGCTACCTGGGCCTGTCACCCCAGTTGTACGGCTGGATACCTGCTGGCGGCTCGCTGGTTTACATGGTGAGCACGATCGCCTGCCGACGTCTGCTCCATCGTCACGGTGTGTTGCGGACGGTGCGGCTGGGCGCAATTCTGAGCCTGTCGGGTGCCGTCATTCAAGCACTGGGTTGCTGGCTGCTACCCGACGCCGCCTGGCCGCTGCTGCTGGGGCACGGGGTATATAGCCTCGGACACGGCATCCACCAGCCTTGCGGGCAGGCCAACGCCGTGGGAGGGCTGCCGCGCCTGGCAGCGCGCGCGGTATCGTGGTCCGGATTCCTCATGATGTTCACCGCGTTCTGCATGGGACAGACGGCGGCGGCCTTTGTCGATCCGCATTTCCACTTCGGCGCTTGGCCCATGGTGGTGCCGATGCTCATCGCGGGTTCGGCGCTGATGACCATCGCTTTCGGCTGGTTGCCGCGGCTCGACCATTTGCCGCGATCTGGTTCGCAGTCTGTCACGATGCCGGTCAAGTCGGAATAGGACCGCAACAATGTACCCGTTGCATCAAGAGATTCTTGACACGACACAGGCACGGGAAGGCGTGAAGGGGGCTCCGCGGGGAAGGGGTTTAGACCGCAATGCATCGGTGCCAGGGATGTGATCGCGATTGCCTCGTTTCGCCGCTTCGCCTTCGGGCTCGCTCCTGCGCTACGAGAATTGCGTGCGCGCGGTCTGGCGTATCGCGTGCCTCCTGCAAGTCCCGATCACGGTTGAACCCGCCAGTGAAGATCGAAACTGAACGTTTGACGTTGCGTCGCTGGCGACCGGACGATGCCGGTGCGCTGACTGCGATTCATGCGAATCCCGACGTAACCGCGTGGCTCGCGCGTGGCCCGATGTCCGTCGATGAGGCGAAGGTCACCGTCGCGCGCTTCGATGCACATTTCGACGCGCACGGTTTCGGTGTGTGGGCGATCGAGCGCCGTGCGGATGGCGCGCTGATCGGGCTCTGCGGTTTGTCGCGCGAAGTGCGCGACGAGCATCCGATGGCACCGTGTGTCGAGATCATGTGGCGCCAGGCCCGCGCATCGTAGGGGGCATGGCCATGTCGCCGAAGCGGCCGCTGCGGCATTGGCCGACGGATTCGGCAGGATCGGGCTCGACGAAATCTTCGCGTGGACGGCTGCCGCCAACTTGCGATCGCAGTACGTGGCACGGCGGCTCGGAATGGTGCGGCAGCCAATGCGCGATTTCGTTCATCTTGCGTTGCCGCAAGGACATGCACTGCGGCGGCATGTGGTGATTGTCGCGCACGCGACGCCCGTTCGTCTCGACGGCGACGTCAGCGCGTAATGGCCCGGGCACGTTTGAGCCGACGACAAGCCGCCGGGGCGGGCCTGGGCGCGCCGCGGGCGAATAGCATGGTGCTTCGATGTGGCCCCGATAAATTATCGCAGGCAAGAAAAAGCCCGCTACTGGAGCGGGCTGAATCCATGTTTGGAGACATGGAGGAGACAGACGTAACTTTAAGGGAAAACCCGAGGGCTGGCAAGCCCTAGTTGTAATTGTGCAGCGCAGCGTCAGCGGGCGTTCCCGACCAGGGTGGAACTGCGCGCCATCCAGCCGTCGCGCGCGTCCCACAGTGTCCTGCCGAAAAGCCGACGTCCGTCGGTGCGGCGGCCGCCGCTCTCACATCCGGCCCGCCCGCGCGTGTGCGGCAAACGCGCCGAACCGCTCCTGCGCAACCGGCACCGCGTACTTGTTGCGCATTTCCGTCTCGATCCACGCGCAGGCCTCGCGCGCGCAGTCGGTCAGCGCGTGCCGCGTCGCGTGTCCGTCGACGTCGTAGACGAAGCGCACGCCGACCTCGTCGTCGGCGACTTGCCGCTGCAGCTGGTTGAGCTGCAGTTGCGGCCCGTGCCGTTGCGACAGCGCGCGCAACTCGTCGAAGTGATATTCGAGCCAGTCGGCAAAGAACAGCGCATCGTTGTGGCAGCGCAGACGGAACGCCGCGCTGCGCGACGGACGCCGCGCGGCGTCGCCGGCGGCCTGCGGCTCGCCGTTCGACGCGATGGCCGCATCGACGGGCGCGAGCGGCTGCCGGATCTGCCGGTACGGTTCACGCTCGCGCAGCGCGTGCCACAGCAGCTCGTCGCCGGCGGCACCGGACGGCTGCATCGTCAGGTCGTGCCGGCCGTCGCTGGCAGCGGCGACGTCGCGGATCACGAGGCGCAGCGAGCAAAGAGGCTCGTCCGCAACCAGCAGCGTGGCCGCGCGCGGCAGCCCGCACACGAGCGGCGCGGCGCCGGGCGCCCGGAACACGAGCCCGCGACGATCGAGCCGCACGAGCGGCAGCGGCCGCGGAAACGACGGGTAGGCGACTGCGATGCGGGCGCCGCCGGCGCTCGTCAAACCGGGCATCATCGCGCGAAAGACCTGAGATTGGTCCAAGGTGATTCTCCTTCGTTACGATGCCGCCCGGCCGGACTACGCGCGTTCCGGCTCAGGCGGCGATGGCTTGCCGGGTGACCCGTCCCGGCTCGATTCCTAGTGCGGCAAACGTTTGCGGATCGATGTCGATCCAGCACGCGACAACCAGACGACCGTCCACCTGTTTCGGCGGACCTGCCCGGTGCGCGTGCACGCCGATCCGGCGGAACAGCCGCTCCATGCTCGCGAACGTCACGCCGATCAGCTGCCGCGCGCCCAGTTGCGCCGCACATTCGACGACAGCGGCGAGCATCGGGCGGACGGCCCACTCGGCATTGCCCGGGCCGCCTTCGTCGCCGGTCGCCGCGAACCGCGACAGCTCCCAGACGGCGGCCGATTGCGGCAGCGCGACGTCTTCGGCGATCAGGTCGGCGAACAGCGACTTCAGCAGATACGGGCGGGTGGTCGGCAACAGGCGCGCACATCCGCACACGTCGCCGCCGGCGTTTCTCGCGAACACGTAGACGGTATCGTCGCGATCGAACTGGTCGCGCTCGAAACGCTCGTTCGCCGACGGGAGCGCCCAACCGAGCTGTTCGACGAACACACGGCGCCGATAGCGCCCGAGATCCGCTGCAAGTTCGTGTGGCAACCGCCCTTCCTCGTGAACGAAGGTCCGCATGGTGTCCTCGGATCGGTACTTTGGTATGCACGCATTACATCGCGCGTCCCGAGGAGGCGGTAACTGGTAACTCTTACAGGGTGAGGGTGCGCCGACACCATTCGACCGGTGGTAACGGTTTCTTGATCGGCGGGATTGAAATACGGGCGGCTTTTGCTTATAAAGAGCGCCAGTCTTGTGGAAATGTCAGAGGAATGCGCGGCCGGTTGTCACTGGAGCGTGGGACCGGCATGATAGGCGTCGTTGCGACCGAGCAGCGCCGATGCGACCGCGGCCGGCCAGTCGATGTGTGCGAGCCGCGCGGCGAGCACGGCGGCTGTGCGGAACATGCCGAGGTCGGCGCCGGCGGCGTCGACGGCCATGACGTTGCTGCGGACGTCGCCGCCCGCGATCACGAACGTGCCCGTCGCGCGCTCGAGATACCAGTCCCAGCCGATCGTCAGGTACGCGACGCCGGTACTGGCCGGGCGGTGCCATTCGGTGTAGCCGGCCAGGCGCGCGTCGATGGTGCTGTCGCGCAGCTCCGCGAGCAGCGATGCATCGAGGCCGCTCGCGACATGGTCGAGCGCGAGCGCGGCCAGTGCGCTTTCGGACAGGCGCACGTAGCCGTCCGGAGACGGGCCGCGGACCGGGTGCAACAAAGGTGAAGTCATGCGCGGAATGTATCAGCCCCGAACCGGCGCTGGCACCTGACAGGTATGACAGCGTGACGTCGTCGGAGAAAGAATGGAACTGCGCTGGCAGGATGCCTACCAACAATTCAGCGCCGCGGAAGACGAGCAGCAGCTCTTCCAGCGGATCGCCGCTTATTCTAAACGCCTTGGCTTCGAATATTGCTGTTACGGCATTCGTGTGCCGTTGCCCGTGTCGAAGCCGGCCGTCGCGATCTTCAATACCTATCCGGACGGCTGGATGGCGCACTACCAGGCGCAGAACTACATCGAGATCGACTCGACGGTTCGCGACGGCGCGCTCAGCACCAACATGATCGTCTGGCCGGACGTCGACCGGATCGATCCGTGTCCGCTGTGGCAGGACGCGCGTGACCACGGGCTGTCGGTGGGCATCGCGCAGTCGAGCTGGGCGGCGCGCGGCGCGTTCGGGTTGTTGAGCATCGCGCGTCATGCGGACCGGCTCACGCCGGCCGAGATCAACATGCTGACGCTGCAGACCAACTGGCTCGCCAACCTGTCGCATTCGCTGATGAGCCGCTTCATGGTGCCGAAGCTGTCGCCCGAGGCGAGCGTCACGCTGACCGCGCGCGAGCGCGAGGTGCTGTGCTGGACGGCAGAAGGCAAGACCGCATGCGAGATCGGCCAGATCCTCAGCATCTCGGAGCGCACGGTCAACTTCCACGTGAACAACATTCTCGAGAAGCTCGGCGCGACCAACAAGGTCCAGGCGGTGGTCAAGGCGATCTCGGCCGGGCTCATCGATACGCCCTGACGCGGCACCGGCGGCGGGGCGGTCGTGCCGCCGGGTCGCATGAGCGGCCGCCGCCGCTCATTCCATCATCGGCTCCGCTTCCTTCGCGGTCCAGCTCACGCTGGAAATGCTCTTCTCCATGCTCATCCGGCTCGCGATCTGCTCGAGCTTCTGCTGATCCTTCGGATGCAGCTTCAGCGTCGCGGTTACCTTCAGCCGGTCCGGCTGCTCGGGTACGTCCTCGCTCGTCAGGCTCTGGAACGACAGCGGTTTCGCATACATCGCATTCGACAGCAGCGTGCGGATGTGCACTTCGTCGGCGGCCAGGCAGATCACGGTGATCTGGTATTCGCGCACGAGATCGGCGTTCGACACGGGGGTCGCGTTGATCGCCTGGCTGACGCCGCGCAGCACCGTGTTGGTGAGCAGCACGACGCCCGTACCGGCCAGCGCCGGCACGAAATGGCCGGAGCCGGCCAGCACGCCGACGGCGGCCGAGCACCACAGCGTCGCGGCCGTGTTGATGCCCTGGATCGACCCCTTGTCGCGCATGATCACGCCGCCGCCGAGAAAGCCGACGCCCGACACGACGTAAGCGGCGATCTGCGTGACGCCGGCCACGCCGTTGCCGGTCAGCACGCCGAGCGTGACGAACAGGCACGCGCCGCTCGCGACGAGCGTGATCGTGCGCAGGCCCGCCGTGCGTTGCCGCATCTGGCGTTCGAGGCCGATTGCGACGCCGCAGGCGAACGCGGTGAAAAGACGGAGTGCGAAATCGAGAGTCATGGTTGTCCTGCCGTGCCAAGTGCGCATGCCGGCCCGCGTCGCGGCGGCGCGAGGCCGGACGCGGCACGATGGCCGTCATCGCGCGGTACTGTACCGCGCGAATGCGTCATTCAGTGTGAAACGGATGGCGTGCGGGCTCGCGGAACGCGAGCCGCGGCAGGAGAACTGCGTCGGACAGGCGTTCAGGCGGCAAGCGGCGCACGCAACGGAGTGCTGCAACTGTCCACGATGGTTCCTGAAGGAAGAATGGGCGGCATTCTAGTGGGCCGGCCGCGCAGGCGTCAACCGGTTCGGGGGCGGCAACGCGTCACTGCGACGCGCCGATCGTCCCCGTCGCAAGCGCGAGCGCGGCGGCGGCCGACAGCGCGCCGGCGTAGCTGTCGACCTCCGCGTTGCGGGCCGCGAGCAACTGGCTTTGCGCGATCGTCGCATCGGTGACCGAGCCGACGCCGTTCCGGTACGCGGTCAGTGCCGCGTCGTAGCTTGTCTGCGCGGCATCGACGAGCGCCTTGGCCGCGTCGTGCGACGCGAGGCTCGTCTGCACTGCATTCTGCGCGGCGACGACCTGGCGGACGGCTTCCTCCTTGGTTCGCGTGAGGCGCGCGGACGCGCTTTGCGAATCGTTGCGCGCCTGCATCGGCACCGCCGAGCGCAGGCCGCCGTCGTACAGCGGAATCGTCACGCCGAGGAACACGCCGCCGCCGTAGCGGCTGCCGTTCAGGTTCACGGTCGGGGCCTGGTCGCCGATCGCGGGCAACGCGGTAATCGCGGTGCCGCCGCTGGCGTAGGACGTCGACGCCGACAGGAAGATCTTCGGCATGAACGCGGCTTCCGCGGCCTTGATCTTTGCGCGGTTGGCCTGCTCGAGCGCATACGCGCCCTGTAGGTCGGGGCGGCGCGCGATCGCGTCCGACACGATCGCGTCGACCGACGAAGCGAGCGTGGGCGATAGCGGGCGCTTGGGCAGCGCGGCGATCGACGGTTTCGACAGCGGCGAGATGCCAAGCGCGGAAACCAGCGCGAGGTAGCTGTCGCTCTCCGCGCCGTTCGCCTGCACGAGCGCGAGATTCGCCTGCGCGCGGTTCTGCGTCGCCTGCGCGAGTTCGACGACGGTGCCGACGCCTTGCTTGAGCCGCGCGCGGGACGCCGCAAGGATCGCGTCCGCGTTCGTCAGGCCCTGCTGCGCGCTGGCCGCGCGCGAATGGGCCGCTTCGTAGCGGTAATACGCGACGGTTACGTCGTGGATCACCTGCTGGTGCACGGCCGTGAACGCGACGTTCGACGCGACCGACGCCTGTTCGGCCGCCTCGACGCGCGCTGCGCGGCCGCCGAAATCGAACAGCAGCCATTGCAGCGACAGCGCCGAGATCGTGCCGTGCACGGTCGTATTGCTCGACGCGTCGCCGAGGATCGTCGACGTCGAGCCGTGGCTCGTCTGGTACGCGCCCATTGCCGTCGCGGACAGGTTCGGCAGGTACGCGGCTTTCGCGATGCCGACCGCGAGCGCCGCGTTGCGCGCGTCGTTCCACGCGATGCGGGTCAGCGGGTTCGTCGATTCGGCGAGATCGATCAACTCGGGCAGCGTGTACGGATGCGCGGTATCGAGCGCGGCGGGCGGCGACACCGACGCGAGCGCGGGCGAGGCCGGCAGCGTGTAGTCGTGCGGCGCACGTTGCGCGGACGCAAGCGGCGGGGCCGGCACGATGTCGCCCGCGGCCGACGTTTGCGGCTGCCATGAGCGGTCGGGTGCCTCCGGCGCCAGATCGATCGACGACGTGGCGCAACCGGTCAGCGCGATGGCGGTCGCGAGCGCGGCGGCGGCGATCGACGCGGCCGGCGGTTCAGGGACGCGCATGAGGGGCAGGCTCCTTCGGGGTGGCTTGACGCGTGGCGTCGGCGATATGTGCGAGCCGCGTGTCGATCAGGTTCAGCAGCGCGTCGCGTGCAGGGTCGGCGGGGGCGGCGGCCGGCGGCGGGGCCGGCACGGCTGCCGCGTCTGCCGTCGATGACAGGGGCGGCATAGCGGCGTCGGCACCCGGGTCGTCGTCGCGCAGTTCGACCACGCGCGCGAGGTGTGCGCCGATCGCCGCATCGCCCGGCGTGCGTTCGGCGAGCAGGAACAGCGGGCCTTCGAGCGCGCCGAGTTCCGCGAGCGCGCGTCGTCGGGTGGCGAGCCACGTGGCGGCCGGCCGTACCCACGACGGCTCGTAGTGGACGAGGCCGAGGTCCTGCGCGATCGCGCCGTGGCGCGCGAAGGCTTCGGCGGCGAGCGTGCGGCGTTCGGCCGGCTGCGCGATCTGCACGACGCGGCGCCACTGCTCGAGCAGCGCGGCGAGCGCGACGTCGATCTGCTTGCCGATGCTGACCGGCCAGATGCGCGTGAAGACGAGATACACGACGACGTTGCCGAGCAGGATGCCGATCGTGCGATCGCGCGCGATCGTCAGGTCGAAGCCGGGACCGGCGCCCTGGATCACGCACAGGAAGAACGCGAACGCGATCTGGAAGCCCGCGTACGCGATGCGCGGCGAGCCGAACGCGACCCACGCGGACAGCCACGCGCCGGCGAACACCAGCGCCATCAACTGACCGATCGACGACAGCGCCGGTACGACGAACACGAGCGCGGCGGTGCCGAGCAGCGCGCCGACGATGCAGCCGGCGATCCGCAACGTGAGCTTCTCGACCGTCTCGGCCGTCGAGCCGAGCGACACGATGTAGCAGGTGACGACGCACGTATGGATGCCCGACCAGTCGAGCTGCGAATACAGCAGATAGCAGAAGATTGCCGCGGCGGTCGTCTTCAACGCATAGCGGATGTGATCGGGATTGCTGCGCGCATCCGGCAGGAAGAAGCCGCCGCGCGGCGCCGGCGATGAGGCAGGTTCGGGCGTGGCGACGGGCGTGGCGACGGGCGTTGCCGCTGCGGCGGGCGTGTCGGTCGCGGGTTGCGTCGCTGCATCGACCGTCGCGCCCGGTTCCGCGAAGCACGTGATCGCCGCATGAAGATCGGTCGCGGCGACGCGCGCGAGCGGTGGCAGTGCATCGGCCGGCGGCAGCGCGAGCGTCACGTCGACCGGATAGCCGCCGCGTTCGAGTATGGCCGCCATCTCGTCGAGCGTGGCCGCGATCGGCGCGGCGAACGCGGCGGGCAGCCGCGCGTCCGGTTCGCGATCGGCCAGCGCGACGCCGACCAGCAGCGCCGTGCTCGACGCAATGGCCTGCCGCAGCGCCGCGACGTCGGCGGCGGATGACGTGCCTTCGAGTTTCGACAGTTTGAGCCATGTCAGCAATTGCTTGTCGCCGTCGCGCAGGCTCGCGTCGAACGCGGCGCGCGTGTCGTCGTCACCGCGCAGCCGAAGCGCGGCGAGCCGCAGCCGCTTCGCAAGTTGCGCGAGCGCGAGCCGGCGCGGCGACGGCGCGATCAGCAGGTTGACGACGATCGCGATGCCGACCGGGATCGCGACCGTCAGCCAGATATAGAGCAACGCGCGCGTCGCGGCTTCGCCGAACGGCGCGAGGCCGAGCTGGTCGAGCCCGAAGCCGACTATCATCGCGAGGATCGCGCCCACGGGGCGCAGCTTGCTGGCCGACGTCAGGTACAGCAGCCCGACCGAAAGCACGGCCATGCACGCGACCCGCAGGATCGAATAGTCGATGCTGAAGATCGCGATGCCGAGCACCAGCCCGATCACGATCGTGACGATCAGCAGCAGCGCGGCCGCGAGCACGACGCTCGTCACGCGGTCGGCGCGGATCATGAAGAACACGACGTAGGCTGACAGCGCCGCCTCGGGCGTACCGTACGCGCTGGTCACGAGCACGGTCAGCGCGCAGATCAGGGCGACCCGCACGGCGATCGACGTGCGCCCCGGAAACGGCGCGAGCAGTCGCAGGACTTCGCGCGGGCCGGGCGAGCGGACCTCAGCGACAGGCTGAGCCATGCCGGACCTCGACGATCGCGCTCGCGCCGACACGCACGAGCTTGCCGTCGGGTTCGTCGAGCTTCACGCGCACCGGGAAGCGCTGCGCGACGTGCACCCAGTTCACCGAGCGCTGCACGATCGGCAGCGTGCGCGGCAGGTTGATGCGATCGCTGTCCGCGATGCCGGCACCGATGCCGACGACCTTGCCCGTCAGCGGACGGCTGCGGTCGATCATCGAATAGACGGTCGCGCAGTCGCCGACCGCGATGCGGTTCAACGACGTTTCGCGGAAATTGCCGACGGCAAACCATTCGCTCGCATCGATCAGCGTGAAGATCGACTGGTTCGGCGCGAGGGTTTCGCCGGCGAGCACGGTCAGGCCCGTCACCAGCCCGTCGTGCGGCGCGCGCACGACCGTATCGTCGAGCGCGTGCTGCGCGCGGGCGAGCGCGGCTTCGCGCGCATGGAGCGTGGCGATCGCGTCGGCGTCGTCGCCGATCGTCTGCGCGGACGATCGCTGCTGTTCCTGCGCCTGCGCGAGCGACACGGCCGCGTCGCGCTGCCGGACCTTCGCCTGGTCGAACTGCTGCGCGCTGACGTAGCCCTGCGCGGCGAGCGGTGCGAGCCGGTTCACGTCGCGCGTCGCGAGATCGTGATTCTGCGTCGCGCGTTTCACCTGCTCGGCGGCCACGGCCGCGTTCGAGCGCTCGCCGATCAGCGACCGGCGGCGCGTGTCGAGCGACGCGCGCGCGAGCTCGAGATCGGCCTGCGCCTGCGCGACCGTCAGCCGGTACGGCACGGGATCGATTTGATACAGCAGGTCGCCTTTCGCGACGCGCTGGTTCTCGTGTACCGCGAGCTGCACGATGCGTCCGCCGACGGGCGACGCGACGTGGACGACGTCCGCGTCGATCGACGCGTCGTCGGTGGACGGGTAGGCGGTCGTGCGGTGGTACGCGTACGCGAGCGCCGCGATGGCGAGCGCGACGATCGCCAGCGCGATCACGCGGCCTTTCGTGGACGGGCGGGCGGTTCCGGCGGCCTTCATGCGAACGGCCCCGTGCCGGTGAGCCACACGATCACGGCGACCACGAGCCCGATCGCGGTGCAGACGGCGAGCTGGTAGGGCACGGTGGCGGCCCAGCCGGTCGCGACGAACACGCGGTGCGCAACGATCGCGCCGACGATGCCGACGATCGCGCTGACGAGCCAGAGCGGGAAATACGCGCCGAACAGCACGTACGACGGTGCGCCGCGCGACGTGCAGCCCGCGAGCGGCAGGGCAGGCACCAGGACGGCGGCGACGCGCAGGGGGGCGCGCGGCGTTGTTTTTCTCATGGTGTGACGAGCTCGACGTTGGAGTTGGATGCCGGGCGCGGCGCAATGCGGTTCGTCGCCGCGACGACGATTCCGCGATACGGAGCCGATAATAAATCAGCGCGATATAGATCGCCAGCGATGCGGCGCGCATTGGGGGCATGCGGCAGGCCGCCCGGCGGGCGTTCCGGGAAGGTCGTGACCGCGGGACGCGATGCTGTCAGCGCATGCTCTTGCAGGGTTGCTAACGGACTGTAAAGGATCATCGGACGAAACCATGCCGGCGGCGTTTGTTTGTCTGTCGATGTGCGCGAATCGCCGCGACGAATGCCGGATTGCCGCGCGAGCGAGAACGAATCCGCGTTCGGTCGAGCCGGGTCGCATCTGTGTACCATCCGTCGAAGGACGCGGCGCATGACGAGACCGGATGTCACGGTCCCATCCGATGCGCGGCGCGGAAGCGGTATCGCAACGAGGACGAGTATTCCATGCGAAGTTTCTTTGTCCGGTTCATCTCAATCGGCGTGTTGTTCCATTTGTATGTCGGGCTGCGGATCATTCCCGACGCCTTCGCGTCGCCGCTCGCGCGCACGATCGCGGCGCTCGTGCTGGCGAGCTTCGTCGTGCTGATCCCGGTCGGCATGTTCTCGCGCCGCTTCGACGAAGGCTGGGCCGCGACGCTGGCCGGCTGGGTCGGCTCGCTCGTGATGGGTTTCTTCTCGTCGCTGCTGGTGCTGACGTTCCTGCGCGAGCTGGTGCTGCTCGGTGTCGTCGCATGGCGGCATCTGGGGCATGACGGCGCATGGAGCGGCGCGGCATCCGACACGGCGCTCGGCGTGCTGGCGGGCGCGGTGCTGGTGAGCGCGATCGGCTTCGTCGGCGCGCGCCGCACGGCGGCGGTCAAGCGCGTATCGATTCCGGTCGACGGGCTGCCGGCCGCGCTTGATGGGCTGACGATCGTGCAACTGTCGGACATTCACGTCGGGCCGACGATCAAGCGCCCGTATATCGAGCGGATCGTGCGCGCGGTCAACGCGCTCGAGGCCGATCTCGTCGTCGTGACGGGCGACGTGGTCGACGGCTCGGTCAAGCGGCTGCGCGAGCACACGGCGCCGCTCGGCCGCATGCGGTCGCGGCACGGCAGCTTTCTCGTGACGGGCAACCACGAGTACTACGCCGGCGCGCACGCATGGATCGACGAGTTCCGGCGGATCGGGTTGACGGTGCTGCTCAACGAGCACGTGCTGATCGAGCACGACGGCGCGCGCGCGGTGCTCGCGGGCGTCACCGATTTCACGGCGGGCGGGTTCGATCCCGCGCATCGCAGCGACCCCGAGCAGGCGCTGGCGGGCGCGCCGCGCGACGTCGCGACGAGGATCCTGCTCGCGCACCAGCCGCGCAGCGCGGAAGCGGCGAGCCGCGCCGGTTTCACCGTGCAGCTGTCCGGCCATACGCACGGCGGCCAGTTCTTGCCGTGGCCGCCGTTCGTGCGCCTGCAGCAGCCCGTGATCGGCGGGCTGAACCGGTTCGGCGCGATGTGGCTCTATACCAGCCGCGGCACCGGCTACTGGGGGCCGCCGAACCGCTTCGGCGTCCCATCCGAAATCACGCTGATCCGGTTGGCGCGCGGCAGCTAGCGCGTGTCAGACGATGTGCGCGATATCGTCGAAATCGAAGCGCGGCCCACGCGGGAACAGGCCCGCCGGGTCGCCGTAGCCGAGATTCACGAGGAAGTTGGTGCGGATCGCGGTGCCAGCGAAGAATTCGGCATCGACCTTCGCGGCGTCGAAACCCGACATCGGGCCCGCATCGAGGCCGAGCGCGCGCGCGGCGAGGATCAGGTACGCGCCCTGCAGCGACGAGTTGCGGAATGCGGTGGCCTCGATCAGCGCGTCGTTGCCCGCGAACCAGCTGCGCGCGTCGGCATGCGGGAACAGGCGCGGCAGGTGCTCGTGGAACGCGAAGTCCATGCCGACGATCACGGTGACGGGCGCGGCCATCGTCTTCGCGAGATTGCCTGCGGACAGCGCCGGTTTCAGGCGCGCCTTCGCTTCGGGCGACTTGACGAACACGAAGCGCGCGGGGCTTGAGTTCGCCGACGTCGGGCCGAATTTCGTCAGGTCGATCAGCCGGTGCAGCAGCGCGTCGTCGACAGGTTTGTCCTGCCAGGCGTTGTGCGTGCGCGCCGTGAGGAACAGCTGGTCGAGGGCGGAATCGGAGAGCGTCATGGTGGGTCCGGGAAGAATTCGGCCGGGTCGCGCCGGCCGGCATTGCGGGAGAAGGCAGCGCGCTGGATAAGGGCGCGCCGCGACACGGCGCGATGATAGCGTGGCGCGCGAAAACGCATGGGCTTCGCGATCGGCGATTCAGGCGCGCGGGCGTGTCACGCGCCGGAATGACAGCGCATGGCGGCGCGCGTCGCCGTTGGCTACCATGCAGACATGGTTCGCCTGCATCGTTCATTTGCTGCCTGGTCCCGACATGTCGACACCCGATCTTTTCGCCGATTCGCCCGTGCCCGACGTGGACTGGTACCCCGACTGGCTCGCGCCGGCCGATGCCGATCGCGTGCTGGCCGCGCTGATCGACGAGGTCGCGTGGCGGCAGGACACGATCCGCACGCCGCGCGGCCGCATTCCGCTGCCGCGGCTCACCGCGTGGCAGGGTGAGCCCGACGCCGTCTACGTGTATTCGGGGATTCGCAACGTGCCCGCGCCATGGACGCCGGCCGTGCTCGACCTGAAGCGCGCGGTCGAGGCGACCAGCGGTGCGCGTTTCAACAGCGTGCTGCTCAACCGTTATCGCAACGGGCAGGACAGTCTCGGCTGGCATGCGGACAACGAGCCGGAGCTCGGCGATGCGCCGGTGATCGCGTCGGTGAGCCTCGGCGCGATGCGCGTGTTCGACCTGCGTCATCGTGCGACCGGCGTCGTGCATGCGTACCGGTTGACGCACGGCAGCCTGCTGGTGATGCGCGGCCGCACGCAGGCCGAATGGCAGCACCGCGTGCCGAAGGCGCCGGCCGTGCAGGGCGAGCGGGTCAACCTGACGTTCCGGCGCGTGGTGTCGGCGGGGGCGGGCCGGTAGCGATGCTGATCGGCCGGCTCGGTCGCCCGGGGTCGCGACCCGTTTTTCAACCGATCCGGGCAATCGGTCGTCCATGCGGCACGTTGCCGCACGCGTGGTATGCCGTGCTGCGGGAATCCGGCTGTGAGGCCCGTGCTATATGGGTTTCAGTTGGATTTCATCGACCGTCCGGTTCCGATAGGCAAGTGTAAGCCCTGATGGTGCGTCGCAACATTCCTTGACTAGACTGTCGAATGGTAGAAACGCGTCGCGAGGCGGCGCATCTTTTCGACATGCCCGGCGCGTCGCCGATGCGACATGCAGGGCAGGAGCACAACCCGTGACCGTACTGGACTCATCCCTCGAACCCTCGCTGCACGTCTTCGAACAAGACGGCGGATGGCAATGGGCGCTGACGGTGAAGCGGGCGTCCGGCGTCGGTGTGAAAGTCGTTGCATTCAGCACGGAAGGCTTTCACGGCGAAGCCGACGCGTACGCCGCCGGCCAGCTCGCGCGCGCCGAATATGACGACGCCGTGACGGCCTGACGTCGCGTCGCGCCGATCCCGTGCGCGGATCGGTGCGGTCGTTCGTCTGCACGCGTTTTTCCTGTTCGTTTTCCCTCCATCCGACTTGCCCGAATCGATCCGCATGCGACATCGCGTGCGGTGCGTTCGCGTTTGCCCATCGCTCGCCGCCAGCCGACACACCCCGACGTTCCGGTGGGCAGTCCTGTCTATCGCTGTTATCCTTTCGATCGCATCAGGCTATATGACAGTCCGGCTGTCCGGCCGGGCGCGCCGGGCTGTCGGCCGCCTGCGCCGGATCGTGTTGATCCGGTCCGGTCGAAAATCCATAATCAAGCATTGCGGGTCATTCGTGAACGCTTCCATTCCGTCCATGTGCACAGGGTCAATCCAACGATGAGCGGCGCATCGAAACCGCCGGCGAAGCCGGCACGCGCGCCGCGCGCGACGGTCGGCGACGACGTCGACCACAACGCGTCGAAGCAGGGCGCAGGCGACGACGAATCGTCCGGCGGCGCGTCGTCGTATCTGGTGCCGGGCCTCGAACGCGGGCTGCGGATCCTCGCCGAATTCTCGGCGCGCGAGCCGGTGCTCGGCGCGCCCGAGCTGTCGAAGCGCATCGGCATCCCGCGCACGACCACCTTCCGCCTGCTGCAGACGCTCGAAGCGCTCGGCTTTCTCGAGCGCGTGAACGGCGACCGCTATTTCCGGCTCGGCGTCGGCGTGCTGCGGCTCGGCTTCGAATATTTGAATTCGCTGGAGCTGACCGATCTCGGCACACCCGTGCTCGAACGGTTACGCGATGCGACGGGCCTGTCGACGCACCTGCTGATCCGCGACCAGCGCGATGTCGTGTTCGTCGCGAAGGCGCAGAGCAACACGTCGATGTTCGGTTCGGTGAAGGTGCACGTCGGCACGCGGCTGCCCGCGCACGCGACCGTGCACGGCCACGTGCTGATGGGCGACCTCACGCGTGATGCGCTGCGCCAGCTCTATCCGGAAAAGCGGCTCGAACAGTTCACCGAGCGCACGCCGGGCACCGTCGATGAGTTGTACGAGCGCGTGCGTCACTACGCGCGGCTCGGCTACGCGGTCAGCGAGGCCGCATTCGAGAGCGGCATTTCGGCCGTGACGGCACCCGTGCGCGACCATTCGGGCGCGATCGTCGCGGCGATTACCGCAACGGTGCCGCGCTCGGAGATCGGCGAGGCCGGCGAGAAGGAGCGGCTCGTCGAAGCGGTGTGCGGCGCGGCGGTCGACCTGTCGCAGCGGTTGAACTACCGGCCGCTCGAAAGCGACCCGACGTTCGCGCACGCGCGCCACCGGGTCGCGATGTTCTGACCGATCGAGCGAGCCGCGTCGCGCGGCTTTGCCAATAGCGAACGAAAAGAGCAGCCCGCGGGCTGCTCTTTTCGTTTCCGGCCTCGGGCGCATGCGCCCGTCGCCGCTCAGAACGAGTGGTGGATGCCGGTTAGCACGATCACCTGGTTCGCGGTGCTCGACGTGCCGGCCGTGAAGAATGCGGCCTTCGCGCCGCCCGAACCGTGCTCGTACAACACGTTCGCATACAGCTGCGTGCGCTTGGACAGCGAATAGATGTCGCCGAGTTCGACCTGCGTCCAGCGGCGGCCGGCCAGCGTCGTGGTCGCCGCGCCGCCCGCGATCGTGTTGAACGCGCTGCTGCGGTAGTTCACGCCCGCGTCGTAGCTCTGGAACGTGTCGGAAAACCCGTTCGACTGCATCTTCGTGCGCGTGTAGAGGCCGTGCACGAGGAAGTCGCCGAACTGGTAGGACGCGCCCGCGCCGATGTTCTCGACCTTGTTCGCGATGTAGCCGTTCGCGGTGTTCTGCCCCTGGAACGACGTGATGCCCGTCTGGCTGATCAGGATCGAGCGGTCGTGCTCGTTCGAGTAGACGGCCGACGCCTTGAACGGCCCGTTCGCATAGTTCAGCGCGACGCCGACCGACTTGCCGGTCGAGAAGTTCGTCGTGTTGCCGAGCGCCATCGCCGCCGCGGCCGAGAAGCCGGCGAAGCTCGGTGAGCGGTACTTGACCGCGTTGTTGTACGGCACGTTGCCGGTCGCGGCGAGCCCGTCGATGTTGCCCGGGTGGAACGCATACCAGCTCATCGCGAGGTATGCGGTGCTGAGCGGGTCGAGATAGTCGAACGTGAGCGGCGTCTGGCGGCCGAGCGTCAGCGTGCCGTAGCGGTCCGAGCTGAGGCCGACGAACGCCGCGCGGTTCCAGATCGTGTTCGCGGTCGCGAACTGGCCGTTGTTCGTATAGAAGCCGTTTTCGAGCTGGAAGATCGCCGACAGGCCGCTGCCGAGGTCTTCCTTGCCTTTCAGGCCCCACCGATCGGGCTGCGTGTTGCCCTGGATCATCGCCCACTTTGCGTGGCCGCCGACGTTGTTCACATAGGCGACGCCGGCATCCATGCTGCCGTACAGCGTCACGCTGCTCTGTGCCCAGGCGCCCGACACCGCGCCCATTCCGATGATTGCTGCTGCTACCGCGTGCTTGACCATTTGATCTCCTGACTCTCCAGACCTGATGAGAAACGTGCCGTGGCGGCGGGCGCGGGGACGGCCGGCCGTCGCGCGTTCTTCACCACCGGGCGGGCATTTCGTGTGTTCCATACAAGGAACAGTGTGCCTCTGATGGAATGGAGTATAGAGGCGTCGTGCGCCGGATCAAAAATAAATTTATCGGGCCGGATGGGGGTGAGGACGATCCTCACCACGGGTTCGGTAATCCTGAAAAACCGACTTAAATCCCCGACATAAAAGAAAAAATCACATTTGATGAGAGAGGGTGAGGCGATCGCCGACCCGGCGGTCAGTATTTTCCCTAGGGCATGCAGCTTTTTGTTTTACTCGTGGAAAGTCGCTCCTATAATCACCATCCATAAACTGCTGTTCCGGGTATGGAACAAGCCCGGGGCGAACCGAGAGTCGATCAGAAGGAAGGGTGTGAGATGTCTGAACAATGGATTTGCGCCGGGCACGCCGGCGCGCTGTCGGAAGACATGCCGATCGAGTTCAAGCGGACCGACGGCGTCGAGATCGGGATCTACCGCGTCGGCGACGAGGTGTATGCGCTCGAGAACGTGTGTCCGCATGCGTACGCGCTGCTGACGCAGGGGTTCGTCGACGAAGGCACGGTCGAATGCCCGCTGCACGAGGCCGTATTCGACATCAAGACGGGTGAATGCCTGAAGGGCCCGGGCGGGCGCGCGCTGAAGCAGTACGCGGTGCGCCTTGCCGGCGAGGAAATCCAGATCAAGGTGGAATGACATGAAAGAAGCGACCGTCAACTTCAATCCCTTCCTGAAGCCGTGGGTGGCGCCGCAGCCGAACAACGTCGCCGGCAAGGGGCAGATCGAGATCCCCGGGCAGGTCGAGAACCAGGTCTGGCAGAACCGCAAGGCCGAGCCGACCCAGTACGAGAACGACCTTGGCGATGCGCTCGAACGCGTGTTCGAGAGCGGCGCGACGGAGCTGGACGATGTCGTCGCGGGCCTGAACCGCATCGGCTTCCGCGCGCCGGACGGCACGGCGTGGACACCCGAGCGCTTCCGCGCCGAAATGGCCTCGCTGGCGGAATGAGCGCGCGCGCCGCGTGACCGCCGACCCGACGACAACCGCATCCGGAGCACACTGATGACGTCCCCCGAACAATACGAAGTCCAACACGACCCGGTCCGCGACTATCTCGACCGCGGCATCAAGAACTACTGGTATCCCGTCGCCCCGAGCTGGCAGGTGTCGAACGCGCCCGTCGGCCTCACGCGCCTGTCCGAGCAGATCGTGCTGTGGCGCGATCACGAGGGCAAGGTCCACGCGCTGGAAGATCGCTGCCCGCACCGCGGCGCGCGTCTGTCGCTCGGCTGGAACCTCGGCGGCAACATCGCCTGCTGGTATCACGGCATCGAAGTCGACGGCGGCGGCACGGTCAACCGTGTGCCGGCGGTCGCGAACTGTCCGCTCGAAGGCACGAAGTGCGTGAAGTCGTATCCGGTCGAAGAGAAGGCCGGCGCGATCTTCCTGTGGTTCGGCGACGAAGCGCACGGCGAGCCGGTGCCGCTGAACCTGCCGGAAGAACTGGTCGCCGACGAATACGGCCACTTCCTGTGCGTGTCGAACTGGAAGTGCAATTACCAGTACGCGATCGACAACGTGATGGACCCGATGCACGGTGCGTACCTGCACGCGACGTCGCACTCGATGGCCGAAGGCGACAAGCAGGCCGAGATGCGCGTGCGCAAGACGGAAACGGGCCTGATGTTCGAGAAGATCGGCCAGCGCGACGTGAACTTCGACTGGGTCGAGCTCGGCGACACCGGCTGCCTGTGGATGCGCCTCGCGATTCCGTACAAGCAGAAGTTCGGCCCGGGCGGCAACTTCGGGATCATCGGCTTCGCGACGCCGGTCGACGGCGACAACTGCCAGGTCTACTTCTGGCGTACCCGCAAGGTCAGCGGCTGGCAGCGCGACGTGTGGCGCTTCATGTACCGCAACCGCCTCGAGGGCCTGCACTGGGACGTGCTCGAACAGGACCGCTACGTCCTCGAAAGCCTCGCGCCGCACGCGCGCGATCACGAATACCTGTACCAGCACGACGTCGGCATCACGCGCGTGCGCCGGATGCTGCGCCAGCGCGCGCAGGAACACCTTTCCGCGCTCGACGCGCACCGCGCGGCGCACGCCGCATCGGAGCCCGCGAATGGCTGAGTTCGCACCGGTCGTGTCGCTGCCGGGGCGCCGCGTGCTCGTCACGGGCGGTGCGCGCGGTCTCGGCGCAGCGTTCGTGAAGGCGCTGGTCGCGGCGGGCGCGCAGGTCGCGTTCGGCGACGTGCTCGCCGAAGAGGGCCGCGCGCTGGCGGCGCAGCTCGCGCAAGCCGGCCACACCGCGCACTTCTTCACGCTCGACCTGGCTGATCCGGCGAGCGTCACGGCTTTCGTCGCGCAGGGCGCGGCGGCGCTCGGCGGCGTCGATGCGCTGATCAACAACGCGGCGATCACGAACTCGGGCGGCAAGCTGTCGACGGAACTCGACGTGTCGACCTGGGATGCCGTGATGAACGTGAACGTGCGTGGCGTCTGGCTCGTCAGCAATGCGGCGCTGCCGTACCTCGCGCAGTCGGGCCGCGGCGCGATCGTGAACCTCGCATCGGACACCGCGCTGTGGGGCGCGCCGAAGCTGCTCGCGTACGTCGCGAGCAAGGGCGCCGTGATCGCGATGACGCATGCGCAGGCACGCGAGTTCGGCGCGCACGGCGTGACGGTCAACGCGATCGCGCCGGGGCTCACCGAAGTCGAGGCGACGGCCTATGTGCCGGCCGAGCGCCACGCGTTCTACATGCAGGGCCGCGCGCTGACGCGCGCGCAGGTGCCCGACGACGTGACGGGCCCCGTGCTGTTCCTGCTGTCGGACGGCGCGCGCTTCGTGACGGGTCAACTGCTGCCGGTGAACGGCGGCTTCGTAATGAACTGAATTGAAGTTTTTACTCTGAATGAAGGAGAGGACGATGGCGGACGCAGATCTCGAACGCAAGTCGTGGGACCAGCCGGAAGACGCAAGCTTCGGCGACTGGATGGAAGGGCGTGTCGCGCGCTACGCGACGCGGCGCTACGACTGGGATGCGCTGAAGTTCCAGGCCGACTACGACCCGAAGTATCGCCGTGCGCAGATGCGCTACGTCGGCACGGGCGGCACGGGCGTCGCGAAGGACGTCAACACGGTGCCGGCCGGCAACTTCACGTTCTCGACGATGGTCATCCCGGCCGGCAACATCGGCCCCAGCCACATCCACACCGACGTCGAGGAAATCTTCTTCGTGCTGCGCGGCAAGATGAAGGTGATCTGCGAGCGCGACGGCGAGAGCTGGGAAGCGATCCTCGGCGAGCGCGACCTGATCTCGGTGCCGCCGGGCGTGTATCGCACGGAAATCAACATCGGCGAGGAAGACGCGCTGATGTGCGTGATGCTCGGTTCGCCGAAGCCCATCACGCCGACGTATCCGCCGGATTCGCCGCTCGCGAAGATCAAGCGCTGAGACGGGGCGGAGCAAGCAATGAGTGTCATCGACAAACGTGAACGCGACCGCACCGCGGCGTTCGCCGCGCTGCTCGGGCAATTTCCCGAACAGCGCTGCGCGGCCGGCGCGGCGGGCACGATCGGTTATCGCGAGGCCGGCGCGCAGCATGCGGGCCGCGCGCTGCCCGTCGTGCTGCTGCACGGGATCGGCTCGGGCGCCGCATCATGGGTGCGCCTGCTCGACACGCTCGGCGCGTCGCGCCGCGTGCTCGCGTGGGATGCACCCGGCTACGGCGTGTCGACCCCCGTGCACGGCGCGTCGCCGGCGGCCGCCGATTACGCGGCGTCGCTGAACGCGTGGCTCGAGGCACTCGGCATCGAACGCTGCGTGCTGGTCGGGCATTCGCTCGGCGCGATCATCGCGGGCGGGTTGGCCCGCGTGATGCCCGCGCGAATCGCCGGCCTGCTGCTGATCTCGCCCGCGGGCGGCTATGGCAGCGCGCCCGCGGAAACGCGCGACACGCGCCGCGATGCACGCCTTGCGATGCTCGAGGAACTCGGCGCGGCCGGGCTTGCCGAGCAGCGCAGCGGCAACATGCTGTCGGGTTTCGCGAGCGAGGATGCGCGTGCATGGGTGCGCTGGAACATGGCGCGCATCGTGCCGGCCGGCTATGCGCAGGCCACGCATCTGCTGGCGAACGCCGATCTCGCGTCCGATCTCGCCGGGTTTCGCGGCCGCACGGCGGTGGCGGTCGGCGCGAACGACGCGATCACGCCGCCCGCCGCGTGCGAGCGGATCGCCGCGGCCGCGCACGTCGGGCTGCAGGTGATTCCGCAGGCCGGTCATGCGGGTTACGTGGAAGCGCCGGCGGTCTATTCGTCGCTGATCGACACGTTCTGCCGTCAATGCGACCGTCAACGGGGGCTGGAATGAGCGAACCGTTGCAACAACAACAGGATGCGGACACCGCGAAGTCCGAGGCCAACTACGTGGTGCCGGGTCTCGAACGCGGTTTGCGGATCCTCGCCGAATTCTCGCCGCGCGAGCCGGTGCTCGGTGCGCCGGAATTGTCCAAGCGCCTCGGCATTCCGCGCACGACGGTGTTCCGTCTGCTGCAGACACTCGAATCGCTCGGCTTTCTCGAGCGCGCGGACAAGGATCGCAATTACAAGCTCGGCATCGCCGTGCTGCGGCTCGGCTTCGAATACCTGAGCTCGCTCGAGCTGACCGATCTCGGCCTGCCGGTGATCGAGAGCCTGCGCGATGCGACTGGTTTCACGACGCACATCGTGATCCGCGACGGCCGCGACGTGGTGTTCGTCGCGAAGGCGCAGAGCCAGTCGCCGGTGTTCAGCTCGATTCGCGTGAACGTCGGCACGCGGCTGCCCGCGCATGCGACGACCCACGGCCACGTGCTGATGGGCGACCTGTCGCTGAAGGAACTGCGTGCGCTGTATCCGGAAGGCACGCTGAACCGGATGACGGGCGCGACGCCGGAATCGGTCGACGCGTTGTACGAAGTGATCCGCGAGGATGCGCTGCGCGGCTACGGCGTCAGCAATTCGTCGTTCGAGCGCGGCATCTCGGTGGTCACGGCGCCGGTGCGCAACGACACGCAGAGGATCGTCGCGTGCATCACGGTCACGGTGCCGCGACCGGAGATCGACGCGGCGCTGATCGCCGACGGGCTGATCGACAAGGTGCAGCGCGCGGCGGCGGAACTGTCGCGGCGGCTCAATTACCGCTCGGACGACGAGCACACGTTTCTCAAAGCATTAGGACTCCGATGATCCAGATCGATCTGACCGGGCAGGTGGCGGTGGTGACGGGCGGTTCGTCCGGCATCGGCCTCGCGACTGCCGAACGGTTCCTGCAGGCCGGCGCGTCGGTCGCGATTTGCGGCCGCGACGGTGAACGTCTCTCACGCGCCGAAGCGATGCTCGGCGAGAAATATCCGGGCGCGCAACTGCTCGCCGTGCGCTGCAACGTGCTCGACGAAGCCGACGTGGCCGCGTTCGCGCAAGCCGTGTCCGACCGCTTCGGCCGGGCCGACATGCTCGTCAATAACGCAGGCCAGGGCCGTGTGTCGACTTTCGCCGACACGACCGACGACGCATGGCGCGACGAGCTCGAACTGAAGTACTTCAGCATCATCCGCCCGACGCGCGCGTTCCTGCCGCTGCTGCGCGACGCTCAGGCGCCGACGATTACCTGCGTGAACTCGCTGCTCGCGCTGCAGCCGGAGCCGCACATGGTCGCGACGTCGTCGGCGCGTGCGGGCGTGCTGAGCCTCGTGAAGTCGCTCGCGACCGAACTGGCACCGCAGCGCATCCGCGTGAACTCGATCCTGATCGGCATCGTCGAGTCGGGTCAGTGGCGCCGCCGCCACGAAGCACAGGCGCAAGCCGGCGAAAGCTGGGAGGACTGGACGGGCGCGCTCGCCCGCAAGAAGAACATTCCGCTGAACCGCTTCGGCAAGCCCGACGAGGCAGCCTGGGCACTTTTTTATCTCGCAACGCATCTGTCGTCCTATACGACGGGCAGCCATATCGACGTTTCTGGAGGCTTTGCACGCCATGTCTAAAAAAACCACGGTTGGCGAGCTGATTGCCGCCTTTCTCGAGCAGTGCGACGTCAAAACCGCATTCGGTGTCATCTCGATCCACAACATGCCGATCCTCGACGCGATCAACTCGCGCGGCAACATCCGGTATGTCGGCGCGCGCGGTGAAGCGGGCGCGGTGAACATGGCCGACGGCCTGGCCCGCGTGTCGGGCGGCCTCGGCGTCGCGTTCACGAGCACGGGCACGGCGGCGGGCAACGCGGCCGGCGCGATGGTCGAGGCGCTGACGGCCGGCACCGCGCTGCTGCACATCACGGGGCAGATCGAGACGCCGTACCTCGATCAGGATCTGGCGTACATCCACGAAGCGCCGGACCAGCTCACGATGCTCGACGCGATCTCGAAGGCCGCGTTCCGCGTGCGCACGGTCGAGACCGTGCTGCCGACGATTCGCGAAGCCGTGCGCATCGCGCAGACCGCGCCGACGGGCCCCGTGTCGGTCGAGATCCCGATCGACATCCAGGCCGCCGAAATCGAATGGCCGGAAGACCTCGCACCGGCACATGTCGCGGTGCGCGAGCACGACGACGCACGCGTCGCGAAGCTCGCCGACGCGCTGGCGGCCAAGCGCCGTCCGCTGCTGTGGCTCGGCGGCGGCGCGCGCCATGCACGTGCGGAAGTCGAACGCCTGGTGAAGCTCGGCTTCGGCGTCGTGACGAGCGTGCAGGGCCGCGGCGTGCTGCCGGAAGATCACCCGGCGACGCTCGGCGCGTTCAACGTGCATGCGTCCGTCGAAGCGTTCTACAAGACCTGCGACGCGCTCGTCGTGGTCGGCTCGCGCCTGCGCGGCAACGAGACGCTGAAGTACAAGCTCGCGCTGCCGCAACCGTTGTTCCGCGTCGATGCCGACGCGCTCGCCGACAACCGCGGCTATCGCAACGAGCTGTTCGTGCACGGCGATTCGAAGCGCGTGCTGGCCGAGCTGGCCGATCGCCTCGAAGGCCGCCTGTCCGTCGATCCGCAGTTCGCGGCCGATCTCGCGGCGGCGCGCGAGCAGGCCGTCGCCAGCGTGGCGGAAGGCCTCGGGCCGTACAAGAAGCTGGTCGACACGCTGCAGGGCGCGGTGGGCCGCGACTACAACTGGGTGCGCGACGTGACGATCTCGAACAGCACGTGGGGCAACCGCCTGCTGAAGATCTTCGAACCGCGCGCGGGCGTGCATGCGCTCGGCGGCGGCATCGGCCAGGGCATCCAGATGGGCATTGGCGCGGCGCTGGCCGGCTCGGCGGCGAAGACGGTCTGCCTGGTCGGCGACGGCGGCCTGATGGTCAACGTCGGCGAGCTCGTGACGGCCGTGCAGGAAAACGCGAACGTGATGATCGTGCTGATGAACGACCAGTGCTACGGCGTGATCCGCAACATCCAGGACGCGCACTACGGCGGCCGCCGCTGCTTCGTGCAGCTGCACCAGCCCGATTTCGCGCAGTTCTGCGCGAGCTTCGGCCTCACGCACTACCGGATCACGTCGCTCGACCAGGCGGAAGCGATCGTGCGCGAAGGGATCGCGAAGGAAGGGCCGGTGATGGTCGAAGTCGACATGCTGTCGGTCGGCTCGTTCGCCTCGAACTTCGCGGGCCCGCCGGTGAAGAAGGAAGCGCCGTCGGAGCGCCAATATGCATAACGGCCAGGGACACGGGCATGCGCCCGTCGACGTCGCGATGATCGGCTTCGGCGCGATCGGTGCCGCCGTGTACCACGCGGTCGAGCACGATGCGTCGTTGCGCGTCGCGCACGTGATCGTGCCCGAGCACCAGCGCGACGCGGTGCAGCGTGAGCTCGGCGGTGCGGTGGAAGTCGTGTCGTCGGTCGACGCGCTGGCCCGCCGCCCCGAGTTCGCGCTCGAATGCGCGGGCCACAGCGCGCTCGTCGATCACGTCGTGCCGTTGCTGAAGGCCGGCACCGACTGCGCGGTCGCATCGATCGGCGCGTTGTCCGATCTCGCGCTGCTCGACGTGCTGTCGCAGGCCGCCGACGAGGGCGACGCGACGCTGACGCTGCTGTCCGGCGCGATCGGCGGGATCGACGCGCTGGCATCGGCGAAGCAGGGCGGCCTCGACGAGGTGCTGTACGTCGGCCGCAAGCCGCCGCTCGGCTGGCTCGGCACGCCTGCGGAGGAACTCTGCGACCTGCGTGCGATGACCGAAGAGAAAGTGATCTTCGACGGCACCGCACGCGACGCCGCGCGGCTGTATCCGAAGAACGCGAACGTCGCGGCGACGGTTGCGCTCGCGGGGCTCGGCCTCGACGCGACGCGCGTGCGCCTGATCGCCGATCCGGCCGTCGCGCGCAACGTGCACCGCATCACCGCACGTGGCGCATTCGGCGAGATGTCGCTCGAAATGAGCGGCAAGCCGTTGCCCGACAACCCGAAGACGTCCGCATTGACCGCGTACTGCGCGATCCGCGCGCTGCGCAACCGCGCGGCGCGGTGCGTGATCTGAGCGGACCTCCCGGCCAACACGGCCATTCGGGCCATTGAACGGCCGCCAGCGCCACGGCGCGGGCGGCTGCGCAGAGACAGATTTGTGGGACTTGTGACATGACTCCATTCGATACGAGCCTCGTACCCAACGGCGACATCCTGATCGGCGGCGAGTGGCGGCGCGGCCGCGGCGCACCTTACGCGAGCATCTATCCGGCCGACCAGTCGCTGAACATGGAAGTCTCGACGGCGGACGCGGAAGACGCGACCGAAGCCGTCGTGGCCGCCGACGCAGCGTGGCGTCGCGCCGACTGGGCCGGCCTCAAGCCGCACCAGCGCGCGCTCGTGCTGTACCGGATCGCCGACCTGATCATGCAGCGTCACGAGGCGCTCGCGAACCTGCAGCGCCGCGACAACGGCAAGCCGATCGGCGAGACGCGCGTGCTGGTGGCGAGCGCGGCCAACACGTTCCGCTATTTCGCGGCCTGCCTGGAAACGCTCGACGAGGAACTGACGCCGTCGCGCGGCGACTACCTGACGATGAGCGTGCACGAGCCGATCGGCGTGATCGCGGCGATCACGCCGTGGAACTCGCCGATCGCGTCCGACGCGCAGAAGCTCGCACCGGCGCTCGCCGGCGGCAATGCGGTGGTACTCAAGCCGGCCGAGGTCACGCCGCTCGTGTCGCTCGCGCTGGCCCGCATCTGCGAGGAAGCCGGTGTGCCGAAGGGCGTGCTGAGCGTGCTGCCGGGCAAGGGCTCGGTGATCGGCGACGTGCTGGTGCGTCATCCGCTCGTGAAGAAGGTGTCGTTTACCGGCGGCACCGAAGTGGGCCGCGGCATCGCGCGCATCGCGGCGGAAAAGCTGATGCCCGTGTCGCTGGAACTCGGCGGCAAGTCGCCGACGATCGTGTTCGACGACGCGGATCTCGATCACGCGGTCAACGGCGTGCTGTACGGCATCTTCAGCTCGTCGGGCGAGGCGTGCATCGCGGGTTCGCGCCTGTTCGTGCAGCGCGCCGTGTACGACGAATTCATGCAGCGGCTGGTGGCCGGCGCACGCAAGCTGCGCGTGGGCGACCCGACGCGGCCCGACACGCAGATGGGCCCGCTGATCACCGCGAAGCATCGCGAATCGGTGGAGCGCTACGTCGCGCTCGGGCTGGAAGAAGGCGGCCGCCTGCTGTGCGGCGGCGAGCGGCCGTCGGGCGACGGGCGCGAAGGCGGCTTCTTCTACCAGCCGACGATTCTCGAAGGCTTGTCGAACAGCGCGCGCATCTGCCAGGAAGAAATCTTCGGGCCGGTGCTGGTCGCGATGCCGTTCGACGACGAAGCGTCGCTGATCGCGCAGGCCAACGACAGCGTGTTCGGCCTCGCCGCCGGCATCTGGACGCGCGACTACAAGCGCGCATGGCGCATCGCGCGCGCGCTCGAGACGGGCACCGTCTGGATCAACACGTACAAGCTGTTTTCGATCTCCACGCCGTTCTCGGGCTGGAAGGAGAGCGGGATGGGCCGCGAGAAGGGCCGTCTCGGCATCCGCGAGTACATGCAGCAGAAGAGCCTCTACTGGGGCTTGAACGACGCGCCGCTGCCGTGGGCGAACTGAGCGAAGGGGAATGACGTAATGAGCATCTTGGGTATCGAGCAGATCACGTACGGTGTCGACGACCTCGCGACGTGCCGGCGCTTTTTCGCCGACTGGGGGCTGAAGGAGGTCGCGCACGACGACACGCGCGCACGCTTCGAGACGCTGAACGGCTGCACCGTGCTGGTCGTGAAGGCCGACGATCCGTCGCTGCCGCCCGCGTTCGAAGAGGGTCCGACACTGCGTGAAGTCACATGGGGCGTCGCGACGCGACAGGAAGTCGACGCGCTGCGCACGAAGCTGGCCGGCCAGCCCGGCTATTACGCGCAGGACGATGCCGTCGGCTGCATCGATCCGAACGGGATGGCGATCCGCATCGAGGTGACGCGCAAGCGCGCGCTCGACATCACCGGCTCGCCGTCGAACGTGTGGGGCCGGACGGTGCGGGTCGACCAGCCGAGCCCGATCTATGCACGCGCGGAGCCGGTCGAGGTCGGCCACGTCGTGTTCTTCACGAACTGCCTCGACGCGCAGGAAAAGTTCTATCACGAACTGCTCGGCTTCGAGACGTCGGACCGCTATCCGGGCCGCGGCGCGTTCATGCGCTGCGCGCCGCACGGCGGCCACCATGACCTGTTCCTGCTCGCGCTGCCGAACGGCAAACGCGGCCTGAACCACGTCGCGTTCACCGTGCGCGACATCCACGAAGTGTTCGGCGGCGGCATGCACATCGACCGCTGCGGCTGGGAAACGCAACTCGGCCCGGGGCGTCACCCGGTGTCGTCCGCGTATTTCTGGTACTTCCAGAATCCGGCCGGCGCGCTGATCGAGTACTACGCGGACGAGGACGTGCTGACGCCCGAGTGGCAGCCGCGCGAATTCGAACCGGGCCCGACCGTGTTCGCCGAATGGGCCGTCGACGGCGGCCTCGACGGCAACACGCGCCGGCAGAAGAACGCGAAGGCGCCGGAAGGCAAGTTCATGACGGAGCGCAAATCATGACCGAAGCGAATACGCAGGAGCCGGCCGCGCCGGGCACGGTCGTCGTGATCGGCGGCGGCCAGGCTGCCGGCTGGGTGCTGAAGACGCTGCGCGCGGAAGGGTTCGCCGGCCGCCTCGTGATGATCGCCGACGAGCCGCACCTGCCGTACGAGCGTCCGCCGCTGTCGAAGGCCGTGCTGGCCGGCGACGCCGACATCGAGACCGTGCGCGTCGTGCGTCCGGACGAATTCGATGCGCTGAACGTCGAGGCGTGGCAGCCGGAACGCGCGGCGTCGATCGACCGTGCGCGCCGCGTGGTGACAACCGAAAGCGGCCGCGAGATCGAATACGACCGTCTCGTGATCGCGACGGGCGGCACGTCGCGCCGCTTGCCCGATGCGATCGTGAGGACGCCGAACCTGCATTACCTGCGCACGCTCGACGAAGCGGCCGCGCTCGGCGAGAAGCTGCGTGCGAGCCAACGTGTGCTCGTGATCGGCGGCGGCTGGATCGGCCTCGAAGTCGCGGCGACCGCGCGCAAGCTCGGCGTCGAAGCGGTCGTCGTCGAAGGCGCGCCGCGGCTGTGCGGCCGCTCGGTGCCGCAGATCGTATCGGACTTCCTGCTCGACCTGCACCGCACGAACGGTGTCGACGTGCGGCTCGGCGCGGCGCTCGCGTCGCTCGACGCGCAGCCGGACGACGCAACGAAGGTGCGCGCGACGCTCGCCGACGGCACGACGATCGACGCCGATTTCGCGGTGGCCGGCATCGGTCTCGCGCTGAACGCGACGCTGGCGAGCGACGCGGGGCTGGCGATCGACGACGGCATCGTGGTCGACGAATTCGGCGCGACCAGCGACCCGGCGATCTTCGCGTGCGGCGACGTCGCGAACCATCACAACGGCTGGCTGAAGCGGCGCGTGCGGCTCGAATCGTGGGCGAACGCGCAGAACCAGGCGATCGCGGCCGCGAAGGCCGTGCTCGGCGTGCGCGCGCCGTACGCGGAGATTCCGTGGTTCTGGTCCGATCAGTACGACGTGAACCTGCAGATCCTCGGCGATCTGCCGGCCGATGCGCAGCTCGTCGTGCGCGGCGATCTTGCCGCGCGCCGCGCGACGCTGTTTTTCCTTGGCGACGGGCATGTGAGAGGTGTCATCGCCATCAACAACGCACGCGAGCTGAAGCTCGCGCGCAAGTGGATGAACCAGGGCCGGGCAGTGGACACGGAAGCCCTGGCGGACACGACCAAAGCGCTTGCCTGACCGGCCAAGACCGCCAAAAGATCCAGGAGACACCCCGCATGAGCACTTTCGACAACGTCGTGGCCGGCAGGGCCACGACGGAAGCTGCCGCCTCCACGCCCGGCGCGATCATCGCGCGGCTCGAGCGGCTTCCGGCCAACGCGATGCAGATCCGCGCGCGCGTGCTGATCGGCACCGCGACGTTCTTCGACGGCTTCGACGTGATCACGATCGCGGCGACGCTGCCGCTGCTGATCCACAAGTGGGGGCTGTCGCCGACGCAGATCGGCATGCTGATCGCGTCCGGCGCGATCGGCCAGCTGATCGGCGCATTCCTGTTCCCCGCGCTCGCGGAGAAGCATGGCCGCGTGAAGGCGATCGCGTGGAGTTCCGCCGTGATCGGCATCACCAGCATCGCGTGCGGTTTCGCGCCGACGTTCGAGGTGTTCGTGCTGCTGCGAATCCTGCAGGGGCTTGGTCTCGGCGGCGAACTGCCGGTCGCGGCCACGTACATCAACGAGATCACGCGTGCACACGGCCGCGGCCGCTTCGTGCTGTTGTATGAAATCGTGTTCCCGATCGGCCTACTGGTGTCGATGGCGCTCGGCGCATGGCTCGTGCCGCGGTTCGGCTGGGAAATCATGTACTTCGTCGGCGGGCTGCCGCTGATCCTCGCGCTGGTGCTCACGCGTCTCGTGCCGGAATCGCCGCGCTGGCTCGCGTCGCGCGGGCGGCTCGCGGAAGCCGGGCGCGCGGTCGGCGTGTTCGAATCGTCGGTGCGCGGCGAACTCCCGCCGGTCACGCAGGTGGCCGCGTACGACGAGATGGTGCGCCAGCACCCGAAGCGCCGGATGAGCGACCTGTTCAGCGCCGCGTATCGCAAGCGCACGCTCGCGGTGGCGACGCTGTGGGCGACCTGCGGGTTCATCCAGTACGGGCTGTCCACGTGGCTGCCGACGATCTACAAGAACTTCTATCACGCGCCGCTGCAGCTCGCGCTGAATCTCGCGGTGATCGGCTCGGTGATGGGCGTACTCGGTTCGCTGGCGTCCGCGCTGCTGGTCGACAAGCTGGGCCGCAAGCCGGTGATCGTATGGTCGTTCGTGCTGTGCGCGCTGTCGCTGGCGCTCGCGGGCTTCTATCACGCGTCGTCGGTGTACGTCGTCGCGATCTTCTGCTCGCTGTCGCTGGGGCTGATGGCATCGGGCTTCATCACCGCGTACGTCTATACGCCGGAACAGTATCCGACGAGCATCCGCGCGTCGGGCTGCGGGCTCGGCAGCGCGTGGCTGAAGATCGCGTCGTTCGCGGCGCCGATGATCGTGCCGCACGCGATCATCGGCGGCAATCTCGGGCCGGCGTTCTACCTGATCGGCATCGTGCCGCTGATCGCGGCCGTGACCGTCCATCTCGTCGGGATCGAGACGAAGGGGAAGGTGCTCGAAGCGCTGGAAGCGTAAGCGCGGCCGGCAGTGTCGGTTGACGTGGAAGGCCCGGACGATGTCCGGGCCTTCTTGTTTTCGGGCGATCCGTCGTGCGGTGCGAACGAATGCCGCATCCGCTCGTGCGCCGGGCGGACTAGAGTCGAACGGTGGCGGACGCAACGATACCGGGAAGACGACGAACGATGGCCAAGAAATTTCCGCTGCATCCCAACCATCCGGAGCGGATCTGCTGGGGATGCGACAACTACTGCCCGACGCATGCGATGCGTTGTGGCAACGGCTCCAGCCGGACCCAGCACCCGTGCGAACTGCTCGGCGAAGACTGGTATCGATACGGCGACTGGGGCATCGACTGCGCGGACGACGAAAGCGACGAGGCCACCGCGGCGCCGGCCGACGGACAGCCGTAGCGACAAGTTGTCCCACCGCGTGCGCGCGGTTTCTTGATCTGCGTCACGGTGGCCGACGGTGCGCCGAAACATCATGAAAAAGATGCATAAAGCACGCATCTTGAAGCGGGCGAGATGCCTGGCGGCCCGGAACACGTTTCGCGCCGCCGTTCGCGCCGACCCGCGCCCCCCATGATCGAGAAAGGAGAGCACCGTGTTTTGCTATCAATGCGAACAGACCGACCGGACCGGCGCACGGCCCGGTTGCGCATCGGCGAAGGGCAACTGCGGCAAGGACGAGACGACGGCCGACTTGCAGGACCTGCTGGTCCATGCCGTGAAGGGCATCGCGCAGTACGCCGCGATCGCACGCACGATGGGCGAGCCCGATCGCGACGCCGACCGGTTCGTGCTGTACGCGATGTTCACCACGCTGACCAACGTGAACTTCCATGCGGCGCGCTTCGTCGCGCTGCTGCGTGAAGCGGCGCAGACGCGCGATCGCGTGAAGGCCGCGTGCGAAGCGCACGCACGGGCCGCGGGCACGCCCGTGCCGGTGCTGACGGGGCCGGCCGCGTGGCAGCCGGCGGACGATCTGGCCGGCTTGCTGAAGCAGGCGGCGACCGTCGGCATCGACGCGGGCCTCGATACCGTGGGCGCGGATATCGTCGGGCTGCGCGCGCTGGTGCTGTACGGACTGAAGGGCGTGTGCGCGTATGCGCATCATGCGAAGGTGCTCGGCTACGAACGTGACGACATCTACGAGGGCGTCGACGCGGCGCTCGCGTTTCTCGCGGGCAATCCCGCCGACATCAACGCGCTGCTCGCGCAGGCGCTCGATCTCGGCCGGCTGAACCTGACGGTGATGGAACTGCTCGACAACGCGAACACCGGCCGCTTCGGCGCGCAGCAGCCGACCGCCGTGCGCGTGTCGCCGGTGGCAGGCAAGGCGATCCTCGTGTCGGGCCACGATCTCGGCGATCTGCATGCGTTGCTCGAACAGACGGCGGGCACCGGCATCCAGGTCTATACGCACGGTGAAATGCTGCCGGCGCATGCTTATCCGGCGCTGAAGGCGTTCCCGCATCTGGCCGGCAACTATGGCGGCGCGTGGCAGGATCAGCAGAGCGACTTCGCGCATTTCCCCGGACCGATCCTGATGACGTCCAACTGCATCATCGAGCCGCTGCCGCAATACCGGCAGCGGATCTTCACGACGGGGCCGGTCGGCTGGCCGGGCGTGCGGCATCTCGAACATCACGATTTCTCGACGCTGATCCGTGCCGCGCTGGCGCTGCCCGGGTTCCCGGCCACCGCGCCGGAGGAGACGATCACGGTCGGGTTCGGCCGGCATGCGGTGCTGGGCGTCGCAAACAAGGTGATCGACGCGGTGAAGGCCGGGCAGATCCGCCACTTCTTCCTGATCGGCGGCTGCGACGGCGCGGCGCCGGGCCGCAACTACTACACGGCGTTCGCGGAACAGGCACCCGACGATACGGTCGTGATGACGCTCGGCTGCAACAAGTACCGGTTCAACCGGCACGCGTTCGGCGATATCGGCGGCATTCCGCGCCTGCTCGATGTCGGGCAGTGCAACGACAGCTATTCGGCGATCCGGATCGCGACCGCGCTCGCCGATGCGTTCGAATGCGGCGTGAACGACCTGCCGCTGTCGCTCGTCATCTCGTGGTTCGAACAGAAGGCGGCGGCCGTGCTGCTGACGCTGCTCGCGCTCGGCATCCGCAACATCCGGCTCGGACCGACGCTACCGGCGTTCGTCACGCCGGGCGTGCTCGCGGTGCTGGTCGATCAGTTCGGGATCCAGCCGATCGGCGACGCGGGTGCGGACCTGGCCGCGGCGCTCGCGCGTCGGGCTGCGTGAGCGGGACGGTTCGATGAGCTACCGGATCGAGATCACGACGCGCGACGGCGCGCCGTTCCGCTTCGACTGCGAGCCCGGCCAGGATCTGCTCGCGGCGGCGGCGCAGGCCGACATCACGCTGCCGTCGCAATGCCGGCGCGGCAGTTGCGGCGCCTGCCAGGCGACCGTCGTCGACGGCCCGTACGAGATGCAGGCGCACAGCGCCGATGCGATGCCGGCCGGCCAGCACGGCGCGGTGCTGCTGTGTCGGACGACGCCGCTCGGCGATCTGCGGGTCGCCGCGCCGTACGACCGCGCCAAGGTGCTGTTGCAGCCGGTGCCCGTGCGTAGCGCGCGGATCGTGGCGCTCGATACCATCGCGCGCGACACGATGCGGGTCGAGTTGCAGGTCGAGCCCGACGACGCGTTCGGCGCGGCGGCGGAATTCGAAGCCGGCCAGTTCGCGGAGCTGGAGGTGCCCGGCAGCGGCTTGCGCCGGCCGTATTCGCTCGCGAACACGAGCAACTGGGACGGCCGCCTGGAATTCCTGATCCGCCTGCGATCGGGCGGCTGGTTCTCGACTTATCTGCGCGAGCGCGCGCGGTCCGGCGACCCGCTGACCGTGCGCGTGCCGATGGGCGGATTCGGCCTGTTCGCGGACAGCCTGCGGCCACGCTGGTTCGTCGCGGGCGGCACGGGGCTCGCGCCGGTCCTGTCGATGCTGAGGCGCATGGCCGAGTATCAGGAGATGGGCGACGCGCGGCTGTTCTTCGGTGTCAATGAGGAAAACGAACTGTTCATGCTCGACGAGCTGGGGCGGCTACAGGCCGAGCTGCCGCAATTGCGGGTCGACCTGTGCGTATGGCGGCCGGGCGCGCAATGGGCCGGGTTCCGCGGGACACCGGTCGATGCGTTGCGCGGGGCGCTTGCGCAGGCCGAGGTGCTCCCGGATGTCTACGTGTGCGGGCCGCCGCCGCTCGTCGAGGGCGCGCGGGAAGTTGCCGTCGCCGCCGGCATACCGGATGCGCAGTTCGCGAGCGAGCGGTTCACTGCGTGATGCGAGCGCCGCGCGGTGCGGAGACGCAGGCGCGGCGTTTCGTCCATCCGGCAGGCGGCTGCTTGCCGGATTGCCGGGGCGAACGTACTCTTTGTCGATACCCAGGCCCACCAGCAGGTTATCGACCATGCAACCCCATCCTTTGCGCCTTTCCCCCGGCGACGATCTGCGCGCGTCGATCGAGCAGGCGTTGCGTCGGCTCGACGCACGCGCGGCATTCGTGATCCAGGGGATCGGCAGCCTGAACGTCGCGCAATTGCGCTTTGCCGGCGTCGACGCACCGACCGAGCTGCGCGGCGACCTCGAGATTCTGACGCTGGCCGGTTCGGTCTCGCCGGACGGTGCGCACCTGCATATGTCGGTGTCCGACGCACACGGCCGTGTGTCGGGCGGACACGTCGCGAGCGGCTGCGTGGTGCGGACGACCGCCGAGATTCTGCTCGTGCTGTTGCCCGCGCATCGATTCTCCCGTGAACCCGACGCGTGCACCGGTTTCAACGAGCTGGTGATTCGCCCGGAGACGGGTTGATCGCGCACACGGTCCGGCGCGCGCGACCGATGCCGCTTATCCCGGCACGAACACCCCCATCGCCGCGATCGCCATCGCGAGCGTCGCGAGCCAGCCACCCCATGCGAGCGCGCCGGTGACGGCGAACTTGCCCATGACCCGCCGGCTTCCGGCCATCAGCATCATCACGACCATGATCGGGACGGCGGTCACGCCGTTGATGACCGCACTCCAGTAGAGCGCGCGGATCGGGTCGAAATGCATGAATGTGATCGCGACGCCGCCGACGATCGCCAATGCGATGACCGCATAGAATTCGGGTGCGCCGCCCAGCCGCAACGCGAGGCTGTTACGCCAGCGGAAGGTGCCCGCGGCTGCATAGGCGGCCGATCCCGCGAGCACCGGCAACGCCAGCAGGCCGGTACCGACGATCCCGAGCGCAAACAGCACGTACGCGAAGTGTCCGGCAATGGGCTCGAGTGCCCGCGCGGCATCGGCCGACGTCTTCACGTCGATGTGATGCAGGTTGAGGGTGGCCGCTGCCGTCAGCGTGGTGAAGAACGCAATCGTGATCGATACGCCCATGCCGAACCAGGTATCGACGTTGATCCGGCGCAACTGCGCGGGCGCCTGCCGAGGCGCGCGCCGCAACGCGTGCTGGTTCGGCGCCGCGCGCAGCTCTTCGACTTCCTGCGACGCCTGCCAGAAAAACAGGTAAGGGCTGATCGTGGTGCCGAGCACGGCGATGACGGTGGTCAGGTATGCGGCGGTCAACTGGACATTCGGCCGTGCGATCGCCCGCCCGACATCTCCCCATGGGACGGGAACGATGAGTGCCACCGCGACATACGCGAGCAGGACCAGCGCGATCCATTTGAGCAGGCGCGCATAGCGGTCGTACGGCACGAAGATCTGCAGCACGGCCGACACGCCGCCCAGGCCGATGACGTACAGCTCCTGCGGGCCGTGCAGCAGCAATTTGACCGCCGCGCCCATCGCCGACAGGTCGGCCGCGATGTTGATCACGTTCGCGACGATCAGCAGCACGACGGTCGCATGGAGCAGCCATGGCGAATAGTGCGCCCGCATGTTCGACGCGAGGCCCTTGCCCGTGACGAGGCCGATGCGCGCGCTGACCAGCTGCACGGCCGTCATCAGCGGATAGGTCAGCAGCAGCACCCAGAGCAGTTCGAATCCGAACAGCGCACCCGCCTGAGAGTACGTACCGATGCCGGAAGGATCGTCGTCGGCGGCGCCGGTGATGAGGCCGGGGCCGAGGCGTCGGAGCCAGCCCGCACGCGGACGAGGCTGCGCGGAATCGAGGGACTCGTTGTCGTTCATGTCGGCGGTCCGTGGGGAGGGGCGGTCGAGCCGCAATCGGCGTGCCCGGGCGGGATCGGTCGGCTGATGGGCGTCGGACGCGCAGCGCGGCAGAAGGCTGGTTCGGCCAACGCATGGGAAGCGGGGGGCGGGAAGGGGGGCGGTGCGCGCGCGAATCGGCACGACCGGAGCGCGGTCGCGATGGACGCTGCCGGTGATCCGCGTCAACCGCTATGGCAAGGATGTGCTCGACGTGGCGCGGTGACCGCACATCGAATGAGTCGGTCGCCGGATTGACGGCGTAGTGTCGCTACCGGCGCATCAGCGCCGGCGACGCGGAGCGCAAAGGACGGAAAGTGCCGGTTGCGACCGTTCGCGGTCGGGCGGTGCGACATGAGCAACCGGCATGGCGCCTGTTCGGCCTCAACGAGCTGCCATGGCGACATCCTGATTGCCGCGCCCGGTCACCAGGCAGCCGGACATGAACGCCTCGCTCTGGCTGCTGGCGGCCGCGTTGCCGAAGCCCCGGCTGAGCGCGTCGTATTTCACCTGCTCGGCGCCCTGCGAGCATGCCGTCGGGCTGGCGTCGCGGCCTTGCGCGTGCAGCAGCGCCCGATCGCCGATCAGGTAGGCCAGCAGCGCGAAAAAAGCGATGTGTACCACGCGTCTCATGATTCGTCTCCTCGTTGCTCGAGCGTAACGCGGACACGTTTCGGGAAGCACTTGGGGCTTCCCCCGGTAAACGTCTGCGGAAATGGCGGTTGGCCGGAGTAATCGCATCCCTTTTTTCGCGCGAACGAAGAAAAGGGGGCGGCGGCCGGCCTCATCGGCGCGCGATTGACGCGAGTTTGACGAATGTCAGGGTTGGAGCAGGGCGAGACGGCCGCGCCGCCGGTCAAAGCGATAGCATGAATGCATGTTTTAACGGAACGCGATGTGCGACGAGCGGTGAGCGCACCGGTTCCTGGTGAAGCAGGTATGTGTTGAACATCGCTGTCGAAATAGTGAGGAATCCAAATGCTTAACGTGTCTTCCGTCCTGATCAGCATGGCGCCGTTGTGGGTAATTCTGCTGGGCGCGTCTTCGTTGGCGACCTATCTCGTCTTCGTGCGCAAGGTTATCCAGTAAGCGTGTCGGCGCTGCGCGAAGGCGCAGCATGCGCGTCGCAGCGTTCGTATATTGCACAGGACGGCGTTGCGTCGTGCAGGACGCATCGTTGCGTCGATCCAAATGAAACGACCCGCCGAGGCGGGCCATGACGACCTCGTCGCACGTGTGCGCGTCGAGGCTTCCGGCGTGGTGCCGCACGGCACGAAGGCGACGCGGCTGCGGTCGGTCGTTTATCGCACCGCCGTCACCGGCACATTCGAGATTCGCACGAGCCGGTCCATCACGCTGCGACGGAACATCGACAGCATCGCGTGAAACGGATCGTGCCGCGGCGCGACGACGACGATTTCGTCGCAGCCCGTCTCGGCCGCGACGGCCGCGATCGTGTCGGCCACCGGCCCGACCTTCTTCACGATGCTGTATCGGACACCGGCCTCCCGCAACACCTGCTCGGCCATCGCCAGATCGTCGCACGCGAACTTGTCCTCGATCGACTGGAGCCGCGACAGCGGGTGAAACGCCTCGAGCCGCGTCGCTTCGAGCGGCGCCTGTACGTTGATCAGCACGATCTCCGATGCGCATCGTTCGCGATACAGGAAGGTCGCGTGGCGGACCGCCTGCAGCGAGCGGGGCGAATGACCGACCGGAACCAGCAGCTTGAGCATGAAAGATGCCTCGTCATCGAGATGTGTCCAGCGTAGCGCGCGGCTGGACCGCTCGACCTAAAGAGATCGGGCGGCCGCGTAAAAATGTCGTCAACGTGCGCCGCCTCGTTTCGCGCCTACTAGAAATATAAGAAATTTAAGTTTATGCGCATAAACGTTTTCACCGACCGGCCGGGCGACGGCTCGACGCGGGCCATCCAGCGGCGGCGCGCCACGCCGATTCAGTCGAATCCTCAATGAATCGCGGCGGAAAATATCGGAGGTCGGCCATCCGGCCTCGCGTAGAGTAGAGCATCGGCTGCGGCGCGGCCTCGTCCCGGCGCCTTCCCGGCCGTTCGGGACAGATCGCCGCCACCATGCGGCCCGCCATTCCATTCCGATTCCAGGAGACCTCGCATGCCGCACGGCGCCCCGCAGCCTCTCGCTCCCGCATCCATCACCGTCGACCCGATCGTGCGCCTGCCGGCCGACGAACTCGCGTCGGCGATCCGCAGCAAGGCGGTCTCGTGCGTCGAGACGATGCGTGCGTATCTCGATCACATCGAGCGCGTAAACGGGGCGGTGAACGCGCTGATTTCGCTGCGCGATCGCGCGACGCTGCTCGCCGAAGCCGCGGAGAAGGACGCCGCGCTGGCCCGCGGCGAGTACCACGGCTGGCTGCACGGGATGCCGCAGGCGCCGAAGGATCTCGCGATGACGAAAGGGTTGCGGACGACCTACGGCTCGCCGATCTTCCGAGATAACGTGCCGCAGGCCGATTCGGTCGGCGTCGGGCGGATGCGCGCGGCGGGCGCGATCTTCATCGGCAAGACCAACACGCCGGAGTTCGGCCTCGGCTCGCATACGTTCAATGAAGTCCACGGCGCGACGCGCAATCCGTACGACCTGACGAAGAGCGCGGGCGGCAGCAGCGGCGGCACGGCGGCGGCGCTCGCGGCGCGCATGCTGCCGGTCGCGGACGGCAGCGACTTCGGCGGTTCGCTGCGCAATCCGGCCGCGTTCTGCAACATCTACGGGTTCCGTCCGTCGCAGGGCCGCGTGCCGCGCTGGCCGGCCGTCGACGTGTTCATGCAGCAGCTCGGCATCGAGGGGCCGATGGGCCGCACGGTCGGCGACGTCGCTCAACTGCTCGCGATCCAGGCTGGCTACGACCCGAACGATCCGCTGTCGCTCGCGGAAGATCCGGCGGTGTTCACGAAGCCGCTCGACAAGGACCTGCGCGGCGAGCGCATCGCGTGGGTCGGCGACTGGAACGGCTATCTCGCGATCGAGCCGGGCGTGCTCGCGCAGTGCGAAAAGGGCCTTGCGACGCTGCGCGAGATCGGCTGCGACGTGGATGCGGCGCTGCCCGCATTCGCGCCCGAGCGGATCTGGCGCCTGTGGCTCGCGCATCGGCACCTGCTGTCCGGCGGCGGTCTGCTCGCGCACTATCGCGACCCGGCACGGCGTGCGCTGCTGAAGCCCGAGGCGATCTACGAGGTCGAAGGACTGCTCGCGATGCAGGGCGCCGCGGTGTTCGACGCCAGCATCGAGCGCACCGCGTGGTACCAGGCCGTGCTGAGCTTCTTCGATCGCTACGACTTCATCGCGGCGCCGACCGCACAGGTGTTCCCGTTCGACGTGGAGCAGCGCTGGCCGAAGGAAATCGCGGGCCGCACGATGGACACCTACCACCGCTGGATGGAAACGGTCGTGCCGTGGACGCTGGCCGGCTGCCCGGTGATCAGCGTGCCGGTCGGCTTCAACGACGCGGGGCTGCCGATGGGGATGCAGCTGATCGGCCGGCCGCGCGCGGATCTCGCGGTGCTGCGGCTCGCGCGCGGCTACGAGCAGGCGGCCGACTGGGTCGGCCGGCGGCTGCCGGACTGGATGGCTGCGTAACGTGCGGTGCGGCGTCGATTCCCGGAACCCGAGAGAAACGATATTGATGCGGACCAGGAACGAATCCTGATGCGCGCCTGAGATCGCGCCGCAAACGCGGATGAATGCGCGCGGCGACGCGAGACGGCCGCGGAATTGCAAGCGGCCGCGGCGCGCGATTTCGTTTCGATGTGTTTCAGTCGTTGCGGCGGCGCGCGGCGCGCTTCGACAATATCGGCCTCAACGATTCGGGCACGAGGGAAACAGATGAAGCACATTCGCGCGACGGGCAAGCACCTGGCATCGGCGGGCATCGCATTCGGCATCCTGCTGGGCGTGAACGGCACCGCGCATGCGCAGCTCGACCTGCAGTCGATCGGATCGGCGCTGCTCGGCGGCGGGCAGCAGCAGGTCGCACCCGCGCAGGGCGGCGTCGCGCAGCTGATGCAGGCGTACGTCGGTGCGAACCGGCAGGTGCTGACCGGCCAGTCGTCGCTCGCGTCGGCGATGGGGCTCACCGGCGCGGCCGGGCAGGCGCAGCAGGCCGCCGGCCTGCTCGGCGGCGGCAATGCGCTGACGCCGGCGGCGCTGTCGCAGATGGGCGGCGCGCAGCAGTCGGTGTCGCAGGCGCTCGGCCAGGCGTTCGCGAGCGGCGGTGCGACGCACGGCCCGGTCGACAAGCAGGCGTTCAGCAACGGCCTGGCCTCGCTCGGCCAGGGCCTGACGCAGTACTCGCAGCTGCAGTCGGGGCTCGGCAATCTCGGTTCGACCAGCGCCGCATCGCTGCTGCAGGCGGGCCTGGATCCGCAGAACATGCAGGCCGCGTCGTATATCGCGCAAAGCGCGCCGGGCCAGTTGCAGTCGCTCGCGACGATGCTCAGCCAGGCCGTGCAGTTCGCGACGAGCCAGGGCATTTCGGTGCCGTCGGTCGCGTCGTCCGCGCTGAAGCTGCTGCCTTAAAGCTGGCGGACCCACGCGCCGCGGCGCCGGCAGCGCGCGCGGCGATCCGGGATGGCCCCGCGCAACATGGGGATATCGCTCGATGCTATCGTGGCGTGTTCCCCGTTCCCGGTGCCGGTTCATGACTGACTCGTTCGACCTCTCGCGCTACTTCGCCCGCATCGGCTACGACGGCCCGGCCGAGCCGACGCTCGACGTGCTGCGCCGGCTGCATCTGCTGCACCCGCAGGCGATTCCGTTTGAAAACCTCAATCCGCTGACCGGCGCGCGTGTCGCGCTCGACCTGCCCGCGATCGTCGACAAGGTGATCGGGCGGCGCCGCGGCGGCTACTGTTTCGAACTCAACAAGCTCTTCTACACCGCGCTCACGACGATCGGCTTTCGCGTGACGCCGCTGATCGCGCGCGTGCGCTGGATGCGGCCGCCCGAGGTCGTCACCGCGCAGACGCACATGCTGCTGCGCATCGATCTCGATGGCGCGGCGTGGCTCGCGGACATCGGCTTCGGCAGCGCGACGCTGACCGCGCCGCTGCATTTCGTGCCGGGCGAGCGGCAACTGACGCCGCACGGCGCGTTTCGTGTCGTCGGTGCGCCGGTCGACGGCGAGTTCGACATGCAGTTCGAGATCCCCGACGGCTGGCAGACGACCTACCGCTTTTCGCTGAAGCCGGCCGAGTGGATTGATTACGACGCCGCGAACTGGTTCACGTCGACCTATCCCGAATCGATCTTCGTGAACGACCTGATCGCGTGCCGCGTGTTGCCGGACGGCCGCGCGGCGCTGGTCAACACCGCGCTGACGCTGCGCGACGCGGCGGGCGCGGGGCGCACCGTCACGTTCGACGACGCGGCCGCGTGGGGCGCGTGCCTGCGCGACACGATCGGCATCGATACGACCGGCTTCGATCTCGACGCGCTGTTCGCGCGGGTGGCGGCGCGGGCGAACACGATGTAAGTGCGTTGCGAGCGGCGGTGCGGGCGGGCGTCGACGTCCGCGGCGCTGCCGATCGTGGGTTCCTGTTTGATATTTGCTATTTTGCTAGCATACTAGCCTCCATGACCGACGAAGAAGTGAAGCAATTCAACGTGTACCTGCCGCTGAGCCTGATCCGGCAGGTCAAGCATCGCGCCATCGAAACGGAGCAGTCGCTGTCCGCGCTGGTGGCCGACGCATTGCGCGCGTATCTGGCCGCGCCGCAGCCGGGGGGCGGGCCGTCCACCAAGGAGGATTGACATGTCATCCGAGCGAATCGAAGCCGTGTACCTGACGACGCACAACTGGGGCAAGTCGGCGAAGTTCTTCCAGGCGCTGGGCTTCAGGCTGGAATTCGAAACCGACCACCACTCGGGCCAGCTGAGAAGCGGCGACGGCCCGTTTCTGTTCATCGCCGAAGTGCCGGCCAGCGAGACGCCGGACATGCAGGTCGTGCTGAAGGTGCCCGACGAGCAGGCGGTCCGGCCGCAGCCGATCGTCGACGTGGTCACGCCGTTCGAGGATACGCACTGGGGCACGCGCGACATGACCGTGCGCGATCCCGACGGCCGCGTGTGGCGCCTGCAGGCGCCGGGCCAGGCGGGCGCGTGAGGCCGCGGCGATGACCGACCTCCATCAGGACGCCCCCGACAGCACCGCCGCGCGCGTCGCACTGTGGCGCGCGCTGCACGTCGAACTCGATGCGCCGCCGCACGTGCTCGCCGACGAAGTCGGCCTGCGCCTGCTCGCGCCGGCGCCCGGCTGGCAGCAGCGCGGCGACATGGATCCACAGTTCACGCGGCCGTTTCGCGCGTCAATCGTCGCGCGGGCGCGCTTCATCGAGGATCTCGTCGTCGAGCAGGCCGCGCAGGGCGTGAGCCAGTACGTGATCCTCGGCGCGGGCCTCGACAGCTTCGTGCAGCGCCGGCCCGAGATGGCGTCGCGCTTGACCGTCTTCGAGGTCGATCCGCCCGCGCCGCAGGCGTGGAAGCGCCGCCGGCTGACCGAGCTCGGTTTCGGCGTGCCGGACTGGCTGCGGTTCGTGCCGGTCGATTTCGAGCAGAAGCAAGCGTGGCGCGACGCGCTCGTGCGTGCGGGCTTCGATGCGGGGAAACCGGCGGTCGTGGTGTCCACCGGCGTCAGCATGTACCTGACGCGCGACGCTAACGCGGCGGCGCTGCGCGAAGTCGCGTCGCTCGCACCGGGCTCGACGTTCGCGATGACGTTCCTGCTGCCGCTGGAGCATGCCGATCCGGACGTGCGCCCCGGGCTCGAAATGGCCGAGAAGGGCGCGCGCGCGAGTGGCACGCCGTTCATCAGCTTCTTCATGCCGGCGGAGATCCGCGCGCTCGCGATGGAAGCGGGCTTTACGCAGGCCGAGCATGTGTCGGCCGCGGATCTCACGTGTCGCTACTTCGCCGATCGTACCGACGGCCTGCGTCCGCCGAACAACGCGGAAGAGCTGCTGGTCGCGACGGTGTAACCGCGCCGTTACCCGTCACGCGCGCTCCAGCACGGCCATTTCGCGCACGACCACGAGCAGCACCGCGAGGCTCGCGCCGCCCGACGCACGCAGGTCGGCGAGCAGGTGCTCGTAGCGCTGCAGCGCGGCTTCGCGGCGTTCGCGCCACGCGTGGACGATCGTCTCGGGCGCCGTCGAATCGGCCGATTCCGCGAGCGCGCTGGTGGCGAGCGTGCGCTTGAGCCGCGCGACTTCCGCGAGCGCGGCCGCGCGCGCCAGCATGTCCCAGTGCGTCGGGGTCGGCAGCGTGGCCGCGCGCTCGCCGATCCACCCGTAGTTCAGCAACGTGCCGAGCGAGAAGTAGACGCCCGCGACCAGTTCGAGGCTGCGATCGCAGGTCGCGGCCACTTCGGCGATGTCGAGCAGCGCGGCCGAGATGTCGCCGCTCGCGACACGCACCGCGAGCGCGCTGTCGACACCGGCGTCGACCAGCACGCGCTGCCGCTCGGACAGCGCCTCCAGATCGTCGGCCGGCAGCAGCGACGGCAATTGCGGCGCGATGCGCTGCACCGCGTCGCGGCAGCGTGCGATCAATCCGGCGACGCCGCCGTCGGCCACCGTGCCCGACTGCAACTGCCGCAGGAACCACAGCGCCGCGCGCTCCAGCAGCCGCGCGACGTCGACGAACATGCGCGCCTGCACGTCGTCGGCGACGCGGTTGTCGAGCGCGTCGATGTCGCGCCACACCGCATCGAGATCGAACACGTCGCGCGCCATGATGCATGCGCGCACGATGTCGCCCGGCTTCGCGTCGGTTTCTTCCATCAGCCGGTGCACGAACGCGCAGCCGACGCGGTTGACGAGCGCGTTGGTCAGGTGCGTCGCCAGAATCTCGCGGCGCAGCGGGTGGCGATGCATCGGTTCGCTGAAGCGCTGTTGCAGCGGCTTCGGGAAATAGTCGACGAGCATCGCGGCGACGAGCGGATCCTCGGGCACGTCGGATTCGAGCAGCGCGTCGTACAGCCACATCTTGCTGTAGGCGAGCAGCACCGCGCGTTCCGGCGACGTGAGGCCCTGTTTCGCGGCCTGCCGTTCGGCGATCTCGTCGTCGGTCGGCAGGAACTCGATCACGCGGTTCAGGCGGCCCGCGCGTTCGAGCCAGCGCATCAGGCGTGCCTCGGCGTCGAGCAGCTCGACGCTGTAGCGGCCGGCGATCGACAGCGCCTGCGTCTGGTAGTAGTTGTCGCGCAGCACGAGCAGCCCGACTTCGTCGGTCATTTCCGCGAGCAGGGCATTGCGCTGCTTCTCGGTCATCTCGCCGTCGGTGACGACGAGCCCGAGCAGGATCTTGATGTTGACTTCGTGATCCGAACAATCGACGCCGGCCGAGTTGTCGATCGCGTCGGTGTTGATGCGTCCGCCGCGCTGCGCGAACTCGATGCGGCCGAACTGCGTGCAGCCGAGGTTGCCGCCTTCGCCGACGACCTTGCAGCGCAGGTCCGCGCCGTTCACGCGCACCGCGTCGTTCGCGCGATCGCCGACCTGCTGGTGGGTTTCGCGCGCTGCCTTCACATAGGTGCCGATGCCGCCGTTGTACAGCAGGTCGACCGGCGCCTGCAGGATCGCGCGGATCAGCTCGGTCGGCGGCAGCGCGTGCGCGTCGATGCCGAGCGCGGCCTGCACGGCCGGCGACAGCGGGATCGTCTTCGCGGTGCGCGGATAGACGCCGCCGCCCGCCGAGATCACGGACGTGTCGTAGTCGGCCCAGCTCGAGCGTTCGAGCGCGAACATCCGCTGGCGCTCCGCGAAGCTCGTCGCCGGGTCGGGGTTCGGGTCGAGGAACACGTGCCGGTGATCGAACGCCGCGACGAGCCGGATATGCGGCGACAGCAGCATCCCGTTGCCGAACACGTCACCCGACATGTCGCCGACGCCGACCACGGTGAAGTCGGTCGCCTGCGTATCGACGCCCATCTCGCGGAAGTGCCGCTTCACCGATTCCCACGCGCCGCGCGCGGTGATCGCCATCTTCTTGTGGTCGTAGCCGACCGAGCCGCCGGACGCGAACGCATCGTCGAGCCAGAAGCCGTATTCGTGCGAGATCGCGTTCGCATAGTCGGAGAAGGTGGCGGTGCCCTTGTCGGCCGCGACGACGAGATACGGATCGTCGGGATCGTGCCGCACCACGTCGGGCGGCGGCACGATCGCGTTGCCGGCGAGATTGTCGGTCAGGTCGAGCAGGCCGCGCAGGAACGTCTGGTAGCACGCGATGCCTTCGCGCATCCACGCTTCGCGATCGCTCGGCGGCGGCGGGTTTTTCACGACGAAGCCGCCTTTCGAGCCGACCGGCACGATCACGACGTTCTTCACCATCTGCGCCTTCATCAGCCCGAGCACCTCGGTGCGGAAATCCTCGCGGCGGTCGGACCAGCGCAGCCCGCCGCGCGCGACGCGCCCGCCGCGCAGGTGCACGCCCTCGACGCGCGGCGAGTACACCCAGATCTCGAACATCGGCTTCGGCTCGGGCAGGCCGGGCACCTTCGCCGGATTGAACTTGAACGACAGGTACGGCTTCGATTCGCCGTTCGCGTCGTGCAGGAAATAGTTGGTGCGCTCGGTCGCGTTGATCACGCCGAGGAACTGGCGCAGGATCCGGTCCTCGTCGAGATTCGGCACCTGGTCGAGGGCCGCCTCGATCGCCTTCAGCAGGCGTTCGGCCTGTACGTCGCGCGTGCTGCCCGTGGCCGGGTCGAAGCGCACCAGGAACAGCTCGACGAGCTGCCGCGCGATCGCCGGGTTGCCGGTCAGCGCGCGCTCGATGTACGCGTCGCTGAACGTCGAGCCGACCTGCCGCAGGTATTTCGCATACGCGCGCAGGATCGTGACTTCGCGCGCGCTCAGGTGCGCGCGCAACACGAGGCGGTTGAAATCGTCGTTCTCGATCCGGCCGCTCCAGATCCGGTCGAACGCGTCCTCGAACAGGTCCTTCACGCGCTCGATGTCGAATTCGGTATCGTCGGCGAGTTCAAGGCCGAAGTCGTGCACCCAGGCGGGCGCGGCGTCCTGCGTCTGGATCCGGTAAGGCCGCTCTTCGTCCACGCGCACGCCGAGATGCTCGAGCATCGGCAGGCTGCGCGACAGCGCGATCGGGTCGCCCGCGCGATACACCTTGAAGCGGAACGCGCGCGCCTCGGCCTCGATCGGGCGGTACAGGTTCATCGCGAGCTGGCCCGACGCCTTTACGCGCTCGATCAGCTCGATGTCGCGCACGGCCGTGCGCGCCGGATAGTCGTCGCGATAGCCGGCCGGGAACGAGTCCGCATAGTGCTGCAGCAGGCGGTTGCCTTGTTCTTCGCCGAAGGCGTCGAGCAGCGCATCGGCGAGATCGTCCTGCCAGCGGCGCGCAACCTGCACGAGCCGCGTTTCGAGTTCGCGCGTGTCGACTTCCGGCATCGTGCCCGGCTCCGCATGCACGACGAAGTGGATGCGCGCGATCGCCGATTCCGACAGCAACGGCGTGAACTCGACGTTGACGCCGTTGTACGCGTCGACGAGCAGCTTCGCGATGCGGCGGCGCAGGTCGGTGTTGTACTTGTCGCGCGGCACGAACGCGAGACACGACACGAAGCGGTCGAAGCGGTCGCGCCGCACGAACAGGCGCGTTCGCTGGTGTTCCTGCAGCCGCAGGATGCCGAGCGCGATGTCGTAGAGCTGGTCCTCGTCGGCCTGGAACAGTTCGTCGCGCGGATAGGTTTCGAGCACCGTCACCAGCGACTTGCCGAGATGTCCCTTCGGCAAGAAGCCCGCGCGCTGCACGATGTTCGCGCATTTGCGGCGCACGATCGGGATCTCGGTGTACGAGCCGAAATAGGCGGTCGACGTATAGAGCCCGATGAAGCGCCGCTCGGCCGTCACCTTGCCGTCGGGGCCGATGAGCTTCACGCCGACGTAGTCGAGATAGCCGGGCCGGTGCACGGTCGCGCGCGAATTCGCCTTGGTCACGAAGATCGGCCAGGGGCCGGTGACGATCTCGGCGGCGGCCGGCGGCAGCGGCGTCACGTCCGGCGCGCCGGGCGGGCGCAGCGATTCGCGCAGCAGGCCGAAGCCCGAGCCTTCGACGCCGCGCAGGCCGAAGCCGGTGCCGTCCGATACCAGCGAGTAGTCGCGCTGGCCGAGGAACGTGAAGTGATCGGCGGCCATCCATTCGAGGAACGCGCGCGCCTCGATGTCTTCCGCGGTGGATTCGCGGGCTTTCATGTCCTTGATCGTCGCGCGCACGATGTCGACGATCTTCGGCCAGTCCTCGACCGACGCGCGCACGTCGCCGAGCACGCGCGCGATGTCGTCGCGCAACGTGTCGAGCAGCGCGGCGTCGCCGCAGCGGTCGACTTCGAAATGGATGAACGACGCGAGCTGCGACCGGCCGTCGTCGGGCGTCGCGCCGCCGGCGTCGACGCGCTCGATGGCGCCGTCGCGACCGCGCCAGATGCGGAACACCGGGTGCAGCGCGGAGTGCAGCGCGAGCCCGAGGCGGTTGACGGCCATCGTCACCGAATCGACGAGGAACGGCATGTCGTCGTTGACGATCTCGATCACCGTGTGATCCGAGTGCCAGCCGTGCTGCTCGAGGATCGGGTTGTACACGCGCAGCCGCTCGCTGCCGGGCACGAATTTCTGGGCGGTCTGCCAGTGCGCCATCGCGGCGCCGTACAGGTCGGCGATGCTGCGATTCTGCAGATCATCGGCATCGACGAAATCGTAGTAATGACGCAGGAACGGTTCGACGATCCGGAACGTGGCTTCGGGCAGGCGCCCGCGCGCGAATTCGACGACATCGGAGAGCAGGTGTGCGACGACTTCTTCGTTCTTCGCTTCCATGGCGGTCTCCTGGTCGGGTGGCCATTGGCTGCTGCGTAGTGTGTTCGGCATTATGCGCCGATTGATGCGCCGATTGCGTGACGGCGCGATGTGCGGGCGCACAACGCGGTGCGGGGCAGGGAGGCCGCCTGCAACGCGCGTGCCCGGCGTTGCGGGAGAAGGTCAAGCGAGGTCCGGCGGCTTCAGGTCGGGGTGCCGCGCGTAGAGCGGATTCATGAAGTCGAGCAGCATCGTGGTCAATACTTGCGACACGAATTCGCGATAGGCGACGCATTCGTGTTGCGGACAGGTCTCATCGACCTGCCGAAGCGATTGATCCAGTTGCGCGCCCATCGACAGGATCATGTCGTTCAGTGCGGTGGCGATACGTTTGTCGTCGATCATGCGTTCTCCTTGCCGCGCCGCATCGTGCGGCGCGTTCGTCCGGATGTCACCGCAATTCGAACGCCTGTCGCCCGGCAGGTTCCGCCGGCGCCGAACGGGCCGGCATCAGCGCTCGTCGCTCCACAGCTTGCCGGCCGTTGCCCAGTTCTCCTTCTTCACGTCGGCGAGGATGATGTCGACCGAGCCCGGGTCGCAACCGAGCGTTTCGCACGTGACGCGCGTGATTGCTTCGACGAATGCGCGCTTCTGCTCGACCGTGCGGCCTTCGAACAGCTGGATATTGAAAGTCGGCATGACTGGATGCTCCGAGGGTTGGGGGTGGAAATTCGGTGGAATGCCATTGGCGTCAGTCACGATACGACGGATCGATCCGGTCGAGGCGGCGCAGCAGCGCCGGCCATTCCAGTTCGCCCTCGATCGCGCCGCCGTCGCGCAACTGTTCGGCGGTGCGGTCGGCGACGGCCGGCTCGGGCAGCACGAGCGGCCCGCCGCCTGCCTGCGCGCGCACCTGGATGTCGCACGCCTTGATCAGCGTATCCATCAGCACATACGCTTCGGCGACCGTCCGGCCGACCGTCAGCGTGCCGTGGTTGCGCAGCAGCATCGCGGATTTCGCACCGAGGCTGGCGGTCAGCCGCGCGCCTTCGGCCGGCGAGAACGCGAGCGCCTCGTAGTCGTGATACGCGAGGTCGCCGTGAAACCGCAGCGCGTGCTGCGACGCGGGCAGCAGCCCGTCGCGCTGGATCGACACGGCGATGCCGGGCGTATTGTGCAGATGCATCACGCAGACGGCGTCCGGCCGCGCGGCGTGCACGGCAGCGTGCAGCGCGAAGCCCGTCACGTTGACCGCGTGTTCGCTCTCGCCGATCCGGTTGCCGGCCAGGTCGATCTTCACGAGATTCGACGCGCGAACCTCGTCGAACGTCAGGCCGAACGGGTTGATCAGGAAATGGCCGGGTGCGCCCGGCACCGTCGCGGAAAGATGCGTGTAGATCAGGTCGTCCCAGCCGTTCAGCGCGACGAGGCGATACGCGGCGGCGAGATCGACGCGCAGCCGGCGCTCGGCGTCCGAGATCGGGCCGCCGGGTTTCACGGTGTCAGGACGGTGTGCGAATGACGACATCGGGTTCTCCGAGGGAAAGGCGGCGCGTGACGGCCACGGTGATCCACGACGCAAGCGCGAACGGGGCCGTGAGCGCGGTGATGCCCGCATGCATCGCGAGCCACTGGATCAGCGCGGCCAGCGCGGCCGCCGCGAGCGCCGCGAGCGTGCCGCGCGACATCAGCGCGAGCGCGGCAAGCGTGCCATTGAAGCCGAGCAGGCCGTCGCTGAATGCCGCGCCGCTTGCGCCGAGCGCGACCAGTAGCACGGTCGACACGATCGCGCCGCCGAGCGCGAACGCGGCTGCCCGGCGGGAGGCGGCCGCGATGCCGGCGACGATCAGCGCGCCGGCACACGCGCCTTGAGCAAAGGTGGTTTGGGCGACGCCCGACAGCAGCGCGTCGGCGACCGAGTAGGGCATCAGCGCCGCGCTCGTCGCGGCATCGCTCGCATGTTGCGTCGCGACAAACGGCAGCCACAGCGCGGTGACCGCCAGGCACGGGCTCGAATACGGGCACTGGCGCCATTTCGCGAGCGGGGTACGCATCGCGCGCTGCACGAGCGCGGCGCCGATCGCGGCGAGCGGCACCAGCGCGAGCGCCGCCGGCGGGGCGGGCGCGAACAGGACGGCCACCAGCGCGGCGAGCGCGCCGTTGAAGCCGTGCAGACCCTGCTCGACGTCGCGGCGTGCCGCGCCGGTCAGCACCGCGGTCAGGTTGGCGGCGGCCGCGCCGACCAGCGCCGCGCACGCGAGCCGCAGGTCGGTCAGCGCGAGTGCGGCGACCAGCATCGCGCCGGTGAACGCGTTCGCCTGCAGCACGATCTGCCCGATGCCGCGCAGCAGGATGCGCAGATCGATCGACGGCGAAGCGGGGCGGACGGTAGGCATGGCGGCGGTGGAACAGGACGAGTCGCGAGCATAGGACACAATTCCATGCACCGGAATAGGGAATTCTGGATAGTCAGGATTTGTGGCGGGTGCCCTGAATTGGGGCGCGGCGAGGCGGTCGGCGCGTACCCGGAACGTGTGTTAGCGTTTTCGCGAGATTGATGCGGTTCGGTAGCAAATTCGGATCATCGGTAGTGTTTTCGCGGAGGAACGATGCGTGAACTGCGCTGGGCGTCGCTCGAGGGCGACGGAATCGAGCATCTGACGTTCGACCGGAGCGAAGCCGGCATCGTCGTCGAAAGCGCCGTGGTCGGCCAGCGATACGGCCGTGCGTACGGGCTCGCATACCGGGTCGAGTGCGATCCGCAGTGGCGGGTCAGGGTTGCGGTGCTCAGGGTGATGGGTGGCGGCACGCTCGAATTGCATGGCGACGGCGCCGGGCACTGGCGCGACGGTTCAGGCCGCGCGCTGCCGGAACTGGATGGGTGCGTCGACATCGACATCGCGGCGACGCCGTTCACGAACGCGCTGCCGATCGGCCGCCTCGGCCTCGCGCGCGGCGAGCGGCGGCCGATCGACGTCGCCTACATCTCGACGCCGGACCTGACCGTGACGCCGGTCAAGCAGGCCTACGCATGCATCGAGCCTGGCCGGCGCTACCGCTACGAAGGCATTTTCAGGAATTTCACGGCGGAGATGGACATCGACGCCGACGGGCTCGTGATCGACTACGAAACGCTGTTCAAGCGGCTGCCGCCGTTGCGCTGAACCGCCACGCGCGCTGCCGCGGGCGCTGCCGTGACCGCCGGTCGTTCATGCGCCGAGGCAAACCGGTCGATCCGTGCCGCGATCAAATCCGGATTGCGCACCACGACCCAGTGCGCGCCGTCGATTTCCTCGCGCACGTGCTCGCCGAGCCAGCGATCGAGGCCGACCGACATCTCGGGCGTCACATAGCGGTCGCGCACCGGTACGAGAATCTGCACCGGCGCCTGCGCGTACCGCTCGCGCGGCTTTCTCGCCCGCGCGAGGAAATTCGCGCGGTAGAGCTGCAACCCGTTCAGCGCGTTCTTCAGCTGCGCGGGATCGCGTTCGGGCCGCACGCGTTCGGTCAGCTGCAGCCAGCGCGGCCAAAGCGCGGCGCCGCCGAGCCGCCACACCAGCGACGGCACGACCGGCAGATGGAAGAACGCGATGTACCACGACTTCAGGCTCTGCTTGAGCCGCATCTTCGCGCGGAACACGTGATCGAGGCACGGGCCGGAGATCGACGTGTACGACGCAATGCGCCCGCGGAACGCGGGATCGGTCACGGCCTCCCAGCACTGGATCGACCCCCAGTCGTGGCCGACCAGATGGAACGGCCGGTTGCCGCAGGTCGCGTCGGCGACGGCCTTCAGGTCGTCGGCGAGCCGCGCCAGTGTGTAGTCCGCGCGGCGGCGCGGCGCATCGGATGCGCCGGCGCCGCGCACGTCGTAGGCGATCACGCGATAGCGCTTCGCGAGCCGCGCGCGGACCGGCGCCCACACCGCCGCCGAATCGGGATAGCCATGCACGAGGATCAGCGGCGGCGCGCGGCGCGGGCCGCTGACATGGACGGCGAGTTTCACGTCGCCGGAGCGGACGGTCAGCATCTCGTCTGCGCGCGCCATGACGTCATGCCTGCGCAACCGGATGCAGCGGCACGCGGCGCGGGGCGGCCTGCGCCGCGTAGCGCGCGTTGGTCGCGTCGATGTTCGCGAGCAGCGTGTCGAGCCCCTGCAGGTACTGATGGTTGTCGTGGTCCCACGGATGGAAACCTGGACGGAAATAGTCGAGCCATTCGCCCGCGATGCTCGGGAACACGCCGGTCCTCGGGCTGTACAGGTACTTCACGAGACGCCACATGCCGCCGAACCCGCCGTGCTTGCGACGGTGCGACAGCATCAGCCGCACGTGGAAGTCGAACACGATCGTCCAGAACAGCACGGTCGTCGTCAGCATCGTGCCGGTGCGCAGCAGGTAGCTGCCGAGGCCCGGCTTCATCACCGCGTTCCATACGTCGTACGACACCGCCTTGTGCTCGGTTTCCTCCATCGCGTGCCACATCCACATCTGCTGATAGCCTTCGACCGACCCGTCGATCCGGTGCTCGTGGCCCGACAGCAACTGGTTCGCGAGGATCGCCGTGTAGTGCTCGAGCGCGATCGTGATCGCGAGCTGCATCGAGTGCGGCAACGTCTTCTTGAAGAAGCCGAGGATCGTCCACAGCCGCTTGTCGAGCTTGTGCGCGGGCAGGCCGGACGACTGCAGCAGGTCGTTGTACTCGATGTGCTCGCGCGTGTGCATCGCTTCCTGACCGATGAAGCCGAGCACCTGCTTCTTCAGCTCCGGATCCTCGATGCGGTCGCGGTAGTTGCGCACCGAATCCATGAAGAAGCGCTCGCCGGCCGGGAACAGCAGCGACAGCGCGTTCATGAAGTGCGTGACCGGCACGCCCTGGACGTGCCAGTCCTTCGCGTGTTCGGGCGGCAGCGCGAAACGGATGTCGCGCCGCACCGGCATCATGTTCGGGATCGTCATGATTGTTCTCCTCCCTGATTGCCTGCGTTGTTGTAGGTGGCATGAAGCGGCGCGGCCGCCGGCGTGCCGTAGCGGGCGGCCGCGCGGCGGGCCTTCGCGGCCTCGCGGCGCGTCGCGAGCACGACGAGCGCCTGGTACGCGGCCGGCAGGACGCGCGCCATCCAGTCCGCGGCCTTCGCGTCGCGGCCGATCAGCACGCGGCGCTTGTTCTTGCGCACGCCGGCGAGGATCGTGCGCGCGGCATCGTCGGCGGTCGTGATGAAGAATTTCTCGAAGCTGTCCTTGCCTTGCTGCTCGCTCTCGACGATGAAGCCGACCATGTTCTTCGCGACGCGGCTCGACTGCGCGATGTTGGTGCGGATGCCGCCCGGATGCACGCAGGTGGCCGACACGCCGCACTTCATCATGTCGAGTTCCTGGCGCAGCGATTCGGTGAAGCCGCGCACCGCGAATTTGGTCGCGTTGTAGCCGCTCATCCCCGGCTGCGCGAAGATCCCGAAGATGCTCGACGTGTTGATCACGTGACCGTCGCCCGCTGCCTTCAGGTGCGGCAGGAATGCCTTCGTGCCATGCACGACGCCCCAGAAGTTGATGTTCACGATCCACTCGAGATCGCTGTATTCCATCCCTTCGATCGTGCTCGACAGCGCGACCCCCGCGTTGTTGAAGATCAGGTTGACCTTGCCGTGTTCCTTCGCGGTGTCGTCGGCCCACGCGAACATCGCGTCGCGGTCGCCGACGTCGAGCACGCGCGTCGACACGCGCACGTTCGGCGCGATCGCGCGGACGATCCGCTCGGTTTCGGCGAGACCGACGCCGTTCTTGTCGGCGAGCGACACGTGGCAGCCGGCCTGTGCGAGCTGTACCGCGAGCGAGCGGCCCATGCCCGAGCCTGCGCCCGTGATCGCGGCGACCTTGTTGGCGAAATCTCTCATGTCGTTGGCTCCTTGTCTGACTCAGGCCGCTTCGGCGGACGTGGAAGCGGAAGCGGCGGGCGTGGCGACGGGCCGCGCGCTCGTGTCGTGGTGCGGCGCGCGATACGCGTGGTAATCGGCGATCGAGAAGTGCGCGGTGGCCTGGCGGAAGCGCCAGGTGAAGCCCGGCCACAGCGTCGTGTTCTTGCCGGTGCGCGGATCCAGATACCAGCTCTTGCAGCCGCCCGTCGACCAGATCGCCTTTTTCAGCTTGCCCTGCAGATCGCTGTTGAACTGCGCCTCGACGAGCGGGCGCACCTCGATCGCATCCGCGCGTTCGCGATGCATCGCCTGCAGCGCGCCGAGGATGTATTCGATCTGCGACTCGATCATGAACACCATCGAGTTGTGGCCGAGACCCGTGTTCGGGCCGACGATCATGAAGAAGTTCGGGTAGCCCGGCAGCGTCGTGCCGAGATACGCGTGCGCGCCGTCGCGCCAGGCGTCGACGATGTCGAGGCCGCCGCGGCCGATGATCGCGCCGCGCGGATACGGATCGGCGACCTGGAAGCCCGTGCCGTAGATCAGGCAGTCGACTTCATGACGCTTGCCGTCGGTCGTCACGACCGCGTCGGCCTCGATGTGGTCGATACCGGTCGTGATCACGTCGACGTTCTTGCGCGACAGCGCCGGGTAGTAGTCGTTCGAGACCAGCACACGCTTGCAGCCAAGTGTGTAGTTCGGCGTGACGGTCTTGCGCAGTTCCGGATCGGAAATCTGCTTGCGGATATGGCGCAGCGCGAGCTTCTGCACGTTCTTCATCAGCGACGGATGGATCGCGAAGCCGAGCACGCGCGATTCGAGCATCCAGTAGATGCCGCTGCGCACGGCCTTCTGCGTGAACGGCAGCGTGCGGAACAGCCATTTCTCGAAGCCGGTCAGGTTGCGGTCGGGCTTCGGCATGATCCACGGCGGCGTGCGCTGGAACAGCGCGAGTTCCTTCACGCGCGCCGCGATCTGCGGCACGAACTGGATCGCGCTCGCGCCGGTGCCGATCACCGCGACGCGCTTGCCGTCGAGCGCGTAGTCGTGATCCCACTGCTGCGAATGGAACGCGCGGCCCTGGAAGTTCTCGACACCGGGAATCGCCGGCAGCGCGGCGCGCGACAGCCCGCCCATCCCCGACACCAGCACGCGCGCCGACAGCCGCTTGCCGTTCGCGAACGTGAGGCGCCAGCGTTGCGCGGCTTCGTCGTATTCCGCGCGCTGCAGCGCGTGGTTCAGGCGCAGGTGCGGGCCGACGCCGAAGCGCTGCACGCAGTCTTCCAGGTACGCGCGAATCTCCGGCTGCGGCGCGAACATGCGCGTCCAGCGCGGGTTCGGCGCGAACGAGAACGAATAGACGTGCGATTGCACGTCGCAGGCACACCCGGGGTAATGATTGTCGCGCCACGTGCCGCCGACCGACGCGGCCTTCTCGAGGACGACGAAGTCGGTCACGCCGGTCTGCCGCAGGCGAATGGCCATCCCGAGACCGGCGAAGCCGGTGCCGATGATGGCGATGTCGATGGTTTCGTCCAGGCCGTCGTGGCCGGGCGGGCCGAAAGGCAACGTGCGAGCATTCATCCGGGGGTCTCCGATTTGGCTCATTTTTGAATGTTACATTGGTTGATGTAACGATAGTGGGTGAACCCGGAAACCGCAAGAGGCTAGAAGCGGCGCTCTAAGGGCCGCAAGCCGCGCGGGAAAAGGCTGAGCGGGGTTTGGAACGGTGCGGTTTCCGCATGGCGGAATGCGCGGAAAGGGCCGTCGGCAGGGCGGGAGAGGAGATGGACGAGGCCGCCGGCGCACGGCGGCCTGTTTGAAACACTACCGGGGACGGATCGAACGGGCGGCCGTCTCATGGAAAACCCCGGCGACGATCGTGACCTGCGCGAGCGCGTAGAGGCCCCAGATCAGGTAGTCGATACCGGGAAAAGCGCCGAGGAAGCGTCCGACGCCGATCAGCGTGTCCGAGCCCACGAAGATCAGGCTGCCGACGGCGACCAGCGGGCCGCGCGTGCGGGCCGCGAGCGCGAAGCTCGCCATCGCGCACAGCACGAGCATGTAGACGGCGACCGGTACGAGCAGCTCGCCCAGGTGCGGAAGGAACGCCGCGTAGAACGCCGGCGCGGCGATCCACGACCCGATCAGCGCGATGATGCGCCAGCCGTGCGGCCGCGCGCGCCAGCGCACGAAGATCGCGCAGTAGCACAGGTGCGTGAGCAGGAACGCGCCAAGGCCGAGGACGAACGACAGCGGCCAGTCGGGCAGCGCGAGCAGCACGTCGCCGAGCACGGCCGTCGCGAGCGCCGCGCACAGCCACGTGCGTTCGCGCGGTGCCGCGCAGGTGCTGCCGGCCGCGAGCAGCAGGATGCCCATCGCGGCTTTCGCGGCGGCCTGGCCGGGATAGGGCGCGGCGGCGAGCGACAGTCCGTACAGCAGCGCGGCGGCGACGGCGAGCGGCCAGAGCCGGCGATAGGTGGCGGGAAGCGTGGCGATCAAGGCGGGTGTCTCCGGATTGTTATGTGTCTGGGCTGGACGGCGAGCCGTCGAGCGCGCCGCCGGCCATTATCCGGAAGAACGCGTGCGCGAAAACCGGCGAATCCTTCTAGGAAACGAGCGCGCCGCGCCGCGATGCCGCCGCCGGATTTTTCCGCGCGTTGCCCCGGCTGAACCGGGGCAACGGCTGCGATTCGGCTTGCTATGATCGCCGCGGTATTGCCGCTGTCGCTGTCGATGTCCCGCCTGGCCGCGCGACCGGATGCGCAAGCCGGTGCGTGTCCGATAAATCCACGCCGTGCCCGACCCGCGCGCTCAGCCGAAGCCGGGCGGTCCGGCCACCTCGAAAACAGGTTCGACCATGACCGAACTTCTCCACGGCGACGGTGCGATCCGTCGCACGACGCCGTACGGCTCGTCGATCGAAAACACCTATGCGGGCGTGCTGTCGTTCATGCGCCGCAATTACTCGCGTGCGCTCGACGGCGTCGACGTCGCGATTTCCGGTGTGCCGCTCGATCTTGCGACGACCTACCGCTCCGGCGCGCGGCTCGGGCCGGCCGCGATTCGTGCAGCGAGCGTGCAACTCGCGGAGCTCCATCCGTATCCGTGGGGCTTCGATCCGTTCGACGATCTCGCGGCCGTCGACTATGGCGACTGCTGGTTCGACGCGCACAACCCGCTGTCGATCAAGCCGGCGATCGTCGAGCATGCGCGCACGATCCTGCGCTCGGGCGCGAAGATGCTGACGCTCGGCGGCGACCACTACATCACGTATCCGCTGCTGGTCGCGCACGCGGAGCGCTACGGCAAGCCGCTGTCGCTGATCCATTTCGACGCGCACTGCGATACGTGGGCCGACGATGAGCCGGACAGTCTCAATCACGGCACGATGTTCTACAAGGCGGTGAAGGAAGGGCTGATCGATCCGGCGACGTCGGTGCAGGTGGGGATTCGCACGTGGAACGACGATTTTCTCGGGATCGAGCGGCTCGATGCTGCGTGGGTGCATGACCATGGTTCGCGTGCTGCGGTCGAGCGGATCGTCGAGATCGTCGGCGCGCGGCCCGCGTATCTGACGTTCGATATCGACTGTCTCGATCCCGCGTTCGCGCCGGGGACGGGGACGCCGGTTGCGGGCGGGTTGTCGTCCGCGCAGGCGCTTGCGATCGTGCGTGGGCTCGGGGCGGTGAATCTGGTTGGGGCGGATGTTGTCGAGGTTGCGCCTGCGTACGATCACGCGGATATCACGGCGATCGCGGCGGCGCATGTTGCTTGTGATCTGCTGTGTTTGTGGCGGCAGAAGAAGGTGAGGGGACGGTGAAGTGAGTGAGCGGGGCGTGGGGCGCTTCGGTCGATTGATGTTCGTGCGCCGTTTGTACGCATTGGGTCTTATATCATTCGGAGCAGTCTGTACTTGGCATCTGGAAATGCAGCAGGGAGTCGCTACGTGGAAAAGTTTGAGATGCGGAATGATCTAGTAGAGTTGCGTGAGCTTGTTCGCCAGTTCGTGAACGAGCGTGACTGGGACAAGTTTCATACACCAAAGAACCTGGCGACAGCTCTCAGCGTAGAGGCAAGTGAATTGCTAGAGCCGTTCCAATGGCTTGTTTCCGGTGAGGAAAGTGAGCTTGATGAAGCCAACCTAACGGCAATTCGCCACGAAATGGCCGATGTATTGGTATATTTGATTCGCCTTGCAGATAAAATGAACGTTGATCTTTTTCAGGCTGTGCTGGAGAAAATGGAGATCAATCGAGAAAAGTATCCTGCCGACAAAGTGCGAGGCGATTCGCGAAAATATACTGAGTATAAAAGATCAGGCAAGTGAGGTCGTATGCAAGCTATAGCAATCCACCCCACGCGGACATCTACTTGAGTGACTGTGGATCGATGCCCGCGAAACCTGCAGGCCACGGTCCCCGTAGCCGATTCGGTCAATGGCGCCAGGGGCTGCGTTCGGGATCTTCGTTCGGCTCGCAGCCAGGATCAAAGTCGACGGAACACCAGGCTGGCATTGACGCCTCCAAAACCAAAGCCATTGGAGATCGCATATTCCGTCGATAGCTTGCGGGGCGAACCGCCGACGATGTCGATGCCTTCCGCGGCTGAATCAGGCTCCGTCAGGTTGAGCGTAGGCGGCGCGAGCTGATCGCGCAGCGCGAGCACGGTGAAAATGGCTTCCACGCCGCCGGCTGCCCCAAGCAAATGTCCTGTCGACGACTTGGTGGCTGATACGGCGGGGCCTCGACCTGTTCCGAATATCGCCTTGATGGCCGCGAGCTCGCTGATATCGCCTACGGGCGTGGACGTCGCGTGTGCGTTCAAATGCCCGATCATCCCGGGTTCAAGATTCGCCTGCCGGATTGCCAGCTCCATCGCACGTCGCCCGCCGGCGCCGTCATCAGGCGGAGACGTCATGTGATATGCGTCGGCGCTCGTGCCATAACCGAGCACTTCCGCGATCGGCTTGGCGCCTCGCTGCAATGCGTGCTCCAGGTCTTCGATGACGAGCATGCCGGCGCCTTCTCCCATGACAAAACCGTCTCGTCCGGTATCGAACGGGCGGGACGCCTGCGCGGGATGATCATTGAAGCCGGTGGACATGGTTCTTGCCGCGGCGAACGACCCCAGGCTGACTCGATCGATGCAGGCCTCGGCCCCACCACACACGGCAATACTGGCTTCGCCGGCCCGAATCAGGCGCGCTGCGTCGCCGATGGCCTGTGCGCTGGCAGCGCAGGCAGTCACCGGTGCGCCCAGAGGGCCACGAAAGCCATGACGGATGGAGATATGGCCCGCTGCCATATTGGCAAGGAAACTGGGAACGGTAAAAGGAGAAAGCCGCCTTGGTCCGCGGTTATCCGTGATCCTGACGGCGTCCACGATCGCGCCGAACCCGCCCACGCCAGACGCAACGATGGTTGCCGTTCTTTCGCGTGCGTTTTCGGATTCAGGTTGCCACCCGGCTTGAGTCAGCGCCTCTTGCGCCGCGGCGAGCGCAAACAGGCTGAACCGGTCCATCTTCTTCTGATCCTTGGGCTCTACCGCGAGGGCAGCATCGAATCCCCATGGACAGTCTGACGTCAACATGGGCACCACGCCGCCGACCTTCGATGCAATCCCTTCAGTGACGTCGTCGGGCAAACCGGCCAGGCCGGAATGCCCCTTCAGGAGACGGTTCCATACCGATTCAACGCCACATCCCAACGGCGAAACGACACCCATCCCGGTCACGACGATACGTCTCGTATTCAAGCCATGCTCCTCTTTTGACTGACGAAGAAATGCCGCCAGCGATTGGCGCAATGCGCCATCTGGCAATGCTCGCAAACTTCAAGAATCACGGAAATTGCCTGTCAGTATAGGCATCGGGCGGATGAAGAACTGGCGCATCGTGCCAATCGATATGCAAAATGCGCCATAATGACCGGATCATGAACCTGTCCCGGCAAAGTTCTCTCACCGTTTCGGCTCACTTCCTGCACGGGATGCTGCGCAGCGTTCGCACCCGTTACGGAGAAGACGTGGCAGCACAGCTACTCGCAAGCGCCGCCATCCCGCAGTCGCTTCTGAATCAGCCAGATGCGCGAATCACACGCCAGCAATACGTCGTGTTGTACAAGACGGTTGCGGCGACGCTCGACGACGAAATGCTGGGACTATGGTCCAGGCCGATCCGGGGCGGCACGTTGAAGTATCTGATGCTCAGCCTGCTGGACGCGCCGACCGTGCTGGTCGCGTTCAATCGGTTCGTTCGTTTCTGGAATTTGCTACTGGATGACTACCGGTTGCAGATTTCGACGAAGAACGATCTGGTGCGATTGGCTCTGGTGGAAAGGGCGCCTGATACGCAGGTCACTCCGCTTGGGCACGAGTTGATGATGAAGCTGGCGCACGGCATCGCATCTTGGCTGCTTGGCAGAGAAATCATCCTGCACCGGGCCGAGTTCAGTTTCGCCAGGCCCAGGCACGTCGAAGACTATGCATTCCTGTTCCCCGGCGCGGTGCACTTCGATGCCGGGATGACGAGCATTTACTTCTCGTACCGGGATTGTGCCGAGCTGTTCAAACGCGAGAAACACGAACTATGGGCGTTCCTGAAAGGCGCGCCCGGGGACTGGACATTCAGCGCCTTTCATCATGGCTCCATTGTGGCCAAAACGCGCGAGTATCTTGAGCGGAACATCGCGCAGCCGATGACGATTCAGGGCCTTGCGCAGGCACTGCATACCTCTGTCCGCACGCTCAATCGCAGATTTGCGGAAGAAGGAACCCATTTCCAGCAGGTGAAAGACGGACTGCGACGGGATATCGCTGTCGATCGGCTGACCAACTCGAACACGAGCGTGGCAGTGCTGGCGTTTGATCTCGGTTTCTCCGACGCTACCGGTTTTTGCCGCGCGTTCAAGCACTGGACCGGCAGTAGTCCTTCCGACTATCGCAAGGACACCCGCCAGGGCGAGTGACACGAAAGAGTCCAGCCTGACCACACTTTCAACGACTTTGAAGGCGAGTGTCGACCGGGCGAATCCGCAGTCGAACCCTGACAGTTCATCCCGCCTTTCCCGAAGGACCGACACGAACAAAACAGGCCGCCGGGCAGGGTGCCCGTCGGCCTGTTTCGACTACATTGCGCTGCGTCCGCGCGTTACTTCGCCGCGAGTGCGCGCGCCACGCCTTTGTCGGTCCACACGTTCTCCGCCACGCTCAGCTTCTGCGGAATCAGCTTCGCTGCGTAGAACGCATCGGCCACGCCCTGCTGCACGGCGACGATCTTCTCGTCGACCGGCACTGCGCCGAACGGTACGCGCTTGATCCACGTTTCCACGAGCGGCAGCGGCAGGCCGACCTTCGGCGCGATCAGCGCGGCCGTCTCGGCCAGATGCCCGTTGACCCACAGGCCGGTCTCGCGCAACTGTTTCAGGATCGCGCCGACCACGTCGGCGTGTTGCTCCGCGAACCCCCGCGTTGCCTCGTAGAAGTTGTTCGCGGGCGTGAGGCCCGTGTAGTCGGACAGCGTGCGGATCTTCAGCGAATTCTGGGCGGCTGCGTAGTACGGATCCCAGACGGCCCACGCGTCGACGTTGCCGCTCTCGAACGCGGCGCGCGCGTCCGCGGGCGGCAGGTACACCGGGCGGATCTCGTCGTAGCGCACACCCGCTTTTTTCAGCGCTTCGAGCAACAGGTAGTTCGCGCTGGAACCCTTCTGCAGTGCGACCTTCTTGCCGCGCAGGTCGGCGAGCGAGCGGATCGGCGAATCGGCCTTCACGAACACGGCTTCGTTGTGCGGCGACGGCGGTTCCGCGGCGACGTACACGAAGCGCACGCCGGCCGCCTGCGCGAACACCGGCGGCGGCGCGCCCGTGTAGCCGAAGTCGATGCTGTTCGCGTTCAGCGCCTCGAGCAGTTGCGGGCCGGCCGGGAATTCGAACCACTGGACGTTGTAGCCGAGCGGCTTGAGGCGCGTCTCGAGCGAGCCCTGCGTCTTGACGACCGACAGCAGGCCGGCCTTCTGGTAGCCGATGCGCACGACCTTGTCGGCGCTGCCTTGCGCGAAGGCCGATGTGGCGGCGACGGCGACGAGCGCCGTCGCGGTGGTGCGGGTGATCCAGCGGGTGAAACGAATCATCGAACGGACTCCATGCGAAACGTCTTCGGGGAGCAGCGCGTGCCGCTCGGTTGGAAGAATCGTCGCATGGGCGATCGGGCCCGCAAACGAAGCATTGCCGATATGAATATGACGGCGGCGGCCCTATGCTTTGTCGTCGTCGCCTTGCGTGCCGGACGCATCGGGCGCACCGGCCTGCCGTGCCGCTTCGTCGCTGAGTTTCCTGTCGAGGATCGTCGCGACACGGCCGCCGAGATACGCACTGGCCGCGTTTTCGAGCGCGCGGTTCGTCTCGCCTTCGACGAACACGGCCGCGAGCGGACGCAGGCGCCAGATCGCATCGACGAGTGCGGGCACGTCGGTCACCGGCGGCAGCGTGCCTTCGTCATAGCGGTCGAGCCGCTTGACGACGAGATCGACGAGCAGCCGCGCGATCGCGTCGAAGTGCGGCCGCGCGAGGCTGATCACGTCGAGCAGTTCGCGCGGCGGGATGCCTTCCTTCGTCATCGCGGCTGCCGCTTCGAGCAGCGCGGGGCTTTTCGCGACGAACGACAGGCCACGCCGTTCGAGCAGCCCGAGCTCGGTCACGCGCGACAGCTGCGATGCCGTCTGCGGGCCGAACATCTGAGCAAGCGCGGCGAGCGAATAGGTTTTCGGCAGTTCGTGCGACCAGCGGCCGCCGATGGCGTTTTCCAGGCCGAGGATCGAGCGCAGGTCGTGACCCTCGTCGATCGCCATGATCAGGTCCTGGATGTTCGACAGCGTGTAGCCGCGGGCGAGCAGGTGGTTGATCAGCTTCAGGCGTGCGACGTGCGTGTCGTCGTAGATGCCGACGCGCCCGCGCTTCTCGGGCGGCGCGAGCAGTCCGCGATCCTGGTATGCACGGACGTTGCGCACGGTCGTGTCGGATACGCGCGCGAGTTCGTCGACCGTGTACTCGTTGCGGGAATCCGCTGCGGCCTCGTCTGGCATGGTTCGAGTCTGTTTTGACATGCGGCCATTCTAGCGCGACGCGACAGGCTCGGGCGAGGCGGGGAGCGTGTGTGCGCCGTCGCCGAGCGCGCGCTGCATCAGCGCGGTATCGATCCAGCGGCCGTGCTTGAAACCGACAGCCTTCAGCACGCCTGCCGGCTCGAAACCGAATGCGCGGTGCAGCGACGTCGAGCCGCCGGTGCCGCCGTCGGCGATCACCGCGATCATCTGCCGCCACGGGCCGGCCTCGCAACGCGCGATCAGCGCCGCGAGCAGCGCGCGGCCGATGCCGCGGCCGCGCTGCGCGTCGTCGATGTAGATCGAATCCTCGATCGTGTGGCGGTACGCGCTGCGCGTGCGATACGGCGTCGCATACGCGTAGCCGGCGATGCGGCCGTCGCATTCCGCGACGAGATAGGGCAGCCCGTGACGCAGCACCGCGTCGCGGCGCGCGCGCAGTTCGTCGACGTCGGGTGGCGTTTCCTCGAACGACGCGACGCTGTGGCGCACGTGGTGTGCGTAGATCGCGTGAATGTCGTCGAGATCGGCATCGGTCGCGTCGCGGACGACGCAGGCGGGAGAGGCGGGCATGGTGGCGGAGCGGGCGGATGAAACCGCTACTATGCCGGCCGTTGGGCGGGGCGGTAAAGGCATTGGCCGCGTCGCGTGCGTGCTGACGCGGCCAAGCCTACAGATGGCCGTCCGCGTCGTGAACGGCGTCGGCGATCGCATCCGCGACGCGCTGCACGCGCGGCGAGCGGCGCACGTCCGGGTGGACGACGAGCCAGATCTCGCGCTCGACATCGCAACGAGGCACGGACGTCAGTTCGACGAGCGCTGCGGCGGCCGACAGCGAAGGGTCGACCGAGGCCGGCGCGCTCTCGCCCGCGTCCATCGCCGGCGCGTCGACGAGAAAGCGCGGCAGCAACGCGATCCCCGCGCCGGCCACGCACGCACGATGCAGCGCGGCCAGGTCGTTGGCGATGAACGCGAACCGGCGTCCGGCCGCGAAGCGTTCGAGCCATTGCTGCTGCGGCATTTGCGCGAGCGCGTCGTCGTAGCCGAGGAATGCCCAGGTGTCGGGCGGCGCGGCGGCCCAGTCGGGCGACGCGCACAGCGCGAAGCGCATCGTGCCGAGGCGGCGCGCGGCCAGCCCCGGCTCGCTCGGCCGCGACAGGCGCACCGCGAGGTCGGCTTCGCGCGCGTACAGATTGGCCGCGTGCATTTCGCCCATCAAGTCGATCCGCAGCGCGGGCCACGCGCGCTGCGCGCGGGCGAGCCGCGGCGCGAGGAAGTGGCTCGCGAACACCGGCGACGCCGACACGCGCACGACACCGTCGAGCGCCGCCGCCCCCTGCGCGGCGCGCGCGAACGCATGCACGTCGGCTTCGACGCGGGCCGCATGCTCGGCGAGGTGCAGGCCTTCGTCGGTCGGCGGCCAGCCGCGCGGGAGCCGGTCGAACAGCCGGATGCCGAGCGCGGACTCCAGCGCATCGATGCGCCGGGCGACCGTCGAGTGCTGGACCTGCAGCGCCCGCGCGGCGGCCGACAGGCTGCCGCCGCGCATCACCGCGAGGAAATAGCGGAGGTCGTCCCAGCTCATCGGCAGCGCGGACGCGGGCGTCGAATCGGTTGAATTTTGCACAGTAGATGGGCGTTGAAGGGGAATTCCGATCGATTATGCACGATGGGATGATCGTGTCACTTCATTCGATTGCGAGGAACGTCATGACCCAAATTGCTACCGCCACCCGGATCGGGATCGACCGTTATGGCGACGCCGGCGTGCTGCGCCGTGTCGATATACCCGTCGTGCCGCCCGGGGCCGGCGAGGTGCGGATTCGCCAGACCGCCGTCGGCGTGAATTTCGTCGACATCTATTTCAGGACCGGCGCGCATCCGTTGCCGGCATTGCCGGACGCGCTCGGCGTCGAGGCGGCCGGGGTGGTCGATGCGGTCGGGCCCGGCGTGACGGCACTCGTCCCGGGCCAGCGCGTCGCGTATGCGGGACTGCCGACCGGCAGCTACGCGAGCCTGCGCACGGTGCCCGCCGAGCGCGTGGTGCCCGTGCCCGACGGCGTGGGCGACGACGCGGCCGCGGCCGGGCTGCTGAAAGGAATCACCGTCTACATGCTGCTGCACCGCGTGCGGCAGGTTGGTGCCGGCGATACCGTGCTCGTGCATGCGGCGGCCGGCGGCGTCGGGTTGCTGGCGACGCAGTGGGCGCGCGCGCTCGGCGCGCGGGTGATCGGCACGGTCGGCTCGGCCGCGAAGGCGGCACTGGTGCGCGCGCAGGGGGCGGAAGCGGTGGTCGATTATCGCGAGGCGGATTTCGTCGCGGCGGCGCGTGCGTTCGGCGGCGGTGCGGGCGTCGACTATGCGATCGACGGGATCGGCGGCGACGTGCTGACGCGCACGCTCGGCGCGGTCCGGCCGTTCGGGATGGTCGCGAGCATCGGGCAGGTTGCCGCGATCGGCGCGCGGCAGACGATCGATCTCGACGAACTGGGCCCGGCCCGCTCGATCGCGCTGGCGCGGCCGAGCGTGCTGGGTTTCATTGCGCGTGACGTGACGGGGTATCGGGAAGCGGCGCGCGCGACGCTCGAACGGCTCGCGGACGGGATGCACGTGGAGATCGGCGCGCGGCTGCCGCTGGAGCAGGCGGCCGACGCGCATCGGTTGCTGGAGTCACGGCAGACGACGGGCGGGGTGGTGCTGGTGCCGTGACGGCGGATCGGGCGGCGATCGCAAGCCGTGAGGACGGTCGCGTCGCGGCGTCGATCTTGCGGGCAGGCGGCGAAGCCACGCTGCCGCTGCCTGCCCGCGGATCAGTGATCAGTGATGCTTGCGCAGCGGCACACTCTCGACGAACCACGCGAGCACGAATGCGATCGCGATCACGCCCGCCGCTGACAGATACACGACATGCAATGACCCGGCGAACGCATGCAGGTACGCATCGCGCACCGCATCCGGCAACTGGTGCACGGCCGCCGGGCCGAGCGCGGGCGGCAGCTCCGTGCCGTTCGGCAGCGCCTGCGTGATCCGCGACTGCAGCCCGTGCGAGAACAGCGCGCCGAACGCGGCGACGCCGAGCGAGCCGCCGATCGAGCGGAACAGCGTCGCGCCCGACGTCGCGACACCCATGTGCCGGAATTCGACCGTGTTCTGCACCGCGAGCGTCAGCACCGGCATCACCATGCCGAGCCCGATCCCGAGCAGCGCCATGTACGCGTACATCGTGTGCAGCGATGTGTCGAGCGACAGCGTCGACAGCAGTGCCATCGCGACGCCGCCGATCAGCGTCCCCGCGATCGGAAACGGCCGATACGTGCCGAGCCGCGAGATCAGCCGGCCGCTCGCGACCGACATCGCGAGCATCCCGCCCATCATCGGCAGCAGCTGCATCCCGGCCTGCGATGGCGTCGAGCCCTTCACGACCTGCAGATAGAGCGGAATGAACGTGACCGAACCGAACAGTGCGATGCCGACGACGAAGCCGATCAGGCTCATCAGCACGAAGGTGCGCTGGCGAAACAGTTCGAGCGGCATGATCGGCTCGGCCGCGAGCCGCTCCTCATAGATGAAGCCGCCGATCGCGACCACGCCGAGCACGAGCGTCATCCACAGCTGCGGCGACGACCACGGCAGCAGCGAACCGCCTTCGCTCGTGAACAGGATCACGCAGGTGAGGGCCGTCGCGAGGAACGCGGCGCCCATGTAGTCGATCCGGTGCTTCACGTGCGCCGTGTGCGGCCGGAACGCGATGCCGATCACCGCGAGCGCGAGCAAGCCGAGCGGCAGGTTGATCGTGAAGATCCAGCGCCACGACAGGTGTTCGACCAGGAAGCCGCCGAGCAGCGGCCCGACGATCGTCGCGAGGCCATACACGCCGCCGAACATCCCCTGATAGCGCGCCCGGCGGTCGGGCGGCACCAGGTCGCCGATCGCGGCCATCGTGACGACCATCAGCCCGCCGCCGCCGAGCCCCTGCAGCGCGCGCAGCACGATCAGCTGCGTCATGTCCTGCGCGACGCCGCATAGCGCGGAACCGGCGAGAAACAGCACGATCGCGGCCTGCAGCACGATCTTACGGCCGTACAGGTCGCCGAGCTTGCCGTACAGCGGCAGCACGACCGTCGATGACAGCAGGTACGCGGTGACGACCCACGACAGCTGGTCGAGGCCGCCGAGCTCGCCGACGATGGTCGGCAGCGCGGTCGACACGATCGTCTGGTCGAGCGCGGACAACAGCATGACGAGCAGCAGCGCGGCGACGATCAGCCCGGTCGGCGCGTCGCGGCGGGCCGCTTCGGCGGCCGGCGGAGCAAGGAGGGTATCGGTTCTCATCGAGATATCTGCCATGGCAGGGAATTGACCGAAATATAGAGACAATTGATTGCCTGGTCAATTTCTGCCCGGCCTCGATTTGTTGCATCGGTAACGGAAGATTGCCGGCCGGGAAATTGACCACGATCAGCCAGAAAGCGGGCCGGGCTCAAGTTTTTTGCAGGCAAACCGTAATCCAGAGTGCCGCGGACCGATTGCCGCGGCACCTTTTATCGCTCACGTCCCGTCATGAACCTGAACGCCCTGTTTTCCCGTTTCTCGATCCGTACGCGGATTTTTTCCACGCTCGGTCTCGTTGCCGTCTTGCTCGTCGTGTCGGGCCTGATCGGCCTCACCGGCATGCAGAGCTCGAACCGTGCGCTCGACGAAGCTTATACGCGCCAGCTGGCCGCGAAGACCGCGCTGTCCGCCGCGAGCCTGAACCTGACGATCGTGCGCACCACGCTCGACCGCGCGCTGCTGCATCCGGAGGCGCCGGAAGTGCCCGATCTCGTCAAGAAGGCCGAGGACTATCTCGCGAAGGCCGACGCCGCGTGGCGTACCTACGCGACGATGCCGCACGAAGGCGACGAAGGCCCGTTCGCGACCCGGCTCGATGCCGCACGCCAGGCGCTGATTGGACAGGCGTTGAAGCCGTTGATCGACGCGATCGGCGCGGGACGTCGCGACGACGCCGACCGGCTGCTGATGACGGTCGCACCGCCGCTGTCGGTCGCGCTCACGCAGGCGACCGATGCGCTCGACGCGTACCAGGCCGCGCGCGGCAAGGACGTCTACGACACCGCGCAGGCCTATTACGGCTGGATGCGCGTGGGCGCGATCGCCGGCATTGCGTTCGGTCTCGCCGCGTGTCTTGGCTGTGCGGTCGGCCTGCATTTCGCGATCACGCAACCGGTGAACCGGTTGCTGTCGCATTTCCGCCGCCTGTCGGACGGTGACCTGACGTCGGAAGTGCGCTGGTCGTCGCGCGACGAGATGGCCGAACTGGTCAAGGGTGTGACGGGCATGCAGCGCAGCCTCGCCGATACGGTGCGCCAGGTCAGCCAGGGCTCCGAAGCGATCTCGACCGCGACGCACCAGATCGCGGCCGGCAACACCGACCTGTCACAGCGCACCGAGGAGCAGGCGTCCGCGCTGCAGGAGACGGCCGCGAGCATGGAACAACTGACGGCGACCGTGAAACAGAACGCCGATCATGCGGTCGAGGCGCAAGCATGCGCGGACAACGCGAGCGAGATCGCGACGCGCGGCGCGACGGTCGTCGGCGAGGTGATCGGCACGATGAACGAGATCGACCAGAGTTCGCAGAAGGTGGCCGACATCATCGGCACGATCGAGGGCATCGCGTTCCAGACCAACATCCTCGCGCTGAATGCGGCGGTCGAAGCTGCGCGCGCGGGCGAGCAGGGCCGCGGCTTCGCGGTGGTCGCGGGCGAAGTGCGCACGCTCGCGCAGCGCTCGGCGTCGGCCGCGAAGGAGATTCGCACGCTGATCGGCGAATCGGTCGAGCGCGTCGCGACGGGTTCGCGGCTGGTCGGCGTGGCCGGCGCGACGATGCAGGACATCCAGCAGGCGATCGGCCGCGTGACGGGCATCATGACCGAGATCGCGGCCGCGTCGAACGAGCAGCGCGACGGGATCGAGCAGGTGAACCGCGCGGTGTCGCAAATGGATCAGGTGTCGCAGCAGAACGCGGCGCTCGTTGAGCAGGCAGCGGCTGCCGCCGCGTCGCTCGAGGAGCAGGCCGATGGGCTGCGGCGGGCGGTGGGGGCGTTTCGGGTGGCTTGATGGATAGCGGGGACGGGCAGGGCGACGGGGCGGCAGCGGGGTTGTTCAGGCGTGTCGCCCGCGATGCTCTTTACTGTGGGCTTGGTCCACGCTGTCGCGATGGATTCGGTCGAAAAGGCTGGCATCGTCCGTAGGGCTTTACGAGCTGGTCAACGTACATACATCCACGTGCCCGTCCCGGAGTACGTATCACTTCGATAAGCTCAAAACAAAGGCAACCTGGCACGAAGCCAATCCCACTTGCTTGGTGGAATTGTCAGGTATTTGTCGTAGTTTGATTCATCGGTCACGTCGATGTAGCGAACCACGCTGCCCTCATAATTCAAGGGCTGATGAAAACTCTTTCCGTGATACCAGTTCACGGAGAAATATCGTCTGGCCAGGAGTTCGCCGTTGCCACTGAACACTCTCAGCTCTATTTTGTCATTCGTTCCATCCTGATCATTTCCGCCGGTGCCACACATTGTGAATCGGTATGAAACTCCATTCATTTTTTTTATGCCGCCGTCTAGCGTTTCAGGGCGATCATAAAAATCGCAGCGCCCATAGGTGGGTCGATTAAGGTGAATGATCAAACCGATGCCGATATAGGCAATAATGGCTAGGCCAACGTATCTGATGGTTCTAATCTGCATATCTCACCAAGATCAAGATCGATCGGCTTCTTCAATTTTAGATAGGTGGGCTTCGAATATATCATGAAGTCCTTGCCGCGTTGATGCCTCTCTCGCCAACGGTCGTAGTCCGCGTTGTAGACTGGAAAGTAAACGTCGGATTTTCTGAAATTTCTGAACAAGCCTTTTCGTGTGTCTACGGGTTTGTTGATGCTTTTCGCCCAAATATCGATATCGGAATCCCGCTTCGGTGAACTGGAACTGGTGAGCAGCGAGCCGGGTGCAATGATGACTCCATGCCTGTTCCAATGTCCCAAATACTGCTTTCCGTTGAATGAGTAATTGTCCTTCACGTAAGCATAGATGTGCGTGATTTTTCCGACTGCATTGATGCAGTACAAGTTTCCTGATTTCTCGTACTTGAAGTATTTTTCACACGTAATTTCAACATTCCCTATGGCGGTGTAGATGTTGAAGTTGGCCAGTGCTCCCGTCAGATCCGTCGGGGCGAAATTTTCCAGTGTGTCCCAGTTTCTTATCGATAGCATCTGAAATTGCCAATCGTTATGAAATTTGAGCAAGTTATCGGTTGATTGTGAGGTGTTGAAATTGAATGTCGGATTTCTTTCGAGAAAGAGATGTTTGACGAAAGGCTTGATGATATTTGTCGCTGTTTCTACGGATCGCCCGCTATAAATGCCGTTCTCAAGGAGGTGTTCGAATTTCCTCCGGATGTTGCCAAATTTCAACGTCCAGTCGAGTGTGATGCTGTCGTCATTTAATGGCTGAGGTGAAGTTGGGTCGTCATTGTAGGTATGTGCTGCACCCGCAAACCAGATTCGCGCGAGTCTGGCGGAAACTTTCCAGCCTAGATTGTCCATCGCAATTGGTATGTCCTGGAGGTCGAAAGGCGGCGGGTTTTCGCAAACTTCCGACTCTGGTTGCCTTGGCGATTCTTTCGCTATTGCCGGATCGGTTTTCGGCAGCGGTCGGGGAGCCGCACTTTGCGACGGAGTCTTCGGTGCGCGCGAAATCGGTTCGGGAGGAGCGGGTGGTGGCCTTGACCCCGGAGCGGGCCGGTCGAATGACACGCTTTTTTGAGTGTCAAGGGGAATGCATCCTTGAACTCCCTTGTATTCCTTCAACTCCGATCCGAACACCCCTTTTTGCGGCTTGTAGTAAGGCACCTTCTGGACGTCGGCCATCGAATACTCCGCTTGCAACGAATGGCCTGGCATCGTAATGGCAGGCTGCAAGCGGATGAACCATCAGGTGTGGCCGGAACAGGCCGAAAGGCGAGTGGATAAGGGTCGCGAGCAGAAAGAAATGTGCCGGATTGTTTCAACGCGCATTATGCGGAAGATCGTTCGCGCGGTCGAAGAGTCGTCCTGCCCCGTCAATCGTGTGTGAGCTGCGCGGCCGCCCGCGCCGACGCGACGAGCAGCAGCTTCATCGTCGCGCGCGTCGCGCCGACGAACAGCTTGCGGGCCGCACGCGCATCGAGCGTGCCGAAGTCGATCTCGGTGAGGATCACGCACGGCGCCGATTGCCCCTTGAAGCGGTAGATCGAATCGAGCAGCACGTCGCCTTCGCGATATTCAGGGTTGCCGAACAGGTCGTACTTGCCGGTGAAGCGCTTGACCCGGTGCGGGCCGAGCTGGTCGAGCCGCGCGAGCACCGAGCTTTCGCGGCCGCGATACGACAGCACCGCGATGTCCTGCTTGCGGAAGCCGAGCGACAGCGCGTGCGTGATCGCGCGCTTGGTCGCGTCGATGCACGCTTCGGCGAGCGCGTCGCCCGACGCGCCGTCTTCCCCATATGACGACACCGACGGATCGGAACCGTCGAACGGGCTGCCCGAACGCAGTTCGGCCGCGAGCGGTTCGACGCGGCCGACGACGTCGCGCACGAATTCGAGCAGGTCGCGCGGGCTGCGGTAGTTCGTCAGCGCCTTCAGCGTGACCCAGCCGGGCAGCGCGACGGGCTCGCGCAGATAGAGGTTCTGCAGCGGATCTTCCAGCCACCACCATGCGCCGTCAGGCACCAGCAGGCGCTCCAGCGCCGCCGCCCACGGCGCGTGGAAATCCTGTCCTTCGTCGACGATCAGCACATCGAAGCGCCAGCGTTCCGGAATCGGCGCCTCCGCGAAGCGTGCCTCGAGCCGCTCGAACGCGCCGGGCGCGTCGAAGTCGGGCGTATACCCGCCGTCGCGGGCCACCCAGTCGCACAGCTGATGGTAGTTCGCGATCTTCGCGCCGGACGGCGCGATGCGCGCGATGTAGTCGGCGAGCGGCCGGTTGAAGCACACGTAGAGCACGCGCTTGCCGGCCGCGACCGCGTCGCGCATCGCCTGCACCGCAAGTTGCGTCTTGCCCGAACCGGCGGTGCCCGTCACGCGCAAGCGGAACGGCGTGAACTCGAGTTGGCGCGCCCACGCGGCAAGCCCCCCCGACAGCCGCGTGACGAGCGTGCCGGCCTGCCCGACGAGCGCGCTCGTGTCGGGCGTGAGCGCCAGCTCGTCCGCGAGGAAGTGATGCAGCTTCGCCGCGTTCGGCAATGCTTCGTCGTGCTCGGGCAGGATCTGCAGGATCACCCGCGCGAGCTGCGCCTTGCGCGACGCGTCGACGATCCGGTCGGCCGCGACGCCGGCAATCGCCGTCTCGCGGATCGAGTAGTCGGGGCAATACAGCAGCGCCTCGACGCCGTAGACGCCCGCGCCGAGCGCGGCGGTCAGGCGCCGGTGCAGCGTCTCCTGCGTGCGTGCGAGCTGGATCGGGACGTTGCGCTCCTTCTGCAGGTAGACCTTCACGAGCCCCTTCGGCGTTTCGCGCAGGAAGCCGGCCTTCTGCTCGATCAGCAGCACGCGGCCGGCCGGGCTCACGACGACGAACGCGGCTTCGCCGAACACCGAGAAACCCTGGTCGGCACGCGTCCAGTGCACGCCGTGATAGACGGTGTAGCTGTCCGGCAGCGCGTGTTCGAGGGCGGCAAGCGTCTCGCGCTCGCGTTCGGCCGCGCCGGTGGCGGCGAGGCTTTTCCAGTCGTCGGGAATGAGGCGGGCCATGAAGTCGGGCGGCGGATGCCGGTCGTGAACAGGGTCCGGCTATTGTACTGAGGAACCTGTTCACGACCGCCGCGCCGCACGGGCGCCGGCCATGCGAAAAAGGTGGGCGGCGTGCGGGAATTACCCGCGAGCGAGCCGCTTCGCGAGATCGGCGCTGAGGATCGCCATGCGCGCGGGTTTTTCGTAGCAGACGACGTCGAACGCGCGGATCACTTCGCTGATGTCCGCTTCGCTCGCGCGGCCCGTGAGCAGGTCGCCCGTCAGCACGAAGATCGGCGCGCCCGGATTGTCGGACGTGCGCACCGCCTTGATCGCGGTGGCGGCCGTGCTGTCGTCGAACAGCCATTCGGTGACGACCGCGTCGAACGCCTGGCCCTGCAGCGCGTCGACGAACGGCGCGAGGCCATCGAACGCGGCCGTCGCGAACCCCTGCCGCTCGAGATAGCGGCACAGCTCGGTCGCGCTGACGCGATCGGGGTCGATCACCGCGACGACGAGCTTGTCGCTCTCCGCGCGACGCGGATAGATCTCGATCTTGTGCACGTCGTACGCGTTCTGATACAGCACGCCCGAATGGCGCAGCACGCGCCAGCGGCCGTTCTGTTCGTACGCGACGAACTCGGGGCGCGCGCCGGCTTCAAGCGGTGCGCCGATCCAGGCGGTGCACGGAATTTCGGCGACGCCGGCGTACAGGACGGCTTCCTGCGAATAAGCGCCGACCATGCCGGGGTCGAGCGTCTGCGCGCCGAACAGTTGAGCGGCGGGCTCGCCGTAGGCTTCGGCGACTTTCTTGATCTGCGCGAGCGTCCAGGGGCTGCTGCCGCGCAGTTTGCGGTGACCCTGCGAAAAGCTCAGGTCGAGGATGCGGCACAGCTCGGTGGTTTGCTGGCGCTTGCCGATGCCATTGCGGGTCATCAACTCGCGCACGCGCTCGGCAACCGCGAGGGAATCCGTGGTGATTGCTTCAGTGGTCATGCTACGGGAACGGATCGTGACGTTCAGAACGACGCCTTTCGGCAGTCTCGGCGGACAGTCTTGACGACGTCCAGTGGCGAGCCGACCGGCCACGCGCGAAAAAGATAACTTTACCGCAAAACGACTGTCATTCCATGTCGCGAAAGGTGCGTTTCTGTGAAAGGTGTGTCATGACGTTACGCGTGGCCCGGAACGTTGCACCGGGCGCCGTTGGCCCGTTCGCAACCTTCAGGTGCCGATCACGATGGGTCGGGACACGATTCCTCGCAGGGCAGCACGTAATCGCCCTGCGCTGCCAGCAGGATGCACCACGGCAGGGCGCATCCGTCGCCCGGACTGCGGCATCCTGCCGCCGCGTCGGCGACAAATCTTTACATGACAGCGCGCGTCGGGTCGGGCGGAACCGCATCTTATACGCGGATCGTTTGATGGTTTACTCTAATGAACCCGATGCGGATACCTTTTCGGGAGGGGGCATGAACGCGGCGGAGCCCCCATGCTACGATTCCCCCGTCTCAAAATAGTGTTGAAGCGATGCAGAAGAAATTTGTGATGCGCGGGTACGAGATGAACTGCGAACCGCGTGTGACGGAGGACGGCAAGTACGCCGCTCAGGTCGAGGTCACGAAGACGGGTTTCAGCCGCGAGGCGGCATTCCGCAAGCTGGGCGAATTCGATACCGAAGCCGAAGCCGTCGCCTACGCGAGACAATTCTCCGAAGAGTGGTTGAGCCGCTACGCGTAGCGCGTCGTTCGCCCGCGCGGGACGGGCGCCGGCTTGACCGGCAGACGCATGCATCGTGAGCCGCCGGCCTCCCGGATGGGTGTCCCATTCAAAGCGAAAAACACGACGGACGCCACGAATGCACGGCATGGGTGTCGTGCGCCATTGCTCCATCGCGCCTTTGCCTTTGCATCGTTGCGACGTCTGAATCGGCGTGCCGATCGATGGTCCGCGGCGTGAACGGGCGACCAGTCCGTATTCATTTCTGATGGTTGTCAATACCCGGGGAAGTTTGTAGATTAATTCCTCAAACTGTGAGGTATCGTTCGACGATCGATTGAAGGCAACGCAATGGGAGGCTGCGAATGACCAGCTTATGCATGCAGACCGCCGTTCACGGTAAAACTGTCCAGGTCGTGTTGTCGCTGGAGCGTCGTACCGCCAGGATTTTCATCGTCGACGACGAAGCGGGCAGCCATCCGCCCCGGACGATGAGTATCGAACAGTACGTCAACGCCGGTATGGCGGACGACGAAATCGCCCGGCATGTGCTCGAAGTCGTCGCGATGTCGCTCGAGCAGCTTGCGCGGCTTCAGCCGTTCGTCCGTGCGACGGGCGCACGGATGGGCTATTCATACCGATCTCACTAATGCCGATTGCGCGGGATGGTCCCGGCGCGAGCCGCGCATGCCATCCTTCCAGATCGACCTCGGCTTCCCCTTCGATCAGGTATCAGTTGGCAAAGCGACGTAAGGTTCTCGATCACATTGCGAGCATTGTATTTCCTACGTTTTGAGAAGTACTAACCAATCGCCTTACGCCGGCATGTACGTGAACGGCTCGCCGTCCTCCCGCTCGACGGACAGCAGCCGCTTGAGTTGATCGAGCGCGAACAACTGCTTTCCATCTGCCGCCGCTTCGGCCATCGCGGCATCGACGAGTTTCCTCGCCCGCGCCAGGATCACGGATCGCTGGCGCGCGATCTCGAGCACCATGCGTTGCTCGATGTTCTGCCGGCTCGATTGCTTGTCGCTCAGGTGACGCCAGCGGTCGCGAAGCTCGGCCCAGGTAACGCGCTGAAATTCCGGAATCGCGCGCGGGCACGTGCCTGCTTCCGCGGGCTCGGGTTGCGCGCGCAATGCGCAGCGCAGCGCTTCGCGGGCGCGCCACTCATCTGAAAACGGTGCATACACATCGCGCGTGCGGCCGATCGGGTTCGCGCGCTCGATCTCCTTGTCGAGCAGGTAGCCGAGCCGCCGAAGCGCGGAGCCGTGCGCGAGCATGGCCGGATCGAGCACGCGGATCCGGCGCGATGCATCCGCGACGTGCGCCTTCAGTTCCCACAGCGTCAGGCGCAGGTGCTGCACTTCGAGTATCAGCCGCTGGACGTCTGCATAGGTGCACTTCGTCCACCATTCGGTGAGGTCGTTCAGCTTCGGAGGATCGAATGGGGGGAGGATCATTTCTACTGCATAAATACTGTATGGATATACAGTTTATCGCGCGGTAACATAGCGCCGTCAAGGCGAAAAAATGGGGACGGCCGATGGGCAACCCTGACCGGCGGCGGGGGGGCCGCGGCCGGCGGATACCATTCATCGACCTTCCCGCACGTTCGCCATCCCCATCCGGAACCTGACTGCCTGATCCCGCGCCGGCCATCGCGAACGTCGATGGATGCGCCGGACGCATCGACGCCAACAGAAAACAATGACGACAACCTATCCGCTGCACGACACATTGACGCACGCCGACACGGCGTTTCCGGCCGAAGCAGACATCGTGATCGCCGGCGCCGGCATCATGGGCTGCGCGGCCGCGTACTACCTCGGCCTGCGCGGCCTGAAGGCCGTCGTGCTCGACAAGTCGCGCATCGCCGGCCAGCAATCGACGCGCGCGTGGGGCTTCGTGCGGCAGCAGGGCCGCGAGTCCGCCGAAGTGCCGCTGATGATGGCCGGCATGCGGATCTGGGAAGGGCTCGAGCAGGCGCTCGGCTTCGACCTCGAATGGCGGCAGGGCGGTTGCCTTTATATGGCGGACAACGACGACGACTGGGCGTCGTTCCAGGCGTGGCTCGCCGTTGCGCGCGAACACGGGCTCGACACGCGCACGCTGACGCGTGCGGAAATCGACGAACGCGTGACCGGCCTGTCGACGCAAGCACGCACGCTCGGCGGGCTGTATACGGCGACCGACGGGCAGGCCGAGCCGCGCCGCGTGGCCGCCGCGTTCGCGGCCCGCGCGACGGAAGCCGGCGCACGTTTCTTCGAAGGCTGCGGCGTGACGGCGATCGAGACGGCCGGCGGCGCGGTCGTCGGCGTCGTGACCGAGCGCGGCACGATCCGCACGCGGCGCATGATCTGCGCGGCCGGCGCGACCAGCTTCCGGCTGCTCGACGGCGTCGGCATCCGACTGCCGCAGCAGGCCGTGCGCGGCACCTGCATGCGCACCAACGTGCTGCCCGACGTGTCCGCGTCGACGATCTGGGGGCACGGCCTCGGCATTCGGCAGCGCAGGAACGGCGCGATCAATCTCGCCGACGACATGCAGGTCGACGTCGACCTGACGCTCGGCCACCTGCGTGGCTTGAGCCTGTTCTGGCCGGAATTCTGGTCGCAGCGCGAGAAATTCCGGCTGCATCTGAATGCGGCGGCGTGGCGCGATGCCTGTGCGCGCATCGGCGGCGGAGGCGGGCCGATCGAGCCGCGCGATCCGCAGCCGCAGCCGAATCGCGCGCATGCGCCGCGCGCGCTGGCGAAGCTGAAGGCGATCTTCCCCGCGCTGAAGGACGCACAGATCGTCGAGGCCTGGGCCGGCCTGATCGACGTGGTGCCCGACGGCATTCCGGTGATCGACGCGCCCGGCACGCCGTCCGGGCTCGCGATCGCGACCGGCTTCTGCGGACACGGCTTCGCGATGGGGCCGATCGTCGGGCGGCTGCTGGCCGAATGGATCGATACGGGTGAGCCGTCGCTCGACCTGTCGGCGTTCCGAGCACGGCGTTTCATCGACGGGACGATGGTCCGGCCGCGCAGCATGCTGTAGCGGACGGCCGGTCGCGGACGGCCGGTCGCGGACGACCGGTTGCGGACGGGCCCCCATGTTCCCGTCGTAGAATCGAGCCCGCATCCATCAGGAGAATCCCCGTTGGCAACGCCCACCGACAAGCGCCGCTCGTTGCGCTCACGCCTGCGTCGTGCCCGCGATCCGTGGCAGGCGCCGCGTGCGCGCACGCTGTTCACGCGTCCCGCGACGTCGCCGCGGCGCACGCTGCTGTTCCGTCTCGGCGCGGTCGTGGTGCTGTGCGTGCTCGCGTTTCTCGTGCTGTATCTCGATCGCGACGGCCTGCGCGATTCGACCAAGAGCACGCCGATGAACGTCGCCGATCTCGTGTACTTCACGATGGTCACGGTCGCGACGGTCGGCTACGGCGACATCGTGCCGGTCACCGCGCGCGCGCGTCTGATCGACGCGTTCTTCATCGTGCCGATCCGCATCGGCATCTGGTTCATCTTCCTGGGCACGGCGTATCAGTTCGTGATCCAGCGCGTCATCGAGGAATTCCGCATGAAACGCTTGCAGAAGCAACTGTCCGATCACATCGTCGTGTGCGGCTACGGCCTGTCGGGGTCGATCGCCGTGCGCGAGCTGCTCGAAAGCGGCGTCGATCCGTCGACGATCATCGTGATCGATGCGCAGCAGCAGGCGCTCGAGGCCGCGACGTCGCTCGGCGTGACGGGGCTGCTCGGCGATCCCGCGCACGAGGATCTGCTGCAGCAGGCGCAGGTGCGCGCGGCGAAGGCCGTGATCATCTCGGTGACCGACGATCCGACCGCGATCCTGCTGACGCTGTCGGTGCGCAGCATCGCGCCCGAGACGAAGATCGTCGTGCGGATCCAGGAGAACCTGTATCAGCGGCAGTTGCGGCAGGCGGGTGCGGACGTGATCGTGTCGTCGACGAAGATCGGTGCGCTGCTGCTCGCGGATGCGGTGCATAGCCGCTACATCGTGCCGTTCGTGAACGACATGCTGTCGACGCGCGGGCGGGCGACGCTGCTCGAGCGCGAGGCATTGCCGCACGAGATCGGCTGCATGACGAACGTCGTGCCGGGCGCGATCGTCGTCGGGCTCGATCGTTGCGGGAAGATCCATTCGTTCTACGAGGATCCGCCGTGCCGGATCGAGGCGGGCGATACGCTCGTCGTGATTCAGTCGGCGAGGATTCCGGATCCGGACGTGTGACGGCCGTGTGTAAAAGGAAACGGCATCGACACCCGATGTCGCGCCGCGGCCGGCGTATCCCCCTCTTGATAAGCCGCCGCGTGTTTTTTAGTATGAAGTAATCGCGTCGCGCGCCTGCGCACGAGCGCGGTCACCGAGGAGACACATGCAATCCAGGTCGGCGGCTCCCTATACCATCGTCGTGATAGGCATCGTGGTCGCCTGCGCGCTCATGGGGCTTTGCGTGCTGCAACTGCTCCAGAGCCGCAACGACGCGCTCGAGCGAGCGAGCGAAACCTCCCGCAATCTCGGGCTGATCGCCGAGCGCGACATCGAACGCAATTTCGAACTCTATGACCTGTCGCTGCAGGCGGTGATCGCGGGGCTTCAACGTCACGACCTGACGGCCGCGCCTGCGAGCGTGCGGCGCGCGGTGCTGTTCGACAACGCGATGACGGCACGATTTCTCGGCTCGATGCTGGTACTCGATGCCAGCGGCAACATCATCCTCGATTCGGCCAACGACCAGCCGCGCCACGGCAATTTCGCCGATCGCAAGTACTTCACCGTCCATCGTGACAATCCGGATGCCGGACTCTATGTGAGCGACCCCTATCCGTCGCGCCTGCGCGGGGGCGCGCTCAGCATCGGGCTGACGCGGCGGATCTCGAACCCGGACGGCTCGTTTGCCGGGGTCGTGGTCATTGCGGTCAATCTCGAGTATTTCCACCAGCTGTTTGCGGGCCTGTCACTGGGGCAGCATGGTTCGATGTCGCTGATCGGCAGCGACGGCGTCATGGTGATGCGTCAGCCATACGACGTCCGCACCATCGGCCGCGACATCAGCCAGGCCGCGACCTTCAAGCGATTCCAGACCGCGCGGGAGGGTGTGTTCTCGGAAACCGCGTCGCTCGACGGCGTGCGCCGGCTCTACTACTTCAGGCATCTGCCGAAGCTGCCGTTGATGATCATGGTCGCCGAAGCGGAGGAGGATATCTTTGCGGCGTGGCGGCACCGGGCCGTGACGATCGGCGCGCTGGTGGCGATGTTCGGCGCCGCGTTCATCGCGGTGTCCTTCATGCTCGGCACGCAACTCCGGCGCCGGATACGCGCCGAGTCGGAACTCGTGCTGCTCGCCCGCACCGACGGTCTCACCGGCCTGAACAATCGCCGCAGCTTCGCGGAAGTGCTGGATCACGAATGGCGTCGCGCGCGGCGGGCGCGATCGGTGTTCTCGCTGTTGTTCGTCGATGTCGACCGCTTCAAGGCCTACAACGATACCTACGGCCACCAGGCGGGCGACGACGCGCTGGCCGCGGTGGCGCGCTGCATCGGCGACAACATCCGGCGGCCGGCCGATACCGCGGCCCGCTACGGCGGGGAGGAATTCGTCGTGCTGCTCCCCGACACATCCGAGACAGGTGCCGCTCAGATCGCCGAGCGAATTCGTGCGGCGATCGACGAGCTGGCGCTCGAGCACGCCGGCAGCGAGCATGGGCGTGTCACCGCCAGTATCGGCCTCGCGAGCTGGACGCCCGAGCACGATGAGGAGGCCGGCAGCGTGATCAAGGCTGCCGACGAGGCGTTGTACTACGCGAAGGCGACCGGCCGGAACAAGGTCGCCGCGTTTCAGCCGCCGGCATGACGCCGGGCACGACACGCCGGCGCGTGGCAGCATGAAAATTGCCTCGCGCCCGCCGCGGCGCGATTGCGCATGCGCGCGGCGTCCAGGCGCACGCGGCCGGGCAACTTTATGACGTACACCGAATAATTTATCGATTTATATCGGTTGGGAATACCGGATCGCGAGAACAGAATCGTCGCTTCCGGAACCCGAACGCATGCGTGCCGACGCTCCAGCATCCGCTTTTCAAGTGATGGCGATCGAGCATGCACGTGTCGGGTTCCTGTCTCCATGTGGACATCGCCGGCCATGCGGCGAACAAGGGAATGCGATGAGTTCGATCGATCTGAACGCTGTCACGCCGGTTTCCGCGCCCATCCGCTCCGCGAGCGATGTGGCGCGCCTGATCAATACGGCGGACAGCTCCGTCAGCCATGCACGGATGATCGTGCTGCTCGCGCTCGGCGGCGTGTTTCTCGATGCGTACGACCTGACGACGCTGTCGTACGGCATCGACGACGTCGCGCGAGAATTCGGCCTGACGCCCGCGCTGACCGGGCTGGTCGGCTCGGCGATCATGATCGGCACGATCTTCGGCAGCCTGATCGGCGGATGGCTGACCGACAGGATCGGTCGTTATCAGGTATTCATGGCCGACATGCTGTTCTTCGTGGTCGCGGCGATCGCGGCCGGGCTTGCGCCGAACGTCTGGGTGCTGATCGCCGCACGCTTCGTGATGGGCCTCGGGGTCGGCATCGACCTGCCCGTGGCGATGGCGTTTCTCGCGGAATTCTCGAAGTTCGACGGCCGCGGCAACAAGGCGTCGCGGCTCGCCGCGTGGTGCCCGATGTGGTACGTGGCGTCGTCGGTGTGCTTCCTGCTGATCTTCGGCATGTACTTCCTGCTGCCGGCCGAGCATGCGGGCTGGCTGTGGCGCGCGTCGCTGATCTTCGGCGCGGTGCCCGCGCTCGTCATCATCCTGGTCCGGAATCGCTTCATGAACGAATCGCCGTTGTGGGCCGCGAACCAGGGCGACCTGGCCAATGCCGCGCGCATTCTTCGCGAGTCGTACGGGATTCACGCCCACGAAGCGGAGGACGCGCCGCGCGCGCCGAGCCAGCCGCCCGTGCGGATTCGCGTGCTGTTCCAGCGTCCGTATCTCGGCCGCACGATCGTCGCCAGCGTGATGAACCTGTGCATCCCGTTCGAATACACGGCGATCGCGTTCTTCCTGCCGTCGATCCTGTCGCAGTTTCTCGGCGCGGGCGTGTTCGAGACGATCGCGGCGTCGCTCGCGCTGAACGTGCTGTTTGCGTTCACCGGCGGATTGCTGGGCATGCGCCTTGCCTATCGCTATCCGTCGCGTCATGTCGCGATCGCGGGTTTCGCGCTGCAGTTCGTCGCACTCGTCGCGCTCGCGCTGACGGGGCATCCGCACGGCGCGCTCGCGGTCGGCCTCGTGCTGCTGATGCTCGGCACCTGGCTGTTCGCCGAAGGCTTCGGGCCGGGCGCGCAGATGATGATCTATCCCACGCTGTCGTATCCGGCGGCCATCCGCGGCACCGGTGTCGGCTTCGGGCGGTCGCTGTGCGGGATCGGCCAGGCGCTCGCGCTGTTCGTGCTGCCGATCCTGCAGGCCCGCCTCGGCACGGACATGTTCTGGATCGTCGCGGTCAGCGCGGCCACGCCGATCGTGTTTCTGTGGATCGTGCGTCATGAACCGACGGCGCGCGATATCGATGACGAGGCGGCCGTGTGAGTGCCGGCTTTGCCGGGACCCTCAACAAGTTCGCCGCGATGCCGGCCTTCGCGCTACAGTGGGCGTCATTCGCCTTCAGTCGAAGGCCGACCCGGGGTTGAACCATGCACCTCCAAACCGGCAACCTGTTCAGCATCGAGGGAGCGCGCGGCGACGACGAGCGCGTCGACGTGCTCGTCACCGGCGCGCGCCTGAACGTCGAGCGGATCGTGTCGATGGGGCACACGAGTCCCGACGGGTTCTGGTACGACGATTCGCGCGCCGAATGGGTGGTGCTGCTGTCAGGCGCGGCGGTGCTCGAGTTCGAGGCGGACGCGACGCTGCACGACATGCGCCCCGGCGACTACGTGCTGATCGAACCGCATTGCCGGCATCGTGTCGCGTGGACGCATCCTGACGAGCCGAGCATCTGGCTCGCGATCTATCACGATCGATGAAGCGTGCGGCGATTTACTGGCTTGGCCGGCGCCGGCTGAAGCGCTGCTCGATGACGTGGGTTCCCCATTGCGCGCCCTCCGATTCGCTGGTCAGCGTAAAGCCGAACGATTCGTACAGGTGACGTGCCGAATCCAGCCCCTTGAACGTCCACAGGTAAGTCTCGCCGAACTGCTGCGCGTCGACGAAATGCATCGCGCGCGTCATCAGTTGCCGCCCGATACCGGAACCGCGCAATACGTCGTCGACAATGAACCATCGCAAATGCGCGACGCCCGTGGCTTGATTCCCGTCGATTGCGACAGAGGCGAGCGCGCGGCCGTTTTCGGCATGGAGCCACAGAGCCTTGCCTGCGGCTGGCAGGGTGCCGGCAAATTCCGCGAGCTCGGTGGCAACCTTTTTCTCGAAGAAGGCGCCAAACCCCCAGTGTTCCGAATAGAACCGCGCGTGAAGGCTTGCGATGTCGCCGATACAGCCGGGTTGGTAGCCGTCGACAATCCGCGCGGCGTCCGGTTTCGGCGTCGGCGCCCCGGCAACGTTGTCTTGCGCGAGTGCATCGCTATAAAGGGCGAGGGCGCGGACGAGGGTTTGCTGGTCCGCCGGAACCATCCGGCGTAAAGCGTTCGACACCTGACGTGTCGCAAACTGGTCGATCTTTTCGCGAAGTTCTTGCCCGTCGTCAGTCAGGTACAACTCCGTCGCACGCGCATCGTCGGGCGAGATGCGGCGCGTCACGAAGCCGGCCGCTTCGAGCCGGGAAAGCTGCCTGCTCGTGTTTGACTTGTCCAGACGCAGGATGCTGCCCAGATCCTTTGCGCTGATGCCGGGCGCCATGCCTATTTCGAGAACGGCGTGAACCGCCGACGGCGCCAGATCGCTATCGGCCAATGTCGCGCGCATGAAACCCAGTTCGCGAACCAGCTTGCGGGAAAAATCGCGAAGCTCGAGGATCGTTGCATCGCGAGGCTTCGCGGGAATATCGATGAGGTCCATGACCAGTCCGACGGAAAGTTGCGAGTCGCAAGTAATAATAGTTGCGACCCGCAACTTGTCAAGGACGACTTCGTGGGGACACCGGGCAGCGTGACCGACATCGCGGGCCGGTGTGGCGAAAAAGGAGCGGCGGCTCGACCTATCCGCGTCCCACGAACGGCATCGTGGTCGCCATGATCGTCATGTTCAGGATGTTCGTATCCAGCGGAAGATTCGCCATCTGAACTACCGCGTTGGCGACATGCGTGACATCCATCCGTGCTTCGGGCGCCATGCGTCCGTCCGCCTGCGGCACGCCTTCCGTCATCCGGTCCGTCAGCGACGTCGCCGCGTTGCCGATGTCGATCTGGCTGCAGGCGATGTTGTACGCACGGCCGTCGAGCGCGAGCGACTTGGTGATGCCGGCCACTGCATGCTTGGTGGCCGTGTACGCGATCGTGTTCGGGCGCGGGGTATAGGCGGAGATCGAGCCGTTGTTGATGATCCGGCCACCCTGCGGCGTTTGTGCCTTCATCAGGCGCCACGCGGCCCGCGCACACAGAAAGACGCCCGTCAGGTTCGTCGCGACGACGTCGTTCCATACGCCGACGTCGTATTCGTCGAGCGGAACGGCCGGCGCGTTGCGGCCGGCGTTGTTGAAGAGGACGTCCAGCCGTCCGAACCGCTGCGCGATCTGGGCGAACGCATGTTCGACCGACGTTTCGTCGGTGACGTCGGCCGGAAACATGTGCGCGTCGCCGTGGGCGGCGACGATCGCCTCTTTCGTTTCACGCAACGATGCTTCCTTGCGTCCGATCAGCGCGACGGCAAATCCGGCGTTGGCGAGCGCGATCGCTGCGGCACGACCGATGCCGGAGCCGGCGCCCGTGACGGCGGCGAACTGCTTCGAGACAGACATGGCTTGATTCCCTGCGGGTTGGGGGGTGGAAAGAGGCGGCGGGTGCGCGATGGACTCGCCGTGCGCCGGTCGAAGCGACATCGTACCGCGGCGTACCACGGGTTTCGCCGCGCGCGCCGCTATTTCCTGCGCGCCGGTGCGGCCTTCCGTCCGCGCGTTCCGGCTTCCGCGAACAGGCCGACCACGACATCCCGCAACCACCGGTTGCCTTCGTCCTGATTCACGCGCGTATGCCACAGCATGTGAATCGGCGCGCCCGGCAGCGTGACCGGCAACGCGCGCCAGCCCAGCGAAAACGGCGCGGCGAGCTGCAACGCGAGGTGTTCCGGCACGGTCGCGATCAGGTCGGTGCGCTGCAGGATATAGCCGACGCTCATGAAATGCGGCACCGTCAGCCGCACGCGGCGCTTCACGCGACGCCGCTTCAGCCATTCGTCCACCTGCCCGTGACCGGTGCCGGCCGACACCACGACGAGATGCTCGGCGTCCCGCCACGCGTCGACCGTCAGCGGCGCGTCTTCGAGCGGATGCCCGCGCCGGAACAGGCACACGTACCGCTGATCGAACAGCCGGCGCTGATAGAAGCCGCCCTGCAGTTGCGGCAACAGCCCGATCGCGAGATCGACGCGGCCGTCGGCCATCTCGTCGGCGAGGTTGACGCTCGTGTTGCGCACAGTATTGAGTGCAATGCCCGGTGCCGCGCGCGAAAGATGTTCGAGCAGCGCGGGCAGGAACACGACTTCGCCGATATCGGTCATCCCGATCGTCATCGTGCGCGACGCGCGCAGCGGATCGAAACCGGTCTCGGGGTTGAGCGCGGCATGAAGCGTCGACAGCGCGTGCGCAACCGGTTCGGCCAGGCGCAGTGCGAACGGCGTCGGGACCACGCCGCCCGGCCCGCGCACGAACAGCGGATCGCCGAGCCGGCGGCGCAGCTTCGCGAGCGCGTTGCTCACGCCCGGCTGGCTCATGTTCATCTGCTCGGCGACGGTCGACACGCGCCGCTCCTGCATCAGCCGCTGGAACAGCAACAGCAGGTTGAGGTCGATTTCGCTCAGTTCCATGGTTCGGCGTGGCCTCCGGTCATTCCGTTCAGTGATGAAGCAGATTCCGTGCATTTTATTGTGGGATGAGGGGGCGCTGCTGACAATACCGATACGGCGCCTGCATTCGACAGGCGCGCCTGGCAGGCCACGCGCGCCGCGGCCTCGACCATTCATCATCTGAATATCGGAGACACGTTCATCATGCAGACGAATCTGAAGATCGCGATCGTCGGGGCCGGCATCGGCGGCCTGACGCTGGCGCTCGCCTTGCGCGAGCAGGGCATCGACGCGCAACTGTACGAGCAGACCGACGTGTTGCGCGAGGTAGGGGCGGCCGTCGCGCTGTCGGCCAACGCGACGCGCTTCTACGAACGGATGGGATTACGTCCGGCTTTCGACGCGGTGTGCGCGGAGATTCCGGGCCTCGTCTATCGCGACGGGCGCAGCGGTGCGGTGATCGGCCATCATCGCGGCGAACCCGACTATCGCCGCCAGTTCGGCGGCTCGTACTGGGGCGTGCACCGCGCGGACCTGCAGGCGATCCTGTCGAAGGCGGTCGGGGTCGAGCAGATTCATCTCGGCCATCGGCTCGTCGATCTCGCGCAGCATCCGGATCGCGTCACGCTGTCGTTCGACAACGGCGAACGTGTCGATGCCGATCTCGTGATCGGCGCGGACGGCGCGCGTTCGATCACGCGGCGCTGGATGCTCGGCTACGACGACGTGCTGTATTCGGGTTGCTCGGGTTTTCGCGGCGTGGTGCCGGCCGAGCGGATGGACCTGCTGCCCGATCCCGAGACCATTCAGTTCTGGGTCGGACCGCACGGCCACCTGCTGCACTATCCGATCGGCGACAAAGGCGACCAGAACTTCCTGCTGGTCGAGCGTCATCCGTCGCCGTGGCCGTCGCGCGATTGGGTGATGCCGGCGGAAGAGGGCGAGCAGTTGCGCCTGTTCAGGGACTGGCATCCGGCGGTGGTGCAGATGATCACCGCGGTGCCGATCAGCCAGCGCTGGGGGCTGTTCCACCGGCCGCCGCTCGGCCGCTGGAGCCGCGGGCGCGTGACGCTGATCGGCGACGCCGCGCATGCGCTGGTGCCGCATCACGGGCAGGGCGCGAATCAGTCGATCGAGGACGCGATGGTGCTGGCCGCGCAACTGGCGAAGGCGGGGCCCGGCAACTGGCGCGAGGCGCAGGAAGCGTACGAGCGGCTGCGGCGCGGCCGCACGCGCAAGGTGCAGTACGCGTCGATCTCCGCGGCCGACGTGCTGCATCTGCCCGACGGGCCGGCCGCGCAGGCGCGCAACGCGCGTCTCGGCGAGCGCGACAGCGTGCTGCATCACCTGGACTGGATTCACGATTTCGACGCGCTCGCCGATGAACCGAGCGAGCGGCAGGGCGGGACGTGGCTTTGAGCTGAAAGGTGCGGCGCGATCAGCGGTGGTGCGTCGGGCGACCGGTGCGACAGTGACGCGGTCGTCCGCCGGGAAAGCGGGGCGGCCGCGTTGCCGTCACGCGTAGTCGGCCACTCGTTGCGCATCGCGCTTGATCTGCTCGATGTCGCGAAACCGAGCGGCCGGATGCGCGTCCGGCAGCCGCGCCGCGCTGCCGAACAGCTTCTCGCGCAGCGTGCCGGGTGCGTATTCGGTCGGATAGACGCCACGCCGCTGCAACTCCGGCACGAGGTAGCGGACGATGTCCTCGAAGGTTTCGTGCGCAACGGCATACGCGAGATTGAAGCCGTCGACGTCGGTCGCGGCGACCCATTCCTGCAGGATGTCCGCGACGGTCTGCGCGGAGCCGACGAACACGGGCCCCATTCCGCCGATGCCGCCCCAGGCCGCCAGTTCCTCGATCGTCCACGCGGTGTCGCCGCCCGCCAGATGCTCGACGGCCGACACGATCGCATTCGTCTCGACGCGTCTGACGGGATCGGTCGGCGCGTACTGGCCGAAATCGATGCCGGTCCAGCCGGACATGAACACGAGCGAGCCGTCGTACGACACATAGCGGCGGTACTCGTCGAACTTGGTTTGCGCCTTCTCGTCGGTCTCGTCGACGATCACCGTGACGAGGTTGTAGATCAGCACGTCGTGCGCGTCGCGGCCCGCGGCCGCCGCCTGCGCGCGCACGTCGGCGACATAGCGCGCAAGCTGCGGGCGGGTCGGCGCGGCGACGAACACGCATTCGGCGTGCTGCGCGGCGAACGCCTTGCCGGGGCCGGACGCGCCGGCCTGGAACAGCACCGGCGTGCGCTGCGGCGACGGCTCGCACAGGTGATAGCCGGGCACGTCGAAGAAGCGCCCCTTGTGGCCGATCTCGTGCACCTTCTCCGGATGCGTGAACACGCGACCGTCGCGATCGCGCACGACCGCGCCGTCTTCCCAGCTGCCTTCGAACAGCTTGTACAGCACCTCCACGTATTCGGCCGCGACCGCATAGCGGTCGTCATGCGTGCGCAGTCCGTTGTCGCCGACATTCTTCGCGCCGCTTTCCAGGTACGACGTGACGATATTCCACGCGAGCCGGCCTTTCGTGTGATGGTCGGCGGTCGACAGCCGGCGCGCGAACGTGTACGGATGCTCGAACGTCGTCGACGCGGTGATGCCGATGCCGAGATGCTCGGTCGCCATCGCGATCGGCGCGGCCTGGTGCAGCGCGTGGTAGTTGCTGCCCTGGTAGACGTCGTAATAACCGATCACGTCCGCGATGAAGATCGCGTCGAAGATCCCGCGTTCGAGCACGCGCGCGAGATCGGTCCAGTAGTCGAGATCCTTGTATTGCCACGAACGATCGCGCGGATGCGCCCACAGGCCGGGTGACTGATGGCCGACGCAGTTCATCTCGAACGCGTTGAAGCGGATGGTCTTGCTCATCGTGCGACCTCCGTTTCCTTGCCGGCGTCTGCACTTGCACCGTTGCCGACGCGCCAGACGAACGGCGGCGTGCGTCCGTTGATGACCCAGTCGCCGACGATCCGCGCCTTGTACACCAGCGGATTGTGCGACGACACCGTGCGCGCGTTGCGCCAGTGCCGGTCGAGCGCGGTCGTGCTGCGCGTCGCGGACGCGCCGAGTGCGTCGAACAGGCGCGTGGCCGCGCGCAGCACGAGTTCCGACACGACGAGCTGGCTCTGCGCGGATTCGATTTCGGCCGCGACGTTCGCGGCGTGTTCGGCTTCGTCGTCGCCGCCGAAGCGTGCGACATACGCCTGCTGCAACGGCTGCGCGGCGCGCAGCGCGAGCGCATCGGCCGCATAGGACCACGACGCGATTTCGCCGATCACCTGCTGGAGTTGCGCATCGTCGCCGGCGCGTGCGGCGTTGCCGTGGCTGTACACGCGCGTGCGGTTGCGCACGAGCTCGCCCGCGTCGCGCACGATTGCGTGGCCGATGCCGGCCAGCGTGGCGACGTGGAACAGCTGGTAGAACGCGGTCTGGTATTTGAAGCGGCGCGCGAAATCGATCACGTTGTCGGCGTCGACCGCCGCATTCTCGAAGCGCGTCGTGCCGCTGCCGGTCGTCGTCTGGCCGAAGCCGTCCCAGTCGTCGTCGCGGATCACGCCGGGCTGCGCGGTGGCCACCGCGACGATCACGTCGCTGCCGTCGTGTGCGCGCTGCGCGAACACGTCGATCCAGTCCGCGAACAGGCTGCCGGTGCTGTAGAACTTCCGGCCGTTCAACACGAGCCGGCCGTTCTGCTCCGATACCTTCGTGATGGTCTGGCCGAGCGGGACGTCCCCAGCTTCCGACCACGCGTTGCCGACGAGCTGGCCGCTCGCGAAGCGATCGAGCCACGTCGTGCGCTGCGGCCCGGGCGGCGCGTTCAGCCAGTCCTCGACGAACGCGAAGTGGCCGCGCAACGCTTGCGGCAGATTGGAGTCCGCGGCGGCGAGCTCGGTCAGCAGCCGGAACAGCTGCGGCAGCGACGCACCGGCGCCGCCGTCGCGTACCGGCAGCCGTACCGCGCCGAAGCCGGCGGCCTTCAGCCAGCCGATCGCTTCGTGCGGCAGTGCGCGGCGGCGTTCGCGCTCGGCGGTGCCGGCGGCGATGCGGTCGAAGAGGGGGCGAAACCGGCTCGCGAGTGCGTCGTAGTCGGTGCCGGTGGAAAGATCGGTATCTGCGTGCGACGAAGTCATGCGGTGTTCCTCGAAAGGCGGGGCCGTTTGCACCGGGAGGTCAGTATAGGAAGCACGACACGCGCGTTCCAATAACGGATTCGCAGATCGTTATCGTCGCTGCGCATTACGCGGATCGGCGACGGGCGGCGTCGACGCTCGGGCATCGATTGCGACGCCGAAGCACGGGGTCGCGCGCCGTGCTTCGGCATGTCGTTTGTTATCCGAAGGAATATCGTTACGAGAATCGCTCGGTTTGCCGGCCTGCGGCGCGCTGCTAGATTGAATGCTTTCGTCATTCGACAGGAGAACCTGATGTCAGATACGAGCGCGACGATTCAGGCGCGACCGGCCGACGCAAAGCCGCAAGTGGCCCGCGTGATTGCCGACGACGCACAGGCGATCGCGGTTGCGCATGCACTTGCGCAGCGGCTGGCGGAAGGGGCGGCCGAGCGCGATCGCGAGCGCCGGCTGCCGCGCGACGAGATCGAATGGTTCTCGCAGTCGGGGCTGTGGGCGATCACGGTGCCGAAGGCATACGGCGGCGCGGGTGTGTCGCATGTGACGCTCACCGAGGTGATCAAGATTGTCGCGGCGGCCGACGGGTCGCTCGGGCAGTTGCCGCAGAACCACTTCGGGCTGGTCGACGTGATCGCGCTGACTGGCACCGACGCGCAGAAGCGCCATTTCTTTGCGGAGATCCTCAGCGGCAAGCGCTTCGGCAACGGCTTCTCGGAGAAGGGCACGAAGCATGTGCTCGACCTGAAGACACGCGTGCGGCGCGACGGCGACGACTATGTCGTCGACGGCACGAAGTTCTATTCGACCGGTGCGCTGTTCGCGCACTACGTGCCGGTGCTCGGCCTCGACGATGCACGGCAGGCGTGGCTCGCCTACATTTCGCAGCCGACGCCGGGGCTGACCGTGATCGACGACTGGTCGGGTTTCGGGCAGCGCACGACCGCGAGCGGCACGGTGGTGCTCGACGGCGTGCGCGTGCCGGCCTCACATGTGCTGAACGCGCAGCGCGTATCGGACGAACCGACGCTCAACGGCCCGCTGTCGCAGATCATCCAGGCGGCGATCGATGCCGGCATCGCGAAGGCTGCGATCGCCGATACGGAGGCGTTCGTGCGCACCCGCACGCGGCCGTGGGTCGACAGCGGCGTCGAGCGGGCGGCCGACGATCCGTTGATCGTCCGCGAGATCGGCCGCCTGCATATCCAGCTGCATGCGGCCGAAGCGCTGCTCGAACGCGCGGCGCGCACGCTGGACGCGATCGGCGCGCGCGGCACGGTGACCGACGACGATGTCGCGCGTGCGTCGGTCGCGGTCGGCGAGGCGAAGGTGCTGACGACCGAGATCGCGCTGCTCGCGGGCGAGAAGCTGTTCGAGCTGGCCGGCACGCAGTCGACGCTCGCCGAACACAATCTCGACCGGCACTGGCGCAATGCGCGCACGCACACGCTGCACGATCCGGTGCGGTGGAAGTATCACCTCGTCGGCAACTACTACCTGAACGGGGTGCGGCCGGCGCGTCATGCGTGGAATTGAATCGCGTGCGGTCCGGCGGGCGCGCCGACTCGTGCGGTGCACCGGGAACGGCGACTCGATGGAGGATGACGCGTCGGATAGCCAGCGTGCGGCTGCCTGACGCGTCATCCGGTCTCGTTACTTCACGCACTCCAGTGCGTACTTCAATCCCTGCCCGAGCAGCCCGCGCCACACTTCCCACGTATGCCCGCCGTCGACGATGCGCAGCTCGGCCGGGTTCTGCGCGCGGCGCAGTTGCGTGTACAGCACGCTCGATTCGGCCTGGATCGTGAGGTCGTCGTCACCGGCCGCGATGAACATCGGCACGCGCCAGTTGCGCGCGAAATAGCCGCGCAACAGCGCCGGGTAGTTCAGTTCGTGCCACACGCGCGGATCGAACTGCCGGTCGCCGAACACGCCGACATAGCGCGCGGCGGAATTGAGCGGCGGCTCGTTCGCGTAGATCGCGGGGCTCAGCAGCATCGCGCCACAGAACAGGCCCGGTTCGAGCAGCGAGAATCGCAGTGCGCCGAAGCCGCCCATCGACACGCCGCCGATCGCGCGGCCCGCGCGCTGGTTCGACACCGCGAAGTGCGCTTCAACTTCCGGCAGCAGGTCGTTCAGGAACGCGCTCTGCATCTTCTCCTTGCGGTCGACGTACCAGTCGGTGCCGCCTTGCGGCATCACGATCACGACGGGCGGGATCTCGCGGCGCTCGATCAGCGTGTCGGCGGTGGCCTGCAGCCGGCCCTGCGTGATCCAGTCGTTCGCATTGCCGGCATTGCCGTGCAGCAGGTACAGCACCGGATAGCGCGCGCCTTCCGGGTTGTAGCCGGGCGGCAGGTAGACCGTGTACGACCAGTCGCGCTTCAGGGACGCCGACCGGAACGCGCGCAGCATGACGCTGCTGCCCGGATTGACCGGCGGCTCCTGGGCGGCCGGCGCGACCGTTGCAGGCGGGACGATCGCGGCAGCTGGCACGGACGGCGCCGGCGAAACGGCGGGCCCGCCCGGCGTGGCGTGGGCGGTGGCGATGGAGCCGGCGATCAGGGCGACGGCGAACGGAAGGGCGAGTCGGCGCATGGCGAAGCGTTTCAGGAGAAGCGCCCGCTATCGTAGCAGCGGCGCATGACGGCGCGGCGCATCATCGCCGCGAACGGAACGGGAACGGCAGCCGCGACACGAGCGGCGCATGGAGCTTCGCGACGAGATACAGCAGGCCCATCGCGACGACGTCGGCGGCCAGGCCGAGCGGCACGTTCAGGTAGCCTTCGGTCGCCTGGTAAAGCAGCGAGTCGACCGCGAGCGAGATGCCGGTGCCGGCGACGAAGCACAGGAGCCCCTGGCGGCCGATCGTGCCGATCCACGGCATCGCGTGCGCGACCTTCTTCATCCACCCGAGGTGCACGAGCTTGGCCGCGAGCCACGCGATCGCGAGGAAGTTCGCGAGCCGCAGCGCGCCGAGGTTCTGCTTGATCGACGGATCGGTCGGGAACGGCTCGATGCGCAGCCGGTAGTACGCACCGGCCGCGACGATCGCGAGCGACACGGCCGTCAGCAGCCAGCCCTGCGGCTTCGGCGCGAGGGTCTGGTAGACGGGCTGGCAGCGCGCGATCACGCCGAGCACGAACAGGAACTGCCACGCGAACGGGTTGAAGTCCCACGGCGCGCCTTCGACCGTCGGCAGGAAGCGCGCGATGTGCGGCGCCGCGTACCAGAGCGAGCCGCTGAACGCGAGCATCAGCCACGGCTGCGTGCGTGCGAGCGGCAGCGCAAGCGGGACCAGCAGCGCGAAGAACGCATACATCGGCAGCACCGACGCGAGATACGGCTGGCGGCGGAACAGCAGGATGTCGCGCAGCGCGGCAAGCGGCTTGTGGAGCAGGCCGTCGAGATCGTTGGTCGGCATGTTCGGGCCGTCGATCGAGAACGCGTTCAGCACGGCGGTGATCAGCAGCATCAGGCCGGCCGTCACGAGGAACGCACGGTAGATCTCGAACGCACGGCGGATGAAACGCTGGCGCGCGGCGGCCTCGTCGTGCCGCTCGGCGAGCGAGTTGTACGCGATGGCGGTCGCGAAGCCGCCGAGGAACACGAACACCTCGGCCGCATCGCAGAGCGCGTACGCATGCAGCGTCACGCGCGACAGGATGCTGCCGCCGATATGGTCGACGACGATCACCAGCAGCACGAGGCCGCGGAAGAAATCGAGCTCGGCGTAGCGACCGGCCCGGGCGGCGGCGGTCATCGGGCCGCCTCCCGGCGCGCGCCGCGTGCGCGGCCGGCACCCGCCGCGCATGAATCGGGGTGAAGCATGACTTCGTGAAGAAATGACGAACGGATGCGCATTGTGCCACCGATGCGACGCCGCCCGGGTTTACGCGGATGGCGGGCCGGCCAGTCGTTGCCGGCAAGCCTGGTCAGGCAATCGGACGAACGGCGCAGTTGGACGAGCGCAACGCTTTGCGCACCGCGCCCACGCCCCGATAGACGGGCGGTTTGCGACGTGACACCATTTTGTCCTCGCGGCCGCACACCGCGCAGTCCGCCCTGCGGGCCACCCCTATAAAACAGACCAAACAATCGCCGGGCGAACGACCTGCCCGGCACCCGGCTCCGGAGATCCGTCATGAAGAAGCACGTCATTTTTGCCGCCGCGCTGGCCGCTTTTGCCGCGCCGGCCTTCGCGCAGGACAGCGTGACGCTGTACGGCCTGATCGACGAGGGCTTCAACTACACGAACAACGTGAACGTGAATGGGGTCGGAAAAGCGAATTACCAGCTCGCGAGCGGCTATGCGCAGGGCAGCCGCTGGGGCCTGAAGGGCAGCGAGGACCTGGGTGGCGGGCTGAAGGCGATCTTCATGCTGGAAAACGGCTTCGACGTGAACAACGGCCGGCTCAACCAGGGCGGCCGGATGTTCGGCCGCCAGGCATTCGTCGGGCTGAGCGCGTCGCGCTTCGGCACGCTGACGTTCGGCCGTCAGTACGATTCCGTCGTCGACTATCTCGCGCCGCTGACCGCGAACGGCAACTGGGGCGGCACGCTGTTCTCGCACCCGTTCGACAACGACAACACGGACAACTCGTTCCGCGTCAACAACACGGTCAAGTACGCGAGCCCCGACTGGAACGGGCTGTCGTTCGGCGGCACCTACAGCTTCAGCAACAGCACCGGCTTCTCGACCAACCGCCAGTACAGCATCGGCGCGCAGTATTCGCTCGCCGGGCTGCAGGTCGCGGCCGCGTATCTGCAGGCGAACAGCCCGGGCGTCGGCAGCGCGGGCGCGATCGCGGCCGACGATGCGAATTTCATCGCCGACCGCCTGCGCATCTTCGGCGGCGGCGTGAACTACACGTTCGGCCCGGCGACGGTCGGCTTCGTCTATACGAAGACGGACGTGAAGAACCCGGTGTCGACCGTCTATCTGCCGGCGTCGACGTTCTCGGGCCTCGGGCTGACCGCGACCAAGTTCCAGAACTTCGAGATCAACGGCAAGTACCAGCTCACGCCCGATTTCTATCTCGGAGCGCAGTACGTATACACGGACGGCAAGTTCGATGCCGCGGCCGGTCCGTTCAAGCCGAAATACCACACCGTCGGGCTGATGGCCGACTACAGCCTGTCCAAGCGTACCGACGTCTACCTGCAGGGCGCGTGGCAGAAGGTCGCCGGCGACAAGACGGGCACCGCGGCCGACGGTGGCTATGTGATCGGGACGGACGGTCCGTCGTCGTCGGCGAACCAGTTCGCGGTGCGCGCCGCGATTCGCCACAAGTTCTGATGTGCTGACCGGCCGGTGTCCGGGGCGGGTTGCCCCGGCGCCGGCTGTCGTCATTCCGCCCGGTGCGTGTCGTCGAGCGTGTGCGCGAGCCAGTCGACGAAGATCCGCACGCGCGGGGCGAGATGCCGGCTGTTCGGAAACACGACCGACACCGGCAGCGGCGCGGCATGCCATTCCGGCAGCACCTCGACCAGCGAGCCGTCCTCGAGCAGCGGTGCAAGCCCGTCGCGCGGCGCCTGGATCAACCCGAGGCCCGCGATGCAGCACGCGAGATACGCGTGCGAGCTGTTCACCGCGACCACGCTGCGCATCTTCACGGTTTGCAGCGCGCCCGAATCCATGTCCGCATATTCCCAGTCCAGCTCGCGGCCCGTGCGGCTCGAGAAATAGCCGACCGCGACGTGGTCGGGCAAATCATCCGGCGAGCGCGGCGTGCCGTATCGCGCAAGATACGCGGGCGACGCGCAGTTGATCTGCGCCATCTCGCCGACGCGGCGCGCGACCAGCGACGTGTCGGACAGCACGCCGACCCGCACCGCGCAGTCGACGCCATCGGCGACGAGATCGACGAAGCGGTCGGTCGTGCCGAGCACGACGCGCAGGTCGGGATATCGCGCGTGGAAATCCGGCAGCGCCGGAATCACCTTGTCCAGCGCGAAGCGCTCGGGCAGGTCGACGCGGATCAGGCCGCGCGGCGATGCACCGGCATCGTCGAACAGCGTCTCGGCGTCGTCCAGATCGGCCAGCAGCCGCGTGCAGCGCTCGTAGTAGGTCGCGCCTTCGGCGGTCAGTGCGACCCGCCGCGTCGTCCGCTGCAACAGGCGTACGTTCAGGTGCTTCTCCAGATACTGGACGGCATTGCTGACCGTCGGGCGCGGCAATTGCAGCTGCTCGGCCGCTTTCGTGAAGCTGCCGAGGTGGGCGACGCGCGCAAAGATGCGCATTGCATGCAGATGGTCCATGCGGGGCGGGAGCGTGGGCGGATGGGGGCAGCCTCCATTGTTGATCAGCATCGAATGATTGGGTTGGGCGTTTCGCGTTCATTGCATCCGTGATCGCATGGGTGCTGGCCGCACCGCGACGGCATCGTGCCGCTGATCGGCGCGCAAGCGCATTCAGATTCAGGACGCATTGCAATCCTCTATTTCGCAACTAACGGTCAATGATCCCGATGACATCGAAACGGCGGTTCCCGCCGGGGCGGCTGTCGGCGAGCGTTATCCGGCCCCGGATGGCGCGCCTCGACAGCGAGCAGGGACGGGGGCCGGCGCATGGGGCCTGAACGGAGAGCCTGGCGGGGTGATGAGGCGACGGGGCGCGCTGGGCGAGCCCGAGCCAGCCTCAGGCAAAACCAGATGGCGGGCGGCGTGACGGTGGTTCACCATCGGCGCCGTATTCACCGGACGGAGCGCCTTCCATGCAAGTTCATACGCTGACGATCATCGTGCTGGTCTTTCTGCTGGCCGGCGCGGTCAAGGGCATGATCGGCCTCGGGCTGCCGACGATCGCGATGGGGCTGCTGACGCTCGCGATGCCGCCGTCCGCCGCGGCGAGCCTGCTGCTCGTGCCGTCGTTCATCACCAATGTGTGGCAGTTGTGGCTCGGCCCGTCGTTCGGGCCGTTGCTGCGGCGCTTGTGGCCGCTGCTCGCCGGGCTGACGATCGGCACGCTGACGGGCGGGCTGCCGGCGCTCGCGGCCGGCAGCGCGTGGACCCACGCGGCACTCGGCATCGTGCTGGTCGCGTACGGCTGCTGGGGGCTCGCCGCCGCGCGGCTGCCCGCGCCGGGCCGTCACGAACCGTGGCTGTCGGCCGCGGTCGGCTACCTGACGGGCGTCGTGACGGCCGCGACCGGCGTGTTCGTCGTGCCGGCCGTGCCATACCTGCAGGCGCTGCGCCTGTCGAAGGACGACCTGATCCAGGCGCTCGGGCTGTCGTTTACCGCGTCGACGATCGCGCTCGGCCTGCAGTTGCACGTGACGGGCGCGCTGCAGACGGTCGATCTCGGCGTATCCGCGCTGGCGCTCGTGCCGGCGCTCGCCGGGATGATCGGCGGGCAATATGCGCGGCGCGTGATGAGCGAGAAGGCGTTCAAGCGCTGCTTCTTCGTCGGGATGATCGCGCTCGGCGCCTACATGGCCGTGTCGGGGCTGCGGTAAGCCGTGACGGCCGGCATCGTTACAGCTGCGCTTCGATCGCGGCCTTGTCGATCACCGACCATACCTGCCGGATCCTGCCGTCGTGAAATTCGTAGAACACGTTCTCGGCGAACGTGACGCGCGTGCCGTCCACGGCGAGTCCCATGAATGTCCCTTTCGGCGCACAGGCGAAGCGAAGCCGGCATGCGATGCTCGGCGGTTCGCAGACGAGCAGCCGGATCTCGAAACGGAGATCCGGAATGTCGCGAAAATCCTGCTCCAGCATCGCGCGGTAACCGGCGAGGCCGAGCGGCCGGTCGTTGTGGATCACGTTGTCGGCGACGTACCGGCCGAGCGCCGGCCAGTCCTGCCGGTTCAGGCAGTCGATGTAGGCGCGGTAGTGCGTGGCGAGGTCGGGTTCGGTCATGGCGGCGGTGTCTCCTCGTGTATCGCCCAGGCTGTTGCGGAGGGCGCGCGGCGTTCAGTGCGGCGGTGTTTCGCACGACAGATACGACACGAATGCCTGCGTGTACTTCGGCAGTGCATCGAACGATCGCGCGCAGAGCGTCAGCTTGCGGTGGCTCCACGCGTCGGACAGCTCGACGAGCCGCACGTCCATCGTCTGCATCGCGCGCTCGGCCGCATGGCGCGACACGATGCCGATCCCCACGCCGCTTTCGATCACGCGGCAGATCGCATCGAAACTCTTCAGCTGCACACGGTAGCGGATCCGCTTGCCGAGCGCACGCGCCTGGTCCGCGAGATGGACCTGCAGCGCGCTGCCGTCGGTCAGCCCGATGAAGTCCACGTCGGCGATCTCGTCGAACGCGACCTTGTCGCGCGCGGCGAGCGGATGTCCGGCCGGCACGACCGCGATCAGCCAGTCCTCGCGGAACGGCTTCTGTTCGAGCCCGCCGAGCCCGACCGAATCGGCGACGATGCCGACCTCGGCCGTCTTGTTGCGGATCGCATGCACGATTTCCTGGCTCGAGCGTTCCTCGACGCTGATCGACAGTTTCGGATGATGCGGCAGATACGCGGCAAGCGCGTCGGGCAGGTATTCGCTCAGCGACGCCGTGTTGCACAGCAGCCGGATGTGTCCGCGCAGCCCCTGGCCGTATTGCTGCAGTTCGCCGCGCATGTGGTCGATCTGCTGCAGCACCGTGCGCGCGTGGTGCTCGAGCGCGCGGCCGGCGTCGGTCACCTGCGCGCCCGCCTTGGTCCGGTGCAGCAGCGGCACGCCGAGTTCGTCCTCCATCCCGCGGATGCGCTCGCTCGCGGCCTGCAGCGTGATGTGGGTCCGCTCGGCGCCGCCGGTGATCGTGCCGGCCTCGCAGATGTTCAGGAAGAGCCGCAGGTCGGTCAGGTCGAAGCGCATGGTGGGGTGGGGCGCGTGAGGTTTGGTATGGCCGATAACTTAGCAGGAACCGCCGCGCCGGTCTCAGGCTGGGCCTGAGACCCCGTTCGCCGGTTCCGCATTTTCGGGGCGGGATCGATGCCGGATCATGGCCGCATATCAACCGGGGGAGACTGTCATGCGCGTCGATTCGTCGTGGGGTGTGTCGTTCAAGATCGCGCTGCACCTGCTGTTCCTGTGCATCGGCGTCGCGTGGGCCTGCGCGGAGCTGGTCGACTGGCTGCGTTGAGCGGGCGGCCGGCGCGACCAGCCGTGCGGTGAAAGCCATTCGAAATAATGGCACGTCACGAAATTTCTTCCGCACTGCCCACCCAATACCGTCAAGTTTTTCCGAATTCGACCGTATTACCGGTAACAAGCGTCTGCCGGCGCCCGGTTCGTGATCGTTTGTCATCATTGTTTGCATCCGGTTACACGTCGGCCGTTCCGTTTTTGAGATGCTTGAAAGATTGTCAAACCGGAGTCGATCGTCCATGAAACTGCGCGAGATTTGCCGCAAGTCGGCGTGGCTGTCCGGCCTGGCCGCCGTGCTCGTCATGGCCGGTTGTGCCGGCACGCAGTCCGTTCCGCCGAGCGACACGCTGGCGGGCGCGCCGTCGGGCCAGCCCGCCGCCGCGCCGGTGGCCACGCCAGCGGCGCCGCCGGCACCTATTCTCGTCGCGCAGAAGTACGTGGTGAAACGCGGTGACACGCTGTCGGGCATCGCATCCGCGAACGACTGCAGCGTCGCCGACCTGCGTACGTGGAACAAGCTCGACGCGCGCGGCAAGTTGCGCATGGGGCAGGTGCTGCGCATCGTCCGGCAGCAGCCGTTGCCGGCGCCGGGCACGAACGGCAGCACACAGGCGGCCGCGCCGGTCGCCGCGAGCAGTGCGGCGGGCACCGCGCAGGCGAGCGCGTCGACGGCGAGCGACCGGCAGGTCGTGAAGGAAACCAGGCGGCATGCGGGCGCGGTGGCGCTCTCGTGGCCCGCGCGCGGCAGGATCGTCGACGCGTTCCGGCCGGGGCAGAACCGCGGTATCCAGATCGCCGGCCGGCCGGGCGATCCGGTTCGCGCGGCGGCCGACGGTCGCGTGATGTACGCGGGCACCGGCCTGAACGATTACGGCACCTTGATCATCGTCCAGCACAACGCGGATTTCCTCACGGCCTATGCGCACAACCGCAAGCTGCTCGTGAAGACCGGCGACATCGTGCGCCAGGGCGACGAGATCGCGGAGATGGGCGACCTCGACAACTCGCGTGTCGCGCTGCTGTTCGAAGTGCGGCGCGACGGCAAGCCCGTCAATCCGATGCCGTACCTGCCTTCGTCGCAAGGCTGACACGGGCCGCGCCGCTGGAACGCGGCCGCGGTCGCTGCTACGCTAGGGTCTGTTCATGCGAGTCCCGCCGCATGCGGGGTCGACGGACGTCTTCGGGGATGCGCGGCGTATGCCGTCGC